>JBALVQ010000063.1:0-14191 GCA_036960915.1 Amphritea sp.
ATAATCCTGCACAAACTTTCGGCGCGAGGCGCACCTCCTACAAAGACATCATCACTGTGGGAGCGGCGCCCCGCCGCGAGATTCCTGCACAAACTTTCGGCGCGAGGCGCACCTCCTACAAAGACATCATCACCGTGGGAGCGGCGCCCCGCCGCGATAATACTGCACAAACTTTCGGCGCGAGGCGGGCCTCCTACAAAGACCTCACCCTCACTGTGGGAGCGGCGCCCCGCCGCGAGATTCCGGCACAAACTTTCGGCGACAAATAACTGTTCACCTTTCTGGGGCCGTTGTTCGACAAACAAGAAGTCCTGACGAGCCCGGAAGTTTCAAATTGTAAGAAAAAGCTGCCAAACTGGACGTTGGGTTTCTCAGACCACGAACTACGCACAACGAACAACGGGTTTTCTCTTATGTGCACAGTTAAAACAGGCTTCTCCCTGATAGTTGCAGCAATGCTATTGATTGCTATGGCTGGTTGCAGTCGTTCCTGGAGCAATTTCTCACAGGCTCCGGGGTTCAGTGAATACTATGCCCAGAACCCTCGAAACAGCCAGGCCGCGACCCCTGAAGAGCAAACACTGCTAAACCGTTTTCGCCCCCGTCTCTTTCTCGATGCTACATCCGAAGGCCCGATCAGTTTTTACCGGGATTACATTGCCCAGGGCGTTCTCAAGGATTCCGCAGGCAAGGTGCTGTCTGAGCAGGTTGATAGCCGGCAGCTCAATCAGGTCAGGGACAATCCCAATATTGAGTTCGTGCATCAACCGCAACCGGGTCCGGTAACGCCGGAAGTCTTTGCGCGCATCGACTACGATGAGCATCCGCGGCTAGGGAAGCTTGCCTTTCTTACCTATCATTTTGTGTTTCGCAGTTCCGGAATGGCTGCCGGGCTCCCCGGCTGGCAGGAGCTGCTGTTACCGCTCATCGGCGATCCTGATGACTGGCACCAGCTGGATCATTACACCTCTGCGATTGTGGTGCTGGATGAATCGGCAACCGCTATCGCCTTGATTCTGCAACAGCATAATCATGAGCGTAGTTATGTGCTGGGTGTCGATCTGCCTCGCCCTGAAAATGGCAATATTCGCCTGGTTGCTGCAAAGCGCTCAAATGAGCTATATCCCTGGCATAACGGCGTAGAGGAGCACCGAATCGTGCGTTTTATGAGTGATGAAACATTGCCTTATCTGGTGACCGGACAATCGAAACCCTGGCTGGCGGGCAACGATGTCACCGAAGCCGCCCGTGAAGTGGATTACCAGTTAAGTTACATCCCGGCCAGTGATGCTTTCTACCGCTTCACAGGTTATCTCGGCCAGCGCCGCAGCATGGCGGGGCGTGATGGCCCACCGGGAGCCGATTATAATACCCTGCCCATCTTTAAGCGGCCGGTGGTGAGGCTGGTTGCTTTCAACTGGCAAGAGGATGACATAAGGCAGATGAATGCACTGCTCGATTTCTTCACTGACGCCCGCACGGATCAACCTTCATTTAACAATCTGCTGGATAATTTTAAAGCCAAACTGGTCGTAGGCCAGGGTGAAGATAAAAAAGGAGAGGTTGCGGAAAAATAAAAGCTAGCCTTGCCATTCTGAATATCTTACTGTGCCGGATCAATCGATATGTCCGTTGCAAAGCAAGCGCAAACGGCAAAGCATTAACGAGGAATTAAAAAGTGTTCGGTTTTGCTGTAAAAGAAACTGTCCATTCGCAGTGGATTTCCACTTTCAGTGTGGCGTGGCGCAGTATTTTTTTAGGCCTGTTTGTCTTGGCGATGCTTATTGCCTCTGCTACAGCGAGATCAGAGTTGCTACCTCTGCCGCCACAACTTTCCAAAGCTCAGTTGGACATCACCGCACATTTTTGTGATACCGAACCCAGGCGAGAATTGTGTTCGACGCTACCGAAAGATGTTTTGGAATTTAGTAAGTTTTTCATTTACATGCTGATTGAGCAGAATGCACAGAACCCCTTCGATCTGTTTTCCTGGCAATCATTTATTGCCCTTAACTGGCCAGTCGATAAGTCAGGCAGTGCGGATATTGGTAGCTCACCGGAATCGCCCAGACACTGGCAAACCTACACCACGCCCCGAGAACTGTTCAATTATCCCGAATCCGAGCTCTGTACACGGAAGCAATTAAGTCAATCGAGCCTGCTATCTTCGGCCTACATTCAGGCTGATGGCTTGCCTTTGATCGACCAAAACGGAAATTATGTTATATACGATATCCGCATCAATCCAGTGATGGAAAAGTATATAAAACAGAATAACTTACATACCCTTAGCGGACAAAAGCTGTTTCAGCAGGCTGGCGGTATTATCGACTTCCCGAAAGGTTTTTATCAGGACCCAATAAATCAACTGGGTGGCAGTGTCGGTGCCATGACGATAAAAACGGCCTGGCGAATTCTTGACCCCGAAAATGATAAGCAGTTGAAGCGTTTCTACGTAACCAATGGTTTAATTGAAGTCAGTGCGGAACAAAGTCTGAACAACAAGCCCATGTGCTTACCGGTCACACTTGGGTTAGTCGGTATGCATATCGTCAATCGCACCGAAAGCGGTAACGGCGGTGACTGGATATGGACAACGTTTGAGCATGTGGACAATGCACCCTTTGCTGACCATGCCCGGGGGCCTAACAGTATTCATGTCAGTACTTCATTGTTTCCTGAAAATTGCGCCGCGTCGGTTAACCCTGAAAACAGATATTCTTTTTTCGACGCCAGTTGTGAAGATTGCCAAGCCAATCAGCCTCCGGCTGGAATCCCTGAGGATTGGAAGTGGGCCGGCCAGCCTCCTTATGCAAGGTACAGCGATAACGAACCAGTGAAACCGCCGCAGGTTACCCGTTGCTGGTTGCCATCGGTGGGCACCCGGTATATCAATCGGGCATGGCAGGACAAACTGGCCGGCACTGTGTGGACCAACTATGCGCTTGCAACAACCCAATGGAAGGGCGCTACCAAAAGTGCAGTGTTTCCCAACGGTGAAGTTCCCAGGTACCTGACCAACTCAGCCTTCGAAACCTATCTGCAGACGGCGGATAACGGCACCTGTTTAGGCTGCCACAGCGCCGCGAAAACATTAACAGACCAGCCTGCAAATTTAACTTTTCTGCTTTCCCGGGCCCGTAATTCGGAATCAGAGTAAAGGCGCACTACAAATAGATTTCAATAAAGATCAAAGGGCATAGATAATTAGGGGCAGGTATTGCTGCTTGCCCATGAAAGATAAACGGGCAGTGCAATAAGCCTCCAAATAGCTATTTGGTACCAATAACAGACTCAATAGCACCAGTCCTAGGACTGATACAACGGTTCCAGGCCGACTTTTTCGAGTGCTTTCTGATTCACATCCTGTGGATTAAATGCTTGCACCGCAGACCATAGCAACTCACCTTTCCAGCTACTGCTATCACGCCCCTCGTCGCCGCTAGCCTGACCATAACTGTGCTGATTTAAGTCCATAATGGCCTGTTTCAGTTCAGGATCGACCTGAAGCGATAACTGATTTAAATTAGCGCAGTCAGGTAACACAGTTTTGCCCCAAACCAGTAAAGCTGCTCTGGCAGCAGTAGCGTCGTTGCTGTCACAGGCTTGCATTAATGCCTTCAACTGCAGACGCAAATTTTTTTTCAGATCATTTGGTCTCAGATCTTTTCGTTCAGCGATTACAGATTGCTGCGCGCGCTTCTGACTTAGGCGAACCGCCAGTAAGGTCAGGCCACAGCCCAGAGCCGCGCCGATCAATACCAGCCACCATCCATCAAGTACTTCAGCGGAAAGTTTCGGTTGGGCTGAATCATGTTTTTCTGCCTCAGCCGGCGTGCCTGTTACAGAAGCTATATGATCGTTAGTTTCGTCACTACTTGGTGGATTCAGGCCTGATGGATTAAGGGCTGGAGGAGTCAGAGAGGGCTGCGCCTGCAATTGCCCCGCCGCCTGATTCTGCTTTTCTAACTGCGGTTTTTGTGGCGCCTGCGCACCTGCCAATACCGTCACCATTTTCGCAGCAAGCACTGCAACCTGTTCCCGGTTATTTTTTACATCCCACCAGGGGATACGAACCTCAGGCAGCATCAATTCGCCCGCCCTGGTTGGAATCAATGTCACTTCCAGGGTCAGGGTTGAGGCTAGCACATCGCTAAATTGCTGATCACTCACCGGGGCCGCTGCATATTGCTTGATGCCATCTACATCAGGCAGCATTAATTCCGGTAACTGGTTGCTGCTCAGGCCTTCTGCATGCAAGGTGATGGTGCGCGTGATGGGTTCACCCTCTGTAAAGGTTTGGGTAAATGTTTCGCTGTTCCAGTCATCGCTGAGTGTCAGGTTCTCGGCTGGTAGCCAGGTGCGGCCAGTGTAACTGTTGGGGATCGGCGCAACCATCAGTTGATAAGGTTTAGCGGCTACCTGAACCCGCTTCATTGCGGACGAATTACTAAAGGGATTACGCTTAGCGCGGCCGGATTGAATCTGACCGGTCAGCTGCACGGGGCTAATCTCAAGCGGGCCACTCTGTTCAGGCGTAATCATCCAGGTTTGTTCAACCACCATAATCTCGCGCCCCTTGAGGGTTTGCTTGTACTGCTTCTGCTCGCCCAAAGGTTCGATCAGCGCCTTACCTGTTTTTATCGAGGGCGCTTTTATAGTGGCGTTAAAAATCTGTTGCCCTACCAGCAGGGTGGCTTGGTAAATAATGGGCTGCTGTACCCTGGGCTGCTCGCTGGAAAGTGTCGATAACACATCAAAACCACCCTCCGCAGCCGAAACCTGTTTGACTGCCCGCACAACTATTGGGTGTGCCCGGGTTTGCTCGCCATCAATTTCAATAGCTGGAATCGTTAAGCTGCCGGTCTGTTTTGGCAGCAATGTTAGTACTAGCTCAGTGGCGCGTTCAACCTGTCCATTACGGATAATCGTACTTGATTGCTGGCTGCGATTGAGGATCTCGAAATCCTGCTCCAGGGCATCCAGGTTGATCTTATCCGGATTGATGCCCGCCATATCCAACCACAGTCGAACAGTTTCGCCTTGTTCAATCACTCTGTGATCGATACGGCTTTCGATCGCGGCCTGCAGGTTCAAGCTGAAGCAAACAAGTAATACCAGCAGCCAGTGTGGGAACCTACGAACAAGTCCCATGCGTATCTTCGCAGGTTCCCCTACCATTGTTTCTCCTCCACCGAATTCTTGTCCGCCTGTTGACGATACTGATAGATAAATTTGCGTCGCCATAAGCCGGCGGGATCATCGACGATGCGATTCAGTAACTGCTGACGCGCCTGCTCGGCTTCATCCACGTGTGCTTGCTGCAGCGTCTGCGAGGCGCTGGCTTCGTCGCTGGCATTGTCCTCTGTTTGCTGCTCCTGCTGACGCTGGTCCAGCTGTTGTTTCAGGTAATCCGCCGCTTGCTGCTCATTGTCCGCGCTTTGCTGTTTATCGGCTTCAGTCTGTTGGTTAGCAGTAGCTGACTGGCCGGCCTCAGTTTCATCGCTCTGGTTCTTGTTCTGATTTTGCTTTTGAGATTGTTGTTGCTGTTGGTCAGATGGATTGTCCTGGGGTTGCTCTGGCTGCTGATTCTGCTCAGACTGTTGCGGCTCGCCGTTCTGACTGTCCTTTTGTTGACCGCTCTGCTTATCTTGCGGACCCTGCTGATTGTTTTTTTGCTGATCTTGCTGGTTCTGTTTCTGCTGCTCTTCTTGTTGCTGCAGATCTTCCAATAGCTTCTTGTTATACGCCGCATCGGCATGATCCGCCTGCTGTTGCAGTGCCTGATCATAAGCGGCAATAGCCTCGTCCAGCTTGCCAGTACGGGCCAGCACATTGCCCCGGTTATACCAGTCTGCCGCCGTCTGCGGTTCCTGCAGGCTGTCCAGCGCCGCCTCATACTCGGCGTTCTCATACTGCGCCACCTGTTTCCAGCGTGGATCGCTAAACTGCCTGGCTGCGGCGGCTTTATCACCAGCTTGATAGTGCTGAGCTGCCTGTTGATCCCGCGACTGCCATAGATTTTGCCATAGTTCGTCTTGCGATAGCTCTTGCCATAGCCCGGCCCGGGCTTCGGGCGCCGCCGTAACAGCACCCACCAGGAGGGCAGGTAACAACAGGTTAAGCATGCCACGGCGAAACAGTGGCAGCAGCAAGGGTAGGGCAAACAGTACAAACCAGGGGCCTTTAGCGAGCCAACGGTCTATTTGAGGACCGGTTTCAACGGATGTTCGCTTGTCTTTGCTAAACCCTGCAATAAGTCGTGTTAGGTCACTATCGTCATTGGCTAACATAACCGCATCCCCGCCGCCTAAAGACGCGGCCTCCTGCATCTGCGACAGATCGGTTCGGGCCAGAATTACCTTACCCTGTTGGTCTTTCAGTGGGCCGTACCCGGTAGGAACAGGGGCTCCCTGTGCCGTACCCACCGCCAGGATCGATAGCTGACGTCCCTGCTGGCGCAAACGCGTTGCCTGAGCCGCAATCTGAGCCGGTGCTACATCGTCACTCACCAGCAGAATATCGCCTCCCTGCACACCCGCCTGGCTGAGCATATCACCGGCCAGTTGCAGTGCTTTATCGGCGCGGCTGCCCGGTGACGGCATAATCTCCGGTGTCATCGCCGCTAACTGGGCGCGAATGGTATCCGCATCTTCGGTCAGCGGAGTCACAACAAAGGCCTCACCGGCATAGACCAGCAAGGCAACCTGACTATCCTTGAGTTTGCTGAGCAGGTCTTCAATCTTAAAGCGTGAGCGTTGCAGGCGGCTGGGCTTGATATCGACGGCATTCATCGAGGCCGACAGATCCCAGGCGATCACCACAGCACCACCTTGCTTGAATGCCGGGAGGGGCTGTTTTTCCCATACCGGCTGCGCCGCAGCAACCGCCAACAGAAGGCTGATCAAAACCGCCAAGACGGGCGCCCGGCGCGAACTCACCTGGCCTTCTTTAACCAACAGCGGCAACAGCTCGGGATCACAGACGTCAGACCAGTACTGCCGCGTATTTCTGACCCGCAACCAGAGGTAACTCAGGGCCAGCAGCACTGGCATTAACAGCAACCATAAGGGTTGTAGAAAATGAAAATCTGCCAACATCCTATGTCCTCCTCTGTTGCAGTGACTGTTGCACCAATTTTTGCAATAACACGGCCAGAGCCAACATCAGCAAGCCCGCCAATAGTGGCCACTGGTAGAGGGATTCCACCGGGCGGAAAAAATCAGCGTCCTGTTCCACCGGCTCCAGTTCATCCAGCAGCTGATAGATCTCCGCCAGCTGATCCAGATCCCTGGCACGGAAATAGCGCCCCCCGGTTTGTTCGGCGATGTAGGTCAATGTCGCTTCATCCAGCTCGGGTGAGCCGCCACCCAGCAAACTGCCCAGCAGTCCCCGCTGACTGCGATCACGTCCAATGCCGATGGTGTAAACCTTGAGTCCTTCAGCCACCGCAAGCTCGGTTGCTTTTTTCGGCTCAATCGCCCCCGCGGTATTGGTGCCATCGGTGATCAACAGCAGTACCCGCTGCTCATTACCCAGCTCTTTAAAACGTTTAACCGCCAGGCCGATGGCATCACCTATCGCGGTGGATTTACCCGCCAGGCCTATCTGGGCTTCAGCCAGCAGCTGCTTCACCGTCTGGCGATCATGGGTCAGTGGTGCCTGCACATAGGCCTGCTCGGCAAACAGGATAAGGCCGATGCGATCGCCCTGGCGCCGCTCGATAAAGTCGCTCGCCACTGCTTTGGTTGCTGCCAGCCGGTTAATCAGCTGATCCCCGAGGACAAAGTCGCGCTCTAACATACTTTCCGATAAGTCGACCGCCAGCACCATATCCCGGCCTTTAAGCTGCTGGGGCACCGGCTCGCCCAGCCATTGCGGGTTAGCTGCTGACAACAGCAATGACAGCCACGCCAGACTGACCAGTAGATTCAACCATAACGAGTTATTACGCAGCGGTTCTCTCGATTCGCCCACCGCCTTCTCCAGGGCATTGATAAACGGCACCTGCAAGCCACTTTGAGCCGAAATATTGGCCGGTGGCGCGAAACGCCGCACCAGCCACGGCAGCGGAGCAAGCAGCAGCAACCAGGGCCAGGCCAACTCAAACATCGGTTTTGCTTCCTTTTCCTGCGGTCTTCAACCATTGCCGGCAACCAGCCATTAAGGCATCCGCAGCCAACTTGTTCTGGGCATGGGCCTGGGGCTGGGGCCGGTAAGGCCCGTCAACCAGGCATTGCAGCTGTGCCTTGTCACAGCCCTTACTGTGCGCAAGCAAAAAATCCAGCCAGCGCTCACCGGACAAGGCGGCAACCTCCTGGCGTGGAAACAGTGTCAGTGCGCTACGCTTGAGCAGGCGGCTGCAGCTGACCAATAGCTCGGCCTCATCTGCACTCTGCTCAAAACGCAGTTTAATCTTATCGAATTCGGCTAAACACAAGCGACGCGGATCGGCTTTTCGCCGTCGTAGCCACCGTACAGCCGTGGCTACGACGAGCACCACAGCTAGCACTATAAGGACAGCCAGCAACCACCAACCGATCGCCAACGGCCACCAACCGATCGCCTCGGGCAGTTGCAGGGGGTGCAGGGGAATCTGACTGTAATCCATCAGCGCTTACCTCCCGTAGTGGGGCTGCTGGACGGTGTTCTGAACAGGGGATGCTGGTGGGTTTGCCAGTGGGCGAACTCGACCCCGCGCAGATTACGCAGGCGTTGCAACAGCTCGAGGCGCTGTTCAAATTGATGCTGATAGCGCTGTTGCTGCTTGTTAGTTGCATCGACAGTGACTTCCCGGTTACGGCCTAGAAAACGATAGCGTTTGCCCTGCGGCAATGTCTGCTCCAGGGGATCGGAGATCAGTACCAGCTTGAGTTCGCAGCGTTGAGCGAGGCGCATCAGATGCTGTTGCACCGCATCATCGACATCGTGAAAATCACTGAAGATATACAGCAGGGTGCCACTCTGCAGATAACGTTCAGCCCCGGACAGCGCAGTCTCCAGGCTGGTAGCAGGGGAGGGCGCAGAGAGGGCATCGGCTGTTTCATCGGCTGTTGGATTCTCACTCCTGCGTGCCAGGGCCGTGATTAATCCCATCACCTGCTGGCGATTACTGCTGGGCCGAAACAGCTGATTCTCTCCCGCCCCGATCAGGTGGCCGCCCACCCGGTCGCCGTTGGCAAGCGTGGTCCAGACAGTCATCGCTGCCGCATAACGGGCCAGCACCGACTTATAGTGACCGCGAGTGGCGAAATCCATGGATGGGCGCAGGTCGGTGAGCACAAACACCGGCCGCTCACGCTCCTCACGATATAACTTGGTGTGCGCCTCACCGGTACGGGCCATCAGCCGCCAGTCCATATGCCGGATATCATCACCCGGCTGATATTCGCGTACATCATCGTACTCCATACCACGGCCGCGGATATGACTCAGATGATGGCCATCACGAATCGCCATCCGCTGGCGGCCTTTGCCCCGTGCCGGTGGCCAGTGGCGCAGGCTGATAAGCTCATCCAGCGTAATAACGTGCCGTTGTGCCGGCACTGGCCTGGGGCTGTTGTCACCAAGAAACATGGCTAGCTCTCCGTTATCATAGTCAGCTAAGGCACCGCCACGCGGGCTATCAGCTCGGCTATCAACCGATCCTTATCCATGCCGTTTGCCTCGGCGATGTAGCTCAAGCCGATGCGGTGGCGCAGCACACTGGGAGCCATCTCCTGAATATCGTCAGGAGTGACAAAATTACGCCCGTTTAACCAGGCCTTGGCGCGCACCGCCAGATCCAGCGCAATGGTGGCACGCGGGCTGGCGCCGAAGGTTAAGCTGCCCTCAAGATCCTCACCATAGGCGGCAGGATTACGCGTCGCCATCACCAGCGCGACCAGATAATCTTCTAAATTGTCCGCCATGTAGGTGTCCATCACTTCACGGCGCGCTGCAAATAACTCGCCCTCGCTTAAGGTCACTTCCGGCGCTATCTTCTCGCCAGACAGGCTGGTGGTATGTTCACCGCGTACCAGCCGCAGAATCTCTTTTTCCTGTGCACGTGCCGGATAATCGATGCGAATATGCAGCATAAAGCGATCCAGCTGCGCTTCCGGCAGGGGATAGGTACCCTCCTGCTCCAGCGGGTTCTGGGTGGCCATCACCATAAATGAACTGGACAGGGGATAGGTTTTACCCGCCACCGTCACCTGGCGCTCAGCCATCGCCTCCAGCAGTGCCGATTGCACCTTGGCCGGTGCTCGGTTGATCTCATCGGCCAGCAGCAGGTTACAAAACAGCGGCCCGGGGCGGAACTGAAACAGCCCTTCCTTGGCATTAAAAATCTCGGTACCGGTAATATCACTGGGCAACAGGTCGGGGGTAAACTGCGCACGCTGAAACACCCCCTCCAGCATATCGCTCAGGGCATGAATGGTGCGGGTTTTAGCCAGCCCTGGAGGGCCTTCCAGCAACACATGACCATCGGAGAGTAACGCAATCAGCAGGTTTTCTATCAGCGCATCCTGCCCGACAACCACCTTCTGCATCGCCTGGCGCAGCTTATTCAGTTTGCTTTGATTAGCGCTAAGTGCCGTTACATCTGCGGTCATGCGTGTCCCCTGGGGCTAAAAAATCGTAGTTCGTTTACCAGTCTACCTCCGACCAGCGATAAAGCGATTGGTTTCATGAAGTTATTCACTTAGATGGGTGTTTATCGGGGAGAATCAAGAGTGAGGGGAGAGGAATAGATTGGCCCTTATTCTTAGAAAAAGCGAAACCCGCAAGGCGGGTGACGCTCTGATCATGAAATTTGTGTGAATTCCAGGCCGTACTAGATTACTTGCCCGGGAAAGTATCAGTGCTGAGAATATCAGCCACAAACATGATCGCGTGTTCATCGCTGTGATTCACTGCCCAATGCGCATCACCGGCACCCGACTGGTATATATCTCCTTCTCCCATTACATAAGGAACCGTGCAGTTCGTTTCATATATTGTAACTTTGCCATGCTTCATCATAGCTGTTTCAGGGCGTTTATCATGAGAGTGAAGCTGTACTACAGAACCGGGGGCAAACATGATTGAGCGGGCACGAAACGTCCAGCCCTTCGCATTGATTGCTTCTTTGCCAAGATCCATCTTGGCGTAGGTGTGGACTGCGACATCACCTTTTAATTCGGTTAGCGGAGTTAAAGGATTAGGTCCTTCCTTCCCTTCAGGGCAACCACTGGCGATAACCGGGCCAGACAAAACCAGAAGTAAAGATGCTGCTGTTAAAATCGGGTGTTTATGCATGAGAATTCCCTCTCTAAGTGTATCCATCCTTGTTGCCGGGCTTTATGGCGGCTGTTTTACCAGCCTTTCGGGCGCCTGCAAATAAGCCCTTAATGCTCTTTGTTGGCTTTGCAACTGCGAGCCTGTTCACTATATAGAGCACCGTGAAGACAACATAACAGCAAAACACTGAGTCGGAAAGTGAGGGGCGCTTTTGAAAATCCCGTTAACCACGGACCTCTTAACCATAGATCTAAAGCCCCATTTTGAGTAACAAACAGCTCGGAACCGCTGTTTTGGGTTTGTTTCTAATTTGCTACAGGATAAAATCAGAGGATCAGTTGCTAGTGGTGAGTTGATAGCCGCTAGTACACTCTGAAAGTTGGTCATGAAGACCCGAGGACGAAGTTTTATCGGAATGATCCGGTAACTTCATTTTGAAATGGATTAAACAATGGATATGTTTCTTTACCCGCTGTTGATGTTGATCGCAGTAATAATCTTCGCAGGATTTCTAAAAAAAGCGCTCAATAACAGTGATTCTGGTGATGAATCGCCATCCCTTGAAGCAGGCCAGCTAGGCTATCGCCAGAAAGGCGCACTATTCACTCCGGCAGAACGCTCATTCCTCGGCGTGCTGGATCAGGCAATAGATCAAAGCAAATACCGGGTATTCGGTAAAGTCCGCGTAGCTGACCTGATCGAACCGCAACCTAGCCGCAACCGCAGCCAGTGGCAAAAGGCTTTTAATTCTATCCCCGCCAAACACTTCGACTTCGTTATCTGCAATGCCGACGACCTGACCCCCGTTGCTGTCATCGAGCTGGATGACAAAAGCCACAACGCCAGGAAGCGCCAACAGCGCGATGAACTGCTGGAAAGTATCTGTAAGCAGGTCGCTCTTCCATTGATCCGGATGCCGGCGAAGCGCGCTTATAACGTGGCAGAGTTGACTGAGCTAGTGAATAAGCGGTTGGGGATAGATTCGTTAGGTGCGGTAGAGACGGTTAAAGAAACAAATACGAGCACCGAGGGTGAGGCACCTTTGGTGGCAGAAAGGTGATAAAAAAGTTTCATCTGACCCCACTTATTCACTTATTCACTTATTCAATTGGAGTAAAATGCAGACGGCTTTTTTTGGGGGGGGATTGTAGTCATATGAAATGGAGGCAGGGTTGAATGGGACGGGATATTAGATGTCATAAAGGTTGTAAGGGGTCCTTGCACCATAGCGCCAAATCCCTTATAACCGTCAGGTAACATTACAATTTAGCATTAAACAAAAGGTATACGGATATGCCTAAAGCGGCGCGACTCGGCGATATCGCCAGCGGACACGGATGTTTTCCTCCTACCCCCATAACCTCCGGTAGCGGAGATGTTCTCATTAATGGAATACCTGCGGCTCGCGTGGGTGATAGCGTTGCGCCTCATGGCTGTAAAGACTGTCCACCTCACGGTCGTAATATTGCTGCAGGTTCCGCTACGGTTTTTATCAACGGCAAGCCCGCTGCCCGGCTAGGAGATGCAATCAGTTGTGGCGGTTCTGTCAATGCTGGTTCGGGTAATGTGTTTATTGGAGACAGCGGCTCACCATTATCATTAGTACTGCCCATGCCCAATTCAACCCATTCACATCAATTTAATATACAGATTCAGTTTAAAGATGGTTCTGGAAACAGCCTGTCAAATATGCCATTTACTGCAGAGTTAGAGCGTGGCAGCATTATTCAGGGCATAACGGATGACAGTGGCGCTACCGATGTAATTGCCCACAGCGATAAAGTTCAGAATATTAAGGTTGCCGCTGAAAAATACAATTGGCTGAAAAGGGATGCTTGAAAATGACTAGCAACATTCAGACAACCCCAGCGAGTAACGATCAGGCTGCAATCGTTCAACTTCATGTAGAATCGGGAGACTACATAATTCCTATCGTATATCCGGATTATCAGGTTGCCATCCCTCCCGAGTATCAGTCATTTCTAGGGATACAGGTGTTCGATAAAAAAGAACAGTTCGGACATGCGGGGGTACTGATAATTAATGGGAAAAGTGGGCTGTCAAAATACTATGAGTACGGAAGATATGAGCAATATGGAAGCCGGGGAGGAGTTAACAAAATCAGCATTCCTGATGCAATTATAGAAAAT
This sequence comes from Amphritea sp., assembly GCA_036960915.1. Taxonomy (GTDB): domain Bacteria; phylum Pseudomonadota; class Gammaproteobacteria; order Pseudomonadales; family Balneatricaceae; genus Amphritea. Next base: position 13,416 of record JBALVQ010000063.1, read on the forward strand.
GGCAGAATACTTGAATCCAGCTTGGTCAAGATAATGGCCACGCTTTCCCGGGGTGCAGGGCAAGGAGGGCGTATTGAAGCAGTTGTTTTTATAGGTGAATATTTTAATAAAGCAGATGCTTGGTTGACTGATAAAAGTGGCCCTTATCGCTCTCCTTCACGTGAGTCCTATGATGTAACCAGTTTTAACTGTATGGAGTTTTCATTGGATCTGCTGCGGCATCTCGATATTGAAACCCACTGGACCGGACTAATCGTAGAACCTCAAGATGAGATGGAAGAGCTACAGGGTGATTATAGAGATATTCGCTATACACCAGGAAGTTCTAAGTTAGAAATTGAATATGAAAACTAAAAAGAAAGTATGGATTATTGTTATTTTCTTTCTCTGCGCAATCGTTCTCGCAGGAGTCTTTCAATACCAAAAAAATAGGCCTCAAACCTATACCGAAAATGCTACTCTAAAGCTGAAAGAGCGACCCGGTGCCAGAATGATCGGCGGTAAAGCATTTGTCTGGTTTGCAGAGATAGATGAAAGTAATCACCCTTACTACACCATCAGCATTTATTCTGAAGCTGGACTTAGATATGACACTTATCGTTTCCGCTTAAGCCCTGCAGATAGTCCTGCTATTGATGTTAATGACTTGTCACTTTTTAGTAACGACGAAATAATTTTAGTAGATAAAAGAAAACTGCTGATTCCATAATGGGAAGACCATAAGACCATAAGACCATAAGACCATAAGACCATAAGACCATAAGACCATAAGACCA
>JBALVQ010000063.1:14291-33828 GCA_036960915.1 Amphritea sp.
TGGGACAGGCACACGTTCTCTAACTCGGCGTTTTTCAAGACACTTGTCGCGTTCACCGGTTCTATGCAGCCTGATCGAGAGTCTTTTCTTCAAGAAACCATAAAAACCATGGGACAGGCATACGTTCTCCCATGGGACAGGCATACGTTCTCTAATCCCGTTCTCCCATGGGACAGGCATACGTTCTCTAATCCTGATCTATACTTATGCTTAGCCTCAAACAAGGATGTGGAGGAAGAGTGATGACCCGCGCTAGAAATCAGATCATATCGACTGCCGATACCCCGTACTACCACTGTATTGCCCGCTGTGTACGACGGGCATTTTTGTGTGGTGAAGATCCTTTAACTCAGCGTAGTTATGAGCACCGCCGCCAGTGGGTGGTAGATCGCTTGGTTGAGCTGCAGCAAGTGTTTTGTATCGACCTCTGTGCCTATGCGGTGATGTCTAATCACTACCACTTAGTACTCTGTATCAATGAAGAGTGGGCAGCGGAGTTAACTGCTGATGAGGTCATTAATCGCTGGTGTCATCTGTATAAAGGCCCACAGTTAGTACAGCGTTACCGTCAGGGTGAAGTACTGGGTAAAGCCGAATACCAAGCTGTTTCAGATATAGTTGAGCAGTGGCGTGAGCGTTTAGCCGATATCAGCTGGTTTATGCGTAGTCTGAACGAACATATTGCCCGGCAGGCTAACCAGGAAGATAGCTGTAAGGGGCATTTCTGGGAATCACGGTTTAAGAGTCAGGCGCTGTTGGATGAAAAAGCCTTGCTGACCTGCATGGCTTATGTGGATCTCAATCCTATTCGTGCGGCGATAGCTGATACCCCAGAAACATCTGATTACACTTCAGTGCAGAACCGGGTCGTAGAAAAATCAAAGAAGGGCCTCTCTACCGAACCACCTCAGCCAATACTTAAACCCTTCGATCCGACCGCTAAGAGCTTGGCGTGTATTGGCTATGACCTGCATGACTACCTTGAATTGGTCGACTATACCGGCCGGGCGATACGGGATGACAAACGGGGCTTTATTGTGCAATCCACGCCACCTATCCTGCAACGTTTAAGTATCAACCTCGATGCCTGGATGGAAGCGATGGGTCCTAAAGGTATTCACATAGCAACGGTGCTGGGTGATACCGAACATCTTGAGGATTACACAAAAGCTCACCATTTGCGATGTATAACCGGGAGTGTTCGTCTAAAAAGCCTGTTGCAGTAAATTCACCCGCGATAAACACCGTGAGGTTATACCTCTCAGGTCCTAACTTGTCTGAAAAATGCCTTAGCAGGCTAATAGTCTGATCATTGTCAGTTAACTCATATTGAGAGTCTTGATGAGCTGAATAGGCGAAGTTTACAGTCGAGTCCGGTTAAGGCTTGCCTGTCCTGCAAGCCCTATGCAAGCCCTCTGCAAGCCCTGCTATACAGACAGTGGGGATTAATTACAGCTTGCTCGACGCACTATTATTTCTAAAGCAAGGTATAAGTATATCTAATGAATTGGATTGGAGAATCTTCTATCTAGTGCAAAAGTGACGTCGTCTTCACAACAATGTCCCATTTTGACACATGATGTTTTTTCTTTTGATAAATAACATTTATATACTGGTTTCAAATTTGTTTTTGATGATGTTGAATGGTGCGTTCTGGTATGTTTCATCACTAATTAAAATCGTGGGGTTAAGGATAAGGCTGCGATCAAAGACCTAAAATTGCGTCATAGGAATCAAAATAATGAGCTTGACTGTAACTCAACGCATAGGCGGCGGTTTTGCCCTGTTGGTGATCCTGTTGTTGGTAATCAGCGCCACGTCATTTCGTAGCCTCAGTGAAGTTAATCATCAACTGGAAAAAACGAACGATCAGATCACGCCGATCATAGTACGCAGCTCGGATATGGCTATATCTCTGCTCTCGTCGAATAAATCTATGTTGCAATACCTGGACGCCAGCGATGAAGAAACTCTGGCACTGCTAAAAAGTAACTTTGATCAACAACGGCAACAGTATCTGACCCAACGTGAGCAACTACTGGGGTTAGGCCAGGCCTATCCGCAGGTAAATAATGCCGTTAGCGGATTAGATAACAAAGCTGAAGCTTACTTTACGACTGCCAGCCAGGCACTCGTCGGCCATCAACAATATCTGGCATTGAATAAGCAATTACTTCAGGCCGAACAATCTCTGCGCAGTGAAGTCCATTTTTTCTTCAAAGACATTGAATTGCTGATCACTTTTGGTATTTCCGAAGCTGAGAAAAGCAGTGGTCGGGAGCTGAAAGAAAACCTCAAAGCTGTTGAAGTGGAATTTAATACCCTTTTAAATGCCACCACCGCAGAAGAAATTAAACCCATCGAAGAGTCCTTTGCTACCGAAGGGTATGGCTATAGCGTGCTGGCCCTGAATAGCCGTTTGCAAAAGATGATTGATGCCGGCAACACAATAGCGCCGGATCTGAAAAAATATACAGGGCCAATCGAACAAGCGGCTAACGGCGCCGATGGCTTAGCCCAGCTGCACAAGCAAAAGGTTATGCTTGACGCCGAGCTGAATAATCTGAAGGCACAACTTTCAACCACGGCTGATCAAAGCAACCAGGCACTGGCTCAGTTAATGCGGGATGCCCAGCTACTCGCAGCTGACGTTGCCCAAGACGCTCAACAACAAGTACAGGTCAGCCAGACCACAAATATTGTCATCAGCCTCATTTCGGTGCTAGTGGCTATTTCTATTGGTGTTTGGGTCAGCCGCAATATTCGTAGCTCAATGCGTAAGATTATGAATATATTGCGTATTATTGCGGATGGTGACCTCACTCAGCGACTTAAAATTACTTCTGAAGATGAGTTTGGTCAACTATCAAAATGGGTAAATGAACTGGTTGATAAGCAAGAAAATGTCATTCGCCAAATTCATACCGCAGCAAGCCAGATCAGTGATTCTGCTCAGCAGGCTTCAACCATCAGTAACCGCTCTCACGAAATGATGAGCGATCAGCAGATGCAAACAACTCAGGTAGCCACAGCTATTCATGAAATGTCTGCCACTGTATCTGAGGTAGCGCAAAGTGCTGAACTGGCTCAACAGCAGGTTACCAGCATTGATTCTGCAGCGAATAATAATCGCCAGCTGATGCAGCAAAGTATCGAGCGGATTAACGTACTGGCAGAAGAGATCGAGCGTTCCGGTGTGGTTATCAATCAGCTGAACAATGACACATTAAACATAGGTAAGATCCTCGAAGTGATCGAAGATATTGCAGGCCAGACAAACTTGCTGGCACTTAACGCCGCTATTGAGGCCGCCCGTGCAGGCGACCAAGGCCGAGGCTTTGCGGTAGTTGCAGACGAAGTTCGCACTTTAGCTAGCCGTACTCAGAATTCTACTAAGGAAATTCAGATCATGATCGAGAAACTGCAATCCGGAGCCCGAGATGCAGTAAAAATCATGGATACCAGCTGTAGTGAAGCCCAATCAAGCGTCGCACAAACCGCAGAAGTAGGAGAATCCCTTACCGAAATGGTTCGACAGTTGAGTGAAGTACGCCAAATGTCGATATGCATCGCCACAGCGGCAGAACAACAAACGGCCGTCAGTATGGAAATCTCACAATCCGTACAACAGATTGCCGATACCGCGGAATCCGGCTTGCTGGATGCCGAACAGAGCGCCCAAGGCAGCGAAGTACTCTCTGGTCTGGCGCAGCAGCAACAACAAATGATTAATCAGTTTAAATTGAATTGATTAAGTCTAAAAAGCCCGTCATCACTGCCGGGCTTTTTGCTTTTTCGAGCCACTAGCTAGCCGAACTTGTTCGGCTGTCTAGCAACTTATCCCTTTAAGATTGTCGAAGCGATGTTCTAGCTACTATTTTTGCTCCGCAAGAATCCCCTTCAGAACCTCATGCCTTTCGAGTAGTTTTTCAGGTGCATGCAGTGACTGCTATCTGGCACTCCAGGATGGATACTGGTTAACTTCGAATCAACTGAGTGATAAGCCGCCTTGGCCCATGGGGCGTGGCTTCAGCTCTCCCCAAACGAAATAACATCTGTACAGTATCTTGCTCATTTATATCGAAAGTCTTTTTGAATGCGGCTTGTAATGGCAGCATTTCCTGGTACTCCTGTAAAACTTGACTCATTGGGTGCTGCGCGAGCCCCATGGCGGTGGTTTTGAGGTTGATACGGCAGTAGTCTCGTCCAACTTTCACCTGGTCAAGTCGGCTGTTGCCTGAAGTCGTAATCCAGGCGAAGGTGGCGGTTGAAGCTGCTGCTTTCTGGGTCATTGTCACGGCCTGTTCGCCGAATTCTGTAGGGTCGTTCTCGACACTCTCTCGCGAGAGTATAAAATTTTCAACGAAAACTTTTTTAAACCCGGTTAACCCCCCCTGAGACAGCCCGAATCCGTCCCGGTATTTTTTAACTTCATTTTCATTGAAGCGAAACATTGCAATGGTTTCATGATCACGCTCTTTATCACCCACCTCGATCTGCATCGCATCAGTCAGTATCTGCTCGAAATGGTGTTTGGCCTCACCAGAGTTGACGATGGTCAGAGGGTGGTTGTTATCCTGTCCGTGAAAGGTATGCAGTGTCTCGGTTTCTGTTTGAGTCAGGCTACGGTTGTCATACTCCCGCTTATTGGAGTGCCGAGTTAACAGGTGAGCGAATAGTGGGTCGGGAGTGAGCCCTGGCCGTTCAATCAGTTCGATAGATGCAACGGGTTTGTTGAGTAGCTCCGTATTGCTGTACATACCTTGGGGAAAGTAATCAATCCTGGCCTCATGACCAAGCCCGGTAGCTGCAATGGCTAGCGTCTCCAGAAATGTTCCCTGGCCAATATGAATTTGCCGGTAAAACGGATCGGTGGCTGGCAGCAAGCGCTCAGGGTCTACATACAAGTCAAAACTGCGAGGGCCAGTGAGGCGAATTATCCAGGGTTGTTTATTGTGAGGATTAGGGCAGAGGATGGCATAACCCAGCACCTGCATGCGGATATCCTGTTCTGTTGAGTCCGGCCCGCTCCAGCCAAAATCATCAGCGGGGGCCGTGTCACTGCAACCTACGACAGCGCTGCTTAGGGCAACAGTTCCGATACCCAGGCCAATAATCTGTATAAAGTTTCGACGGTTCATTGCGTTCTCCCGTTCGGGTGTGAAAAGCACTTTAGATTCCATGGAATGTATCGTATATTGCATTCTTCGGAATGTAAAGTATATTCTTTGGAATGCTTTTCCAGGTTAGTTTCATTCATCGGAGAAATTCTCGTTGAACACAAGAGAACAAACTGAAGTACGGCTCATGGTACAACTGGGTATCATTCGACAGTTAATGGCCACTCGCGAAGCCAAACTTTTTGCGAATGTGTCGTTGAATCCATCCCAATTCGGGGTGCTGAATCACTTTACCCATAACCCTAAGCGAAGCTGGACTGTGACTGAGTTGGCCGAAGTGATGGAGATGAATCAGCCAGGTATCACAAAAATCGTCTCTTTTCTCCTCGATCAAAAACTATTGGAGTCAGTTTCAGATAAAGATGATAAGCGTCGACGTCACCTGAAAATTACAGTTCAAGGGCTCAAGCTCTGTGATGACATCATTGGCTCTCTACTGCCTGATGTTTCACACATATTTGGAAGCTGGGAAGATGGGGAAATATCGCAGATGCACGAACACATGGAGAAGCTAATGCGCTGGCTGGATAAGCACCGCGATGACATCAAGCAGATCTGAACTAACCATTTTGTATGGCCAGAGAGGCAGGGGCAGCTCTTGCCTTTGGCTTTTCTATCGTCGGTAGTTTTTAGTCGTATAAATACAAAAAAGCCCAGCATCATTGCCGGGCTGTTTTCTTTTTCTCGCCACTAGCAAGCCGAACTTGTTCGGCGGTCTAGCGAGTCGCGTTGTTTGCGACGTTCTAGCTACTGATTCTGAAGAATCCCCTCAACCTCTTCAATAAACCCCTTCAGCATCTCAAGGCAGGTATTGCCATCCGCATCAGTCATATCATTGCCTTCGCGCAGCACATAGCGACCCTCGTCCAGGTCGGTGCGGTGCGAGAAGTAGAAGGTGTCTTTCCAGAACTTGCTCGGCATCGGCTCTTTTTTCAGGTGCTCTCTGGCAATGTTTTCATCGTTGACGCTGGGCAGCACGGCGAGTGCTTTGTGTTTGTAAACTTTAACCACAACCCCCTCAGGCCAGTGCTGTAAACGGACATCCAGATCGCATTTAATATCCGCGTTTTCTTTTTTGATATAGACCTTCTTCACCTCGAATGAACCGCGCCATTGGGCGAACATATCACCGCTGAAAATCTGGCTCTCTATGGCGTCCATTTTTGTTTCGATCTGTTGTGTAATCAGGTTTATATCGTTCGACACTGTAACTGCTCTCTATAGCTTATTGCTGATGGCAGCACAGTACTAACGCCATTGGTCCAAGTAAAGATCAGCGGATTGAGTAATTCTTATCGTTTGATTAGCAAGGCTTTATCGCCGCGAGGCGCGCCTCCTACGGGATTGTTATACGTATAGATAAACGGTAAAAATACTCAGCATCACGGCAGGGAGTCTTGTAGGGATGTTGTGTGGATATTTGTAAGGCTTTAATGTAATGGTGAATTGAAACAGGAATTTCAAATTTTTGGTGACATGAAATGACATTGTATATGGAAACACCTCTTGCAAAAGCAATCCTTGAAGCTGTCAGTCAAATGCAGGATATTGCTTTTGAAGATCTGCAGGATGCAGAGCCTGGTTAATATAAGGCTTATATTTTTGGTGGAGCTGCAGTTCATATTTATACAAATGCCCGAGGCTCTTCTGATATAGATGTAGAGCACATTGCTGCAGAACAACTGGATTTTGCAGACATAGTCATTACGTATACAGACTCTGATGGCCAAGAAAAATCAATTACTGTAGACCCTACTTTTAACAGTACCTTCGGATTGCTTCATGAGGATTATGAGGACGATGCAATACCTTTGAAAGCAACTGAAGGTACTCCATTGGAGGTTTACTTGGTTTCTGCTTTAGACATCGCGGTAAGTAAGCTAGCGAGAATGGCAGAAATTGACCAGACTGATATCATAGATTTGGCGAAAGCAGGCCGGTTTTCAATAGATGAGTTCACAGTGAGGGCTACTGAGGCTATCTCGTATGCTGTTGCAAACCAGCAAACTTTACTTTCGCACCTTAGTTTTATGGAAAACAAACTTAGAGAAGAATTGGAAAGTGAGTAAGCAATATCAATATGCAGAAGCTCTTGACCACCTTGTTGAACGAAGCCGCTACGCGGCAGATTTAACAACTGTCTGACCCACCAACAATAATTCCTCTACGCACCCGACTTCGGGTACGACTACTAGAGGAATTATCTTATGAACACAGCACAGCAAGCCCACTACGATTCACTGTACCAACAACATGTTAGCGCGTTGATCCGTCAAGGCAAGAGCAAGGTGACTATTGAGTCATACGCCCGCGCTGTTCGCCGCATTGCACATTTCTTTGATCGCTGTCCCGATCAACTCTCTCTGGATGAACTCAAAGACTATTTCACGCAACTGGTTAAAACCCATTCCTGGAGTACGGTAAAGATAGACCGCAATGGATTGCAGTTCTTCTACAAGCATGTGCTGGGCAAAGAGTGGATATGGGTCAATATCGTTAAACCGCCACAGATTAAAACCCTGCCGGATATCCTGACACCGGTAGAACTTTCCCGACTGATCAATTCAACCCGCGAAGCTCGCTACCAAACTTTCATCCTCACCGCCTACAGCATGGGACTCAGACTCGGGGAAACTCTGAACCTGCGTATCGGCGATATAGATGCCGCGTATCCACGTGTCCATATCCGTCGCGGTAAAGGCCATAAAGACCGTTATGTTACCTTGCCGACGATGACGCTGATGGCGTTGCGAAAATACTGGGCCACGCACCGCAACCCGGCTTTGCTGTTCCCCGCCGGCAAACATAGCCAGGCACGTCGTGAGGCGCATATGCCCATGGATCGCGGCGGCTTACAAAAATCGTTCAAAGCGATCGCCAAGAGTTGTGGTATCCATAAGCATGTGCATATCCACACCTTGCGCCACTGTTATGGCGCTCACTTGGTCGAGGCCGGGCTGAACCTGCGGGCCGTTCAGGAAGAGTTAGGCCATGCCTGCCCTAAAACCACTGCGCTCTACACGCAGCTCACCCAACCGATGCGTCAAAATACCCGCGAGATGATCAATGCCATGGTTAATCAACTCACCATCTCGTTGGATGGGGAGGTGTGATCATGGAGATGACGGATATCCTCAGGCGTTATCAGGCACCCTTTAAAATTCAATATGCCAGCGCGATTACAAGTGTACAAATCCAAGCGATGAACGCCGTATTAGATTGCCGTACGCCGCGCTATGGTGCGATGACTCTGGAGTGTACTGGCTGTGATTGGCACAGCTGTCAGTATCATGCCTGCGGCAACCGAGCCTGTCCCCGGTGCCAAAACTATGACACGACGCAATGGCTGGAAAAGCAAACGCGAAAACTCTTGCCGGTTGAGTACTTCATGGTGACCTTTACCTTGCCTTACGAGCTTCGATCGCTGGTTCGAAATCATCAGAAAACGGGCTATAGCCACCTGCTGGACAGTGCCAGAAGCACCTTGCTCAGCTTTGGCGAAAACCACAAAAAGCTCGGTGGGCAATTGGGCATGACCGCTGTCCTGCATACCCATACAAGACAGCTTGAGTATCATCCGCATGTGCATGTTATTGTGCCTGCGGTGTGCATCGATAGACGCCGCAGACACTGCTCTAAGCTGCGCGGCACGTATCTCTTTAATGCCTTCGCGCTGGCGAAAGTCTTTCGTGCCCGCTTCCTGCAAGCCCTGACTGATACGGGGTTCAAACTGCCCGCTGATATCCCTCAGAAATGGGTCGCTGACTGTCAGCATGTAGGTAAAGGCTTGCCCGCCTTGCAGTACCTCTCGCGCTATCTATACCGGGGCGTCATCAGTGAAAGCAACATTCTCCGTGATAACGGCAAAGAGGTGACCTTTGGCTACGTTGAGAGTGACACCCAGAGGTATAAAACCCGTACGGTGAGCGGTGAAACGTTTCTTTGGCTGGTCTATCAGCATGTGCTGCCAAAAGGTTTTCGCCGCGTCAGAGACTACGGTTTTCTTAACGGCAATGCGAAATCAACCTTACGGCGCATCCAGTTAGCATTGAACGTCATTATCGCCAAAGTACCGCTCAGAAACAGGCCTGTCTATCACTGCAAAGCCTGTGGTGCGCCACTGATTGTCACGGCGTTTATACGTCCAGTCTGGCATTCAGGGTAACTGTCGGCGCCATCATTAGCGCGTTTACAAACGGGCATGAACAGAGGAGATCGGTTGGTTTTATGTACAACACCGGGATTTTCAAATCACTGTTATTGAGTGAGGCCAACGCTCGTCTAAAGAAACATCCATCACACTTGAAACTGCAACACGGCCTGTTTCAAAAATAGATATTTGCTATAGATAAGCACCGCATGTTGAGTCCGGGCCCGTTCAACAACGGGATAATGTCGCGGCTACGCGCGACATATCCTTATTCGTTAGGTCTTTCGCATATCAGCCTGATGATGTAGCTGAGAATCTTGTTTGTCTGGCCGAAGGTGTATGGTTTCGTGGTTTTACTCCAAAACTAAAAGGCTATTCAGGTGATGAACTATTACGAGCAGGGTATGTAGTCGAATACCTCGCTACCAATCATCTGGTGAATAATTTTAGACGAGGGGCTTTGCTTGCAAGCTTGCAAGTGGCAAAAAGAAGAACTGATTTTCCACCAAAGTATTCATCATTCTATTCTAGTGATAAAACTAACAAACTTAAGATGAGAGATAAGCTAGCCTGGCGTTGGGGTTTTGCATCCGGCTTGAAGCCATCGAAGGTAAAGGGACTTTTGGATATGCAGCGCAGAGCTAACCAAGCTGCATATAAACTGGAAAAGTCAGCAGCATGATGAGAGTTTTATCCCTGCTTTTTCATAATCCATTTGTAGCAGCTTGGCATTGTACGAGAGTTTGAATCCATTCGCCGCGGGGGCGCGCCTCCTACGGTATTTTTAGAAATCTGGTAAACGGAAACAAAAGCCCGGCATCACTGCCGGGCTTTTCAGGTTTTTCTAGCAACTAGCAACTATCTACTCGCCACTGAGAAGCGAAGCTCTTACAGAGCCTCAATCTTCCCGTACTGCTCAGTCAACTGACCCAGCTGCGCCTTAAACTCGCCAAGCTTCTCGCGCTCTTTGGCGACAACAGCTTCCGGCGCGTTGGCAACGAATTTCTCGTTGTTGAGCTTGCCTTCCAGGCGACCGGCTTCTTTCTGCAGTTTGTCCATCTCTTTCTTCAGGCGGCCCAGTTCGGCATCTTTGTCGATCAAGCCAGCCATCGGTACCAGTACCTGCATGTCGCCAACCAGCTGGGTGGCAGACATCGGAGCTTCGTCGCCTTCATTCAGCCAGGTGATGGAGGCAAGGGATGCCAGCTTGGCCAGGAATGCCTGGTTGGCTTCCAGACGTGTTTTGTCTTCGGCGCTGCCGTTCTGTATCAGGATATCCAGCTCTTTGGCAGGGGAGATACCCATCTCACCGCGGATGTTACGTACCCCGGTGATGACGCCTTTGAGCCACTCGATATCGGCTTCGGCGTCGGCATCGATTTTGCTCTCATCGGCAATTGGATAGCCCTGCAGCATTATGGTGTCACCCTCGACACCGGCGACGTCCTTGATGGACTGCCAGATTTCTTCGGTGATGTACGGCATGATCGGGTGGGTCAGGCGCAGGATGACTTCCAGGGCGCGTACCAGGGTGCGGCGGGTGCCGCGCTTGGCTGCATCAGAAGCATTGTCGTCCCACAGCACCGGCTTGGACAGCTCCAGATACCAGCCGCAGTACTCGTTCCAGATGAAGTCGTACAGGGTCTTGGCGGCCAGGTCGAAACGGTATTCGTCCAGGTGCTTGGTAACGTCGGCTTCGATGCGCTGCAGCTGGCTGCGAATCCAGCTATCCGCCAGGGACAGCTCGACTTCGCCGCACTTCCCGTCAACAGAGAGTTGTCCGCAGTCTTCGCCTTCGGTGTTCATCTGCACGTAACGTGCAGCGTTCCAGATCTTGTTACAGAAGTTACGGTAACCTTCCAGACGCTTGATGTCCCAGTTGATGTCACGCCCGGTTGAGGCCAGTGCCGCCAGGGTGAAGCGCAGGGCGTCGGTACCGTGAGCCGCAATCCCTTCTGGGAACTGCTTCTCGGTACGCTTGCCGATCTTCTCCGCCAGCTGCGGCTGCATCATGTTGCCGGTACGTTTTTCCAGCAGTGTCGGCAGGTCGATACCGTCGATCATATCCAGCGGGTCGAGCACGTTGCCCTTGGATTTGGACATCTTGTCGCCGTTCTCGTCCCGAATCAGGCCGGTCACGTAGACGGTCTTGAACGGAATCTGCGGCTTGCCCTGATCGTCTTTGATCAGGTGCATGGTCATCATCATCATGCGGGCAACCCAGAAGAAGATGATGTCGAAACCGGTAACCAGTACATCGGTCGGGTGAAATGTCTGCAGGCGCTGGGTGTTTTCCGGCCAGCCCAGGGTACCGAAGGTCCACAGACCGGAGCTGAACCAGGTGTCGAGTACGTCATCGTCCTGACGCAGCTCGGTTTCCAGATCCAGGCCGTATTTTTCACGGGCGGTATCGGCATCCTTGGCGACATAGACGTTGCCGTCGTTGTCGTAGAATGCCGGGATGCGGTGGCCCCACCACAGCTGGCGGGAGATACACCAGTCCTGAATGTCACGCATCCAGGCGAAGTACATGTTTTCGTACTGCTTGGGCACGAACTGGATATCACCGTTTTCTACCGCTTCGATTGCCGGCTTGGCCAGTGTCTTGGCATCGGCAAACCACTGGTCGGTGAGCATCGGCTCGATAACCACACCGCCACGGTCGCCGTACGGAATAGTCATGGCATTTTCTTCGATCTTGACTAGCAGGCCCGCCTCTTCCATGTCGGCAACAATCGCCTTACGCGCGGCAAAGCGCTCCATGCCGTGGTATTTCTCCGGCAGGGTCTTGTCCAGCTCGTGGTTTTCGCTGCCGTCGGTGTTGAAGGTCTGTGCCTGCTCGCGGATGTCACCGTTGAGGGTGAGGATGTTGATCATCGGCAGCTGGCAGCGCTTGCCCACTTCGTTATCGTTGAAGTCGTGCGCCGGGGTGATTTTCACGCAACCGCTGCCTTTCTCCATATCGGCGTGCTCGTCAGCCACGATAGGAATGCGACGGCCAACCAGCGGCAGGATGATCTCTTTGCCGATCAGGTCTTTATAGCGGTCATCTTCGGCGTTAACGGCGACGCTGGTATCACCCAGCATGGTTTCCGGACGGGTGGTGCCGACGACCAGGAAGTCGTCACCGGCAGCGGTCTTAACGCCATCGGCCAGCGGGTAGCGCAAGTACCACATCTTGCCCTGTACTTCGCGGTTTTCCACTTCCAGATCGGAGATTGCGGTGTGCAGTTTTGGATCCCAGTTGACCAGGCGCTTGCCACGATAGATCAGGCCATCGTCGTACAGTTTGATAAACGCTTCCTGTACGGCGCTGTAGAAGCCGGAATCCATGGTGAAACGTTCGGTCGGCCAGTCAACGGAGTTACCCAAACGGCGCATCTGGTTGGTGATGGTGCCACCGGACTCGGCTTTCCATTCCCAGATTTTCTCGATGAAGGCGTCGCGGCCCAGATCGTGACGGGTCTTCTGCTCTTCGGCGGCCAGCTTGCGCTCGACGACCATCTGGGTGGCGATACCGGCGTGATCGGTACCCACTTGCCACAGGGTGTTCTTGCCTTTCATCCGCTGGTAGCGGGTGAGGGCGTCCATGATAGTGTGCTGGAAAGCATGACCCATGTGCAGGCTGCCAGTGACGTTCGGCGGCGGGATCATGATGCTGTAGGCGTCGCCTTCGCCGGATGGGGCGAAGTAGCCGTTGTCTTCCCAGGTTTTGTACCAGGATTTCTCGATCTCGTGTGGCTGGTAGGTTTTATCCATTGTCGACCGGTTCTCGAAGCTGAAATTAGGGCAAAAAAATAGGCGAATATTATACCTGCGCAAGCGCTGAGTAGCTAGGGATGCATAGTTCGGAAAGCGGCGGGCAGGGAAAGATATTCATATTCGTGGGAGCGGCGCCTCGCCGCGATAGTCTCGCACAAATTTTCGGCGCGAGGCGAGCCTCCCATAAAAATTGTGCAATTGCCGTAGTTCGAAAATGCGGCGGGCTGCACAATTCTATCAAATTCTGTGGGAGCGGCGCCTCGCCGCGATTATCTTGCACAAAATTTCGGCGCGAGGCGCGCCTCCCACAATAGATTGGTCATGTTTTTGAGGTCTTTACAAAACCCGCAACGCACAGTTCGAGATACGATAATCCTGCACGAATCTTCGGCGCGAGGCGCACCTCCTACAATAAATTGTTCACATGTCGGTGTCAGTTCTGACTATCCCGCGCGTTTAAGCAGCCAGCTACCGAACAGGATACACAGCACAATGGGCGTTAACGCCGCCCATTCCGGTGGTATGTTGTATAGTGAGCTGGCCGGTGCCAGCAAGTCCTGAATAAACTTGAACACCACGCCAACCACGATACCGGCGATGATGCGCTGCCCGGTGGTTACGCTGCGCAACGGGCCGAAAATAAACGACACAGCGATCAGTACCAGGCCGAGGATGGACAGCGGTTGCAGCAGCTTTCCCCAGAACGCCAGCAGGTAGCGGTTGGAATCCAGGCCCTGTTCATTCAGGTAGCGGGTGTAACTCCACAGGCCTGTCATCGACAGGTCTTCAGGTGCCACAATCACCACCGCCAGGCGCTGCGGTGTCAGCTTCATATCCCACAATTGTTTCTTAACAACCGATACTTCCGTTGACTCGCCAAGGAAACGTGTCTCTTTGACGTTATTGAGGGTCCAGATATCGTCTTTAAAAATGCCGTCGGAAGCAAAGCTGCTGTATGTCAGGCTGTTGTCTTCGGCGAACTGGTAGCGGGTGACGCCGCGTATCACGCCGTTCGGCATGACGGCATTGATGTGCACATACTCGTTGTCTTCGCGGTGCCAAACCCCGTAACCGGACGAGATTGCACCGTTACTGTTTTTGATAGCGCGGTGGCTCTCGGCCAGCGGCTCGGTAATCGGCACCACAAATTCGCCAATTAACAGGGCTATAACCGCCAGCATGACTACCGGTTTAAGCACCGAGCCGACAATCCGCCAGATTGACACGCCGGCAGCGCGCATCACTGTAAGCTCGCTGTTGGTCGCCAATGTGCCCAGTCCGATCAGGCAGCCCACCAGGCTACTCAGGGGGATAAACTCATAAAAGCGTTTCGGCGTTATCATCAGCTGGTACTCCAGCATCGCCATCAGAGAGAAGCGTTCATTAACCTCGCCCAGCAGGTCGATGATAGAGAACAGAATATCCAGTCCCACGACGATCAATAAAACAATAAAGATCGCTCCCAAAACCTGTTTACCAATGTAGATATCCAGACGATTAAGCATTGTTGTCTCCCGGCGTCACGGCAACGGCTTTCTTACGCCAGGGGCGCCAGCGGATTTTTTTCGTAAATAGCAGATGTAGTGCTAAGACTAAGAATGTTGCATGCACCCCCCAGATCACCATGACGGGGGCTTTGTCGCCGGCGATCAGGTTGCGTGCGTTAGTCAGCAGTACCAGATAGGTCAGGTAGATCAAAATGGCCGGTACCAGCTTGGCAAAGCGACCCTGGCGTGGCTCGGTCTTACTCAGTGGTACCGCCAGCAGCGCAACAATTAATGCCAGTACCGGCAAAGACAGACGCCAGTGCAGTTGCGCCTGGTGTCGTGGTTTATCGGTATTCCATAGCAGTTCGCTAGAGAATGTCTCGATGTCATTACTGCCGATGCTGACCTTTTTTTCCGGTAAACGCACCCCGTACTGCTCAAATTTTATCTCCCGGTAATCGGCATCGCCGGGGGTGCCTTCATAGCGATAGCCGTCTTCCAGAATCAGGAAGCGGGCGCCGCTTTCCGGATGGGTGTAGGGGTGGCCGCGTTCTGCGGTGACTACAACCAGCCGCCATTCTTTACCGCTCTTGATGCGGTCGGAAATAAAAATATTAAGCAGCTCTTTGCTGTCTCTATTAATTGCCTCGGTATAGGTCACCCGCTGACTGCTCCTGGGACTCTGGAAACGCCCCGGCGCCAGGGTATCAAATTCACTCGCCGCTTCCTGCATGCGCAGGAGTTCGGCGGTTTTATCCGCCCCATAGGGGGTAAGAAACAGACTCAGGCCAGCGACAATGGCAGCAACCATTAACGCCGGACCCAGGGTGTACATCGCCAGGCGTCGCTCACTCATGCCGGTGGCTTTCAACACCACCATTTCACTCTCAAGGTAGAGCCGCCCATAGGCCAGCAGAATTGCGAGAAACAGTCCCAGTGGCAGGATCAGCTCGAGAAAGCCCGGTAGTCGATAAGCTATGATCTGAAACAGGACATCCACAGAGAAGCGCCCGGCGGCGGCTTCTACCAGGTATTTGATAAACCGGCCGCTCATAATAATCAGCAGCAACACACCGCTTACCGCGGTCATGCTGATCAGTATTTCTCTAGCCAGATATCTAAAGATGATCAAAGTGCTCTATCCTGTCTATTGCTATTAAAAATAATTACAGTTGAGTCTAAATCAGGGTTTTGTTTCTGTGACTTTACGCTAGAATCCTGTAAACGCGCCACAAAACCAGTAACGGTTTTACCGTCCCCAATATTACTGGTGCGCATTATCATATAAACCAAACACGATGTCTTGTGTGGAGAAAGCATGGAATTTGAAATCGTTACCGGATCGGTCGAATCTCTGGAAACAGATTGTTTAATTATCGGCGTTGCACCGGATGGAAAACTGTCCCCTTCTGCACAACAAATTGATAGCGTTGCCGAGGGTTACCTGCAAGACGTTATCGGCGATCTCCAGGGTAAGCCGGGTGAATCCCTGCTATTACATAAGGTGCCGGGCGTAACTGCCGCGCGCGTGTTGGTGCTGGGGCTTGGTAAAAGCGAGGACAGCAACGACCGCAATCAGCGCAAGATTATCCAGAGCGCCCTTGCCAGCCTGAAAACGATTCGCTGCAAGAGCGCGGTGTTTGCGCTGGATACTCTGGAGAGCAGTGATGACGATCTTTACCGCCAACTGCGCCACAACACCGAGTGGGCTACTGCCGAGCTGTATCAGTACGATACCACCAAGAGCAAGAAAGCCGATGCTATCGCACTGCAAACCATCGCCTTCCACCTGAGTGAAGACAATGTCGAGCTGGGCGAGTTTTCGATCAGTGACGGCACCGCCATCGCTAACGGCGTGGCAACCGCCCGTGAACTGGGCAACCTGCCGGCGAATATCTGTACTCCAACCTATCTGGCAGAGCAGGCGATCGCGCTGGCAGAAGAGTGCGAAGAGCTGACGACCACCATCCTTGACGAAGCCGAAATGGAAAAGCTGGGGATGTTCTCCCTGTTGTCCGTGGGTGATGGCAGTGTGCAGCCCTCCAAGCTGATCGTGATGGAATACAAGGGCGGCGAAGCAGGCGATAAGCCGCATGTACTGGTCGGTAAGGGTATTACCTTCGATACCGGCGGTATCAGCCTTAAGCCGGGCGCCAAGATGGATGAGATGAAGTTCGATATGTGCGGTTCTGCCAGCGTCATGGGCACCATGGAAGCACTCACCGAACTGGCCCTGCCACTAAACGTTGTCGGTATTATTGCCAGCGCCGAAAACATGCCGGCCGGGAATGCCACCAAGCCGGGTGATATCATTACCACTATGTCCGGGCAGACCGTTGAAGTGCTCAATACCGATGCCGAAGGGCGTCTGGTGCTGTGTGATGCGCTGACCTATGCAGAACGCTTCGAGCCGGAAACCGTGGTTGATGTAGCGACACTGACCGGTGCCTGCATCGTTGCCCTGGGTCACCAGGCTACCGGCCTGCTGAGTAATGATGATGCGCTGGCTAACGATCTGCTGCAAGCCGGTGAGTTTGCTGCCGATCGCGCCTGGCGCCTGCCGTTGTGGGACGAATATCAGGAGCAGCTGGACAGCAACTTTGCGGATATCGCCAACATCGGCGGACCTGCGGCGGGTACGGTTACTGCAGCCTGCTTCCTGTCCCGCTTCACCAAGAAGTTCCGCTGGGCACACCTGGATATCGCCGGTGTCGCCTGGAACAGCAACGGTAAAGCCAAAGGGGCAACCGGACGCTGTGTACCGCTGCTGTGTCAGCACCTGATCAGTCAGGTTGATGAGTCACCAGCCGAGTAATCAGACGGTGCGTAAAGCTCCTGTGCTTGGAAATACGGCGTTAAAAGTTGGCTCAGAATGCTCACTTACAATTGTAGGCTGTGCTTTTTCGCCAACTTTTTCCTTGTCGTTCCTGCGCTCGTTACGTTTTTCGATACCTTCTTAATCATTGGAGTAATGGCGTGAGCCAAGCAGATTTTTACGTGTTACCGGATGCCGCAGCGGAAAGCCGCACAGCCTTTCTGTGTCGGCTGGCCGATAAAGTGCTCGGGCGGGGGCTGCAAGCCTACATCCACGTCGCCAGCGAATCCGAAGCTGAACGGCTGGATCAACTGCTGTGGGATTACCGCCCCGACGCCTTTATCCCCCATGGCATCCTCAACGTAAAACCGGACTCCCCGGTGCAGATCGGCTGGGGAGAACAGCTGCCAGAGCACCGCGATGTGTATATCAACCTGCACCTGGAAGCGGGCGAGGCGACTTTAGGTTTCAGCCGGATTCTGGAAATCGTGGTGCAACAGCCGGATATCCTCGCCGCTACCCGTGTTAATTACGCCCTGTACAAGAAAAACGGCATCACCCCGAAGATGCACGATATGCGGCCGAAGGCGCAGTGACGAGTAGCTAGAAACGTCGCAAAGAGCGCGACTCGCTAGACGCAGCTAAAAGAGCTGCTTGCTAGAAAATCGAAAACCGCTAGAAGGCGGTTTTTTGGTTAATGTAAGGCTGTTTCGTTATGCCTTTAGAGTATTGTCGTGCAAAAAGCTCGCGAATAATACCCACAGGGCACGATGATTCGCTCCTACAGTTACCATCTCGCTACTCGCTACTCGCTACTCGCTACTCGCTACTCGCTACTCGCTACTTTTGTAATTCCGCGTTTCATCAATCAGGTATTGCAGCCATTTGATATGCGGCGTGTCGCCGCTGCCTTGTTGATCGTTGTCGCGCCGGGCGATGTATTTTATTGTCCAATGGTAGTGCACTTCGCGGAATTCGGCGATCGCCTCTAGGGTGTCATCGAACAGCTCCGGAGCGGTTAACGGCTTGGGATCGGGTAACTGCTCCACCTTTTCGATGTAGTTTCGGTGGGTGGCAGGCATATAGTTACGCATGTCTAATAAATGCTTAATCAGACGGTTCGGCTGGTGCGGTATCTTCAGGAAGGCTTGCAGGGTTGGCATGATCGCGCTCTGGGTATCTGCCTCGCCGTGAAAATTCAGTGCCGGCTGTATCACCCCGTCATAGACTGTACCTTCATAGACCACATCATCAAAATTGCCGAAATACGGCCGAAAATGAGAGAAATAGAGTGAATCCGACATCCGCTCGGGGATGCGCTTGAGTATTTCAGTCATGGCCTTGATGGCCACCATCATGCGATGCATGGCGGCGTTCAGCTGTTCATCGCGCCAGCTGTCGGAATCCAGTTCCTCCTGCCAGTCATCAAGAGCCTGGAGAATCTGCGTAGCGATCGCCTCAATCTCCACATGGGTTAGAATGAACCAGCGCTCATCATATAGATGCACGAAGCTCTGCAATGTATCGATATTGCCTAGCGCGATGGGTTTATCGGTATCGAAACGCTGCCAGTTGTACAGGACATAGCCGTCATAGCCGAGTATCGGCGGACGCCCCAGTAGTCGGGCGATCTTAACCAGGGGGCGGGCGATATTCTCCGGTAACATATGGCAATGGGGCTGACCGATCTGATTGATGTAAGCCGATGCCATGAAGCTCAGGCGCATGTAATAGAGGCGCGCCTGCGCCAGCATTTCATGGGATATATTGTCACAGGGCCATTCCGGAATAGTCTGATGCGCCAGGAAATCGCGGCAGTGATCCTCCAGCAGGAGGCTGGGGAGCTGTTGCCCCAGCTGATCCAGCAGCTCAAACTCATTTCCCAGGGTTAATTGACTATCGGGGTCGTCGCAGGGCAGAAAGCCGCGGCTTTTAAAGCAATCATGCATAACGATTATTCCTACCACTAGTGTTCAGTTAGAGCGTCTGTGGTCAGTATGGTTCGTCAGCGGCAGGAATGCGTAATACGTCGTTCGAAAAATTGGACAGATTTTTGTAGGAGGCGCGCTCGCGCCGAAAGTTTGTGCCGGATTATCGCGGCGGGGCGCCGCTCCCACAGTGAGGGTGAGGTCTTTGTAGGAGG
>JBALVQ010000064.1:0-14109 GCA_036960915.1 Amphritea sp.
GAATTATCTGACTTCAGGTTGCTGCTGTGAATGTGGGGTCTATCTGACGCTTACAGTTCTAGTAGCAGTTCCTGCAGCTGATTGATTAACGCCTCTTCATCGGCGCAGTAGTAAGCCGAGATGTTTGCCCACAGCTGTGCCGCAGTCCATTTAACCTGCTGGCTTGAAAAATAAAGAGATAAAGGAAACATGCCACCACCCAGGTCAGATCTGAATTCCAGGAACTAATGATAGACATCGGGAGCGTTGTGTAACAGTGGGTGAAATGGTGTTGTTGTCAAAATGGGGATGGAAAAACAGGTCACAACAGCGAATATGATGCAGTTGTGACCTTGGGGCTAAGTTATCCGTTTAAATACGTTCAAAAAGTGCTGCAATACCCTGGCCGCCACCGATACACATGGTGGCTACAGCGTAATGACCGCCACTGCGTTGTAGTTCATGCAGGGCCTTTACGGTGATTATTGCTCCGGTGGCACCAATAGGGTGGCCCAGTGAGATACCGCTGCCGTTTATGTTTACTTTCTCAGCAGGGAGTTGCAGGTCGCGACAGACCGCCAATGCCTGAGCAGCAAAGGCTTCGTTGACTTCCCAGACATCAATATCTGCGATGGTTAACTCGGCATCAGCCAACAGTTTACGCACCGCAGGTACCGGACCAATACCCATATACTTGGGCTCAACACCGGCAAAGCTATAACTGACCAGCTTAGCCATAGGTTGCAGGCCTTTCTGTTCAGCCACCTCTGCAGCCATCAATGTAACAGCCGCTGCTGCATCGTTAAGGCCTGAAGCATTACCGGCGGTTACTGAGCCGTCTTTCTTGAAGGCCGGGCGCAGTTTGGACATGTCTTCGGTTTTGCAGCCGTAACGCAGATGCTCATCGGTATCGAAAAAGCTGCTGCCTTTACGGGATTTCAGTTCGATAGGCACAATCTGCTCTTTAAATCGTCCTTCTGTAATCGCGCGTTCGGCGTTATTGTGGCTTAACACCGCCAGTGCATCCTGATCCTCTCGGCTGATCTGCCATTTTTCAGCAATGTTCTCTGCGGTAATCCCCATATGGGTGTTATCAAACGGGCAGGTCAGGGCTCCCACCATCGCATCCACGATAGCAGCATCCCCCATACGCTGGCCAAAGCGAGCGGATGGAACCCAGTATTGCGACTGGCTCATTACTTCGGCACCACCGGCAACTGCAGCATCACAAACGCCCAGTTCAATCTGCTGGGTAGCTGATATGATGGCCTGTAAGCCACTGCCACAGAGTCTGTTAACGGTTACTGCCGGGGTTTCAAAAGGTAAACCTGCATTGACTGCTGCAACCCGACTTAGATACATATCGCGGCGCTCCGTGTGAATCACGTTGCCAAACACGCAATGGCCATAATCTTCAGGGGCTGCGCCGGAGCGTTTTACGGCTTCTTCGACACAGGCGGTAGCCAGTTCACTGGGAGTTTTGGATTTTAGGCTGCCGCCGAATCCACCAATAGCGGTACGTACTCCGCTTAGTACTACTACGTCTCTTTTGCTCATTATCGCGTCCAGTATTGTGATTATTATTGTTATTATTCAAAGATTGATGCAGTCAGTGCAGATAACTTAGCACTTACCTAATTCCAAACACACTGTTTGCTTGTAGATAATTAGTTATAGGTTATTGGGGCTTTTTATCATAGGAGTCACAGGAAATGTCTGTGAATTTCTTAATTTCATCACCTGATTTCGGGTAATTCATGCAACTGTTATTTAATATTGTTATCCCCGTTTTTATGCTTATCGGCCTGGGCTGGTTTAGCCGAAAAGTTGATTTGTTGAAAGAAGAGAGTGCCACGGCCCTCAATCAATATGTGTTTTACATCGCCGTACCACCGCTGATGTTTCTCTCCACTGCCAGGGTTGATATAGAAACTGTACTGCACTGGGAGTTTATATCTGCTTATCTGGGTGGTTCACTAATTGCCGTAATCTGTGCGTTTCTTGGTTGGCGATGGCTGAAGATGCAGAGCCCACTGGACTGGACTGTGATTGCCCTGAATGCTGTATGGGCGAATACCGTGTATATGGGCGTGCCCATTTTTTTCTTTATGTTCGGCGAGCGCGGTGCGCTTCCTGTTGTGATAGCGACCCTGGCAACCAACTTGCTGTTTATCTTTGCCCTGGCGGTGATGTCCGAATTGCAAAGCAGCAAGGGTAATGTGTTGCAGAAACTGCGCAGTTTGATGATGCAGGCACTGCTAAAAAATCCGGTGATGATGGCGCCTTTATTCGGTATGGCTGTTTCTGTTGCAGGTATCACCTTGCCGGTAGCCCTGTTGACCCCTTTAGAAATGCTGGCTCCAACGGCAGCGCCGGTGGCTTTATTTGCACTGGGAATCTCATTGTATGGATTACCGGTTAAAGGCGCAGGTCTTGAGCTGGGGTGGTTAAGTTTTATTAAATTGGTAGTGCATCCGGTGGCGGTGTATCTAATGGTTGTTTGGGTGTTTGATTTAGAGCCTTTCTGGGCAGCCAGCGCAATACTGATGGCTGCTTTGCCAACAGGCGCGATGGTTTTTGTGTTAGCCCAGCAGTACCGTACCCGGGTGACACTGTCATCAGCAACCATTCTGGTTACCACATTAGGATCGATTTTAACTCTGGCGTTACTGTTGCCCCATCTGCAGCAGTGGCCTGCCTGATACTTAAGCTGTTAAGGGAGAACAAAACATGCGTTGTCATAAGGTTGATTATGAAGTGATTGGCAGTTCTATGCCGTTACTGGAAGTGGAACTGGATCCCGGCGAGACGGTGATTGCCGAGGCCGGAACGATGAATTATATGGAGCAGGGCATCGACTTTGAAACCCGAATGGGAGACGGTTCGGATCCTGAGCAGGGGATGTTCTCCAAGTTATTCTCCGCGGGTAAGCGGATGGTTACCGGTGAGTCGCTGTTTATGACGCACTTCAGTAATACCGGAGAAGGGAAAAAACGTGTGGCTTTTGCTGCGCCCTATCCGGGTACGATTGTGCCGGTGGATATGTCGCAAATTGGTGAGTATCTGTACTGCCAAAAAGATGCATTTCTCTGTGCGGCCTTAGGTACCCGTTTATCGGTAGCCTTCTCTCGTAAGCTGGGCGCGGGATTTTTTGGTGGTGAAGGCTTTATCCTGCAAAAGCTCGAAGGCGATGGTATGGCTTTTGTACAGGCCGGCGGTACGGTGGTGAGAAAAGAACTGAATAACGAAACACTGCGAGTAGATACCGGTTGCCTGGTAGGGTTCAGTGAAGGAATTTCCTATGATATCGAGATGGTGAAAGGCCTGAAGTCGATGTTGCTGGGTGGTGAAGGCCTGTGGATGGCGACACTTTCCGGTACCGGGAGTGTGTGGATTCAGAGCCTGCCATTTTCTCGCCTGGCCGATCGTATTATCGCTGCAGCCCCCGCGCTTGGCGGCGCAGACAAGGGAGAAAACTGAGTTGTAAGTTGATTCGGGGGAATAACGGGCTATTTTTAGTATTGTAGGTTTATGACTTTTTGCCGTAATAAAGGTATATTCACGCCACAGTTTTTTTTGGTTGGATAAACTCGGTTTCACAGCATGTTGTACAATAAATTGGTTATTACCCTTACGACGGCCCGGGGATCGCGTCAGTATACACTTAGCCAGGTAGCGAAGTATGTATTGGCCCTGTTTCTGGTTATGGCTGTGTGCAGCTTTTTTATATCCAATGTGTTATTGGTTAAAACCACGGATGATTTGCTGCATTTGGAAGAGGGAATTGATTCTCTAGCCAATCAGTATGAATTAACCCTGGGTACCCAGCAGCTGCAGCAAGGGCAGCTGGATCAATTGTCGAAAACCTTGCTTGATTTGACAGTTGAACGCGATCAGTTGCAGGAGGAAAACCTCCGCATCGGTGAGTTAAATGCCAACCTGGATGCCAGCCTTTATGGTCTGGAAGATTTGCTGGGTTTGCCTGCTACTGAAGAGATGAATGCTGAGCGGGCCGATGAGTTGACAGTGCTGGCAAACCAGCGTCTGTTTTTTCTCAGCAGTTTGCCCAATGGCTTGCCGATACAGGGAATTCGGGTGAGTGATCGTTTTGGCATGCGTAACCACCCGGTACATAAACGCCGCGTAAAACATAATGGTATTGATTTTAAGGCCAATACCGGCACGCCTATCTTTGCAACTGCGGATGGCGTGGTTGAGTATGGCGGTTATCATAAAGAGAGTGGTTTTGGTAATCTGATCATCTTGCAGCACAATTTGGGTTTTAAAACGTATTACGCTCATCTGAGTAAGGTGAAAGTCAGAAGTGGCAGTTTTGTTAGCAAAGGACAGCTAATTGGTTTGAGTGGGAATACCGGTATTTCAACCGGTCCGCACCTCCACTATGAAGTGAGACGTCTATATACGCCGACCGACCCCGAGCCATTTTTGGCATGGAATATGAGTAATTTTGATTCGCTGTTTACTACGGTTAAAGGTATAAAATGGGCTTCTTTAAAAAAAATGTACCCGCTAAATCAGGCTCTGCAAACGGCTCAGCAATAACGATTATTGCCGAGGGCAACAAATTCAGCGGTGATATGAGTATTGTCGGCAAGATGCATATTGATGGTGTCTTTGAAGGTCATATATCTTCTCTGGACAATATCTCAATCGGCAAGAATGGCCATGTTCATGGTGTCGTAAAAGCTAATCAGATAGCTGTTTGCGGCCTGCTGGAAGGTGAAGTTGTTTGTGAAGAACTGAATATAGACCGTGGCGGTAAAGTGGCTGCTACGGTTGTCAGCAAAGTAATGGCGATTCACCCTGAAGGAAATTTCATTGGTGAGAGACGTATGAAAGAAGTCGCCACTATTGAACACATCCCGCAATTACATTCGGGTGTTGAGGCAATTGACTCTTTGCCTGATAAAGTAACCTTAAGTGGTAATGAAGAAACGGCATAGTCTATGTGTGAACTGCTTGGCATGAGCGCCAATGTACCAACCGATATATGTTTCAGTTTTACTGGATTGATGCAGCGTGGGGGAGAAACCGGGCCGCATCGCGATGGCTGGGGTATCGCTTTCTATGAGGGCAAGGGTTTGCGTTCGTTTCATGACCCGGCACCGAGTTGTCGATCCGAGATAGCACTGCACGTCAAGGATCACCCGATCAAGAGTAAAACGGTTATCAGCCATATTCGCCAGGCGAATGTGGGCGATATTTGTCTGGAAAATACTCACCCGTTTAGCCGCGAATTATGGGGGTATATCTGGACTTTCGCACATAATGGCCAGCTGGATGCAGAGCTGTTTGAACTGCCGTTAAGTTATTATCGTCCAGTGGGTACAACGGACAGTGAGTATGCTTTTTGCTGGATGCTGGGGCAGATACGCGCCCGGTTCCCCGAACGCCCCGATGACTTTTCAGAGGTGGCGAAACTGATTCAGCAGTGCAGTGATCAGTTACGTGCGCTTGGTGTGTTTAATTTGTTACTCACGGAGTCTCAGTATCTGTTCGCATATTGTTCCAGTAAGTTATCATGGATAACCCGGCGTGCGCCTTTTGGCCATGCAAGGTTAACCGATGCGGAGTTGACGGTTGATTTTTGCGAGCAAACGACGCCCAACGATATTGTCACGGTGATAGCAACAATACCCTTGACCGATAATGAAGAGTGGGTTGCCTTGAAGTCAGGAGAGATGGTTAGTTTCTGTGAAGGCATACCCGTGAAGTTTGGCTGAAGACGGGGCTGTCCGCCAGGCATAATTTTTCTGGATGAGAAATGACGTTACAAGGACCCGCGCTTAATCTACCCGAGCACAGTCATAAGACGCTGCTCGAGCTGTTTAGTTATTCTTTCACCCATTACTCCGACATGCCTGCGTTTTCTGATGCGGGTAAGGTTTATACTTACCGGGATATTAACCGCTTATCGAGAAAATTTGCGGCCTATCTACAAAATCAGACCGAGTTACAGCCGGGTGATCGAATTATTGTTCAACTGCCAAACATGCTGCAGTATCCGGTTGCTGCTATCGGTGCTATACGTGCGGGTTTGGTGTTGGTTAATTCGAATCCTCTGTACACGTCCGCCGAAATTCAGTATCAACTCCAGGATTCTGCTGCCAGTGCGTTAGTTGTCCTCGCTGAGCGTGCGCCTGCTATCGCGGCAATAATTCCAGGCAGCCAGATAAAGTACTGTTTTCTGGTTCAGGAAGGCGATTTGCTGGGGTTTCCACACAATGTGTTAAATAACCTGAAGCGGATGTGGCAACAGCATCTGCATAGACACGTTGATGGGATGAGCACCTTCAAAGCATTTTCCGCAGTTTTGACCAAGGGCGATCGACTTAAATACAAGTTTCCCGATGTCCTGCCGGACCAATTAGCGTTACTGCAATACACCGCAGGCACCAGTGGTGATCCGCGGGGAGTGATGTTAAGCCACACAAACCTGCTAGCCAATCTACAGCAGATAAAGCAGGTGTTCGGCGATCTTATTGTGCCGGGTAAAGAGGTGGCAATAGTGCCACTGCCCTTGTATCACATCTACTCTTTTACATTGAATATGCTGGTCCTCCAGGAAGCGGGTGCTCACAGGGTACTGATTAGGGATGCCCAGGATGTCGATGCTTTGCTCAATGAGATGCTGCGCTGGCCTTTTACGCTGTTTTCCGGTCTCAATTCGCTGTTTATGGCACTGTGCCGTACCCCGGAATTACAGAGGGTTGATTTCACAGCGCTTAAGCTAACGATTTCGGGTGGAATGGCGTTGAGTGATAGCGTAATGAATTGCTGGAAGCTGATTACCGGTTGTGGAATTATTGATGGCTATGGGCTTACTGAAACATCACCGGTAGTCGCCGTAAATTCACCCAAAGCCACTAAATCGGCTACAGTTGGCACTCCTTTGCCAGGTACGGCGGTGAAGGTGGTTGGAGAGCAGGGGGAAATCCTGCCCGAAGGTGAAGCCGGCGAGCTTTTTGTCCAAGGCCCACAAGTGATGCAGGGATATTGGCGAGATCCTGTCGCTACCCACGCAGTGCTGAATAATTCGGGATGGTTGGCTACGGGAGATATCGCGCGTTTGAGCAGTGATGGCAGCATGACATTAATTGATCGCAAAAGTGATCTGATCCATGTAGCGAACTTCACAATCTATCCAAATGAACTGGAAAACGTTATTACCAGTCACCCTGATGTGCTGGAATGCGCAGTGATTGGTGTACCGAATGGGGTAACCGGTGAGCAGATTAAAGCCTATATTGTATCGGTCAGTTCCCGGTTGTCGGTGAAAGCGATCCGGGATTACTGTCGGGAACGGCTTACCACATATAAGGTGCCGCATCAGGTTGAGTTTTGTCAGAGTATACCCCGCAGTTCAATTGGAAAGATTAAGCGGCGTAGCTTACGTGAAGAGCCCGTGAAGAGCACACGAAGAGCACACGAATAGCACGCGAAGAGCCCACGAAAAACAGTTATTGAAAGCGGATAATTTGAATTAACCATCTCCAGGCTGTCAGCCATCTCCAAAGCGTTTATAATCCCTTTTTTTATAACGCATCGATCAGTCTGAAAAACGTGACCTCTTCAATAAAACAGTTATATAGCCAACTTGATTCTTGCCTGATTGCGGATCGTTTCAAAATCCGTAAGAAAATACAGCTATTGCAGCGCCGCAATAACGATGGCAAGCCAATTGATCAGCAAAGGGCGGATGTCGACTCGTTAATTGCCAAGTCTTGTCAGCGGGTATCCCTGCGACGTTTCGATGCTGCCACTATTGAGTATCCAGATCTACCGATCTCCAAGCGTAGAGATGAGATTGCCAAGACGATAGCAGAAAATCAGGTGGTCATTATTGCCGGTGAGACCGGTTCGGGAAAAACTACCCAGCTACCCAAAATTTGTATCGAACTGGGGCTGGGGCAGAAAGGGATGATCGGGCATACCCAACCGCGACGCCTTGCTGCACGGACGGTGGCTAACCGAATTGCAGAAGAGCTGCATTGCTCTTTGGGCGGAACAGTCGGTTATCAGGTCCGTTTTACCGAACAGGTTGCAGATAACACCCTGGTCAAGCTGATGACGGATGGTATCTTGCTGGCGGAAACCCAGCGCGATCGCTATCTGGAGCGCTATGAGGTGCTGATTATCGATGAGGCTCACGAACGCAGCCTGAACATCGATTTTATGCTGGGCTATCTGCACCGGATTCTGCCCAAACGTCCAGACCTGAAAGTAATCATCACCTCCGCAACCATCGATCTGGAACGTTTTTCCAGGCACTTTAATAATGCACCAATTATAGAAGTGTCCGGGCGAACTTATCCGGTAGAGGTGCACTATCGCTCCCTGGCAGAGGGTGAGGACGGCAATGAAAAAGATATTCCCGAGGGCATTGTTGAAGCCACAGAGGAATTGATTAAGCTGGAGCGGCAGAAAGGCGGGCATGAGCAGGGCGATATTCTGGTGTTCCTCAGTGGTGAGCGAGAGATTCGCGAAACCGCTGAGCATCTGCGTAAGGCGGTACAGAATAATCGGCTGAAACATATTGAAGTGATGCCCTTGTATGCTCGCTTAAGTGTTGCTGAGCAAAATAAAATTTTTCACGGCCAGCGCGGTGCCGGGCGACGTATTGTGCTGGCGACCAACGTCGCTGAGACGTCTCTTACGGTGCCGGGAATCCGTTATGTCATTGATCCCGGTTATGCCCGTATCAGTCGTTATAGCTATCGATCCAAAGTCCAGAGGCTGCCTGTAGAGGCAGTTTCCCAAGCCAGTGCTAATCAGCGTAAAGGGCGCTGTGGCCGGGTTGCTGATGGTATCTGTATCAGGCTCTATTGCGAAGAAGACTTTCTTGGCCGTCCTGAATTCACTGATGCCGAGATTCAGCGCACTAATCTGGCGGCGGTAATCTTGCAGATGTTGAATCTGCGCCTGGGCAGTGTGGATGCGTTTCCCTTTATTGATCCCCCCGACTCGCGTTTTATTACCGATGGCTTCAAATTGTTGCAGGAGCTGGGGGCTGTTGCTGATAACCGAGAGCTCACCGGGCTGGGTAGGCAGTTAAGTAAACTGCCGATCGATCCGCGTATTGGCCGGATGTTGCTGGAAGCGGTGAAGAATAACTGCCTGCGTGAAGTTATTGTTATTGCCAGTGCCTTGAGTGTGCAGGATCCCCGGGAGCGGCCGATGGATAAGCAGCAGGCCGCCGACGAAAAACACCGTATTTACGCCGATGAAGATTCTGACTTTGTAACCCTGTTGAATCTCTGGAACCAGTTTGAGGAACAACGTCAGGAGCTAAGTCAGAATCAATTGCGCAAATACTGCACAAAGCAGTTCTTGTCCTACCCGCGGATGCGGGAGTGGCGAGATGTACACCGGCAGTTACACCTGGTATGCAAATCGTTGGACTATAAAGAGAATACTGCAGACGCCAGTTATATCAATCTGCACAAGTCCTTGTTGTCCGGGTTATTAGGTAACATTGGCTTTAAGCAGGAAAACAAAGAATACCTGGGGGCACGTAACCGTAAGTTCTTTATTTTTCCCGGCTCCGGCCTGTACAAGAAAGCGCCTAAATGGATTATGGCTTCTGAGGTGGTCGAAACATCCAGGCTGTACGCACGTATGGTTGCCAAGATTGACCCTTTGTGGGCCGAGTCTCTGGCGCCGCACCTGGTTAAGCGTAGCTATCTGGAACCCCACTGGGAGAAAAAACGCGCACAGGTTGTCGCCCAGGAGCAGGTCGCCTTGTATGGCCTGGTTATCATTCCAAAGAGATCAGTGCATTACGGTAAAATTGATCCTCAAGCGAGTCATGAAATCTTTATTCGTGCAGCGCTGGTGGAGGGTGAATTTGTCACCCGTGGCGCGTTCTTCCGTCAGAATCGCCAGCTCTTGAACAGCGTTGAAGATCTGGAAGCTAAAACCCGTCGCCGGGATCTGCTGGTGGATGAGGATACCCTCTATGATTTTTATGCGCAGCGCATAGCTGAACTCAAGGGCGAGCATATCGTCAACGGTGCGGGTTTTGAAAGCTGGCGCACTAATATTGAGGCAGACAATCCCGAAGTCCTTTACCTCACCGAAGAAGATATTCTGCAACGCTCGGCTGAGCATATTACCGATAGCCAGTATCCGGAGGTTTTAAACCTCAGCGGGGCGAAACTGAAACTGAGCTATCACTTTGAGCCGGGTGTAAAAGAAGATGGGGTAACCTTGCATACCCCCTTAGTATTGCTCAATCAGTTGTCTCTGGAGCGTTTGGAGTGGCTGGTGCCGGGGATGCTAAAAGAGAAGTGTATTGCCCTGTTAAAAGGCTTGCCCAAGCAGTTGCGCAAGAACTTTGTGCCTATTCCTGACTATGTCGATGCGTTTATTGCCGCCAGCCAGTTTGGCGAAGGCTCCCTGCTTGAGGCGCTTTGCCTACAACTCAAGCGTATGACCGGAGTAAAGCTCAGAGTAGAAGATCTGCAGTCAGTGAGTTTGGATGATCATTATCGGATCAATATTCGTTTACTGGATGAAAAAGGCAAGCGGGTTGACGAAGGCCGCAATTGGCAGCAATTGAAAAGCCGGTTTGGTAAACAGGCGGAACAGGCGCTAACTAAAAACCCGTCTCAGGACTGGGGGCGTAAGGGCATTACCCAGTGGGATTTTGATGAACTGCCCGATTCGTTGAAGTTGAAGCAGGCGGGCGGCCTGGAAGTAGAGGTTTATCCAGGACTTGTTGATCGGGGAGACAGTGTTGAACTCAAGGTGTTTGAATCCCGAGAGGTGGCCGATCAGGAAACGCGCCGAGGTCTGGCTCGTCTTTATTTGTTACAACTGAATGAACAGATTCGTTTTGTTAAAAAACAGCTACCGCGCTTTTCAGAGAGTTGTATGTTATTTGCCAAAGTGCAGGATAAAAAAACACTCGAAGATAATTGCCTGATGCAGGGGGTGCTACAGGTGTTTACTAGTGGTCAAAAAATAATCAGAAGTAAATCTGAATTTGACAGTTGTTTAAATAATAAACGATCCGAGTTTTGTGATCGAGTAATTGCCGTTGCCGAATATTTGAATACTGTACTGCGGCAATACCATAGACTGCAGAAAAAACTTTCGGGACGAATCGATATTCAGGCTGTGACTGTGTTGAATGACATTAAACAGCAGTTGGCTAATTTGTTTCCCCGCAACTTTCTGGCGAACATATCCTGGCAGTATCTCAATGAATACCCGCGTTATCTTAAAGCGATAGAGTTGCGTTTGGAGAAGTACATGCGCGAACTACCCCGGCAGAAATTGCTCAGTGATCAATTACAGCAGTACTGGCAGCAGTATCATAAGCGCCTCCAGGAGAATGTGCAGCACAGCCGCTATTCACTAGGGCTGGAGCGCTATCGCTGGTTATTGGAAGAGTACCGGGTGTCACAGTTTGCGCAACAATTGGGCACCCAGGTGCCGGTGTCCGAAAAGCGCCTGAAGCAACACTGGAACAGTTTGAATAAATGACACAGATCATACTCTTTTCGCCTTGTTATAAGATCGCCAAAAAGCCGGGCGCTGATGGTTGCAGAAGGGGAAAGGGTGTGCTGTAATACGCCAAATTTATTGCGGGTAGTTTTAAATTAATCGCTGAATTCGCACCGTTTTAAACGGTGTAAATAAGCTATTTTCCCGTGAAAAGTTTAAATAATTTTAGATTCGGATATTTGTTTCAGGTGACAATTTTTTTTTTTTTTAGTTCACAGGTTTGAAATGCCCGAGTTTTATAGTATTTTCATAGGTAGCTGAATGTTGTGACGGCTCTGGAAAAGGGCTGCGCAGCAAGAATGCGCTAAGAAATAATAAAGTTTAACTACTAGTACGTTAAATATTGAAGGGGAAATGTTGATGAAAAAGTCACTGATCGCTCTGGCTGTTGCCGGTGCTCTGACTGCTCCAATCGTTGCTCAAGCTGATGCGACTCTGTACGGTGTTGCTCAGTTCCGTCTGATCGATGAAGACACTAAAAGCCTGAATGCTAACCAGGCTAAAACTCGTCTGGGTGTTAAAGGCACTGTTGATAACGACATCGAAGGCCTGACAACGGGTTACCAGTTCGAATGGGAATTCTCTGGTGCAAACAACGATGCTGATGGCGTAAGCGACCTGCGTAAGTCTCTGGTTTTCCTGAAAGGTGCTTATGGCCAAGCTACTTTCGGTCAGCAGAACAACCCTGCTGCTGCAGTTAAGAAAGCTGACGTATTCAACCGTAACTCAGGTGTATTCTCACAAAACAGCGACCGTATTGGAAATGCTGTTACCTACGTAACGCCTAAAATCAGTGGTTTTGAAGCTTATGCCGGCTTCACTGCTGACGGTGCTGATGACACATCTAGCGAAGATGTTGATTCTTACATTGTAGGTGCTAACTACTCTGCTGGTGGCCTGGGTCTGTCTGTTTCATACAATGAAACAAACAACGATACCACTAACACGGATCTCGAGGTTGTTGGTTTCGGTGCTTCTTACACCATGGGTGATCTGTACCTGGGTGCTATGTACCAAACTACTGATGCCGATGCTCTTGCTGTGGACGGTGACGGTGATCCTATAAACGATACAGATGTAGTCGACGTAGCTGTAAAATACAACATCGGTAAGTTCACCGTAGGTGCTGGCTTTGTACAAGAAGACGTAGATGGCGCTTCTGATGAGTCTGAAAGATCTCTGGTAGCAGTTAACTATGCACTGGGTTCTTCTGCTAGTCTGAACATTGAGTACGCTGACTACAACTCTTTTGCTGAAGAAAACGACCAAGGCAATGACCAGCTTGTTCTGCAATACACTATCGGCTTCTAATTTTTATTAATTAGAATGTTGTGTATAAAAAGGCCCTTCGGGGTCTTTTTTTGTTTTTGATGTTTGATAGAGCTTTTTTAAGTCAATTGTCCCTGATCGAATGCTTTACAGGAATAGTCTCTTTCGCCAGTTTTTGATTGTGCAGATACCATAAGGACCGCTGTGAAAATAGCGCTTATTTCAGTGTTGATATAACGAGTTGTTTTAGAATTTTTTTAATTTATATCCGCACCACTTATGGGTATGGCAACTGTTAGTTGCTAAGTTGGCTTTAAATGCTTTCATAAACAGGTACAATTCCTATTTATGCTGTATCGTGGCGCAAGGTGTTAGTGTTGTTCCGTTGAAATGGCTATACCAGCGGCCTCAAATGGTTCCTGTTTTATGTTGCCATTTAGCACGGGGGCATATAAAAGCGCGCTGTAAACGGATGGTTGCAATAAGGAGTTATTCGATGATTACTGGTATTAAAAAGTTACTGCGAAGCACGGCTGTTCTCGTGACACTGCTATCCGTCACAATACTGCAGACTGCTGCAGCTGAAGAGATAAATCCCGATCCCTGGGAAGGCTTTAACCGCACCATCTTTACGTTTAATGATACCCTGGATCGTTATGCACTGAAGCCGCTAGCGCAAGGCTATCAAGCGGTAACCCCGGATATTGTTGAAGACGGTATCGGTAATTTTTTCAGTAACCTGTCTGACGTGGTTAGTTTTGTAAATAACCTTCTGCAGGCAAAAGGGACCGCGGCAACGGAAGATTTTTTACGGGTTACTTTTAATAGTACCTTTGGCTTGGCGGGCTTCATCGATGTAGCCACCCCGATGGGATTGCCCGAGCATAATGAGGACTTTGGCCAGACGCTGGGTTATTGGGGTATGGATACAGGTCCTTACCTGGTGTTGCCTTTGCTGGGGCCTTCCAATATTCGCGACGGTATAGGGCTTATACCGGATGCTTATCTTGATCCTGTTGGTCAAGTCGATCATGTGCGCACCCGCAATGTTCTCTATGGTACCCGTATTATTGATACGCGGGCTAGCTTACTGGCGGCTGAAAGCCTGTTAATCGGTGACCGCTATACTGCGATGCGCGATGCCTATTTGCAGCGCAGGGAGTTTATGGTTAATGATGGCGAAGTTGATGCTGACTTTGATGATGACCAGTTTTAACACTGAAAGCCCGGCATAGCCGGGCTTTTATGTACAGGACGTACGGTATGTCACGAGCACAGGGATGTGCAGGAGTGACGCATTACAGGAACTATCTATCAGGAATAGGGCTC
>JBALVQ010000064.1:14209-33379 GCA_036960915.1 Amphritea sp.
TCTAACAAGAATGGGCTCGTGGGTACAAGGATGTCAGGAGTGACGCATTACAGGAACTATCTATCAGGAATAGGGCTCTCTAACAAGAATGGGCTCGTGGGTACAAGGATGTCAGGAGTGACGCATTACAGGAGCTATCTATCAGGAATTGGACTCTCTAACAAGAATGGGGTCGTGGGTACATAGATGTGCAGGAGTGACGCATTACAGGAGCCATCTATCAGGAATAGGGCTCTCTAATGGGGGCGTGCGGCACGGGTGTAATGACCGGCAAGAATAATGTTGCTGGATGGGGCTTTTGATCTATTGCCTAACTGGGGCGATAGGGTTAGGGTGCAGTTGTGCAGCTATCTATTTGTAAGCTGGAGCATATATGGGTTTGAATACGCAACATATCCTATTGTTAGATGACAACACTGAACAGATAGACCTTATCTTCTCGCAGCTTGAAGCGGCTGATCTGAATGATGTGCGTATAATTAGTGCTTTCAGTTGCGATCAGGCCCGTCAGTTGATGGAAAACTATCATTTCGCACTGATTATTATGAATGCAGATATGTGCACCGGCTCTGATTACTTGGGTCAGTTAGTTGACCGGCAGTTCCCTCATTTTATTATTGCAATAACCAAGTCAGAAAAGTTTCGTGAATTACTTCGTTCAGGCATGAGTGATGTATACGCAATTGTCGAGTTACAGCAGCGCAACCGTAGTTTTGGTGGGGCTGTTAAATGCTTTCTGCAGCGTGCCCGCTTAATGGAGCAGAGTGTCCGCTACCGTGAGTCACTGGAAACTAGCCTCGATGAGCTGCGAGCTGACCAGGAAGCGGCCAGGCAGGTACAGCAGAATATGTTGCCTGCACAGGATATCAATTTTTGTGGTGTCCACTTTCAATACAGCATCACGCCTTCCCTTTATCTAAGCGGTGATTTTGTCGATATAGCACCGCTGGATGAGCAGCGCTGTTTGTTCTATTTGGCCGATGTGTCAGGTCATGGGGCTTCTTCGGCGCTGGTTACGGTGTTATTGAAAAATATCATGAACCGGCAGCTAAAAAACTACAGGCTGGGTAACAGTGACAATGTATTGTCGCCGCTTAAAATGCTGGAGTGTTTGAATAAAGAGTTGCTCGATGCGCAGCTGGGTAAGCATCTGACTATTTTTATGGCTGTTTTAGACTGTCAGAGTCAGGCTTTAACCTACGCTATCGGTGGTCATCATCCGATGCCAGTTTTGAAGCAGGATGGCTGTTCCAGCTTTTTGGCAGGGCGGGGTATGCCGATAGGGTTGTTTGAACAGCCTGTATTTGAAGAACACAGTATTAGGTTATCCGGTAGCTATGAGCTGACGCTGTTTTCTGATGGCATTCTGGAAATACTCCAGGAAGATAGTCAGAAGGAAAAAGAATCTGGCTTGTTGGAGCTGTTATTAGAAAACAGTTTCACCGCAAATCAGATTAAATCCCGGCTGATTGATAAGACAAGCTTCAGGAAAGGTGCAATTCCTGATGATGTAGCTATTATGACTATCCACAAACCTGAACTCTAAAAAATTACGTCTGGTAAGATACGCTTATTATGAAAAGTGGTGAAATTCTATACGCGCAGCAGGGAGGAGACTATATCCTCAAATTTGTCGGGGATGTACGGCTGACCCTCTGTTCAACTCTGGATAAACAGCTTGCGACGGTTTTATGTTGCACCACAATTTCCAATGTCGTTATAGATTTAACTGAAACGGAAGGGATCGATAGTACGTCTCTGGGGTTGATTGCCAAATTAGCGGTGAAGGCACAACGGCTGGAGCTGGCGCCGCCTATGCTGGTTTCAACAAACCCCGACGTAACTTCCGTTTTATTGAGTATGGGGTTTGACTATATTTTCCTGCTCCTGGATCAGCTACCAACAAGTCCATGCGATCTAAAACAATTACCTCTTATTCAGGAGTCGGAACAGGCCGTCTCCCAACGAATTATTGAAGCGCATAAGGTTTTAATGGAATTGAATGACACCAATCGTGAAGCCTTTAAAGATCTTGTGTCAACGCTTGAAAGTTCATGTTAGTCGTATTGTAATAAACTGAAAAATAGGAGTTTTTCCTATAGCTGACTATTTTGAGTAGTATAGAATGTGTGTTGTGGAGGGGCAGAACTAAATGGAATTAATGTTGCTCAGGGATGGAAGAACTAAACGGAATTAGTATTCTTCATGGACGGAGAACAATTGCTGAACCACGGTCACTTAAGGAATGAGTGGCGACCGGTAAGGATACTGGGTGAAGGGCTCTAGGCAGGATGTCTAGGAGCCCTTTTTTATGCCTGTAATTCCAGCTGCTAAAAGTCACCAATCAACAATTGGCTTTAAAAAACTGCTCAGGGACGCGCCAGCTATTAAGTCCAGGCTAAAAAATCCAGACCATTAAGTTCAAGGTATATAACCCAGATTATTAAATCCAGGTTTGTAATTAAAGCTATTTAATCTAGCTCAGTGAGTAGTTGCTCTAGTGACTGTTGATCCTTGGCAAAATTTCGTATACCTTCAGCCAGTTTTTCAGTGGCCATTGCATCTTCATTCATTGCCCAGCGAAAGTTGGATTCTGCAGCGTCAAATTTTGCAGTGTTGCCTACAGGGTTATCAGCAAAAAGCTTTTGATCCAGTGGCAAGCGTGTTTCAGCAAGCTCTGTAATCAAGGCTGGACTGATAGTCAGGCGATCACAACCAGCTAATTGACGGATCTCTTCACTGCTACGGAAGCTGGCACCCATTACAACGGTGTTGTAACTGTGCTGCTTGTAATAGTTAAAGATACGGCTGACGGATATTACACCGGGGTCTTTAGGGCCATTAAAGTCGGTACCCTGAGGGCTATTAGCCTTGTGCCAATCAAGTATGCGTCCGACAAAAGGTGATACCAGATAAACCCCTGCGTCGGCACAGGCAGCGGCTTGAGAAAAGCCAAATAGCAGGGTCAGATTGCAGTTAATGCCTTCTTTTTCCAACTGTCGGGCTGCCTCAATACCTTCCCAGGTGGAAGCGATCTTGATGAGTACCCGGTCATTGCCGATCCCCGCATCATTGTACAGGTCGATAAGTTTATGCGCTTTATCAACAGTTGCCTTGGTATCAAAAGAAAGGCGGGCATCCACTTCAGTAGAGATGCGTCCTGGAATCAGGTTGAGAATTTCACAGCCGGCCAATACGGCCAGCTTATCCGTCATATTGGCAAGTAACTCCCCAGAGCTGCCTCCCTCTTTAGTAGCCCATTGGCGGGCCTGATCAATATAAGGGCGGTAATTTGGATCCTGGCTGGCCTTAAGTAGCAGCGATGGGTTGGTAGTGGCATCCACCGGTTGCAACTGCCTGATAGCTTCGATATCACCGGTATCGGCAACGATAGTGGTGATCTTTTTCAATTGGTCCAGTTGGCTTTCCATATTAGTAACTACCTGTATTTGTCCAGTTAATACTGAGAATTAATCTGCAACGAGTGAGACGGCCTGTTTAAGTACATCGATGTCCGCACCGGGCTTGTGGGCATTTTCACTGATAAAGCGACGGAACTGGCGTCCCCCGCGTTGACCGTGAAATAAACCTAAAACATGTCGTGTGATATGGCCGAGATACACACCTTGCTGAAGTTGCTCTTCAACATAGGGATAGAATTTTTCAATCACATCTTTGCGAGATTGCTTGGTGGTTGTTGAACCGTAGAGCTGATCAACTTCCGCCATTATATAAGGGTTATGATAGGCTTCGCGGCCAACCATCACACCGTCTAAAACCTCCAGGTGTTGTTGGCTTTCATCGAGGGTTTTTATGCCGCCATTAACAATGATTTCCAGTTCAGGAAATGCCTGCTTGATTTGATAAACCCAGTCGTATTTAAGCGGCGGGATATCGCGGTTTTCTTTCGGGCTCAGGCCTTGAAGAATCGCCTTGCGGGCATGGATGATAAATGTGCTACATCCAGATTGTTTCACCGTGGCGACATACTGGTGCAGCTCTTCATAGCTATCCATATCATCGATGCCCAGGCGGTGTTTAACCGTCACGGGAATGGATACTCCCTGTTGCATCGTATGCAGACACTCGGCAACCAGTTGCGGGTGTGCCATCAGGCAGGCACCGATCATATTATTTTGTACCCGGTCACTTGGACAGCCAACATTGAGGTTAACCTCGTCGTAGCCATGCTCCTCAGCCATTCGGGTGCACTGTGCAAGGTCACCTGGGTTACTGCCGCCTAGTTGCAACGCTACAGGTTGCTCCTGCGGGCTGAATTTCAAAAAATGCTCACGGTCGCCATGAATCAGGGCGCCGGTGGTGATCATTTCCGTATAGAGCACGGCATTCTGACTGATAAGGCGGTGGAAGTAGCGGCAGTGACGATCTGTCCATTCCATCATCGGGGCAACGCAGAAGGTTCTATTTAAATCTTTGTTTTTCAATGGCTTTATTATGTGTTGGTCCAGCCCGCTTATTTCCCCTGATAGCAATCAGGTTGGTACTCGCTGATTGTATTTGAAATAAGCTGGAATGGTTGTTAGATGAACGAATTACTAGGTTGTTGGTGAGCCTTGTTAAGAAAACGCACCGTTAAGCGGGTAATTATACGCCGGTCACAGGGATTGTTCGATAGCAACGTTGATGTTTGATGGATTGGTCACTGTACGGTTTAGATACAGAGGGCTGCCTTATAAGTGTAGAGGTCCCCACTTTGGTGCATGATTAATCTAAACCGCTCTGAAGGCTACATAAATTTATTTCAACTTTGCTATTATCTTCGTAAAGGTTTCGTGATTAATATCAAGGTTTTGTAGAGGGGAGATGTCAGCTCTTGTAGGACGGATTTTCTAACTTAAGGAGGAGATCAAACAGCTGTGTAAAGAATAGCCCTTTAATTGCGATGTTTGCCGATTTGGAGTAGGGGATGAAGAGCGTTAACCAATTGAACCGAAGTATGGGAGCCTTTTCGTTATCCAGGTTGATACCCCTTGGTATTCTGTTTACTACTGCGTTGTTGCTAATAGTCTGGTTTGGGCTGTCTCGGGTTGAAGTTCGCGAACGCCAGGCAACCGTGGAAAAACTGCAGTCGATACTTCAGGTTACCCACGACAATTTGCATGATGTCTGGCTGGAAGGGGTGTTTCAGGTTGCCGAAACCTGGGCCGGTGATCCAGAGTTTATCTCGAATGTCGAACATCTGCTGGATGTACAACGCGAGGATGCAAAATCAGACGCTGACAGGGTAGCATCGCTGCTCTCCAGCCCTTCGTTGATGTGGATTAGAAACTTCTTTCAGACCCGGGTTAATCGGCATGATGCCCTGGGTATTTTTATTATTGCACCCGATAGTACCAGCATCGCTTCCATGCGCGATGCGAACGTAGGCAATGCTAACCTGATAGCAAAGCATCGTCCCGAGAGGCTGGAAAAGGTATTTCAAGGTCAGTGGCAACTGGTTCCGCCGGTACCTTCGGACGTACCGCTGGCTGATTCTTCCGGCAAGCAGGTCTCAAGCTACCCCACTATGTTTGTTCTGGTGCCTGTCCGCAACCTCTACGGCCATGTCATTGCCGCCCTGGCTATTCGATTGGACCCTTATGATCAGTTTTCACGTATTCCCCGGGCGGGCTTTATTGGCGATACCGTGGAAACCTATCTGTTCGACTCCCAAGGGAAAATACTGTCTGATTCCCGGCTTTCCAGATCCCTGCTTGAAACTGGTGATTTATCTGCCAGTACGCCGAGCATCCTGGGTATCGATATACGAATCCCTGCTGGTTTTCAGCACCAAGGGACGAATGCCCTCACATATATGGCGCAGAGTGCGATAGCCGGTAATAGCGCGTCTAGCGAAATAGCCTATATGGATTACAGAGGTATACCGGTATTAGGAACATGGCAGTGGGATGCGGAGCTTGATATCGGTATAGCGACTGAAATTGATGAGTATGAAGCGCTGGCGGCATATCGTGATATCGAAAAGACCATCGGCCAGGTCATCGCTCTGGTCTTCCTGCTCTCATTAGGGGGGATGACTCTTCAGTACCGGATGCAGCGCAGGGCACATGAGTCGGTGATTCGCTCGGAGAGTTACCTGCGGATTGTGTTGGCAAATACGGTGGATGGTATTGTCACCATCAACGAACGAGGGATCATTCAGTCTTTTAACAAGGCAGCAGGGGAGCTATTTGGTTATACCGTAGAGGAGGTGATTGGTAAGAATGTCAGCATGCTGACATCATCACCTCACCGTAAGAAACATGATGGCTATCTTCGTAATTACCTAAAAACGGGTGAAAAAAAGATTATCGGTATTGGTCGCGAGGTGGCTGGACAATGTAAGGATGGCTCCACCTTCCCATTACGCCTGGCGATAAGTGAAGTCATCATCGATAACGAGCGAATCTTTGTCGCGTTGATTCATGATCTGTCTGAACAAAAGAAAGCTGAAGCGGA
Source organism: Amphritea sp. (assembly GCA_036960915.1). Classification (GTDB taxonomy): domain Bacteria; phylum Pseudomonadota; class Gammaproteobacteria; order Pseudomonadales; family Balneatricaceae; genus Amphritea. The sequence continues at coordinate 20,669 of JBALVQ010000064.1, forward strand.
GTTAAGGAAGCTGAACCGGGTTTTGGAACAAAGTCCCGTCAGCGTGGTAATTACCGACTTAAAAGGAAATATCGAATATATCAATCCTGCATTTAGTGAAAAAACCGGCTTTTCCCGCGAGGACGTTCTGGGCCGCAACCCGCGTTTCCTGAAATCAGGTCATACTTCCGCTGCCCAGTACAGTGAACTTTGGGAAACCATCAGCGAGGGGGGCGATTGGCACGGTGAGTTTCTGAATAAAACGTCCTCCGGTGAGTTGATCTGGGAATCGGCAGCAATCTGTCCGCTAAGAAACGCTGCAGGTGATATTACCCATTTTGTTTCCATCAAGGAGGATATCACCGCCAGTAAGAAGGCCGAGAAGGAAGCCGTCCAGCGAGCTAAGGAGATTGGAAAAAGCTACCGTGATCTGGAAGAGTCCCGCCAGATGGCCCTGCACAGTATGGAGGATGCCAACAAACAGAGGCAAAGGGCGGTAAATGCTTTGGAAAAGCTGGCTGAATCGCAACACGCCCTGCACGAGGCGAAAGAATCCGCGGAAGCCGCCAATCGTGCCAAATCAAGTTTTCTTGCCACCATGAGCCACGAAATCCGCACGCCGATGAACGCCGTCATCGGCATGTCTCACCTGGTGCTGCAAACTGAGCTTGATAACAAGCAGCGCAGTTACATTGAAAAGGTTAATCTCTCGGCTGAATCCCTGCTGGGTATCCTCAACGATATTCTTGATTTCTCGAAGATCGAAGCGGGTAAGCTGAGCCTGGAAAACACCGAATTTCGTCTGATGAAGGTGTTCGACAATTTGGCCAATCTGGTGGGCCTCAAGGCAGAGGAAAAGGGGCTGGAATTCATCTTTGATATTGATCCGGACACTCCACTCTCGCTGGTGGGTGATCCCCTTCGACTTGGCCAGGTGCTGGTGAATCTTGGTTCTAATGCGGTTAAATTTACTGAGCAGGGTGAAGTTGTCGTCACTTGCAAACCGATAGCATCAGTTGGTGATCGTATTACTCTGGAGTTTTCTGTTCATGATACGGGTATCGGCCTCACTGAGGCACAGATAAGTAAGTTGTTCCGGGCTTTCTCTCAGGCGGATGGCACCACCACCCGTAAATACGGCGGCACCGGTTTGGGGCTTTCAATTTCGCGACGGCTGGTTGAGATGATGGGTGGTGAAATAGGGGTGCAAAGTACCCCTGGGAAAGGTTGTAAATTCACGTTTACCGCCGAGTTTGGCTATGGAGCTGGTGATCAGGAATGGGGACGAATGTTGCCCGAAGACACCCAGCGCGTGCGTGCCCTGATTGTTGATGACAACACCAGCGCCCGAGAAGTACTCAGCCACTTGTTGACTGGATTAGGACTAGAGGTTAACTCTGTCTGTTCCGGGGAAAATGCCATCATTGAGCTGGAGCGGGCAACGCAGGTTGGCAAGGCGTACGGCTTGGTTATTGTCGATTGGAAAATGCCAGGCATGGATGGTCTTTCCACCGTACGCAAACTATTAAGCAAGCCGGATCTGGCAGCAACCACCGCTATTATTATGGCGACCGCCTATAACACTGAAGAGCTGCAACGTGAATCGAAGCATCTGAATTTGGGTGGGGTGCTGGTTAAGCCGGTAAACCCTTCCATCCTTTTGGATACTATTTTGGATGCCTATGGTCAGTTGCCTGTGGAACAACAAACGGTTTCCACACGCATCAGGTCGCGTATGGAGGCAATCAGAACACTGAAGGGCGCCCGGATATTGATCGTAGAGGACAATGCGATCAACCAGGAGCTTGCTCTGGACTTACTGAAAAATGCAGGCTTGTATGCTGCAGTGGCAAATAATGGTCAGGAGGCTTTACAACTGATTGAAACCCGGCATTTTGATGCGGTACTTATGGATGTGCAAATGCCGGTAATGGATGGCCTTACAGCAACCCGGGAATTACGTAAGCAGGAACGGTTCAAAGACTTACCGATTATCGCCATGACGGCAAGTGTCATGGTTGAGGATCGAAATGCGGCTATACAGGCGGGTATGAATGATCATATCGCTAAGCCCATCGATATTTATGACATGTTCACCACCATGTCCAGGTGGATATCACCGCAAATGCAGAATGTTGCACGAGCCGATATGCAACCGGATCCATCAGGAATAAATGCGGGGAAAAGACTTACAGATCAGCAGTTTCCCGGTATAGACGTTGGTGCGGGTTTGTCCTGTAGCAATGGTGATCGAAGTCTTTATCGCAGGCTATTGAAAATGTTCCTTGAAGGTCAGCATGATGTTGTGTCACGGTTTCGGGCTGCCCAGGCTTCAGGTGACTGTAGCGAATCAGAGTTGCTCGCCCATACCCTGAACGGTGTTGCCGGTACTTTGGGAGCCACCGCTGTACAAAAGCTCTCGCAGGAGCTGGAAGAATTCTGTCGGCAGCAAGCAGGCGATCAGGAAATTGAGCGCCTGCTTGAGATGCTCGAAAGCGAATTAAAGGTCGTGATCTCCGGTATTGAGAAGGCATTTTCACGGGAAAGGGCGCAGCCTGACAAAAAGCCTGCTATGGATATTAGCGAACTCAAACCCGTTATTGAGAAGCTTCATCGGGAATTAGCTCAAAATAATGGTGATGCGGTCGATACAATATATGAATTGATAGAAACGACTGTGGGTCATGAGTTAAATGATCAGTTAGCTAGGGTAAAAAGGCAGATCGATGTGTTCGATTTCGATTCGGCTCTTGAAGAGCTTGGTTTACTGGTGGATGAACACAACCTTGTTTGAAGTAGATGTTATACGAGGAGTTAACAATGGCTTTGGCACAACAATCTTCCAGGCAACGTATTTTAGTTGTTGACGATACGCCCGATAACATCGAAGTATTAAGGGGCGTGTTGCATAAAGATTACCAGATTACTGTTGCTATAAGCGGTGCCAAGGCCCTGGAGCTAGCCCGCTCCGAACATAGGCCAGATATGATTCTGCTGGATGTGATGATGCCGGAGATGGATGGCTATGAAGTATGCCGACGGCTTAAACGTGACCCGAGAACCGCCGATATTCCGGTGATATTTGTAACCAGCAAGGATGAAGTGGATAGCGAGGAAACGGGGCTGGAAATAGGCGCGGTGGATTACATCACAAAACCGATTGTGCCTCGTATTGTACAGGCACGTGTAAAGACTCAGCTGGCACTTTACGACCAGAATCGGGAATTAGATCGTCTGGTGAAGGAGCGTACCGAAAAACTTCATAGTGCAACATTGCAGATTATTCAGGATCTGGGGCGAGCCGCAGAGTACAAGGATAACGAAACCGGTATGCACGTCATGCGCATGAGCAACTATGCCCGTTTGCTTGGCCAGGCTGCTGGCCTGAATGACAACGCAGTGGAGCTACTGTTCTATGCCGCACCAATGCACGATATTGGCAAGATCGGCATACCGGATAGTATCCTGTTGAAACCCGGCAAACTGGATGCTCAAGAGTGGCAGGTCATGAAAACCCACTGCGCTATCGGGGCTGAGATTATCGGTGATGCTGGCGGATCTGAATTGCTCCAGCTAGCGGGTAGTGTCGCTCTGACCCACCATGAAAAATGGAATGGCCAGGGCTATCCCAGCGGCCTTGCCGGCGAGGAAATTCCTCTGGTGGCGCGTATTGTTGCTATTGCTGACGTGTTTGATGCCCTCACATCCAAGCGCCCGTACAAGCAAGCATGGTCTGTAGAAGATGCGATGAATCACTTGAAAAATGAGGCGGGAGAGCATTTTGATCCGCATCTGGTTGCACTGTTTCTTGACCTCAGGCCCGAATTACTCAAGATCAAAACCAGGTATGCGGATGACAGCTGAATACCAGAGCAACTCCTGCTAAGGCAAAGTTCCCGCCCGTTTAAGAGCCTGTCGAGATTACAGTGGGCCTGATCAGGGGGGTACGAAAACAGTGTGCTAGTAATATAAACAATGGGCAGATACTGCCCCGACCCCTGAGCAATATTGCCACTATTCGAGCGTTTCAGCGTTTGGCAATTTCCCGCATCAGCCCGCTGAGATCCAACCCCTGCAGAGAGGCCAGTTTTTCCACATCGGACTGGTTTCTGGGAGGCAACTTAGACGCTGTCTTTATCGCGGCTTTTTTTTCCGCGATTTTAATGTCCAGCTTTTCTTGTAGTTGATTCAGTTGCTCAAGGCTTAGCGAGAGCAGTGTGTTGCTTAGTACAGTATCGTTCATGAAGGGCTGTTAAACCTGAATATCGACAAATGAAAACTATTCCTTACTGAATCTGAGCTTATTTTGTATTAATGTAAGTCAGATCTTGTCCGTGCAGGGCTGTCTATCAGAGAAAAATCAAACAGATAGTAGCTACATTCTAGCATTAAATATTATGCGAGTAATATTAATGAAAGAAATTATTCAATAACAGAATAAGCCCATTTCATGGTTTAATTTCAATTATCAACTCAACCGCTATTTTAACTACCCATGAATCAGATAAAAAAAACCGGATTAAGTCGTTTTTATTACGCCACGAAATACTCGCTGCAGGGAATAAAGGCCGCCTATAAAGAGGAGCCCGCTTTTCGCTATGAAGTGGCGGCAATGATTATCATGACACCAGCAGCGTTCTGGCTCGCGGAAAGTGGTATTCAGCTGGCGTTGTTACTCGCCAGTTGCCTGTTGGTGCTAGCTTTCGAAATTGTCAATTCAGCCATCGAAGCGGTAGTCGATCGCTGGGGAACTGAACATCATGAACTGGCAGGGAGGGCGAAAGATATGGGGTCTGCCGCGGTATTTATTATGCTTATTCTGACCGCCATAATCTGGCTCTGCATTTTCTACGATAACGGATACCTGTGGTAGAGAGTTGATGAGAGAACCTGCGGTAATATATACATCGTAGGGCGCCACCTGGGGCGCCGCATCTCTGGTACACAGGCTTTTGGCGGGACCTAGCCCTACGAAAAAAGTCCCGCCTTACATGTTCGGGAATACGGTGTCATCCCCCTCCCAAAAAAAATTCTATTTCAGTAAAGCTTTAATCTCCGGAATACAGGAGCCGCAGTTGCTTCCGCACTTGAGTTTTTCTGCCAGCGATTCTGCGTTGTCGTAACCCTCGCCAATGGCTGCTTTGATACTGTTCTCGCCAACCTGAAAGCAGGAGCAGATAATCGCGCCTATGTCCTCACCCGGGTCAACAGCGCGACCCGAGAGTAGCCCTAGTCGTTGCGAGTCATCGAGTACACCTGCGGCGAACTGGTCTGCCAGCCATTGATGGTTAGGTTGTAATCGATCAGTGGCGGCCATAAACAGGCAGTCCAGAACACCTTCCTTGAATGTGGCGATGCGGAACAGTTCACCATTACCGCTGCTCAGCTGAACCGTCTCTTTATTAACTTCGATCAGTTTAGTTATCCATTCTTGCCAGTTTTCGGGGTGTTGCCGGTCGGCCAGCTCATAGCGGTAGCCGTAAGGCATCGGGATCTTAGTCCAATACTCGCAGGGTAATGATTTCAGTTCGGTTCGGGATAGGAGGACTCCTTGCCAGAGCGCACGTAAAGGCTGGGCCTTCACGGGGGTATGTTTTGATTCGGGTTGGCCCGACAAGGAGTCCATAACAGGGTGAATAAGACTGTCCACACGGGCATGGGCAGCGTATTGATCGTTCCAGTGGATCGGCATGAAAACCGATCCGGGGCGTTGCGCGGTGGTTAACTGGGCACGGGCGATACAGCGCCCCAGCGGGCTGCTGATTTCTACCAGGGAGCCGTTACCGATATCCAGATTTCTGGCGTCTCCGGGATGCAGATCTACAAACGGCTCATTGATATGGTTGAGCAGTTTCACCGCTTTAGCGGTACGGGTCATGGTATGCCACTGGTCGCGGATGCGTCCGGTATTCAGTACCAGCGGGTAATCAGTGTCGGTTGCGTAATATGGATAAGCCGGTGTGACCGGGATAAATTTTGCGCATCCGGTTGCTGTCGGGTATTGACCCTCACCAAACAGTCTTTTACTACCTGATGGATTGGCTGCATTTACAGGCCACTGAACTGGCTCAAGGTTTTCATATTCCTGATCGCTGAGTGTGCTCAGCGCTGAGATATCAAACAGGCGCTCGCCGTTATTCTCAAATCCGGAAAGCGCAGCATGCTCACGAAAAATATCTGCTGCGCTGTTAAATGAAAATGCCTCGCAGAAGCCCAGCTTATTAGCCACCGAACTGATGATTTGCCAGTCATGGCGGGCTTCACCGGGAGGAGTAAGGAAGCCTGTCTGACGTGAGATACGCCGCTCCGAGTTTGTCGTGGTACCGTTTTTCTCCGCCCAGGTGGTAGCAGGAAAGAGTACATCTGCGCATTCAGTCGTATCGGTCTGCGCGGCGCAATCAGAAACCACCACCAGCTCGCAACGTTGCAGGGCTTCACGGATAAAGTTGGAATCCGGCATACTGTCGACTGGATTCGTGCCCATAATCCAGATCGCCTTAATCTGACCACTATGCACTGCCTGAAACATATCCATCGCTTTGCGGCCTTCCTTTTGTGCCAGTTTTGGCGTCTGCCAGAAGCGTGCGACCCGATCACGGTGTTCGGGATTGTTGATATCCATGTGTGCGGCCAACTGATTAGCCAAACCGCCAACCTCGCGTCCTCCCATTGCATTGGGCTGACCTGTGATGGAGAAGGGCGTTGCACCGGGCTTGCCGATCTTGCCGGTTGCCAGGTGGCAATTGATGATTGCATTGCCCTTGTCGACGCCGCTTGATGACTGGTTTATCCCCTGTGAAAACAGGGTGACACAGCGTTCGTTGTTACTGAATAACTCGAACAGGGCTCGTAGATCATCAATATCCAGTTCGCACTGTTGAGCGGTGCTTTCCAGAGTCGGTGAAGAGTCTATTGCCTTTTGCAGAGCCGTCTCAAATCCATCGGTATGCGCATCAATATAGGATTGGTCCAAGCTATCATTTTGCGCCAGGTAGGAAAGCAAGCCATTAAACAGGTGGCCATCAGAACCGGGCTTTAATGGCAGGTGGATATCCGCAATATCACAGGTTGCCGTACGCCGCGGATCGATAACCACCACTTGCATCTCCGGGCGCTGCTTTTTTGCTGCAGCTATGCGCTGATAAACAATAGGGTGTGCCCAGGCGGCATTCGATCCCACCAGTATCAACAGGTCCGCCAGTTCCAGGTCTTCATAGCAACCCGGTACGATGTCGGCACCGAAAGCACGCTTGTGGGCCGATACAGCCGAAGACATACACAGGCGTGAATTGGTATCGACATTGCCAGAGCCGATAAAGCCTTTCATCAGCTTATTGGCGACGTAGTAATCTTCGGTTAATAACTGGCCGGACAGATAAAACGCCACGGCATCGGGGCCGTGCTCTGCAATGATTGCCTTGAAACCGTCGGCCACATGGTCCAGAGCCGCATCCCAGCTCACATCGTTGCCATCGATCCGTGGCTGCAGCAAGCGGCCCTGATGGCTAACGGTCTCATGCAGGGTTGAGCCCTTGATGCAGAGGCGGCCGTTGTTAGACGGATGAGCCTTGTTGCCACTGACAGCGATTAGCTGTTGTTGCGTAGCGCTGCCTTCAACACTGGCATCGATACCACAACCCACACCGCAATAAGGGCAGGTGGTCTTAACCGTATTTATTTTAGTTGCGGCATTCATTGCAAGGGTATCCTGGCTCATCGATATTCTTAGTGTGTTACGTCTTAGTGTTTCACAGGCATCAGCTGTACCTGCGTGCCATTGAGGCGAGCAGGCCAGGCTTTGATGCTCTTGCCTTCTTCCTCAAGGCAGCGCCCTGTTTTCAGGCAGAAGTGCTGTTTGTAGAGCGGCGAGGCGACAACCAGGGCATCGCCTAAAGAGCCTATCAGGCCGCGCGAAAGTATATTCGCTTCGCCAAACGGGTCATAGTTACCAACCGCAAATACGGCTTCCTGTTCCGGCAGGTAGAACAGCGCCACCTGTTCACCGTTTACCAGCGCGCAAACACCGGAATTGGCAACCAGGTCATCCTGGCTGCAGACATCGATCCAATTATTTAAAGTCGTCATTGCAGAATCCTCTTAGCTAACCATCTTGATGGGTTCAGGCTGAATTTTTTCTTCGGGAGTGGCAGGACGAACCTGGCCGCGTTCCTCGATAAATACGATATTGCTATCGGTTTCATCTGCATTCACAAAGTGACGGAAACGTTTCAGTGCTTCAGGATCTTCCAGGGTTTTCTTCCATTCACATTCATAAGTACCCACGACGTGGCTCATCTGTTGCTCCAGCTCTTCTGCCAGACCCAGCGTGTCGTTGATGATGACATCGCGCAGGTAGTCCAGGCCGCCTTCGAGGTTTTCCATCCAAACCGACGTACGCTGCAGGCGATCGGCAGTCTTGATGTAGAACATCAGCAGGCGATCGATATATTTGATCAGGGTTTCTTTATCCAGATCGGTGGCGAACAGATCCGCATGGCGCGGCTTCATTCCGCCATTACCGCATACGTACAGGTTCCAGCCGTTTTCAGTGGCAATAATACCCACGTCTTTGCTCTGTGCTTCGGCGCATTCGCGGGTACAGCCGGAGACGGCAAACTTGATCTTGTGCGGTGAGCGCAGCCCCTTGTAGCGATCCTCAATTTCGATAGCCAGGCCGACACTGTCATCGACGCCGTAGCGACACCAGGTGCTGCCGACACAGGATTTGACCGTACGCAGTGATTTACCGTAAGCGTGACCGGTCTCGAAACCGGCATCGACCAGTTCTGCCCAGATCAGGGGAAGCTCTTCGAGGCGTGCGCCGAACAGGTCGACCCGCTGGCCACCGGTAATCTTGGTGTAGAGATTGTATTTCTTGGCCACCTGGCCAAGCACGATCAACTTGTCCGGGGTAATTTCGCCGCCCGGTACACGGGGCACTACCGAGTAGGTACCGTCTTTCTGCATATTCGCCATGAACGTATCATTGGTGTCCTGCAGGCTGACGTTCTTCTCGGTGAGGATGTAATCGTTCCAGCATGAGGCCAGAATTGAACCCACGGTGGGTTTACAGATCTCACAGCCGTGGCCTTTACCGTATTTGGCCAGCAGCTCATCGAAGCTTTTAATCTCTTCCACGCGGATCAGGTTGTATAGATCCTGGCGGGTATAGGGGAAGTGTTCGCAAAGATCACGGTTTACCTCGACGCCCATCTCTTCCAGTTCGTGGTTAACCAGATCGGTTAGCAGGGCGGCACAACCGCCACAACCGGTTGCCGCTTTGGTGACGCCTTTTACGTCGCCCAGGGTGCAACAGCCGCCATCAAGAGAGGCGCGTACATCCCCCTTGCTGACATCATGGCATGAACAGATCTGGGCGGTTTCCGGCAGTGCCGCAACCCCAAGGCCTGTTTGCGCATCGTCACCACGGTTAGGCAGGATCAGGCTATCAGGGTATTCCGGCAGATGGATGCCATTAAGCATATATTGCAGCAGGGTACCGTACTCTTCGGCATCACCAACAAGAATGGCACCGAGCAGGATTTTGCCATCTTCGGATACCACGATCTTCTTATAAATTTCATCGCGTTCATCGACAAAGGTGTAGCTGCGCGAACCCGGCGTGCGGCCGTGGGCATCGCCGATGCTGGCAACGTCCACACCCATCAGTTTCAGTTTGGTACTCATATCGGCACCGGTAAACTGATCGTTACCTTGGGTAAGGTTAGAAACGGCAACCTTGGCCATCTGGTAGCCAGGGGCTACCAGCCCGAAGATCTGTTTATTCCACAGGGCGCACTCACCGATAGCGTAGATATCCGGGTCTGAGGTTTGGCACTGATTATTGATGACGATACCGCCACGCTCACCCAATTCCAGATCACACTGTTTAGCCAGTTCGTCACGGGGGCGGATACCGGCAGAGAACAGGATCAGGTCTGTCTCCAGGGTTTCACCGTCGGCAAAGTTCATCCGGTGGAAGCACTCACTACCGTCTTCGATCAGCTGGGTATTCTTACCGGTGTGTACCTTAACACCTAATGCTTCGATCTTCTGACGCAGCATAGCGCCACCACCATTATCCAGCTGCACAGCCATCAGGCGTGGAGCGAACTCGATAACGTGGGTTTCCATGCCTAAGTCAGTCAACGCCTTAGCGGCTTCAAGGCCTAGCAGGCCACCACCGATCACCACGCCCACTTTGGATTTTTGGGCTGTCGCTTCGATTGCTTCCAGATCATCGATGGTGCGATATACTAGGCACTGGTCGCGGTCATGACCGGGAACCGGTGGTATAAAAGGATAGGAGCCGGTAGCCAGCACCAGCTTGTCATAGCTCAGGCTGGTGGCTTTATCGGTGGTCACCGTCTTGCTGCTGCGATCGATAGCGGTGACTTTCTCGCCGGTCAGAACATTCAGCCCCCAGGAGCGGTAAAGTTCGGCATCACCCATCGCCAGATCAGCTGCGCTGGAGCCGGAAAAGTACGCGCTGAGATGTACCCGGTCATAGGCCAGGCGGCTTTCTTCACAAAATACAGTCACCTCGAAGTTATCCAGCTGGCCGCTATCGGCCAGGCTCTGAAGGAACTGATGACCTACCATGCCATTACCGGCAACGACCAGTTTAGTTGTCTTGTTCGCTGTGGTCATAGTGCGGCTCCTGTTTTGAATATTACTGCTATATTGCTATCTACCAGGGGCTGCAAAAACTGATGACCGTTCGAGCATTTGCCATTACCGGCAACGACTAGCTTTGTTTTGTTCGCAGTGGTCATAATGTAACTCCTGTATTTAAAACATTTGAATGCGTTGTGTTTGCAACCGAGGCAAAGGTCGTGGCGTCAGTATCGGAGCTGTCACTACTGCTATCTAAGTCAGTGAGTGAGGCTTCATCGATATAGCGCATACCGAAAATTAGGTCTGGCGAAAGGTGTTGAATCTGGCGTTGCTGCTGAATCAGCTCGAAATACCAGTTACCGTCCTGCACAGCACCGTAAAGAACAGTGCCGACCAGTTGTTGGTTACGGAAGATCAGCTTCTTATAGGAGCCTTGGTGCAGGTCTTTAAACACCAGTGATTCACTGTCTTCGTTGTCAAGGAACTCTCCGGCAGAAAACAGATCGATACCGGATACTTTCAATTTGGTCGCACAGGGCTTCACCCTGTAGCGGCTGTCAGCCGTGCTGGTTAGCTGATCGGCAAGCACATGGGCCTGATCCCACAGGGGCGCGACCAGGCCAAAGGTGTCGCGACCAAACTGGGTGCATTCACCCAGGGCATAAATATTGTGGTGGGAGCTCTGCATCCGGTCGTTAACCAGAATGCCACGTTCGCAATCAAGGCCACTGGTCTGTGCCAGCTTGGTATTAGGTTGGATGCCAATTGCTATAATCGCCAGCTCGGTGCTAAGCACAGAGCCATCGGATAGTGTGGCAGAGCCCAGTTGGTTTTTATTCAGTCCCACTTTGCTTGGTGAGGCGTCTGTTACCAGACGGCTGGATACAGAACTCTTAACGCCACAAAATGTTTCAACTTCACAGCCCAGGCGTACATTGATACCGCGAGATTCTAACTCGTCTTTTAACAGGGAAGCAGCCGTTTCATCCAGCTGACGGTTGAGTAGCCATTTGCCGCGGTGAATAACGGTCACCTCGATACCGGATTTGCGTAATCCGTATGCCGCCTCGAGTCCCAATAGACCACCGCCCAGTACCAGCGCATGTTTGGCCTGTGCCGCCTTGCCAATAATCCGGTCCACGTCATCCAGGGTACGAAAGCTGAGAATACCCTCCAGTGTGGAGGTCTTGGCTACCGGAGGAATAACCGGGCTTGATCCGGTCGCCAGGATTAGTTTGTCATATGCCACTTCCAGACCATTCAGGCTAATCACCTTCTGGGCCTGGTGGTTAATCTCGACAACCGGATCACCGCTGTACAGGGTGATATTATTCTCGTCGTACCAGTGCAGTGGGTTTAGCATTATTTCATCGGCGGTCATCTCTCCGGCCAATACAGGGGAAAGCATGATGCGGTTGTAATTGCCGTGAGACTCCTGGCCAAAAACGGAGATACGGTAGGTGTCCGGATCACGCTTGAGGATCTCCTCAAGTAAGCGCGCCCCGGCCATGCCGTTACCGATCAAAACCAGATGTGGTTTAGCCATCACCCTCTCTCCTGAAAAAACCGCCCGAAATAAAAAAGGCGTTCATCTGCCAGTGCTGGTGCAAGCACTGGTGGATGAACGCCTTTGTTCAAAAATTCTGTTTGTTTAGCAAACTGACGTATCTTGAAAGCTGAGTCAGTACTGCTATGTATAAACATAAAGCAGAGGGTGTGCCAGTTTTTAATTATTTAATTAAAACAATAGCTTATGTGATTTATTTTTCTTGGTGTGTCGTTAGGTAGGAAGGCGGTGCACCAAAACACAGGAGGGAGTGTTACTGGTTGCGCTGGATTGGTGCATGTTAAAAACGAGTGGTTAGTGGCTAGAGCGCCGCAAAAAGCGCTGCTTGCTAGTTGCTAGGAAAAACCGTTACTGGCGTGATTTTTCTATTCTGTAGGAGCGGCGCCCTCGCCGCGAGGCGCGCCTCCTACGGTGTTGCCGGTTAGGCATCCCAACGTAATGACTATAATCTCAAAAATTATTGTTGATTCCCCCCCCTTTCGAAATTAAGAATTGTCTAGCCACTAGCCACTAGCCACTAGCCACTAGCCACTAGCCACTAGCCACTA
>JBALVQ010000065.1:0-33164 GCA_036960915.1 Amphritea sp.
AGCAAGAAACATACTATGAGCATAGCTCACCAACTGCTAACCCCAACAGAGCCAACAAGATGCGTAGAAACAAACAAGAGCGGAACTCTTTTATCCAACCTAATAATCCGCGGACTTTTTCAAATAGAAAAAATAACTGAGCAACATAAAAGCATAACCGGTTCAACATTAACCAGAGAATACTACGCAACAAAATACTGCCCAGCCATAGAATACTTGTATACTGACAGCGATATAGACAGCCTTCTTTCAGAAAAAAACCCTAAAACTTATTTAACTTTGCTCAAGTTCGCCACAGAATCAACCATCGGTGGAAATAGAGCTCGGACACTAAAAAAAATAGATGACTTAATCTCTATACAAATAACAAAAGAAAAAAACACTTCTGAAAAAGAGGTTATCTAATAGGCACCTTCACCAGAAAGTTTGGGGTCAGTGTAAAAATTCACAAAGGCGTTGACGGTCAGAAATAAGAAATATGTGGAGTCTAAATATGTGGGGTTAGATGAAACATATTTTATCCCGGCTACTTCCCGCCTAGGCTCTTTGAACAACGAATGAGCAGCGCTTTTTTGCTGCGGTCGAACTACGGCTCTTAGCTACTAGCAAGCCGCGCTTTTTGCGGCGTTCTAGCCACTCGCCACTCATCATATAAAAAAGACCCGAAGCCTCAGATCACGGGGCTATTTCTTCATTGACCTACGTCTCAAATTACCTAAAAATAAATGGGATCAGAGTAAAATTGCAGTGACAGATGTGAAAAATCTACTCTGCCCCTAATTGTCTAGACCCTAATTATTTAAATTAAATTGAGGTTTAAAAGTTGATCGAATCAGAAGAACATATAAAAGAGCTGCAAGTAGCCAAAAATTTACTAGAGAACCCAGGATTAGCTGCAAAAATCACTGATCTTGTGGGTGCGCCAATTGAAAAAGGTTTTGAGTTGTTACCTGATGATTGGAATAAAAAAATAGGTGAAGTAACACAGGCAGCTTTAACGAAGTCTGCTGATGTTGCCATTTATACTATGAAGGATATTCCTGGAGAAGAATCTTCTAATATCTGGCATAAGTTAGGAGTTGCAGTTAGTGGTGGCGTTGGTGGTTTTTTTGGCATATCAGCTTTAGCTGTTGAGTTACCAGTTTCAACATCAATAATGTTACGCTCAATCGCTGATGTGGCAAGAAGTGAGGGTGAGTCAATTAGTGATATTGAAACTAAACTGGCTTGCTTAGAGGTCTTTGCTTTAGGTGGTAAGAGTGAATAAGATGATGGAGCAGAAACTGGTTATTTTGCAGTTAGATCAGCTCTAGCTAAGTCGGTCGCTGAAGCTGCTGAGCATATTTCCAAGAAAGGGCTAGCTGAAGAAGCTGCGCCTGCTTTAGTAAAGCTAATTGCCAATATTGCTGAACGTTTTGGAGTACAAATTACACAAAAGGCGGCAGCACAGGCCATCCCCGCAATTGGAGCTGCAGGTGGTGCAATAATCAACACATTATTTATGGACCATTTCCAAGATATGGCAAGAGGGCATTTCATTGTTCGTAAGTTAGAAAGAACTTACGGTAAGAAGGTTGTTCGTGAATATTATGATGCTCTCCCACGTTAATGCTAGAGCGGGGGTACGGGGCCAGGTCTTGAATTGTGAATCATCAGACTCTTCACAATTCAATACTTGACCCTAAGATTGAATAAGCTATTTATGAACTGAGTATATTCTTCCTAACCCATAAGATTCAGTGAAATTATCTTGATCAAAAAATCTGGTCAGAGCATCGGTTTTTATCATCACTACACATGGAGCATGTATCGTTTTTTTCATCATGGGCTGTATCGATTTCTCCACGTGATCTTATTAAAGATCGGCCCACATTGATGATTCCAACAGAGGTAATTGCTATGACTGCTGAGAGGGCCAAAAAGGACAAAAGAAAAGAGCTCATTATGTACTTCCTGATTAACTTGGGCTTTTACAGATCAAACATGGATAATAAATACATGTTTGTGTGTTGTAAAGTTAAAAAATACATCAATGGGCTTAAAACGAACTACGGTTTTTCCTAGCCACTAGCAAGCCGCGCTCTTTGCGGCGTTCTAGCTACTCGCCACTATCCCCATTCAGGCTCTTCCAACATCGAACAAGCAGCGCTTTTTGCTGTGGTCGGACCACGGACCACGAACTTCGGCTCTTAGCTACTAGCAAGCCGCGCTCTTTGCGGCGTTCTAGCTACTCGTCACTATCTCCATTCTGGTTCTTCGAACAACGGACAAGCAGCGCTTTTTGCTGCGGTCGGACGACGGACCACGAAATTCGGCTCTTAGCTACTAGCAAGCCGCGCTCTTTGCGGCGTTCTAGCCACTCGCCACTTGTCATAAAAAAAGACCCGAAGCCTCCAACCCCGGGTCTCTCTCTTAGTTCTCCAACGCTTCGAATCACCTAATAAGTGAACCAAGCAACTTAAGTATCCCAAAGAATTTAGTAGGCACTTCTGACCCCGGCTCAAGCTGCGATCTCTGATACACCGGCTTGATGGTCTGCTCTGTTCCCCAGATCGGTGCAGGAAGGTCTGGACGACCGGCTGGTTGTGCAAAGCCGTTGTTGTCACAACCCAGTGTTTCGAATTCTGCCACGGACATGTATTTGGTGACCGGCAGGTAAGGGCCCATGACTTCCGCTTCGGTGCCGGGCTTAATTACATTGCTCGACGACTGGGCGAAGTCGGCTTCGGGACTCAGGTTTGGGCGCATCAGGACCTGGGTTACGGGGCGGCCCAGATTGTCGACTTGGCCACTGCTCAGCCAGCTCCAGCCGCAGGCGTTGGTGGCATTCGACGGGCGTTTATCTGGCATGCTGTGGACTATGCGCGTGTAACGCTCTTCATTGATAACCACGGTCTGGTCGTTGTGGCACATTCCCTGGCGTACCCCTGTTGGGAAGCCGTCCTCGGTGAGGCCGTAGCCGACCGGATCTACATTGGTGCAGATCGACCAGTACTGTGCCTGCAGCGGACCATTGCTCTCCAGGCGCTTCTCTGCGTCGTAGGTTTTAGGCGTATTGGGCAGCTTGATGTATGAAACTGCGACCTCTCGCTCAGCTGTCTCGTGAGACAAATAGGTCGCGACATATGCATTGGCGACGGTCCCCGCCATACTGCCTCCACCACCTGCAGCTCCCTTTGCTGGAATGCGAGCGCGAGTCTCTTCACCACCGGGTAGAAGGAAGATGCCAAACAGTGAGTAGGGTGCATTGAAGTAACGCTCCCAGAGTGGCGTTTCCTGAGCAGGCGCACGGGCAGGGTTTGGTGCCTGGGCAACCATGGCATTCCAGGCTTCTTTCGGTAGCGCGGTTTCGGTCAGCTCACCCTCGGTGTTATTGAGGTTGATGCGCTGGCAGATGTCTTCCTCATCATTCAGGGTTGTTCCGTTTGCGAACTCTAGTCTGTGCAGCCTTGGTAGCTCTACACCGCCCAGTACGTCCTGTCCCCGGTCCGGGAAGTAAGAGCGGAAACGCAGCTCCGTGCTCTGCTTGTAAATCGACAAGTTGGGGTTCGGCGACTTCACATAAAGGGTATTGGCTTCTGGATTGTCTGGTCTGACTTGATCCACAATGCGCAGTGTCCAGTCACGATCTTTTGCTTCCCTGTCGGCGCCCGGACGGTAGGTATTCGTCGAGCCGGGATCTGGCTCGATATTTACACCGTCGGTGGCTGCAATCGGGAAAGCGCCCGCATAAGTGTCGATGCCCATGTAGCGATTGTGCGCATACTGGCCTTTGATAACGAGTGTTGCACCGGCCGGGAGTTTGAATTTTGCTGGCAGGTAGCTAACCCAGGTATCTGGATTATTGCCGCTGCCCAGCGGCACGGTTTTGCTGTAAGCGAATTCGTTACCGGCGTACCAGGCCCTGAAAAAACAGTTCTGCGGCAGGTCCTTTCCCTTTAACTCGTCGATTTTAACGCCAGGGAAGTAGTAATCGGTACCTGTTAATTTACTGCTTTCACTCCCGGCCCAGGCTCCGGCGACCGGCAGTATCAGCATTGCTGCATAGCCAGAGACGGCTAGGTGACGCTTGAATCCGGGCCAGTTTTTTACAGTGCTTGATTTGTGAATATTACTTTTCATTATTCTTATACTCTTATGTGACCCGAACGTACTTAGGCGGCCTTTTCTGTTTTTAGTTGTGCACTCAGCATCCGCTCGTAAAGAGCAATATCCAGCATATATAAAAACAGATAAGTGATGTTGGGCAATTGCGGACGAACGTTTGTCTTTAGCTGCCAATGAGGGGGCTAAGATTAGAAAAAGCCGTTGTTCGTAGTTTGACCGCAGCAAACAGCGCTGCTCGTTCGTTGTTCGAAAACCTTTCTTTATCAGATATAGAGTGCGTTTGTTCTGGTTTACTTGGTAAGAAAGGCGCCAGCTTGGTGCCAACAGCGGTCACTCAAGGAGCTGGCCAAATCACCGCACCTACATTCACATGAGAGGCCGCAGTCGGCCAAATGCGGTCATAGAAGGGGAGAGTGTACAAAGATCTGTGTAAGTAAAGATGTGTCGTCAACAGCCGCTCAAGGGTTTGACCAGGCCTCGGGGCTACGCGTGGCCTTGAGCGACAGGCATCAGCCAAAGATTTTTAATAAACTTTAATAGGAAAACACTGCTACGATCTTAATAAAGTGCCTTGATATAGGCTTTTTTAGAGACTAATTTGAATTAATACTATAAAGGAAATAAGGAAAAGGGAGGTCTCAATATGTTGATTTTAACTCGTCGTATCGGTGAAACGCTGATGATAGGTGATGAGGTAACCGTTACCGTTCTCGGTGTAAAAGGTAACCAGGTACGCATTGGTATCAATGCACCTAGAGATATACCAGTTCACCGTGAAGAAATTTATCAGCGTATTATTAACGAAAAGAGCGTGCCAAAAACTGATTCTAGTGAATCATAAAAATGAGGAAGGCCGGGGCAAGCTGCTGTGGGGGACATTAACACCCTATACAGGTGGTCTGATTTTATATGGAAGGCTGAAGTCGTCCAGTCCTCAGCCCCTTCCAATGGATAAAGCATATAAAGCAAGGCCGCCCCTCAGTTAAACAGGAACGGCCCACGTCAGAGTCTCTTGCGGTCGTCAGACACTATTGCGGTAATTAGCCGCCTCAATTCTGATGAGCGCTTTATCTGTTTTGACTCAACAAGCGCTGGCGCTGGATACTTGGACCCTTTACTTGATCTTGACGCCCAAGCTCACCCATCGACAAATATTGCTTCCGATGGCCATGCTCACCAGATGGCTGGAACTATCAACCAAACAAACAGCTTCAGTCTATGCATGTCTAACCCCAAACACAGGGATATTCATGGGAGCTGGTATCCATAATTATAGACCCTCTTTCCTTACTTATGAACTTTAAAACGATTTTTCGAATTAACTTTCGAGTTGGTTTTCTCTCGATTCAATCAGCGTGACAACTCGCTCACTAGCTGATCGTCCTCATCCTGCACCTTTTGTTGATGGACCATAAAAGCTTCCCTCTTCTTTGGAGGCTTGTATTGTTTGAACGGTTGACAGGGTTACCCTCCAACGAAATAGTTATGACTGTCTGTAACAGACATGACCCTGCGAGAATACGCAAGGGGAAGGCGCAGGTCTAATATCAGGCTCCGGACTGCTTTGAAAAGTAGCAGGTTTAATAAATATCATGTCAATGGCATCCATTAATGGTCAATGTCCAATAGTGACAACATTGTTTTCGGCTGACGTTAAGGTCTGTATGAATCGACCAGATCAATGAATTAAATCAACGCTTGTCCGCAGAGAAGCGTACTTCAAAGTCATTAGCTCTAAAGCTTGCCGAGGCTCGATCAAAGATAGACAACCGTCTGGCTATAGAAAATGAAGTGTTACGTCAGGAAATTGAGCAATTAAAAGCCTCTCAGCAGACTCAACGGCTGGAAGGATTAGTTGAACAGGATGCCAAGGCTCGCAAGTTAGCCGATCAACTGAAAGAGAATACTGTTGAACTGGCTGAAACCAGGAAGGCTCTCAAGAAGCTACAAGCTTTCGATCCCGAGCGACAAAAGCGTCAACTAGCTGAACAGAAAAAACGGCTCGCGGAGCAGGCTACTTTATCAAAAGACCTCAACAAGAGACTCAAGGCTGCAACCAAAGAGGTGTCCAAACTCAAAAAGGACCCCAAAGAAGTGCTTTCCCCAGCACCATAGACACATAGCGAGCGGCAGCTCTGTGTCAGTTAGTGACTAAACAGCATCAGTAGTAACTGTGGATTAACGATTTGGTCGCTTTGTGCCATTGGACCTAGCATGATTGTTAAGCCAACACCTTTACTTATCCTCTATCGGACCATCAAAACGCAGATTGGGTAAATCGACTCGGCCGACATAAATCATCACAATACCGCAGGTGAAAAAGAAAAAGGTGGATGCCAGATAGCTGGCAGAAACCACATCCTCCATACCTAGTTCCCGTGATTTAAAGATCAGCATTACAAGGCAGAGCACGGAGATAACTTCACTGACAATACCCATTACCAGAGAGGTTTTTTGTAGGATGCCTTTTTTCTTCATGGAGATCACAGTGCTCGTAGACAGATAGGAGAAGTGATCATATCACTTCAGGGAAAGGTGTGTTTGCAAATACATACGTCTATTGATTTATGTCGCTTGCAGAGCTTGTGGCAACTCAGAGTAGTCTACAACAAGGGGAACAGTGATGGATAAAACACTAGAGTGTAAGGTTTTCTGTTTAAGTGGCGGGTTTGTGTTGTGGATTCAGTGGATCGTCGCTGCGCATATCATCACCTTACAGAGTTGAATGTTTGGGGTTAGATGAAACATATTTTATCCCGCCTACTTCCCAGCCTAAGCTTTACGAACAGCGAACAAGCAGCGCTTTTTGCTGCGATCGGACCACGAACTACGAACAAGCAGCGCTTTTTGCTGTGGTCGGACCACGAACTTCGGCTCTAACCACCAATACAGCAAGAAATATCAAAGATCCCTTCACCAAATTCCCTATATTTCTACTCATCGCAAGCCTCTCGCTAAAACACAAATAACAGCAGAGTTTTGCCAACTTAAACTACTAAAAAGCAATTGGAGAACCTATGAAACAACCTGTATTTCTGATGGTAGAAGCCACGCCAAACCCAGAGCAAAAAGAAGCGCTACAGTCTTACCTAAGCCAGGCCCCGGTAGTCACCAAAGCCCACGGCGGGGTACCCGTAGCCAAGTATGACGTAGAAACCGCACTGGATGACGGTGAAAACCCTGCTGTCTTCGCCGTGATCTCATTCCCAAGTCGTGATGCCATTGAAGCCCTATTTAGTGATCCAGCCTATAAGGCACTGGTACCCGAACGCGATCGTGGGTTTGACCATCTTCGCTATTACATAGTTAGCGAAAGTATTTAATTGTTGAGCTAACAGCTAACAGCTAGCAGGATTAAGCCAGGCTTCCTGGCATCTACTGTCAGCCAATACCGCTCATTCTCTTTGAGGCTTCCAAAATGAAAATCACTAAATCCATCACTATTAATAAACCTGTTCAAGATGTTTGGAAAATAATCGCGCATGACTTTGATCAGGCCCATTTATGGATGGGCCCGGTACCGCATTCCTATGAAGTTGGCAAAGGAAATAGCTCGACCGGTGCTCCCATGGAAGGCAGAATCTGTCACTTGAGTAAGAACCCAGACGGAGCTAAAGCCAGGGAAATAATCACCCAATTCAATGAAGAAGAAAAAAGCCTCACCTTTGAGGTGACCTCTATCAATGTCCCAGCCATCGTACCCGTTAAGAAAAATGTTGTAGAAATGTCGCTCAGAGAGCTCGGTATGAATAAAACAGAAGTTGTCTGGGTTTCACGTCCGCAACTTAAAGTGTTTGCCTACCCGTTTTATCCATTACTCAGATTCGCTATACCCATGGCATTTGCAAAGCTTTTAAAAGGATTAAAGGAATTTTCAGAAGGGTCTTCAACAGTAGCCCGGCAACCGCTTAATTAATCAAATAGGTGCAGTTATAAATAAAGGTCATACATAATTATTTCTGCTTAAGCGCAATGGAAGTAAATTCGAGTTGTCGTGGCTGCATTCAGTTGTGGCAAGCCCCGTTTGTGGGTCATACAGAACAGGGTATAGAGACGGCAGGGGGGGGGGATTCTCAGGGATTTGACCAGGCCGAAAAAAGTGCTAAAGCTTTATGGCTATAGGCTTTAGAATTTATACAACTAAAAAAGAAGGAAGAGATGATGCAGCGGTTTTTTAACAGTATAGATTTTGTCGAACGGCATTTATACGACAAAATTTCGGTACATGAAATAGCAGCGGCATCTCACTATTCCACCTACCATTTCAGTCGCATTTTTAAGGCCTTAGTGGGGGACACCCCAAAAGAGTATTTGCGTAAACGTCGCTTAACCGTAGCGGCTAAACGTTTGTTAACTGGCGAGGTGGCCATATTGGAATTGGCCATGGATTGCCAGTTTGATTCGCAAGAGGCCTTTACCCGTGCCTTTAAAGCCATGTTTAATGTAACACCTGCGCAATACCGCAAAGAAAATGACCCCTTTCGATTGTTGTATAAAGATCAGTTCAGCCCACATGAATTACAATTTCTGCAAAACGAAATTTCCATGCAGCCGGAAATCATTACTCAACCGGCCACCAAGTTGGTGGGTATAGCCGCACAATACAGTAATGCTGATTTGAACTTGCCGAAATTATGGTCCGCATTCAGGCCCTATAGGGATAGTATTCACAATCGCATTAGTGACGATTCCTTTGGCATTTACGAATCGTATGAAGAGGGCGATGATGAAATAAGCTTTGTGTATGTGTGCAGCGTACCGGTTTCCAGCTTTGATGATATTCCAGAAGGCATGACCGCCAGAGAATTACCTGAGCAAATGTACGCAAAATTTACCCACAGAGGGTCAGTGGCAAAGCTGGATCAGACCCTAAGATATATTTGGGGTAGCTGGTTACCCAAGAGTAAATATGATTATGTGGAAAAACCGGATTTTGAATTGTACCTCCCTGGTTTTAACGTTGCCGATCCTAATAGTGAGTTGTATTTGCACATACCGATTCAACCGAAACAGTAATTTCTTTTTATTTGGCAAGCACCTATATTCGCCACTGTTTCGCACCACGAACGAGCAGCGTTGTTTGCTGCGGTTAAACTACGAACCACGGCTCATACTTTAATTAATGCGGACATCGAAAGAAGCCAGTCCATTCAGTTTCATGTCTGTACCTTTAGGGCAGCCTGATGACGATATTCATAAGGATTCAGCTTGATCAAACATAGACGCGATGATGGCTTCCGGCGCATCCTCCTGCATTAGGTGGCCTGATCCGGGAACAACTGTTAGCCGTCCATTGGTAAGCAGATCCGCAAGTTTCCTGCCCTGTGATATAGGTATCCATTCATCCTCTTCGCCCCATAAAATTCGAGCCGGGTTGTCCATAGGCGCATAAAGCGGCTCTATTTCATCCGTATAGCGCTGATCCATTTGTGCAATCTGGCGGTAGAATGCCGCTTGTCCCTTACTGCCTTGCCAGGGGGTCATATAAATCTGAAGAGACTCTTCACTAAGATCCGAGTAGGCGGAACTCTTAAGGTATTCGCGAAGCAGGGCATCATGGGCATACGCAGGTAGCCCCGCAAACGCCTCTTGATACTTGCGAACGTGAGCGACAAAGGGTGAGCCCCAGGGGGCTACTGCTACCGGGTCTATAATTGTTAGCCGGGAATAACCAACGCCATTAAGAAAGTATGCCCGCAATGCAGTCGTGCCACCAAAATCATGGCAAAGCACTTCTGGTTTGTTGAGCCCCCATTCCTTAAGCAGCACAGTAAAGACAGTGTTTTGAACCGCAAGTGATACATCCTGGCCTTCGCGCTGCTCGGAAAGCCCGTATCCAAGCAGATCGAAAAAGTAGACTTTCCACCGTCTCGCCAACAATGGTGCTATTTTCCGCCAAACCTGAGATGAGAAAGGTGTTCCATGAATGAGTACGATCGGTTTACCGGTACCGATGCTCCCCCAGGCTATAGACTGGCCTTCGAATTCAAAACGATGTGATAAGTCGAGCATAGAATATTTCCATGGTAACCGCTATTATTGAATAACAGGTTATTTGGGTAGGCTGGCAATAGCAACCATTAAATTAAATTATTAGGTTACTCTATGATAGTATGGAACGAAGATGCTTTTATCGGCGGACATCCGACACTGGATTTCGTCAACACTGTGGATGATCAGGATAAGTCCCGCAAGCTCAGTCGTCTCGCCGATTGGGCTGATTTTTTAAGCTGGGCACAAGCTTCATCGCTGTTCAGTGAAGAGCAGATGCATGCTCTGGAAAATGAAATACAACAGACTGAAATTTCCACCTTACTCACGAAAATTCACAAGTTAAGGGAAACGGAATATGCCGCTCTCAGCGGCGTTGTGTCTGGAGATAAAGCGCCCAATGCTGCGATGTTAAAACTGGAAGAGGGCATCAGAGCCGCGATTCGTCGTTCATCGCTGCTACGTGGAGAAGAGGGCTATATTTGGTTGCCATCCATGGACCATCCCGACTGGGTGATTGACGTGCTTTTGCTGTCCATCGAAAGCCTGTTGCGCTCCCCGGGCATAGTCAGGCTAAGAGAATGTGGACGCTGTACATGGATGTTCCTCAATAAGGGCAGAGGAAGGGGGCGTCGCTGGTGCGACATGAGCAAATGCGGAAATCGTGCAAAGTCAGAATCGTTCAGAAACCGCGAACACTAGTGATTCAAAAATAGGCTGTTGCTACTTCCAATAACTCTGGATTAAAAAGACTTTGTCTTTGAAAACGCCATTGAAGTGTATGCTGGAAGTTACCAAAGTGGCAGTAAGCTGATGTCGGTAATGTGCCAGGAGGAGTCATGAGAATTCTGGTGATTCGCGCTTGGAATCAGCCTCCTTGAGATTGAAAAGCGGACAAAGGGTAAAGCTGGCACTGCGGCCTGATTTACTATTTTTAATAGAGCCATGCAATACACTTTCATAGACATATCAGTAGCTTGCTAAGCTATTCAAAGCTGCGTTAGATTACGCGGCATCCAAATCACGGGACCTATCTACAATCATCACGATAGTGATAAGAAATGCGACAGCAGCCGCTGCTGCACCAAAATAGCCTGCAGCCTCCACGCTGTAGTGAGTCACAGCAATGCCACCTAAAGTCGCACCAAAGCCTATGCCGAGATTGCAGGCGGAAATATTTAACGATAAGGCGAAAGCTTCCGCTCCTCGGCCGGCCTGCATTACGCGAATTTGACTGACAACGAATGCAGCCAAATGCGCAGAGCCCCACAATCCGACAACGAAGATTAACCCAAACAGACTCTTTCCTGCGGATGCAACAGCTGCCATAGCAATCGCTAAAGCGAACGAGACCCACGCAGACGCCGCAATTGGATCACGGTCTACAACACGCCCGGAAACCCAATTCCCTAACACTCCGGCAAGACCAAAGCCCATCAGTACCCAGCCAATCGTCGCCCCATCGATATTGGCCAAAGTTCCCAGTAGAGCAGCAATATAGGTATATCCGGCAAACATACCTGTGAACAGGACGCATGACAGCAAGAGTTGTATCAAGAAGCTCGGCCGCCACAGTAGAGAGACCTCAGTCAGCATCGATGATTGCGTTGCAATTCCCATGCTTACACGTGGGAACCAGAGAGCAATAAGACCTGCCGAGATTAGGCCCAGCAGCGCAAGGCTAGCAAAACTCGCTGGCCAACCCACCTTGTCTGCTGCTATCGCACTAGCAGGAACACCTAGAATAGTGGTGGCCGCCACTCCTAAGTTGACACGAGAGATAGCCCACCCCTCTCGCTCGGCGCCTGCTAACCGGACGGCCTCTACGGCAGCGACGCTGACAATGGCCGGTAAGATACTACCCTGCAACACGCGGGTGGCAATAACTATGTAGTAATGTGGAGCTAATGCAATCGCAAGATTACCTGTGGCGAAAGCGATCGTCGAAGCAATAAGGAAATCGCGCGGGTTGTAGCGACCAGCGAACACTGCCAACGGTGGACCAAGCAACGATGCAGCAAGCGCAAACCAGGTGACAAACCAACCAGTGTCAGAGAGCGGTACATTGAGATCTGTGGCCATTACAGGCAACAAGCCCACGACAACGAATTCCGAAGTGACAATCACGAACATAGTGAAAGCAAGCAGGCCAATAGCTAAAGTGATTGAGGATTCGGACGCTTCAACACGAATCTGCGTAACGTCCGATTTCGCGACATTCATGTCCATATTGATCAAACCAGAGTGTGCTTTACTGGGTGGGGAAAGAGGACGCAGACTCTAGGGTCCGCATCCAAGTGAGCGCATAAATCAGCGATTATGCATTGGTGCCGCCATCGATAGTAAGACCAGCACCGGTTATAAAACGACTTTCGTCACTTGCAAGCCAAGAGACAAAGCTAGCAATATCATCTGGCTCACCAAAGCGGGGAATTGCCATCAGGTTGCGTTGCACATCTGCATACTCACCATTGGCAGGATTCATATCAGTGTCGGTCGAACCAGGATGCACGATGTTAACAGTGATGCCTCTAGGCCCAAGGTCACGAGCCAGCCCCTTTGTAAACCCTATAAGAGCAGACTTACTGAGGCTGTATAGACTTACTCCCGGCATAGGCACGTGCTCAGCGAGGTTACTACCGATCGAAATAATACGACCACCTTCGCCCATATGTGCAGCGGCTGCCTGGGAAGCGACGAATACAGCGCGCACGTTAACACCTAGCGTCTGTTCGAAGTCATCAAGGGTTAGCTGATCAATTGGCTTCACGACAAAAATGCCAGCATTGTTAATAAGGATATCGAGCTGGCCCAACTTGGCAACAGTCTTCTCCACAGCCGCCTGAATGGCGGAAGGATCAGAGTTATCCGCAGCTATCGCCAGGCTTTTACGGCCCATTTGTTCGATCTCGGCAGCGACAGTATTCGCCTTATCTCCCGAACTGTTGTAAGTCAGCGCAACATCCGCACCCTCATACGCTAAACGTCTGGCGATTGCGGCTCCCATACCCCTGCTACCGCCAGTCACCAATGCCACCTTGCCTTTCAATCTATTCATTTTAATTTCCTATTTATGTAACGATCGACACATAATATAATAAGCTCTATGACTTCGATCAAGATATTTTTGTGTCGATTAATACAAAAAGAGAATCATCCATGACAAAACGAGGCCGACCGCGGAACTTTGACCGCTCTGCTGCACTACAGCAGGCAATGGAAGTGTTCTGGGCACAGGGGTTTGACTGCACATCCATGCCAGACCTAATAAACGCAATGAAGATCAATTCTCCTAGCATCTACGCGGCATTCGGAAGCAAGGAAAAGTTATTCCATGAAGCTGTTGAACTCTACAGTACTACTGAAGGCGGACGGATCTGGGGAACCATGACAACTGAGCCGACAGCACGTTTGGCTATTAAAGCCATGCTGCGAGCAAGCGCTGAAGAGTTTACTCGACCCAACAAACCACGTGGTTGTCTCATCGTACTCGGAGCACTACATGCCGAAGGCGGAAATGAAGCCATTCGCCGAGAGCTGCAAGAGCGTCGTACGCAATGCATGACAATACTTCATTCGCGACTAAAACTAGGCGTTAGTGATGGCGAGTTACCTAGCGGTCCAGATTGGCGGGAAATCGCAACTTTCTACATGGTGGTTCAACAAGGTATGTCGATACAGGCACGCGATGGTGCCTCACGCAAAGCTCTCCTTGCTGTTGCAGACTATGCCATGGCAGCGTGGGACGGGATCATCTCTTGTCCCTAGCGAATTACAATCGAGATGCCCTTCTCATCAAGGGGATTACACAGGGACTTCCTTTATTCAACATAATTATTTATATCGCGTATTCGCTTTTGTCATTTATGACAATTAGAACATAGTTATTATATCCAGTTTTTGGGCCTGAGCTTACAATGTCCGCTATAGAGAATCTGAATCGATCCGGGTGAGTCCTGCCTGGGCGAGATTGCATGTCTCCTGAGTGTCAAAAGCAGTCGGATTAATTGGGTAAGAGAAATGGTTTAGCTAATGAATAATTGAATTTAGAAGTTTTTCGCACCACGAACAAGCAGCGCTGTTTGCTACGGTCGAACCACGAACCACGAACCACGAACCACGGCTTTTAGCCACTCGCCACTGGTCCTAAAAAAGCTTCATCCCTTCGGCTTAAAGCTTTTATAAGACCAGGCCCCAACCTGAAGCTTGCGATACTGCGTAGGCGATATCCCCATCACTTTTTTGAAGATCCTTGAGAAGTAGTAGGCATCCTCATAGCCCACCATGAAGGCCACTTCGGCGATGGTTCTGCTGCTGATATCCAGCAGGTGGCAGGCGCGTTCGATCTTCAGCTGGATAAAGTGGTTGATCGGTGTGGTGCCTGTGAATTCTTTGTATTTTTTTACGAAGTGGAATTTCGACAGGTTAACGCTGGCAGCGAGGGTATCAAGATCCAGTTGTTCGTGGATACGGGCCTGCATCAGGCTGTGGACTTTCTCAAGATGAAAGCTGTCGGCATCCTGGCTGCGTACCAGGGGTTGTAACAGCGCGATATGGGTGAGGATCTGGCGTAGCTGGTTGGCGGCGTTGATAAAGGCGTTGAGGTGATAGCTGCTTTGGCGGGCCTCAAGCAGGGCATCAAACTCGCTGACCAAGCTGCTGTGCAGGCCAAGATGCAGTACCGGCTTTTGTTTTGGCAGCTGCAGATGCCGGATAAAATCTTCAGACAGTTCGCCTTCGAAGTGGCACCAGTAGATTGTCCAGGGGTAGTTGGTACTGGATGCATATTGATGTGCCAGGCCTCTGGGTAACACCACTAGATCACCGCTATTTATCGCAAAATTCTTCTGGTTGATACGAATCTTACCCTTTCCTTCGAGGCAGTAGATAAGCAGATTATCGTCATGTTGCAGGCGTTCCATGCGGTGCCCGGCAGCCTGCTGATAATAGCCTGCTCCAAGCGGGTAAAGATCCCTGGAGAGTGGATTCTGCGTGAGTTTGCGGATGATCTTGTGGGGCATCACAAAGCGGATGCTTTCTGAGGGAAGGGGCCAGTTTGACGGGGTGCTCATGGCAATTGCTCTACTAAGGTATTAGACTGTTGTTAGGGTATTCATGTATTCAATAGCAATATAGTCCATTAATATAGCAACATTATCAATCATAGGAAGCCGGTAGCTGTGCTTTAATCAATAGCATCGAAACATGAAGGCCCCTGTTTCTGTCTAAGACATAGGGATTCGTAGAATAAAAAAGGTGAACAAAATGACTCAGCAAGTCCCTCTACTTATCAACGGTGAAATGGTACAGAGCCAGAGTGAGCAATGGATCCCGGTAACTAATCCTGCTACCCAGGAAGTGATTGCCCAGGTGCCTTGTGCAACGGCTGCAGAAGTTGATCAAGCAGTAGATGCGGCCAAGGCTGCATTTGAAACCTGGAAAGAAACACCGGTGGGTGAGCGTGCCCGCCTGATGCTGCGCTACCAGGCGCTGCTGAAAGACAATCACGATGAAATTGCGACGCTGCTGTCCCAGGAAACCGGTAAAACCTTTGAAGATGCCAAGGGTGATGTATGGCGTGGTATCGAAGTTGTTGAGCACGCTTGCAACATCGCATCCCTGAGCATGGGCGAAACGGTTGAAAACGTTGCCCGTAAAATCGATTGCTACAGCATCACCCAGCCGCTGGGTGTGTGTGTGGGTATCACGCCGTTTAACTTCCCGGCAATGATTCCATTGTGGATGTTCCCAATGGCGATCGCCTGCGGTAATACCTTCGTACTGAAGCCGTCTGAGCAGGATCCACTGACACCGATGCGCCTGGCTGAACTGTTTCAGGAAGCCGGTGCTCCAGCGGGTCTGCTGCAGGTTGTACACGGTACTAAAGAAGCGGTTGATCAGCTGTTAACGCATAAAGATACGCCGGCGATCTCCTTCGTTGGTTCGGTTGCCGTGGGCGAACACATCTATCGTACCGGTACTGACAAAATGAAGCGGGTACAGGCGTTCGCCGGTGCCAAGAACCATATGGTTGTTATGCCGGATGCTGCAAAACAGCAGGTTATTAACAGCATTGCCGGTGCTTCAGTCGGTGCTGCCGGTCAGCGTTGCATGGCGATCTCTGTTGCCGTGTTTGTGGGTAAATCCCGCGAGTGGATTCCAGAGGTGCGCGATGCCCTGGCAAAAGTACGCCCGGGTGCCTGGAACGATCCTGAAGCGGGTTATGGTCCGCAGATCAATCCGCAAGCCAGAGACCGCGTACTGAACTTTATCCAGGAAGGTAAAGAAGCCGGTGCTGATTGTATTCTTGATGGCTCTGAGTGCGTGGTTGAAGGCTACCCGGATGGTAACTGGGTAGGCCCTACCATGTTCCGCAATGTCACTACCGATATGTCTATCTACCAGCAAGAGATCTTCGGTCCAGTGCTTATCACACTGGAAGTGGATACGCTGGATGAGGCTATCGAGCTGATTAACAACAATCCGTACGGTAACGGTACTTCGATGTTTACTTCATCCGGTGCGGCTGCGCGTAAGTATCAGCACGAGATCAAGGTGGGTCAGGTCGGTATCAACGTACCGGTACCCGTGCCGCTGCCAATGTTCTCTTTCACTGGCTGGAGAAAGTCTTTCTACGGTGATCAGCATGCTTACGGTAAGCAAGCGGTACGTTTCTATACTGAGACCAAGACCGTGACTGCACGCTGGTTTGAGGATGATATTGATACCGGAGTGAATACTTCGATCCACCTGAAGTAATTTTTAAAGCTACTGCGCTTGGGGACTTGGCGTTAAAAATTGGCTCAACATGCTCACTTACAAAACGTAAGTTCCGCTGTCTCGCCAATTTTTGCCTTGATTCCCCGGCGCTCGTAACGCTTTAACTCTACCTGAAGTGGGTAGTGGCGACGGGCTTTATTAGAATATTGATTAAGCCCCTGCAAAATAATAAGAATCTAGGCCAGATCCAAACTCGATGGATCTATTAAGTGACGAGGTGAGTAATGGATTTTGAACTGAACGAAGAGCAGGTTGCGTTTGCGGATATGGCCCGCTCGTTCGCTCAAAATGAGCTGGCGCCGAACGCCGGTGAGTGGGATCTTAAGCAGACTTTCCCGGTTGAGGTTATTAAAGCCGCGGGTGAGCTGGGTTTCTGTGGGCTTTATTCCCATGAAGATGTGGGTGGTCTGGGGCTGAGTCGACTGGATTCCAGCATTATCTTTGAGCAGCTGGCGATGGGCTGTACCTCAACCACTGCCTTTATCACCATCCATAATATGGCGACCTGGATGATCTCT
This sequence comes from Amphritea sp., assembly GCA_036960915.1. Taxonomy (GTDB): domain Bacteria; phylum Pseudomonadota; class Gammaproteobacteria; order Pseudomonadales; family Balneatricaceae; genus Amphritea. The sequence continues at coordinate 17,397 of JBALVQ010000065.1, forward strand.
GAATTTGGTGCGGAACCGGTGCGCCAGCAGTGGTGTCCTGCACTGACAGCCGGTGAAAAGCTGGCCTCCTACTGTCTCACCGAGCCCAATGCTGGCTCCGATGCTGCGTCGCTGAGAACCAGTGCCCGTCGTGAGGGTGATGACTACATTCTAAATGGCAGCAAGATCTTTATTTCCGGTGCCGGTGCTACCGATTGCCTGGTGGTGATGGCCCGTACCGGCGTTGATGGTCCCAAAGGGATTTCCGCCTTTGCCGTTGATGCCACTTTGCCGGGCATTACCTACGGTCGTAAAGAAGAAAAAATGGGCTGGAACAGCCAGCCGACCCGAATGATTACTTTTGAAGACGTGCGTATTCCTGCCTCTGCAATTCTTGGCGAGGAAGGCGACGGCTTCAAAATTGCCATGCGTGGCCTCGATGGCGGGCGCATCAATATTGCCACCTGTTCCGTGGGCACTGCGCAGCAGGCGTTGGATAACGCTACTGAATATATGCATGAGCGTAAGCAGTTTGGTCAGTCGCTGGCAAATTTCCAGGCGCTGCAATTTAAGCTAGCCATTGCCGCTACCGAACTGGTTGCGGCCCGGCAGATGGTGCGCATGGCGGCAGCACGCCTGGATGCCAACCACCCGGATAAGACAACCTACTGTGCCATGGCGAAACGTTTTGCCACCGATGTCGGTTTCAGTGTTGCTGACGAGGCTTTACAGATTTTTGGTGGTAACGGTTACATCAAGGAGTACCCGATGGAGCGTTTCCTGCGGGATAACCGGGTGCACCGTATCCTGGAAGGCACTAACGAAATTATGAATGTGATTATTGCGCGGCGTCTGTTGTTACAGAATGCTGCTGCCATCCTGTGATAGCTATTGCGCTTGGCTCATAACGCCAATTAGTGGCGGGTGAGAAAGAATTTAAGTGGTAATTAACCACGCTGAGAACAACAAGGGAGAGGGCAATGACTGATAAGCTGATAGTCGAAAAGCGTGGCAACATCGCGTTGCTAACAATGAACAACCCACCGGCGAATACCTGGACTGAAGAGAGTCTTAAGGGCCTGAAAGCCCTGGTGGAAGAGCTGAATGAAGACCGCGATATCTATAGCCTGGTGATTACCGGGCAGGGTGAGAAGTTTTTCTCTGCCGGTGCCGACCTGAATCTGTTTGCCGAAGGTGATCGCAGTATAGCTCGCGATATGGCACGTTATTTTGGCGAAGCGTTTGAGACTCTGAGTCAGTTCCGTGGTGTCTCTATCGCTGCGATTAACGGCTTTGCGATGGGTGGTGGCCTGGAAGTGGCACTGGCCTGCGATATCCGTATTGCTGAAGAGCAATCCCAGATGGCGCTGCCGGAAGCGAAAGTAGGACTGCTGCCCTGTGCCGGCGGTACCCAGAATCTGACTATGCTGGTCGGTGAAGGCTGGACCAAGCGAATGATCCTCTGCGGTGAGCGTATCAAGGCGGATAAAGCCCAGCAGATCGGCCTGGTTGAGGAAGTTGTACCTCAAGGCCAGGCGCTGGAGAAGGCACTTGAGATGGCAGCTAACGTGGCTAACCAGAGCCCGACCTCCGTCGCCGCTTGTAAAAAACTGATCCAGAACAACCGCACTAATCATTGGGATAGGGGCTATATCCTGGAGCGTGAGCTGTTTGTTGATCTGTTCTTCACTGAAGACCAGAAAGAGGGCGTTCAGGCATTTCTGGACAAGCGTGCACCAGAATGGAAAAACCGCTAGGCGGTATACAGGAGAAATTGATAATGAGCTGTGTGCTGTTTAATGAATTCCCTACCCGGGACGGTAAGAAAATCGTTGAGATTCAGCTGAATGCCGAACGTTCGCTGAATGCCTTAACCCTGGATATGATCGACCTGATCCAGCCGCAGCTGGATGCATGGAAAGATGATGATTCGGTTGTCTGTGTGCTGTTTGACAGCGCAGGCGAGAAAGCTTTCTGCGCGGGTGGCGATGTGGTCAACCTGTACAAGTCGATGGTTGGCGAGGGCGATCCGAATTTCCCGCAAGACTTCTTTACCCGAGAGTATATTCTCGACTACACCCTGCATACCTATCCCAAGCCTATTATCTGCTGGGGTAACGGTATTGTGATGGGTGGCGGTATGGGCCTGATGAATGGTTGTAGTCATCGCGTAGTCACCGAGAAAACCCATATGGCGATGCCGGAAGTGACTATCGGGTTGTACCCGGATGTTGGCGGCAGCTGGTTCCTTAATCATATGCCCGGTCGCACAGGTTTGTTCCTGGGATTAACCGGTAACCGGATGAATGCAGCCGATGCGCTTTTCCTTGGCCTGGCGGATCGCTTTATCGCAGCAGAACTGCGTGGCCAGGTAGTTGAGAAGCTGCAGGCTGAGTCCTGGTCTGGCGATGGCGATCTTAACGCTATCGCTAATGCAGCGACCAGTCGGGTGCTGCGTGAGCTCGAAGCAGAATCCCAGTCCGCATTTGAGGGTGATTCACCGGTGCAGACACACTACGAGTTCATTCAGCGGGTAACCGATCAGGGCAGTGTTAACGAGATTGTTGAGGCGCTGCTGGCAGAAGAAAGTGAGGATAAGTGGATCAGCCGTGCACAGAAGGCGATCACTCATGGTAGCCCACTGGCGATTCATCTGATTGCACGGCAGCTGCATGTCACCCGGCATATGTCCCTCAAGGAAGTGTTTGAGAGTGAATTGGTGCTGTCGGTACAGTCCGGTAAGCATCGCGAATTCCCCGAAGGTGTGCGTGCCTTGCTGGTGGATAAGGACGGTGCGCCGCAATGGACATTCAGCACCCTGGCTGAAGTAGATGAAAGCGTTGTAGATGAATTCTTCGAGTCGCCATGGGAAGTAAACCCCCTGGCGGATATGTAACAGATTAAGCACAACTATAAGAATATGGGGTAAAAAACATGGCTACTATCGGATTCATAGGCTTGGGCAACATGGGCGGCCCAATGGCGATCAACCTGGCTAAGGCCGGCCACAAAGTAACAGTGTTCGACCTTTCACAGGCGGCTCTGGACCATGTTGTTTCTGAAGGGGCAACTGCTGCTGCCAGTGCGGTAGAAGCGGCTATTGATGCAGAATTTGTTATCTCCATGCTGCCAGCGGGCAAGCATGTGGACGGGCTTTACCTGAGCGGCGAGAAGCCGCTGTTTGACGTGATCTCCAAAGATGCGTTGATCATTGATTCATCTACTATCGATGCGGCTACAGCACAGCATGTCTCCGCAGTGGCTACCGAGCGTGGCTTAAACTTTATCGATGCGCCGGTTTCCGGTGGTGTTGGTGGCGCTGTTGCCGGAACGCTGGCCTTTATGGTGGGCGGCACCGACGAGCAGTTTGCCAAGGCCAAGCCGATCCTGGATTGCATGGGTAAGAATATCTTTCATGCCGGGCAGAGCGGTGCCGGCCAGATCGCCAAGGCCTGTAATAACCTGCTGCTGGGTGTGCTGATGACCGGCACCTGTGAAGCGCTGAATATGGGGGTGAAAAACGGCCTGGATCCAGCGGTACTGTCCGAGATTATGAAGCAGAGCTCCGGCGGTAACTGGGCACTGAACGTGTACAACCCGTACCCTGGCGTAATGGAAGGCGTGCCTGCATCGAACGATTATCAGGGCGGTTTCCATGTGGATCTGATGTTCAAGGATCTGGGTCTGGCGATGGAGTTGAGCCAGCAGAGTGCATCGCCAATACCGATGGGATCGCAGGCGCGCGCCCTGTTCAGTCTGCACAAGGCAAAGGGCAACGGTGATCTGGATTTCTCCAGTGTGCTGCGATTGTACCAGGATAAATAAGATCATTTATCGCAGCCTGGATGTGGATTTAAAGCACATCCATTGCAGCGATGTAGAAGCTTTAGACGTTAGCTATAAACCACTGCCGGTAAGAAACTGCTGGCAGACTCCCTAATAACAAAAAATGGAGTTTCGGTAATGGGTTACAACGAAGAATACCGCGCTGCGCAGCAGAATCCGGAAGCCTACTGGGCCGAGCAGGCCAATTGCATCAGCTGGTTTAAGAAACCGCAAACTATCCTGCAGAAAACCGCTAACGGTACGTTTAGCTGGTATGCGGATGGTGAGCTGAACAGCTGCTATCTGGCGCTGGACCAGCATCTGGAGAACCGTGCCGAGCAGGTGGCGCTGTATTATGATTCTCCGGCAACGGATACCAAGCAAGCGATTACTTACGCAGAGCTGCATGAGAAGGTTGCGTTGTTTGCCGGCGGCATGAAGCGTCTGGGTGTCGAGAAGGGCGATACCGTTGTAATTTATATGCCGATGATTCCTGAAGCCGCTGTCGCGATGCTGGCCTGTGCCCGACTGGGCGCTGTGCACTCTGTTGTGTTCGGTGGCTTTGCGCCCAATGAGATGGCGATCCGTATCGACGATGCCAAGCCAAAATTGATCCTGACCGCCTCCTGCGGTATCGAATTTGATAAAAAGATCGCTTATAAGCCGCTGGTCGATAAGGCGATCGATCTGGCCAGTCATAAGCCACTTAATACGATTGTTTATCAGCGGGCGATGCTGACAGCTGAGATGAGCTCTGAACGCGATCTTGACTGGGAAGAATTTCAGCAGGGTGCGCAACCCGCTGAATGTGTGCCAGTGAAGGGCAGTGATCCGTTGTATATTCTGTATACCTCGGGCACTACCGGAGCACCGAAAGGTATCGTGCGGGATAACGGTGGCCATGCGGTGGCATTGAACTACGCCTTGCATAATGTGTATGGCATGAAGCCGGGAGATGTCTGGTGGGGCGCATCGGATATCGGTTGGGTGGTAGGTCATTCCTTTATCGTATACGGCCCTCTAATGGGCGGTTGCAGCGCGATCTTCTTCGAGGGTAAACCGATCAGAACCCCGGATGCCGGTACCTTCTGGCGGGTGATTGATGAGTATGGCGTCAACTCGATGTTTTGTGCGCCGACGGCTTTCCGTGCGATCCGCAAGGAAGACCCTGAAGGTGCGCTGTCCAGGAAATATGACCTGTCCAGCCTGAACTGGGTGTTTGTCGCCGGTGAAAAACTGGATTCTTCCACCTGCCACTGGCTGGATGAGCTGCTTAAGGTGCCGGTGATCGATCACTGGTGGCAGACAGAAACTGGCTGGCCAATGACCTCTCCGATGATGGGTTGGGATAATCCGTCCCAGGCGCGCCTGGGATCAACCAACAAGCCGATTCCCGGCTACGATATTCAGGTAGTCGACGGCGAAGGCCATCCTGTGGAAGCGAATGAAGCAGGCAATATCGTGGTAACCCTGCCGATGCCACCGGGTGTCGCATGGGATATCTGGAATCAACCACAGCGTTTTATCGACTCTTATCTGACGGCCTTCCCGGGGTACTATCACACCGGTGACGGTGGCTTTAAAGATGAGGATGGTTACGTTTATATCACTGGCCGTACCGATGATGTGATCAACGTCTCCGGGCACCGTCTATCCACCGGCGAGATGGAGGAGGTAGTGTCCTCCCATGCGGCAGTCGCCGAGTGTGCAGTGATCGGTGCTAACGATTCATTGAAGGGCCAGGTTCCGGTAGGGCTGATCGTTCTCAAAGCCGGAGTAGAAGTGGATGCGCAACAGCTGGAAGCCGAGCTGGTACAGATGGTGCGTGATCAGGTCGGTGCACTGGCTTGTTTCCGCCGCGCGGTGATTGTGGAGCGCCTGCCCAAGACCCGCTCGGGTAAGATCCTGCGTGCCATCCTGCGTAAGATTGCCGCCAGTGAAGCGTATAAGATGCCGTCGACGATCGATGATGAAAGCATCCTCGGGGAAATCACCGAGCTGCTGGATCAGGCGGGCATGCTTAAGTAGCGTTTGTAATTACCTCAGTGCTGTTGGGGGAAGCTTGCTACCCCTTTTTTTATGTACAGGAAGTACGGTATGTCGCGGGGATATGGATGTCCAGGAGCGATCTTATGTACAGGAAGTACGGTATGTCGCGGGGACATGGATGTCCAGGAGCGACCTGAAAGAGGCTAGACTATGGACCGCTATTTTGATGATTTTGCCGTCGGTGAGGTTTTTAAAGGGCGTAGCGCAACACTCACCGAAGGGCAGATTATAGATTTTGCCCTGCAGTATGATCCGCAGAGTTTTCATATCGATGTGAATGCGGCAGCGGAGAGTCATTTTGGAGGTTTGATCGCCAGCGGCTTTCAAACTTTGGGACTCTGTTTCCGGCTGGTGATTCAGTTGGGGATTTTTGAAGCCTGTTCTATGGGCGGACCTGGAATTGATGAATTGCGCTTCCTGGCGCCAGTGCGTCCTGGCGATACGATCCGTTCGGAATGTGAGATTATCGAAACCCGTGCTTCAAAATCGAAACCGGAGATCGGTATCCTGAAATCTCATTTTCGCGGCTATAACCAGCACGGCGACCAGGTGATCAGCTTCATCGTTACCCATATGCTGAAGCGTCAGGTGAATCCCGTTTAAATGACGGGAATCCCGTAGTTATTCGGGGCGAGGAGTACCTTCTACAAAAGCTGTGGGAGCGGTGCCTCGCCGCCCCGTCCTTCACGAAAGCCCGGCACAAATATTTCGGCGCGGGGCGCGCCTCCTACAAAAAGTGTTCACTTTTTATAGGACAAGCCAAACAACGAACTAAATATTCAAACTCTGAATTATGTCTGTTTTCCTGGGCTGCAGCAGTGCGTCGTAACCACTCCCTTGCGGCAGATCTCTGCGCGCCAGTTCCAGGTAGATACCGTTGAGGACTTTCCACTTATATTCTGTCCAGGCGGGTGCCAGCAACAGTTCTTTGTTTGCTGTGCCGGTCAGACGGTGAAAGATAAGTTCGGGCGGGGCCTGGGTTACGATATCGGCCACCACCTGAATATACTCATCTAATGTCATCGGCGTGACATCGCCGCGCTTCCACTCCCGGGCCATCTGAGTGCCCTTGACGATATGCAGGGGATGTAACTTGATACCGGTGGTGCCCATTTCAATCACCCGGCGAGCAGAGTCTGCGGTGGCACTGACGGTTTCTCCCGGTAATCCGGCAATCAGGTGAGTACAGTATTGTAAGCCGCGTTGCTGTACGCGCTGTACGGCGTCGACATACTCGCCAAAGCCGTGGCCACGATTAACACGACGCAGTACGTCATCCGAGGTGGATTGCAGGCCCAGTTCCAGCCATATCTCATAGCCTCTGTCCCGGTAGCTGGCCAGCAGGTCGAGTACGCCATCAGGCACGCAATCCGGACGGGTGCCAATTGACAGGCCTATCACATCGGGAATCGCCAGCGCTTCATCGTAGAGGGCCTTGAGTGCGCTGACTTCGGCATAGGTATTGGTGTAAGCCTGAAAGTAGGCGAGGTATTTTCTCGCGCCGGTACGTTTGCGTATCACCTGTTTACCCGCGGCAACCTGTTCGCACACGCCAGGCGCTTCATTCGCGTTGGGGTTGAAGGATGAGTTATTACAGAAGGTACAGCCGCCGATCCCTTTAGTGCCATCCCGGTTGGGGCAGGTAAAAGCGGCATTGATTGAGACCTTATGGACTTTCTGGCCATGGCGCTGCTGCATGGCGTGGCCAAAGGTATTGATATAGCGGGTCAGGTCCATATCGGCCTTATCAATACTCTGTGAAGAATTAACCGACAACGTCCAGCTCCCGTTGACGGAATTTTACACCCCGTGTTTCTGCGAGTTTACTGCAGGCATCGATATCGACGCCATCAAGGCCGTTAATGGCACTGGCACTGACATCTGCAATGTAGTTGGGTGCTTGTTCGACAAATGCCAGCATCGCTTCGTAAGCACCGGGTAAGGCCGGCACGCAATGTTTGTTATAAATTTCTTCATTTTGCGCGTTGAGGGAGATCGACAAGGAATCGATGCACTCGCTTAATTCCGGAAGAATGTTGCGCTTGTTAACCAGATTACCCAGGCCATCTGTATTGATGCGGGTATTGCCGCCGTTATCTTTCACCCAGCGGGCTACTTGCAGCAACTGTTTAAGACGCAGGGTAGGCTCTCCATAACCACAGAAGACAATCGCGGCATAGCGCTTGGGATCACCAATCAGCTGGATGATCTGTTCGGCTTCAGGACGCAGTCCCATTTCCAGCTCATAGCCTTTTACTTCAGTACAGCCGTTATGTTTGGGGCAAAATTGACAGGCCAGGGTGCAGCGGTCGGTCAGGTTTACGTACAGGTTGTCCTCTATCTGGTAGACAAGGGTACTGGTATCACTGTTGCTGTCTTTCAGGGTATTTGGACGTTGCATTCACTTTTCCGGATAAAGTCAAACTGGAAGAAAGCAGCACTTTATCACTTAACAAAAATAACAATGCTGACAAACATCAATTCAAGTGCGAGTAACTCTCATTCTTAAGGAGGAGGGCGCGGAAAGCGAAGTTGCCATCAGGGACAGGGGCACAGTGTAGGAATTCGAATAAATCCAAGGTATATACCCCAGTCTGGGTATAGTTTTACTTTGCTATCCGGGTCACACGCGACTCAGGGTGATAGGCTTCGAGAGTGGCCGAAACCTATACTTTAGTATTGCCGGGAAGGGGGATCCCTGTAGTTAAAAAAGTAAAAGTTAAGAAGTAATAGTTAATAATAAGAAACAGAAGTTCAGACATATCCGAGAGACTCGGATAGTGCTGATTAAAAGAGCGTTCCTATGACAATAAAAACACGGATTCTTCTTGCGATAATTTCTATCGGAATCATACCGCTGCTTTGTGCGAGCGCGATCATCAGTTATTCAACATCCGGACAGATAAATACCACGCTCAATGATGCGGTTTCAGCGAAACTGGTTGCCGTAAGAGAGATGAAGAAAGACCAGCTGGTTAGCTTTTTTGGTGATTTGGAAACCCTTGTAAAGAGCATTGCCAGCGATGAGCTGACGGTAATTGCAACAGGCTATTTATCGAAATCCTTTAACCTTGATTCCAAAGCGGATACTGCTGAACAGCAAAGCCTTACGGGCTTTTATAATGAGGCCTATTTGCAACGTGCCAAGGCGCAGGATCCCTCTCTTAATAGTGCTCAGGTAACCCCCGTGCTGACAGCTTTGGATCAACCTGCACGCTTCTATCAGGCGCGCTATATCAGTCAGAATCCTAACTCACTGGGCGCTAAGCAAGAGCTGATTCAGGCCAAGAAAAAGGGTAAGTTCAATGCCCGTTATGATCTCTACCATGGCGAGTATCATCCTGAACTGAAAAAAATACAGGAGGAATTTGGTTTTCCTGACCTGTTATTAATTAACCCTGAAGGCCGGGTCGTTTACTCGGTGGTGAAAAATATTGATTTTGCCGCTTCACTTAAACAGGGGCCGCTTGCTGAAACAGGGCTGGCCGAAGCGTGGCGTAAGGCGAGTAATGCATCTAAAGGAGAAATCTTTCTGACGGACCTGACAGCCTATATTCCGGCATACGGTGCCCCCTCTGCGTTTATGTCAGCACCTATCTTTGAGGAGGAGAAACTGGTTGGTACGCTGATTATTCAGCTGCCTCTGGATCGCGTTACCCGGGTAATGACCAGTGATGGCAAGTGGTCTGAAGTAGGCCTTGGGCAAACCGGCGAAGTTTATCTGGTAGGTGCCGACAAGCGGTTGCGCTCTGAAGGACGTTTACTGCTGGAAGACAGCAGTCGCTATATGGGTGAAGTAGAGACTACCGGGTGGCAGGATAGCCTTGCAGCGATACAAAATAGCAATACAGGTGTGACCCTGCAGCGGATAGAGTCGGACAGTGTTGCCAATGCCCTGGCAGGAGACACCGGGGTAGTACTGACCGATGGTTACTATGGTAAGCAGGTCTTATCTGCTTACACGCCACTGGAAATTAAAGATCAGCACTGGGCATTGATATCAGAAATTAGTGCGCAAGAGGCTTTTGCGGATGAGGAGCGAATACTCGGGAGTATTGCGCAAAACAGTGCGATTGTCGTTGTGGTCGCACTGATTGTGGCAACGCTGTTTGGTATATTCGTATCCCGGTTATTGATAAATCCGATTCGTCAATTGGTCAGCTCCTTCGAGGAAATAGCTGAGGGTGAGGGCGATCTCAGTATTCAGCTGGATAGTGCAAAACGAAAAGATGAAATAGGCGAACTATCCCGCGCATTTAACACCTTTATTGCAAACATTCGCGGCGTAGTGGTGGAAGTCAGCACCACGGCTAGCAATCTGACGCAGGTGGCTTATGACTTGAAACAAAGTGCCGGGGGCACTTCGTCCAGCATGGAAAAGCAGCGTCTGATGACGCAAACCATTGCCAGCGCCATGACGCAGTTCTCGGCTTCTATCGATGAGGTGGCCAGGGGGAGTAACGAAACCCTGGAAACAATGCATAACGCCGGCAAGGCTACTCAGACAGGTGCCGGAAGTGCGCAAAAATCCGTCACTGAAATTGATCAGCTGGTACGGGACACCGGTGAGTCGACAAGTTCGATCACCCGCCTGTCTGCAGAGATAGATCAGATAAGTGGCGTGCTTGATGTGATAAACGGTATTGCTAAACAGACCAGCCTGCTGGCGTTGAATGCGGCTATCGAAGCGGCACGTGCAGGCGAGCAAGGCCGGGGTTTTGCCGTGGTGGCCGACGAAGTTCGCTCACTGTCTTCACGTACCCAGGCAGCAACGGTGGATATTAAAGACAAGATGACACAGCTGCGCAGTGCCGCAGACGAGTCTGTGAGCCGGGCGAATAGCTCACTGGAGAATGCCGAGCGAGGTATTGAACTGGTGAATCAGACCGCCAGTGAACTGGATCAGGTACTGGGGTTAGTTAACGAAGTGGAGTTAATGCATTCGCAAATTGCTTCTGCAGTGACCCAGCAGCAGGGTGCCATCAAAGAGATTGAACAAAATGTCATCGAGATAGACGGTCTTTCAGAGCTGACACTTGGCGGCACAGAACAGTCAGTCAACTGCACCCAGGAGTTACAGCAGATGTCGGTTAAGTTGCGTGACCTGGTGGGCCGTTTCAAGACCGGTGAGTGATCTGCTTCATAGGCTGGAAGTCGAGTCTGAATTACTACATTAGAAAAAGGGATGCTTTGAAAGGCATCCCTTTTTTTGCTTGCATTGTTAGTGTCCTGTCTCGAAGGCTAATTATCGTTACAATATTTGCAGTTCGAATTCCGTCTACTGTGCTTGTCAGCTATTGCGGAGAAAATGTCTGCACCGGTGAATGAATCGAGAAGGCATCATCTTGCGGTTCCTTCAGTATTAACTGAACACTTCCGGGTTGTTGCCAGTGGATGCTATTAAATATTTCAATAAGCTCCTCTGTATCCAGTCCCTCGACTGCACACATAAATATATCGCATTGCATGCTTTTCTTGTCGTCAGTATAGGGGTCAACCTTCACTAACTTACAACCCTGAAAGTTTTCTTTGATGTACGTGTTGATAATGTCGGCGTTTGGTTGGCTGCTGCTATCGCTAATGCCATCATCAGTCGTTGTTATCAGGATGATATCGGTAACGCTGCTCATATCGCTTTACCTCTGGCTATGTTTTTAATAGGCAACAGCTTAATGGGCAACAAAGGTGCCTGCATCGTAGGGAATGCTGCTGTCCCATTCGTGTTAAATCATAGCCATGGATGGGTAACCCAGCCACCTTCAATTCTTAAAAGAAAGCTGGGGCTTACGATAAGTTGCCGGTGTAGGGCGCTCTGAAGCAAATAGGGGGGGATAGATAAGGGAGGATAAAAAAGGCGGTTTCATTATTCTGAAACCGCCTTTTCTTGTAAGCAAGCTGCTTGCTTTAGACAGCAGGGTCTTAACTCTTTGATTGTAAAGCCATATTACATATTCGGATAGTTAGGGCCACCGCCGCCTTCAGGGGTTACCCAGGTAATGTTCTGGGCCGGGTCTTTAATATCGCAGGTTTTACAGTGGACGCAGTTCTGTGCGTTGATCTGGAACTTCTTCTTGCCACTCTCGTCTTCAATCACCTCATAGACGCCGGCAGGACAGTAGCGTTGTGCCGGTTCGTTGTACAGTGGCAAGTTCTTGCTCAACGGGACCGAGGCGTCAGTCAGCTTGAGGTGGCAGGGCTGGCTCTCCTCATGGTTGGTGTTGGAGAGGAAAACCGACGAGGGCTTGTCAAAGCTCAGCACGCCATCAGGCTTAGGGTAATTGATCGGCGTGCACTCACTGGCTGGTTTCATCTGACTGAAATCGGCTTTATCGTCGTGAATGGTGAATGGCAGGCTGAAGATATTCTGGTCAACGTAGTTGATAGCGCCGCCCAGCATAGTGCCGTATTTATGCAGCGCGGGACCAAAGTTGCGGCTCTTGTAGAGCTCTTCGTATAACCAGGATTCCTTGAAGTAGTCCGCATACAGGCTGAGATCATGGCCACCTTCATCCCCGGTGCTGAGGGATTCGAAGATGGTTTCAGCAGCGATCATGCCTGACTTCATTGCGGTATGCGTACCCTTGATCTTGGAGAAGTTCAGGGTGCCGGCATCACAACCCAGAAGCAGTGCGCCGGGCATCGTCATTTTCGGCAGGGAGTTAAAGCCGCCTTTGGTAATGGCACGGGCACCGTAGGAAACCCGCTTGCCGCCTTCCAGGTATTGTTTCATTAGCGGATGGTGCTTCAAACGCTGAAATTCATCGAACGGGCTCAAATGCGGATTGGCGTAATTGAGGTCGGTAATCAGGCCGACAACCACCTGGTTGTCTTCCGCGTGGTAGAGGAAGAAACCACCGCTGGCATCGGTGCCTTTTTCAGACAGTGGCCAGCCAGCGCCGTGCAGTACCAAGCCTGGCTGGTGTTTCGCCGGATCGATATCCCACAGCTCTTTTATGCCGATACCGTAGTGTTGAGCATCTGCGTCAGCATCCAGTTTGTACTTACTGATCAGCTCTTTACCCAGATGACCGCGGCAGCCTTCGGTAAACACGGTGTACTTGGCCAGCAGGTCCATGCCGGGCATATAGGTGTCTTTCTGGTTGCCTTCTTCGTCCAGCCCCATGTCCCCGGTACCGATACCGGCAACCTGGCCATCATCGCCATAGATAATGTGCGCGGCCGGGAATCCCGGGAATACTTCAACGCCAAGCTGCTCTGCCTGTTCCGCCAGCCAGCGGCACAGGTTACCGAGACTGGCGATATAGTTGCCATGGTTGTGCATGGTCTTTGGCACCAGCATGTTGGGAATTTTGCTGGCTGACTGCTCATTCCTCAGCAGGTAGATTTCATCTTCCGTTACCTCGGTGGCCAGCGGAGCGCCTTGCTCTTTCCAGTCGGGGAACAGCTCATTCAGGGCGCGTGGTTCAATTACAGCGCCTGATAAGATGTGGGCGCCCACCTCGGAACCCTTTTCTACTACACAGACGGTGAGTTCCTGTTCTTTTTCATTGGCCTGTTGCATCAGACGGCAAGCGGTAGATAGGCCCGCTGGCCCCGCGCCTACGATTACAACATCAAATTCCATCGATTCTCTTGTCACGTCAAATCCCCTGGCTCAAGTAGGTAGCAGGCGGCTACAGAATCAGTGTAGCCGCCATAGGCATGCTCAGAGTGTATAAAGAATGATTGCAAAGGTGTAGCTGCTTCATTCAGTAACTGCTATAAGATACCGGTGTTGTTGTTATAACTAGCTATAAATAGTTATTTATAGGCGGATACCCTAATAAAAAACAGGGGTGGAAATCAATCGAATTTGTGATTTTTTAACCCACCCTTAAGGGTCATTGCTTATTTTAGTCTGCTGTGTAAAATAAGTACATTCCCTTATTGGTTTTTACGGGAAGATTGTATTGTTAACCTGGGGATTAGGCCCAGATAATAAAGAGACAAGGCGGTATACAGATGAAAGTGCTGGTAACTGTCAAACGTGTTATCGATTACAACGTAAAAGTACGTGTTAAGTCCGATAGCAGTGACGTTGATTTGACGAATGTAAAGATGGCGATGAACCCGTTCTGCGAAATCGCCGTAGAAGAAGCCGTGCGCCTGAAAGAAGCCGGCGTTGCCTCTGAAGTGGTGGTGGTATCTCTGGGTCCACAGACTGCGCAGGAACAGATTCGTACTGCACTGGCGCTGGGCGCTGACCGCGGTATCCTGGTGAAGTCCGATGAGAATCTGGAGTCACTGACCGTTGCCAAGCTGCTGGCGAAGGTGGTTGAAGAGGAACAGCCAGGCCTGGTTATCATGGGTAAGCAGGCGATTGATACCGACAATAACCAGACAGGTCAGATGCTGGCTGCATTGACTAATATGCCGCAAGGTACTTTTGCTTCTGAAGTAAAAGTTGACGGCGAAAAGGTTCAGGTTACGCGTGAAGTTGATGGCGGTCTGGAGACGGTTGAGCTGGCAATGCCGGCTATCGTTACTACCGATCTGCGTTTGAATGAGCCGCGTTATGCGTCTCTGCCAAATATCATGAAAGCCAAACGCAAACCTTTGGATACCAAGACCCCTGAGGATCTGGGCGTTGCTGTGAAGGCTCATACGCAGTTATTGAAAGTTGAGCCACCTGCGGTACGCCAGGCCGGCATCAAGGTTGCCAGCGTGGAAGAGCTGGTGGACAAACTGAAGAATGAAGCGAAGGTGATCTGATGGCTACTTTGATTATTGCTGAACACGACAATCAGTCCCTGAAAGCGGCCACCTTGAATGTTGTAACAGCGGCATCTCAAGTCGGTGGTGATATCCACGTGCTGGTTGCCGGTGAAGGCTGTCAGGCAGCTGCCGAACAGGCTGCTGCGGTGCAGGGGGTTGCCAAGGTGCTGGTTGCTGACAATGCGGCTTATGCGCATCAGCTGGCAGAAAATCTAAGCCTGCTGGTTGCTGAACTGGGCCGTGACTACAGCCATATTATGGCGCCGGCTACGACTTCCGGTAAGAACGTACTGCCCCGTGCTGCTGCACTGCTGGATGTTGCGCAGATCTCCGATATTCTGCGTATTGATAGCGAAGACACGTTTGGCCGTCCAATTTATGCCGGTAACGCTATCGCTACGGTTAAGTCTCTGGATGCGATTAAGGTAATCACCGTGCGTGGAACTGCATTTGATCCAGCTGCCGCAGAAGGTGGCAGTGCCGCAATCGATACCGTAGGCGCGGTACACGATGCCGGGATTTCCAGTTTTATCGGTGAAGAGGTTGCCAAGAGCGACCGTCCTGAATTGACTGCTGCCAGTATAATTGTCTCCGGTGGTCGCGGTATGGGTAACGGTGAAAACTTTGCCCTGCTGGAAAGTCTTGCCGATAAGCTGGGTGCGGCAGTGGGTGCATCCCGTGCTGCGGTTGATGCCGGCTTCGTACCCAATGATATGCAAGTTGGACAGACAGGTAAGATCGTCGCTCCGGATCTGTACATCGCGGTGGGTATTTCCGGTGCGATTCAGCACCTGGCCGGTATGAAAGATTCCAAGGTTATTGTTGCTATCAACAAGGACGAGGAAGCGCCGATCTTCCAGGTTGCCGATTACGGCCTGGTAGCGGATCTGTTTGATGCGGTTCCTGAGCTGGATAGTAAACTGTAAACAGGCGTTTATCTGGCCTTAGAAAGGTACCCCTGAAAAGGGCGATCATACCTTTGATGCTTGTATCAAGCTCGCTCTCATTAGAGAGCGGGCTTTTTTATGGTTCTTCGTCAGATAGCGTGGATCTTTTGTAGAGGGCTGGTTAGCATGGCCCGTGAAACGCTTTGGGTATTGTATGCCCCGTGAAACGCTCAGCGTGGCCCACGAAGTGTTTTGGCTATTGGCCATTGGGTAGAGCGGAACCTGTGGGAGCGGCGCCTCGCCGCGAATGACC
>JBALVQ010000066.1:0-33096 GCA_036960915.1 Amphritea sp.
GACAGCAGATGGCGCCTACGATGGGGCACCGACTTATCAGATAGTAGAGAAGCGAAGCAAGGACATCACAGTGGTGATTCCCCCGCCTGTTACTGCGGTCCTCAGCAATGAGGCCGAACAGGCGCCCTCCCAACGGGACGGTCATCTTATCTCGATTGCAACAAACGGACGGTTGGGCTGGCAGAAGAAGACCGGCTATGGCCGCCGGTCGCTGGCGGAAACCGCCATGGGGCGGTACAAGGCGATCATCGGGCCGCGGCTGCGTGCACGTAGCCTGGATGGTCAACGCACGGAAGCTGCCATCGGCGTGGCGGCCCTCAATCGAATGTTGGCAGTTGGACGCCCGAAATCCGTTCGCAGAATGGGAAAACGCTCATAGGGCTTGGATGGAAGGCAAGATGTCGGCCTGTTCTTATCCATGCACCAACGCCGAGTTAAAGGGCGTAATTCTCTGCTAAGCAACCTGCTTCGGAGATGTCCGCTATCAGAAATTGAAGCGCAAAAAATGACTTCAACACGAGCCCTAGATTATGTCGGCTCTGTCGATACAGCTGAAATACCTACCTTCTGAATAGGGTCTGCAGTGGCACCCGCTAAAAATAGAGGATGGCATTGTGGCTGCCAAACATTCCATGAAAATGTTTCATAATGTGGCGCAGTGATCGTGTTAGAACCGGTGACTGCAAAGTAGATACTCCTGCCGTGACCTAGCGCTCCGTGGTGTGTCCGCTATGGCGGAACTTCGAAGCTTCACCAACAGCCCGCTCAGGCCAAAGATGAGCGGCGGCTATGTGTCGGAAAGCGCCCCCTGAGCTAGCTCTCAGCATCAGTTCTCCAAGGGGCGCTTCACGGCCCATAGCTGCCTTTCAGGGCCTGCGAACACGACAACCTTTCCTGATCGGCAGAAACATGGAAGCAGACGCTGATTTTACTGTTCAGAGTTCTTGGTAACGGCAGGAAATGGCCCCAGTGCAGACATTGACTGATTTAGTTTTGGTTGGTTTTTACCTTGCCACCAAGTAATGTTATTGGCTCGCCAGGCCTAACTAGAGACTCATGGATGAAACGCGCTCCTGTCCCCTTTAAAAGCCACTATGCCGCTTTCATCTCGTGGATAAGCAAGATTGCTTGCAGCCTTGATCAACGATTTGAGCAGCGACTGGTTAAATTTCTGGGTTCCGACCTAACGGCTATTTACAAGCCTGTCCGTTACGCCTGCTACACAGCCATGTCAGCTGCACTCAGCATCTTTGTAATCTACCTGTTTAGCAAGGACAGTAGCGATGGCGTTGGGACGTTCGGTGACTTCTTCGGGGGACTGCTAAACCCGGTTGTCGCATTCTGCGCCCTTGTGCTGCTGACAATATCAATATTCATTCAACGAAAAGAACTCTCAGCCGCAACAGAAGCGATGACAGCCACAGCCAACGCCCAGAAAGATCAGGCGAGAACTCAAAACAAACAGCGCTTTGAAGATACGTTTTTTGCGCTACTGGAGCAGCATAATAAGCTGATCGAAAAACTTTCAGCTCATGATGCAGCAGGCATGAGCACCTTTGAAAAATCGCTCCAATATGTCGAACATCCTACTACTACTTATTCCAACGAGAGTGAATCAGTAGAATCAGGAAAAATTATTGATGAGCCCACTAGGCTATATTTTCGCGTTCTTTATAACCTTCTTAAGTATATTGCGCTAAATGATCCTGACAGTAATATGACTCCACGATTCACAGAAGATGACATCGAACAGTCAGGCGTGAGCGTTTCTGAAAAGATGTACGCTAATTTCGTGCGAACATACTTATCCAGCGAGGTTCTTACTCTTTTAGTTTATAACTGCGTACTCGGCCCTGGAGGCCACCAGTTCACCAAATTCAAACAGCTTGTCGAACGCTATGCGCTCCTTGAGCATATCCGTATCGAGTATTATCCAGAGGCCCGAGCAAAAGCATTGTATCAAATAGGCGAGAAAGCCTATGGCGATAACAAAAAATATCCATGGTTAGTCGAGCACATGGAAAGCAAAACAGAGCAGCAAGTGTATGAGGAGGAAATACTCTAATAACCATAGATCCAGCTCGATAACGCGGCGTTATCTCTGATCCGCCCGTGTCGCCTTTGTTCGCATTCCTGCTGTGCCCCCTCGCTCCGTGTGGCGTCCGCTATACGGAACTTAGAAGTTTCACCAACAGCCCGCTCAGGCCAAAGATGAGCGGCAGCAATGGGTCGACAAGAGCCTCCTGGCGACGCTATATCCCTCCCATCAAAGGGGCTGCTTTGGGCCAACTCCAGCCTGTTAGCTGGTAACTCAAGCAATAAAGTAAGCGTCAGCTGACCGGAAACTACAATAAAAAAGAAACACCCCGACCAAATGGCCGGGATCAAGGCGAGGAGGATAGCCTGTACTCTAAATACCGCCAGCAGGGAGACAAAGTGCCTGCTCTACACAATTTACAATCTGCTGCCCGGTCTGTTGAATCCTCTCCTCTGACAGGTGAACGTACCGCTCAGTTATCCGGCTGGTGGTGTGCCCCAGTGAGAATTGAATTGCACTGAGGCTGGCTCCTGCTGACGCCAATAACCCGCCGTGGGCGTGACGTAGCGAATGAATTACCAGCGTTTCTCCGTTCACCACTTCCTGTATGCAAGCTCGCCTCAATATCCGCTTGAAAGCTTTGCTCGGGGAAGTGATCGGTCCACGGTAGCTGTTATCACAACTCTTGAACCCTCCCGGAAACAGGTAAGGGTTGCCTGGAAAACGGTCTAGGGTAACGAGCAGTTTAACCGCTAGCCGATTGAGGTAGACGGTCCTTGGCCGTCCATTTTTGGTGTGAGGTAAGTACCACGTCGGGGAGGTACCGCTGAGGTTGATGTGTTCCCACTGAGCTTGAGCGGCTTCGTTTCTGCGAGCGCCAGTTAACAGTAAGAACTTTATGTATCTTCCCATGAAGTAGTTGTCGTCTTGATCACACGATGCGAACAGGCGTCGTATTTCATCATGCGTTAACAGCCTCTGCCTTTCGTTACCTGTCTCACGCAGCAACTTAAGCCCTTTGGTTGGATTCCTATCGAGTAAGTTAAACGTTGTGTCGGCAACGTTGAAGGCATGTTTAATTAATGCGACCACGCGATTGTTTGTCGCCTTTGCCAGCGAGAGACTCAATGCGTTTTGCAGCTGCAGAAAGTCTGCAAGGGTGATCTCATCGAGCAAGTGTCTCCCCAGCATCTTTTGGACATGGTGCTTGTAGCGGCTTCGATCCATACGGCCACTGCGTTTTTTGTCTGAGTACAGCGGGAAGTACTTAAGCTCCATATATTCATCTAACGTGATTGCTCGCTGGTGCTTCGCTTTTTCATCTTTAGGGTCGGTGCCTTTAGCGAGCATGGCTTTGTACTGGTTCGCCATGTCACGTGCATCTTGGATGGTGAGAGGCCCGAAAGCACCCAGAGCCACGGAGCGTTTTCGACCTCGGTAGGTGTAGCGCAGCAGAAACTTCTTGGTGCCGGTTTTACCGACCAGCAGTTTTAGGCCGGACACTTCTGTATCGGTGATCTCCTTCTCGCTAGAACGTGAGTTTTGATCGTGAGGGGCAAGTTTTTCTATGAACCGATTGCTAAGGCGCAACCGCGACGGAATTGGTTTACTCATTGGGGTCTCCAAGGGGTTCCACGGAGTTGAAATCCTCGATCCATCCCTCTGTTCACAAGGCCATTCACGTCATCAGACCTTGGCGTTGCTGCCAATGAGGTAACGGTGGATTGTGAGTATCAGTGGGCGAACTCTTGTCCCGGTCTTTGCCCGGCTCATTGAGTCAGTAGAGCGCTGTTATGGATCGAGGAAGGGAAAAGCGGGCTCAGTGTTCCAATGTAACGGTCACGTCGAAAACGCCCATTGCGTGGTAGTCGGTGAAATTTTGCTGCCAAAGTTGATAGAACTCAGCCGCTTTGTTCAGCGAAAAATATCCTGAATAAATCACACTGCACACACCAGCACTGAAATCGAAGTCGATCTCCTTTGTCAGCTCTGCATCCTGTCCAATGCCTACGAAGCTGAAGTCAGTGATGTAATCGAAACGACCAACACAGCGTTTCTCAGAGTGCTCCAGCTGCAAACGGATCTCTACCGGGTGGTAGCCTCCTGACTCCGCCGAATAGTTCGGATCGCGAAAGCAAAATGTCACCGCAATAGCCCGGTCTTGTCCCCGGTCTGGAGTGTGCCCGATTAGCGCCTTTTCCAACAGTTGAACCAGCTCAGATGAAATCGGTAGCCTGTATCGATCAACGAGTATCTGTAGTGATGTCGTCATGCTTACTCCTTGCTGCTATCGATCAAACTGTCGGCTGCCAGGTTGTTGTTCTGCTTTTGCCCGGTCTTAGCGGATGTGGGTTTAGTCGATTTGGTTTTAGCTTTCGGTTTTGGATCAGCGGTAAAGGCTGCGATCCAGTCAGCAACAGGGTGCCCTTTGAGGTGCTGGTATAGGCTGTTGGGTGCCGGTAGCAGTACGTCTTCTGCTCGAAGTGCGGCACATAGGAATCCCGCGTTATTGCTACTGCCGCTTTTGAACAGACCACGTAACAAACCTGACTTCAGCGGTTTATCGGATTCGACTTTATTGAGTTCGTCAGCGATCGCATTGAGTGGAATGAACTCGCGTGAGAAAAAACCTCCAGAGCTGTTTACGGTGATTCTAATGGCCAGCACCTGGCTCTCATCCAGCTTGACGATTTCGTAGCCGATGGAGCCGGGGTGTCTGGGGCTAAGCTTCTCTGCTTTGCCGGACTTGATCAGAGTGAACTTCACTTCATCCTGTTTGGCTTGGTCTTTGGGTTTTGCGTTCATGAGGTCTCCTTGAGCCGATGCTCAATGGTTAAGTGGGTTGTGAAGGCTGGGGGAGTTAGAGGGGGCGGTCGTGCAGCTGTCCTTTGCGGTACATCAGATAGATGCCAGCACCGTCTTGGCCGGTGATCGTGAGCGAGAGCAGCCAGTGCCCTGCCAAAGAATCTATAAACTCAGGATGGTCGATCAGGTCAGCGACGAAGTGTTGCTCATCTACCCGACTATCGATGGTATCCATCGCCTCCAGCATGACCAACTTGCAACCCAATTCCTGCCAGCACTTGGCGGCTTCTTCAATATCACCAAAGGGTTCTGACAACGTTTTTATCAGCGTTGCTTGCTCAGTGTTATCCAGTGGCAAGGTATGGATGTTTCGGGGGTCTAAGGTCGTCAACATGGCAACCTCCTAATCGTCTGCCGGGCCAAGCAGCATTCCAAGTAGCCCCCCGATTATCCCCCCGACTACGCAACCGATAGGCCCCGCGACCGAGGCCCCCGCGACCTTTCCGGCTTCGGCACCGTCTTTAGCACCTTGTCGGCTCATGATTACGTCTAGATCTATCCCACCACTTGCTGACTCTGAAACTCGTATTGCTTTCGTCTTTCGCATGGCTATTCTCCTGTCGTTAGAAACAAAAACGCCCCGGCACGGTTGAGTGCTGAGGCGCAATATCTAGGAGGTAATATGTGGCTGAGGCCTGTGTTGCTTCGGCTTGGTCCGCCTCCTCAGCTCAAGTACTAGAGAAGGCGATTGGACGTGTCAGACTTAACTCGGCTATTTGAGTCAATATAGGGTTCTTCAAATAGCCCCAAGAGCGAGCAGAAACCTTCCTATACGGCGTTAAAAATCATTCACCTGACCAAAAACCCCCTCGTCTTCAAAATTAGCTACCTTCTAGAGCCGTTTCTGCTCGCTCTAGGGGCATCGTAAAAAGCAACGAACCAATGGATCGATCCACACAGAACCAGAGGGACTGGACGTGACTAGGGGACGCTACAAGTCTTGCAGCACTAGGCCTGACACATAAGACACACAAGACACAGCGTTGAACAAGGCTACTAAACTCGTTTCATCGACAGGTTATGAATCGATCCAGTATATCGGTTGGTGACGGTCTAGCTATGGGGGATGTTGGCGCTAAACAGAACCGTAGTTCATGAAACTAGGAACATTATTGATTGTAGTAAATGGCACTGTTAGGTGACTCCAAAATTGAATCTCCCTCCTTTTCTCAATAGTACAATTATTTCCAATCTCAGACGTCAGTACAAACCTCATCAACTAAGTCCGTTAAAGACACCCGTTTCTTGAGGGATGTCAGTCAGCTTGGTCACAGCTGTTTCCTTTGCATCATATAAGCCCCCGTAACGATTTTTTTTAGGCCTAAATAGATAGCTCTCCTCAGGTTAATTGCTGACTTCCCATAGTTAGCAAGAATTCTCATAACAATATAATAGGGGCCAGCACGCTAGCGTCTCTAGATATCTGGTTTAACCCCTCTACTTCGGCCCTACACCTACTTAGGGCCGTACCTCCCTATCAATACAGGCCTTCGGGCATTAAAGGCGTATCTATGGGTAAACAAATCTCGGTCATCCCGGGACAAATTAAATCAACTGAAGAAAACATCACAACTCACACTAGATCGTTTCGCTTTTCTAAACAGGGGCTCGTGGCTAGGCTTGAGCACGGTCCGCCAGATGGAAAAAAGCAAGTTGAATACACAGATTTGCAGGTGACAAACCTGAAGTTGATTCACTTCCCTCTGCGTGGCGATTTTTATTCCCGTTTCACTTACCGACATCGAAGACTCTCAAAAAAGCTAGGAAGCTGGCCTGCCATGAGTGTCTCGGAGGCCAGGTTGGCCGCTCAGGCGCATCGATGGGACGTTCAGTCAGTAGGTATCCCCAAGGCGCTAAAAGGGGAAGCGGTATCCTTTGCAGATTATTTGTTGGGGGCCTACCTCGATATAGCAAAAAAATCGAAGAGGAGTTGGAGAGCAGACCAATCCAAGATCCATCTGCACTTAATACCGTTTTTCGGTAATAAAGTTCGGCTGGCTGATCTGACTTACGTTGATGTTGAGGCATACATTCAGCACCTGTTGGCCAAAGGTCTTGCTAAATCGACGACCGATCGTCACTTGGCGCTAATTTGTGCGGTTTATAGGGAAGCAATCCGCGCAAGGTGGGTGAATAGCTCTCCGGCTTCAGGTATCGCGATGTTCAATCCAGATAACGCAAACCGGCGTTTTTTGAATCGTGATGAACTGGACCGGTTGATTAAGGTTTGCCGGAACGCGATGACGTCAGAATGCTGCGACCTCAACTCTGAAGTAGCAGCACTGGCTATCTTCTTGGCCTCTACGGGAATGCGGGTCGGAGAGGCCCTCGGGCTTACCTTCGACTTATACAACCCTGAGACTAAAACGTTCCATTTGTCTGCTGCTGCAACTAAAGCTAAGAAGGCGAGGGATGTTCCAATCTGCTCTGTGGCAGAGAAAGTGCTGTTCCGTCAGAAAGGGCGACATGGGCTATCTGGGTTTGTATTTCGCGGAAAAACACCCGAGCGACCTATGTCTGCTAACTCGAGGGCATTCAAAAAAATTCTGAAAGCCGCAGAGTTGGATGAAAGCATTTCGTTCCACTCCCTTAGAAAAAGCTACCTCTCCCACTTGCTGATGGCAGGTGTCGATATATACACGGTATCAAAGCTGGCGGGCCACGCCAGTGTGGTCATAACCGAACGCGCATATGCCTTCCTGTCGCAGCAGGCTTTGTTGAAAGCAGCGGAAAATGTCGAAAGCTTCATTAGTCTCGACGATTTTTAGCCTGAACTGGATGTTTTAAATGAAAATTAATGAGCCTTACGAGTGGTGGATCAGCATGGTGCTTGATCCAGTAAAAAATGGATTTAGTGACCTTGGATTCGACGAATTATGCGAATGCTGGTTGCTATGGGAATCAATTCAAAATGAGCAAAAAAATGATGAACGACATTGAAGCGTTAAAGGATACGTCTTGGCTTGCAGACATCAGTGGCATGTCGATTTCGGCTATCCAAAAAAGACGATGCAAAGGCAATAAAGGCCTGCCTCCATTTTTAAAAATTGGCCGGAAAGTGATGTATATGCAGACCACCGTATCTGAGTGGATGGTGAATCAACAGCAAGGTTGAAGTGCCTGAACTAACGCCAATTACAGCGAAATTAATACCCCTTGCCGGGTACTCATGATCTAAACCGGCAAGGACTCAACTGGTGCAACGCCAGTGATGTAGGGTCCTAACTAGGGTTTAAGACAAAAGCGGTCAAGCCTGACCATCTCTCAATTTAAATACCTGAGTATTATTTATGTTCACTATATCTGATTTTATTTTCTTACTGATCAAACTCGCCTTATCAGGCACCGTTTATGACCCGAAGGGTCGGTTGATTGAATTTCCAGATGCCCCAGAAGGGTATATATGGGATCACGACTCGCTGGTCTACCGGCACCCTGATGGTGACATTATCGTGACGGAAAGCCGGCTGGGTGTTTTTGGCAGGTTTCGGACTAGCGGTTCTCAGAAGTGGGGGCGGCTGATCGCCTGGTTAGATCACGACGGTCTACTACATGCAGCGCTAGTTACCGATGATGACCTGCTGCTCTCACCTAAGCCGGTGTTGTATCGGATGGTGAATGGTGGTGTTGCTCTCGTACCCGGCTGTCAAAAGTGGTTAACCCACGCGTTGGCTAAATGGCCATCTGACGTTCGCTTCAAGTGTGCATCTGACATGGGTTGGATTCCGTCAGAGTTTGCCTTCATGACGCCTAGCGGGGTGATCGCTCCCAACAACGAAGAGTCTTCTTCTGAACCGATAATCTATGTCGAGCCCAGTAATGGTAACGGTCGCCAAACTAGCATGACGAGTCGAAGTTCTTTAGCGGACTGGCAAGAGCATGTTGCTGAACCGGCTGAAACTCACGTGCTTTGGCTATTCGCGATTATGGCTGGATTTTCGAGCTGCCTGCTCAAGCTTGTAGGTGTTGAGGCTGGCGGTTTAAATTTCCACGGGCTCACGTCTACGGGTAAAACAACGCTTCTTCAAGTGTTCTCGACGGTGTTCGGTAATGGCTCAGATCCTAGCGGAGGTTCTGATTCTAGTGTCTATCGATGGGATGCCACAGCGAACGGTATAGAACTGATTGCCGCCCGACATTCCGATGTTGGTTTATCTCTTGATGAGCTGGGAGCCTGTGATGCTAAGGGTGTCGCGAGCATTCTTTACAACCTTCTGAGCGGCAAGGGCAAGGTCACGATGAACTCGGCCCGTGGTGCAGCTAACGTTAATTCCTGGCTCAGCATCGTCATGTCATCCGGTGAGCTTCCCATTCGAGAGAAGGTGGAGGCTGCAGGCGATAAATTCATGGGGGGCATGGGTGTTCGCATGCCTGATGTTCCAGTCGATGACATCCCTGTTAGTTTCAACGGCGATGACCCTGCTGAGGCTACCCGCACGATGAAGTCTGCTTGCGGTAACTATTACGGAACTGCTGGCCCAGAATTTCTTCGACAGCTGGTTAACCTCGCTGATGAGGATGACAATGCGATGGACGAAGAAGAGATTGGAGCTCATCTGCGTAATTGCCTTGATGGTTGCCTAGATGAACTAGCGCTACAGGGTCTTGCCCAAGAGGAGCAGCGAGTGCAGATCCGATTTGCACTAGTGCTGCTTGCGGGTTACCTAGCGCAATCGTTCGGTATCTTAGATGTGCCAGAAGAGAAGCTACTGGAGGCTGTTGTCACGGTGCGTGATGCTTGGCTTAAAGGTGCGCGAGAGGCTGATGCTGGTTTGACAGGCGTTTCGCGTGTGGCTGCTTTTATAGAGGCAAACTCGGCTACCTTTGGCGGCAATGCCAGCTCACCTCGTCAGCTTAACGTGAGAGGTTACTCTTACTCTGATCTGAAAGTTGGTGAACTATACGTCTTGCCTTCTGAGCGCTTCCGGCAAGCCTGCGGTGACGTGGATTATCGTGAGGTGGCTCGAAAGTTGAAACAGTTGGGGCTGCTCCACATCCAGGAGCAAAACAGATTGACTTGTCGATTGAAGGTACATGGTGTTGAGACGCGTGTGAACGGTTACGCCATTAAAGCCCGCATCGTCGAATTTTCCTCTCAGCAGTAATTCCATTAATTGACGTGGTCACGTCAGAGCCTGATGAGATGCTTAATTACTTTTCAGGCTCTGTTTTGGGGCGCATGTTTAGCAGGAAAGTCACTATGCAATTTTTTGATTATCATGCCTATTGGCATGTGCAAAATGGTACCCCTTGGTATGAGAACGAGCCGCTACCTCAGGAGTATGAAGTACCACTGGAGAACCTTGAGAATTTCCTTCGAACAGCAGACCTTGAGCAGCTACAGCAGGATGTCAAAGAGTCTATATGGCACATTGAAGACATATCTGAAGCGCTGACTAGCCTTCGGGAATGTTATTTCTCAAAAGAGGCGGAGATCGATAAAACACTACGTACGATTATTAACTGTCTGCCGATCCTTCTAAACTACGATCAAGATGGGTTGGTAAAAAAGGAGTTTAATCACTGGTTAGAAAAATACTCCGAAGCCGATCTGCCTATCGACAGGCAATCGTACACAGATGACCAAGGGGCTATAAAGAGTATCGCAGCGGGGCTTAATGGTCTGCATCGAATGAAACGCGGTGGCGGCCCCGCTGAGCTTTATGAAGTTGAAATTTGTTATGAGGCTTTGATTGAAGTGAGCAAATGGTTTGGTCCAAATGGCGTTATCAGCCACTGATGACCAACGGGCATCAAGTACCGTTAAAAAATAAAGAGGGGTGGCCAATCGGTCACTCCCTTTTTTTGGTTTTGGCTTACCGATTCTCAGTCATCATCCTTACCAGAACCATTGCATCGGGGACATGTATGGCTTCCACTGCCGCCGCAAGCCGGGCAGGTCTCGGAACCATCGCACAGGCCGTCTTCACAGTGCTCACAGCTAACGTTGCCACTGCCACCGCAGTAAGGGCATTCATCACTCATGTTGTTGTCTCCTCGTATTAAATTAAGCCGCTGCTTCTTGTTGTTTATAAGCATCAAGTTGGCGTAGGTAAGCGATGTGCACACAGGCAGGGATCGTGACTCGATAAGCTGGGCCTGCAATGTCGTAAGCAGTCCAGGCAGCGGTGATTGCCCAGCCGATGGGGCCAGCGAATTTGGCGATGGATTTAGTGAGTACCTGAGTCGCGCCAAGGCTAAGACCGTGACCAACAAGATTGGCACCAGTCGCATTGAAGGCACCGTGAGCAACAATGACCGCCATCTTGTATGGGGTAAATCCCCCCAGCCTGATGGCTGTCTGAATTGCTGCAAGAATTGCCTGCTTAGAGAAATCGGTAGTTTTTAGGTCCATGGTTCGAACCGCCTCCTCTCGCTGCTCGGGCGTCATTTTGTCGAGTGACTCTTCAAATACACGCATTAGCAAGGCGGCTTCAATATCTTCCATTTCGGAGTCATCGTCATGTTCAAGGTCGATGGCTTTTGCTACGTCTAACAGAATCTCAAAGTACTCAACCCCTTTACCACCCCGGAAAAGGGTTGCGATGCTGTTAGCGCCGAAGCATTGAAGCTCTCCGGCTATCTCATCCCAATACTGGTGATGGTCGGGGTGATGTTCTTTGTAGAGGTCTCTACCGGTTAACTCTTCGGTATGGCGTGATTCGCCGTCTGAGTCATGAGTCAGGCAGTTAACGAGTGGGCCAAGCTCTTCGCTCGGTAGCTTTTCCAGGAACTCCAGTTCCAAATCACAGGTGTAAGCCATGTCTAATCTCCAACTAAAGAAGGTTCTTTAGAGCCCAAAATGTCTAGAAGTAGGATGTTAGGCAACCCTTCTTAACATTGCTGGATGGCGAAAAGTATATGGGAATCCCGGTATCAATTTCTCAACCCTGTTGTGAAGGTAGGTGAGCAGTGTTGCTATAACCGGTCAGGAAAAATGGCGCGTTCCACACTGTTGAACGGGGACTCTCTGTGGAGTGGGACGCTACAATCCTTGCAGGACTAGGATCTGCCACAGCTCCACACCAGCCACAGTCAATGTTGAAGCAAGAGAAGGGGTGTCAAAAGCTAAACGCGTTGTTTCAAGTTTCAGTTCGGCTATGAATGAGTCTAGTGTTCAGACTTAATGCGCAGCTATTAACATCGCTCTAGACACCCGATTGCCGACGCTTTTTTGCTACGGCTAGCGGTCTGGAGTTGGCCCAATCCGGACGCTTTGGCAGTGTCTGTTTATGGCAAGAGTGCGACAAACCGGCCATCAGCCTGGAGGGGTATGTGTTTTGTCGGTGAGCGCTTAGATGTGACAGGGTTCTTAGATGGGCATAATTATCAGTGGGCGTGGTCCAGTAGTTTTTGTGCGGGGATATATGCAGCTGAACACATTGCGTGTTTAGTGAAGAAAAAAAGTAGTATACGCTCGTATATTTAAGCTCTAAATTCTCTGCTTTATCAAACGAGCAACCGTATTATAAAAGGTAATTAATTTATGGCGTTTAAGATGGCTAAAGGGTCGTTGTTCGCAGTGCTATTGCGATCCCCCTGGTGGTACAGCGTACTCATTGGTCTATTCATCCTATTGGTCAGTTTGGCTGTGACAGATGCGCAATATATGACTTTGAGCATTGCCGGTTCCATGCCGTTTTTGGCAATAGGCGGCTACGCTGGATTTAAGCAATTGCAGCAACCTTCACAAAAACGGGTGTTGGAAGTCTCTCAACAAGCCAAAAATATGTCGGCAGAGATCATCTCTGAAAAAATAGCGGCTAACTATATAAAAAGTGGTTACCAGTCGAGTGCGTTTGAAGGTAATGGTGCTGATTTAGAACTCGTTCGCGGTCATCGAAAGCTGTTGTTGTGCAGCAAGCGATTTAAAGCGGCGAATACGGGAATAGAGCCGTTGAAGCGCTTAGTGGCAGCAAGTGAAGCAACTGAGGCAACTGAGGCAATGGGCTATCTTTACTTGACGCTGGGTGAAGTTACAGCCTCTGCACACAATTATGCCCAAGAGAATAACATCGAGATAATTCAGTCTGGCAGACTCACGATGTTGTTTGATGGCAAGGCGAAGATTGACTGAAAATAAGCGGGATTGAACTTCTGGTGCTGGCCCAGGCTGTGTGAAAACGCCTAAGTAGGTATACTCGTACCAAAGATGATGCGAGGAATCGATGTGAAGCGTTTTATCACCGGAGTTCACCGATCTCAGAGTACGCTGTTTCCCGAAACCCTGGATGATCACATCACGGAAAGTAATCCCGTCCGCGTGGTGGAGGCCTTCGTTGATGAGCTTGATCTGCTCGCACTAGGGTTTGGAACAGCGCAACCACAGGCTACGGGCCGTCCCGGTTATCACCCTTCAACACTGCTCAAGCTATACATCTACGGTTACCTAAACCGCATTCAGTCCAGTCGTCGCCTTGAACGAGAAACCCAGCGCAACGTGGAGTTGATGTGGTTAACCGGCCGACTGACACCATACTTTAAGACGATCGCTGATTTCAGGAAAGATCACGGTCAGGCCATCCGTAAAGCGTGCCGTGAGTTTGTTGTGTTATGCCGACAGCTCAATCTATTCTCCCAGGCGGTCGTGGCTATCGACGGCAGTAAGTTCAAAGCCGTCAATAACCGTGACAAGAACCTAACCCGCGGAAAACTGAAGCGTAGGATGGAGCAGATCGACAAGGCCATTGATCGGTACTTCGCCCAGATGGACTGCGCTGATTTAGATGAGCGGCCAGAGACAGAAGCCAATGTTCCCGAGCTGAAGGAAAAGATCGCAGCTCTACAGAAGAAGATGCGTGAACTGAAAGAGCAGGAAATTCAGTTGGAGCAAACGCCAGACAAACAAATTTCTCTCACTGACCCTGATGCCCGCGCCATGTCGACCAGTGGCAATATTCGAGGGACGGTCGGCTATAACCTGCAAGCGGCAGTGGATACTGAAAATCACCTGATCTTAGCCCATGAAGTAACGAACGTTGGTAATGACAGGGATCAGCTAGCGAATATGGCTGTTCAGGCCAAGGAGGCCATTCAAACCGATAATTTAACCGTGATTGCAGACCGAGGGTACTTCAACGGAACAGAGCTGCTGGCTTGCGCAGAAGCGGGTATCCAAACCTATGTACCTAAGCCGGAAACTTCCGGTAGCCAAGCCGCTGGACGATTCGGTAAGAAAGATTTTCATTATGTCACTGAGAGTGATGAGTACCTCTGCCCAGCCAATGATCGGCTGATATGGCGTATGACTACTGAGGAGAAAGGCAGAAAGCTACATCGTTACTGGAGTTCAAACTGCCAGACCTGCCACCTGAAAGCGCAATGCACACCGAGCAAGCAACGGCGTGTCACACGCTGGGAACATGAAGCTATTCTTGAAGCGGCGCAGGAAAGGTTGGAGCGAAAACCAGAGATGATGTTGATCCGCAAATCAACGGTGGAACATCCGTTTGGCACCATTAAGTCCTGGATGGGGTCGACCCACTTCCAAACCCGAACCCTTAAGAAAGTCAGTACCGAGATGAGCTTGCATATATTGGCTTACAACATGAAGCGAGTTATCAGTATCTTGGGGGCGAAGGCTCTGATAGGAGCAATACAGGCCTGATAAGGGCTATTATTTGCCCCCAGAAACCCTCTAGGCTCGCCAGTGAAGCTATTGGAGCCCATCTGAGTTTACCTGAAGATAAGTCATCTACACGACTCGCCGTGGCTTCGTGAACGAACAATTCTCCCCTAACGGCTGACATTCGACCTATTTCAGCGTTTTCACACAGTCTGGGCCCAAACCGGACATTAGATCTGTGGCCGTTTATGGCAAGTGTTGCGCCCGAAGGAGACGTTATGTCGTCCTTTGAACTCGCTATCAATCACTAAACAAGTGAGTGCATCAATGATCAGTTTAAGCGGATCTATATCGTTTTAATTACTATCTAAACCAGTTGGCCATGACATTTTCAACTACCGGTGTAATGCTAAAACTTACCATCCACTCGGGCCCAAAAGCATCCGGCTGCTCTAGGTAGTAGTTAAATTCCAGGCCGAATTTCCAGGGCCGATTACCCAGCAGCAGCGTTTTCCCGAAGGTGAAGTTCAGTGGTACGGTCCACTCTTCGCCCTTCCAGTCATAGCTGATGGTTGGCGAACTGGCGTAATTCCAGCCGCCCCCGGGTAGAAATACCGCTAGGATCTGAGCGTTCGATTGGCTGATATCGACGTCGCCAGCGATATCCCATTGGTGGAAGGCCAGTACGCCAAACAAATTTTCAGACGTCATCTGACCGTAAAGAATATCGGGGCCCAATGCCGTCAGTTCGCCTTGGCCTAGATCCTCATCTCCCGTGGGCAAGGTACCAAAAACACCATAGCCACGAAGAGCTCCTGGGGCCGATTTCGGTGCGTAGACTAAATCAAAGGTGATATCACCAAGACCGCTTTGACCGGTAAAGCCATCAGTACCCAATACCGGTTGATCGATTAACATTGGCACCGCAGGCCTAAAGATGATCTTAGAGCCATCTTCGCGAGGAAACGGCAACGAGGGCTGAAACAGAACCATCGTGCTTTCTTGTTCGTTAGCCTGAACCAGATCACCTTTAAAAGTACGGTACTGAAATTTAAAATTGAGACTGGCCAACGCGGTATTCGGGTTGGCCAGCTCCTTGGCAACGTCATCGGCACTCTTGGCTCCCCCCGCCGCCGCAAAAAGTAACGGTGAACCCAGCGTACAGCTCAATAATATGAATGTATTGATGATGATTTTTTTCATTGTCTATCCCTTCAGGAGTACCTGACGGTGACGTGCTGTTGCATGTAGTAAAAAGGTATGTCCACTGTGGGCTGCCGGGCAGCCCTGTTGGCACGCGGTAAGCCCTTGTTGCAGTTATCACCGATCAATAAATAATCCGGGCCCGAATCCCCGCGATCACGATGCTATCTTCAGCTGGATTCGATACCGGGTTTTTAATAATTTGGATATCGGGGGTCAGCTCCAGATACGGCAAAACCTTGATAAAGTAGAACGCTTCTAGGGTGAGTTGATCATCGTCGGCGTTGGCGTCGGCCCAGTTGATCGCAACCCCCAGGTTGTTGGCCGCACCACCCAGTCCGTAGTAGGCAAAACCGGTACTTAGCGATTTATCGATCCCCAGCAGACTACCGTTATCGGCCACGCCGGCACGGACAAACGGTAACCATGGCCCGTACAGTTTCGAGGCGGAGATGTTGACGCCGCTGTCTTCGGCCTGATTCATCTGGGCGCTTCGGTCCGAATCCCACAGCGTGATATGGATGTTATCGACATAGATCTGCTCTTGGGAGGCGGTCCAGCCCAGCTCCAGGGTTTTGAAATAATGGCCATCGCTAAAAAAGGTATCGAAGCCATCGAGTGGTTTGGTCGGATCGGATTCCATATCGGCGATACCGGCAATGACAAAGAACCGATCACCGAGCAGGGTTGCCACAGCAGCACCGAGTGTCGCGTCCCCGGGCAAGGCCATGGTTGTGGTGCCGGTGCTAAAGGCAAAGTTCATAAACCCGGTCCAGGGGCTGGCAACCGCGTAGACATCGACATAGTCGGTGGCATCCAGAAAGCCTGCTACCACGGTGCTTTGGCCTTCGTTAAAACGCTGCTTCCAGTACAGGTTGGTCAAACGACCTTTTTGATCGCTAAAGGGTGGGGTCGATATGCCCAGCCCGCCGGTACCAAATATAAAGTTGTTAACCGCGGTATCGCTGTAAGCGTGCCTGTGCTCGACCTTCCAGATAAAGCTGCCGACATTGGTCTCGCCGCGATTGAGCAGCTCCCAGCTGCCATAAAAGCGCACCATGCCGCCGGAGGCCGAATCATCGGCACCGGGTAGCGACTCGTTGGCGTTCAGTGCCACCGCCGAGTAATCGACAGCCAGATTGATTCCGTCGGCAGCGAGCCGATCTTTGAGCGGCAGCTTGCGGTCGGTTTTGTCTTTGGAGAGACGGTTGTCGACGGCTTCCGGGCCGCCAAAACCGGTGGTTTTATTCTCATCGGCAACACTCATTTGCGACGCTGACGCTGCTAGCGTGACGACAGCCAATATCAGGGGGCGGTTTATCATTATTTACCTCTAGGTTTTGATTGCCAATGCCGTGTTGCTGTTTCACTGCCGGTGTCCCGATAAAGGTAGCCGACCGCCGGCCCTTTTCAAGCCGTCATGCTGCACGGCAATGGCCGAGTTATAGGCTGTTCTTGTAGATTTCGCCGTCTTTGACGATCAGCTTAATGTTGGCTTTCCAGTCGGCCATGACGGTTACATCCTCAAGCGGGTTGCCTTCGACCAAGAGCATATCGGCGTAGGCGCCCTCCTTGATCACCCCGAGTGATCCCTGGCGATAGGGGTTCTTGGAGCCGGATTTGGCCAGCCATTTACCCGCATAGGAGGTGTTCTGGCGCAGGATCTCGACATCGGAGAACCAGCGCTTGCGGATCGCCATATCCTGCGGGGATTTTGAGATCAGCCCCTCTTGCCACAGGTCGGCTCCGGCGAAGGTGCTGACTCCGAGCTTGGCCACCAGTGCCAGCATGTTGTCGGCGCCATCGCGCACCTGGCGGGCCTTGCGGATATTCTCGGCGTTGAAACCGGCCAGTTTTTCCGGTTCCTTAAAGATCTCGACCGCGGCGTAGGGTTGCAAGGACATTACCGCACCAAGCTTCTTCATCCGCTTGAGGGTCTCTTCAGATACCAGAAAGCCATGCTCGATACAGCGCCCGCCCGCGTCCAATACCCGGTTGACCGAATCGTCGGTATAGGCGTGGGCACAGGCGTAAGTGCCAAAGTCGGCGGCGGCGTCGACAACGGAGCGGATCTCATCCTCGGTCATGGTGGTGGCTTCCAGCGGGTCGAAATTGGACGCCACGCCGCCGCCGACCATGATCTTGATCTGCGACGCGCCGCCGCGCAGCAGACGTCGCACCGCGGCTCGGGCCTCGATCGGGCCTGTGATGATGTTGTTGTCGCCGCGGTGGCTGAATACATCCGTTCCGGGTGCCTCGCTAAACATGGCCAGATCGTTATGACCCGAGATGGCCGAGATCGCACCACCGCTGGAATAGATCCGCGGCCCTCTGAGCCGCCCCGCAGCGATATTTTTAGCCAGCCCCAGGCTGTTGCCGCCGACATCGCGTACCGTGGTGTAACCCATCTGCAGATACAGCTGCAGTGACTCCATCGCCGCCGCACCAGACGCCTGGGCATCAAACTCGTTGCGCATCACGGTGACGCCGTAGCGGAACATCAGGTGGGTGTGCATATCGATCAGCCCCGGCATCAGCACCCGGCCGCCGCCATCGATAATCTGGGTGTCGGCCGAGCGGTCGGTGGCGATCGGCTTGGCGGATATCTGGCTGATCAGGTTGTCCTTGACCAGCACATTCATCGCCGGTGTCGCCGTTTTGGCGCTGCCGTCCCACAGTGTCACATTAGTGATGAGCAGGCTGGCGGCGCGGGCTGGCAAGCTGAGGCTGACCAGCAGCCATGCCGCCGCCAGCAAGGATCGATTAATCATGCTCATCGCGCTCCGGAAAATTTGAACCGATATTGGGATTGTCAGTACCAATCTATAGCGCCATTAATCATAGTCATTAAAATTAAGACAGCGGCGAGCTGGGGCGGTCTCTGGGGCATTTGCCAAGGCGAAGCAGCTGGGCTGAAACCATCGGTGAATACGCCGTAGCGTGGCACCAGTATTGATGGCGGCGATCGTCACCGGCCTAGGCTGGAACAGCTCAACAGCTCAACGGTGGACCAACACGATGCAGCTGGGGTGAGACTTTGGTTTATTTCAGAAAAATATTCAGCTGCGCTGCGTTTTGGTGCTGGTATTACCCAACTTGCGCGAATCAAGAACCATTACTAATTTGAATGATACGAATAATGACGATTCCTAATAAAATAGGTGGCATTGATGAACAAACATAAAAAACTGTTAGCGCCGGTGTTAGCCGTCGCGCTCTGCGCCATGCCGTTCAGCGCAACCAGCGTTGCCGCAGAGAAGGAGGCGCCGGCACGGGTGCTGATCACCAACGTCGACGTCTGGGATGGCACCAGTGACAAACTAAAGCTGAAAACAGATCTCCTGATCGAGGGCAATAAGATCAAAAAAGTCGCCCAAGGGATCAAAGCGGACGGCGCTAACGTGATCGATGGCAAGGGTTACACGGTGACACCGGGTCTGATCGATATGCACCAGCACCTGACGCTCAACGGCGGTACGGCATCGGGTGAGGAGTGGGATGCCTATGTACAGGGGGCGCACGCATCGCGTGCCGCAGAATACCTGTTGCGAAGCGGTTTCACGACGATTCGTGATATTGCCGGCAATACCATCGGCTTGAAAAAAGCGATCAATGAAAACATCTTGCCCGGACCACGCATGTACACCTCTGGGCCCGCATTAGGTCCAACGGGGGGGCACAGTGATTGGGCACCTCGAACGGCCCCTCCGGGCTATGAATCCTACCAGGAGAAGGTGGGTAACACCCATGTCGTCGATGGTCGCGCAGAATGGCTAAGAGCCGCGCGCTGGAATATGCGCAACGGAGCCGATTTTCTTAAAGTGATGGCCGGTGGCGGGGTGGCCAGCGTGTTTGACCCGCTACATTTGCAGTCGCCGTCACCGGAAGAGATGGCCGCCGCAGTACAGGTGGCTAAAGAGTATGGCTCTTATGTGGCTATCCATGCTTATACCGACGATGCCTACCTTAAATCATTGAAGGCGGGGGTAGAAGTTTCGAGCATGGTTTCTTAACCACCGAAAAATCGATCAAACCACTGGCAGAAGCCGGTGCCTGGTGGTCATTTCAGCCTTACGGCGGGTATACGCTCCTTTGTGGTGCTTACCCCGACTGGTATACAGATGTCATGATTAAAAAGGGCAAGATGGTGTGCAAAGGTGTTATCAACGCTATCAAGACCATGAAAAAATACAAGATTAAAACCTTTAATGGTTCGGATATGTTCGGTTGGGACAACTGGCACAATGCGCTTAGAAATGTGACCTCGCCGACAGTAGAGCTTCCTGAGGACCTGCGATACAGCTCTTTGGAAAGCATGAAGATGTCGACTTCATTACCCGGCCAGTTTCTCCGTGAAGAGGTCGATCAGAGTCGAAATGATTTTATCGCCGCCAAATTGGGTGTGGTTGAGGAAGGCGCCTGGGCCGATGTCCTTATCTGGAAAGGTAATCCCATTAAAGATATTAGCCTGATCCTGGAAGAGCAAAATCTGCAGATGATCATGAAAGACGGTAAGGTTTATAAGAACCTGCTGGTCGATCCAGAACATGAAGCCTATCGAGCTGCGCCGCAGCCTGCAGGGCATTCATTTAATTTGTAAAGTTGTTTGAATTATCAGGAATAAAACAGGGCGCTTCGACGCCCTGTTTTGTATGGCATGAATGGATTGCTTGGAGGTTTACGAACAACTCTAAACGATTCAATTACTGAATCGCCCTGGTTTGCTAGACACCTCTAAGCCAGAGAAAGTGGTTTGAAAAGAGGTGTTTATGAGCTGCAAACAGCAAGTATTAAACCGCTCGCGCGGTAATTATAAGCCTCGCCACCCACGTCATATTACCTTGGTCTATGCTACCCACCGGCAGACAGGCGGGTCTGCTGTTCGATCCCCCTGTACGGCGTGATGCCAGTCTAAGCGTGAGGTGCAAACCAATGACCATTCAAAAAAAAGGCGTTCTGATATGCCTGTTATTGATCTGCAGCGTTCCTGTAGCGGCATTAGAAAGCACCGGCCCCAAGCAAATACTGATCAAAAACGTACGCATCTTTAACGGCGTTGACGCCAAGCTGGCAACAGGCAATGTGCTGGTTCAAGGCAATTTGATCAAAGAGATATCCCCAACCGCTAAAGCCACCGACCCGGCCACCCTTGTTATCGACGGCGGCGGCCGGGTGCTGACACCAGGGTTCATCGATGCCCATACCCACATCGCATTGATCGCGCCCTTCGATCAACTCGAAAATGAGTATACCGGCGTCTACGTCGGAGCGGCGGGCGGGCAGATGGCGGAGAATATGCTGATGCGCGGCTTCACCTCGGTGCGCGACGCTGGCGGGGCCAGTATTGGCATCCAGCGGGCCATCGACGACGGCTGGTTCCCTGGCCCGCGTATCTTCTCCTCCGGTGCCTTTATCACCCAGACCTCGGGGCACCTAGATATGCGCGATCGCACCAATCCACATCGCAATGTCGGTGGTAAGCACAGCCACGCCGAGGAGATCGGACATTTTGCCGCCGTCGATGGGGAGGCCGAGATGCTCGCCGCGACCCGCCAGCAGTTTCGTGATGGCGCCACCCAGATCAAGCTAGCCACCAACGGCGGCATCTCGGCTACCTATTCGCCGCTGGATATCGATCAGTTTACCGATGCGGAACTGGCTGCCGCAGCCCATGTTGCGCAGAGCTTCGGTTCCTATTTTATGGTGCACGCCTACTACGATAATGCCGTGTCACGGGCGATTGATTTTGGTGCCAAATCGATTGAGCACGGCCATATGATGACCGAAAAGGTGATCAAAAAAATGGCCGCAAATGATGTCTATCTCGTGGTTGAAGGATTGATGTCGTTGTCGGATGGATCTCCCAGCTTTACCCCCGAGCAGCAGCAAAAATTCGAGTTAGCTAAGGCGGGATTTATGAAGATGATAGAGCTGGCGAAGAAGCACAAACTCAAGATCGCCCTCGGCTCCGACCTGTTTCTGTCACAGGATATGTACGCCCTGCACGCGCAGGAATGGAACGCCCGCGCCAAGCTGTTTAGTAGTCTAGAGATCATGCGCCAGGCCACCAGCATCGGTGCCGAACTGATCGCCTTCTCCGGCGAACGCAACCGCTACAAGGAGGGCCCGCTGGGGGTGATTAAGGAGGGGGCCTACGCCGATCTGGTGTTGGTGGATGGCAACCCGCTGGAAGATATCAGCCTGCTGGCCGACCCGGACAAAAATCTACGCTTGATCGTTAAAGATGGGGTGATCTACAAAAATTCTATATCCAGATAAGGATTGAGTACCATGCGCAAGCTATTACTGCTGATCACCGTACTACTGGCGGGTTGCAGTACGGCACCACCAACGCCTGAATCCCGCCTAGTTGTCGATGACGACCAGCTGCTGCAGAAGATCGCCTTCGGTTCCTGCGTTCGGCAGATGCAGGACGCGCCACTGTTCGATACTTTAGTGGCGGCGCAGCCGGACCTGTTTCTGATGATTGGTGATGCTATCTACCCGGATATCAATGATGAGGCCACCGCGCTGCTCGAGCCTTGGCCGAGCGAGGATACCCTGCCGAGGATCGAGCAGGTCTACGCCCAGCTGGCGGCAAAACCCGAATACCAACGGCTTAAGCAACAGGTACCGATGCTGGCGGTCTGGGATGACCACGACTACGGCATCAACGACGGCAGCTCCGACTTTGTGTTTAAGCAACAGTCGCAGCAACTGTTTCTGGACTTCTTTGACGAGCCGGCGGATTCGATGCGACGCACCACGCCGGGTATCTACGATGCGAAGACCTTCGGCCCCGAAGGCAAGCGGGTGCAGATCATCCTGCTCGATACCCGTTACTTTCGCACCCCGCCGATGCCGGACACCCGTTCCGCCGAACAGAAGAAGGCCCTCAACATCGCCGGTCGATACGCGGCCAATGACGACCCGGCAGCCACCGTCTTGGGTGAAGTTCAATGGCGTTGGCTGGAGCAGCAGTTGCGTCAGCCGGCGCAGGTACGGCTGCTGGTCTCCAGCTACCCACTGATCCCGACCGAGTTGGGCCGCGATGCCTGGGGCAACTTCCCGCACGAACGACAAAGGCTGTTCGAGCTAATCGGCTCAACTCGGGCCAACGGGGTCGTCATCCTCAGCGGCGATGTCCATTTTTCCGAGGTCTCAACGACCGACGAGGGGCCGTATCCGCTATACGACTTTACCTCCAGCGCACTGGCCGCCCCTCCGGTTGGCAACGAGGCGTTCAGCAACCGCTATCGTATCTCGCCAACCTACGCCAAGCTGAACTTCGGCTTGGTTGAGATCGATTGGCAGGCACAACCGGCACCGCAACTGACCTTGAAAGTCGTGGGTCTGGATGGCAACACGGTGTTCGAGCAACGGATCGGACTGGATCAATTACAGGTGGAGTGAAACAGTGAACTATCGACGTTATTTGCGCCAGGCAGCGATGCTTATCAGTCTGTTGGCCGTGACTATTTCAACGCTTCAGCAAGCGTTGGCCGACAGTCCGTGGCAACCACTGCCAACCGGCACGGTTCAGCGAATCGCCTTCGGCTCTTGCGCCAAGCAGTGGCAACCGCAACCGATCTGGCAGACGATCCTGAAAAAGCAGCCCGACCTTTGGCTGTATCTCGGCGATGCGATCTACGCCGATACCGATGGCAAAACCGCCTGGCTGGTGAGCGAGCAGCAGCTGGCTGGCGAGTGGAACCGGCTCTCCGATAAACCCGAGTTCCAGCAGGCGCGTGCGGCCATGCCAATGCTGGCGACCTGGGACAACCACGACTACGGCAGCCATGCCGGGGGCAAGGAGTTTCCGGTCAAACAGGCATCGCAACGTATCTTCCTGGATTTTTTCGGTGAGCCCAGCGACTCGTTACGCCGCCAGACGCCGGGTATCTATGATGCCAAGGTGTTGGGTCCACCCGGGCGGCGGGTTCAGATCATTCTGCTCGACAGCCGTTACTTTAAAGACGCCTATACACTCGACCCCAGCCCCAAATCCGAGCGGTTGGCTAAGGGGAAGGTCGGTGGATTTATTGCCGATAATGATCCCGACAAGACGTTGCTGGGCGCGGCTCAATGGCACTGGCTGGCGGAGCAACTACGACAACCGGCAGAACTGCGGTTGATCGTCTCCAGCATCCAAATTATCGCCGATACCAAGGGCATGGACGAGTGGGGTAACTTGCCACGGGAGCGGCAGAAGCTGTTCGATCTGATCGAAAGCAGTGGGGCTGGCGGGGTGGTGCTGCTGAGCGGCAATGTCCATTTCGCGGAACTGTCCAAGCACTACGCAGGTAGTTACCCGTTGTTTGAACTGACCTCCAGCGGTATGACCCACACCACCGAGTCGTATGCGTCGGCGGCCAATGAATACCGGATCGCCGGCCCTTCGACGGCACTCAATTTTGGCATGGTGGAGATCGACTGGCAGGCACAGCCTTCGGCTAGAATCACTCTAAGTGTTGTCGATGACAGCGGCGCAACGGTATTGAGCCATGAGGTTGCCTTGGCGGGGCTGCGAGCTGATCCAGAGGTGAACTCGGCAGGCTTGAACGTATGTCCCGAGCCCCGGCCTGAGGTTTGCGCTAGCAACTACAGGCCGGTCTGCGCTCAGCGTGCAGGCGCCGATAAAACGTATGCCAATGGTTGCAGCGCCTGCTCTGACCCTCAAGTGGTGGGCTATCGCGAAGGTGTGTGTGAATAAGGGACTGTTGGCGCTGCTGGGATAATCAGAGCCGGCAAAACTGAACAAGCGACGAGTGGCGTAGTAAGCGTGTCCATATCAGACCTGTCTTGTTTTTTGCCGGGTCCAAACCTATCAGGCAGCCGAACGCGCCGCTATCTCAGAGGTTGCCTGCCGAAATCTGCTCCGCAATGCCGGAGCGCTCATCCTCAGGGGCGCCCACTGTGTATGTGTGAACACAATTGACCGATAGCTCTCATACCCGGTGCGTTCAAAGGGCACTAGGTCTGTATTCACTACAATTATCAGCAACCTAATTTTTGTGTTGTTGACCTGTCATCCCACATTAAAGACCAGGGCTGATATCAAGCTACTCAGTTTCCAGAAAGCCTTGATGACCTTGTATCAGTAGATAATCCCGCCCGGCATCATGATGCTTTTGTTGATCATCTTGATCTGCACAGATGTCCATTCTTACTGGAGCCGATCACATTTTCATAGGGACGGATCTTGTGCAGCGGGTTGTCTGAGGCACTATTGAGATCCGCTTTCCGGAAAAGTGTCAGATATTTATCAGACTGGTTTAGTCACCTCTGAAATGTCAGCTTAGTCGATACAGCCGTCAAAATCAGAAGTCAGCGCCATGTCCGGTTTGCGCAAAGCAGGCACTCACTGGCACTCAATTCTACAGACGGCAAGTCACTTCAAAGACACACATTAAGGAGGGGACGGCCACAGTTGTAAAAGGCCTGCCGTTCTTGAAAACAGTGGGCCAGACACAGTTCCACAACAGACACACCTAAAAACAGGTAACGAGTGACAGCTATTAAAGGTATGTCAAAAATGAGAGGAGCAGTAAAGAGCTTCCGCTAGTCTCCGGTCGTTGCACCCAGCTCTGACCAGATATCGACCAGACGGCAGAAACAAAAAAGGCCTGCAACTAGCTGCAAGCCTTTAAAGTATTGGTGCCCGGAGACGGAATCGAACCGCCGACACGAGGATTTTCAATCCACGGCTTAAGTTTGGCCATCTTTGAGCTGCTTACCACTTCAGAAGGGTGGAGCACTAGTGCCTGCTAAGTTCATTACAAATGTTAATCATCATTAACGTGCTTATGTTATGAGATGAGACTACTTAGAACGTGGCTTGATTATGTCTTCTTTTGGCACATTGCGACCAACTGTAGATGCTCACCTAAATTATCAGCCATCGGTATCCAATTGGTCGCTATCGCCACTGAGCGGTCATTCCAATAGCTTGAAACTGCTCATCTGAA
The DNA here is from genome assembly GCA_036960915.1 of Amphritea sp. GTDB lineage: Bacteria > Pseudomonadota > Gammaproteobacteria > Pseudomonadales > Balneatricaceae > Amphritea. The sequence goes on from JBALVQ010000066.1 coordinate 25,640, forward strand.
TTTTACCGGCTTTCACCCTAAGCCGACATTCAGGACTCGCTATTGTATGGCTTAGTTTGCGACAAACGGGGGACATATACCATTCACAGGGAGCATGTTCACCGAAGCGGAAAACATGCTAATAACAAAACTCAAATAATCCGATACTTTTGGTCCTATAAATAATCAAAACTGATACATGTGTTTGGTCTATAAACGGGTGAAACTAGGCACTCGCAAGAATACTCCCTTCCTCCTTCCCATTGGAAGGCGCTAGACCATGATGGAGATTAACTATGCTAAAGTCAGTAAAAGCCCAGGATTATATGTGCCAGAGTTTAATTACTTTTTCTCCAGAGACGGATCTGTTCACTGCCATCGATACTCTGATAAGAGAGCGCATAACAGGTGCTCCCGTCATTGACCGTAAAGGCAACCTGCTTGGACTCATGACAGAAATTGAATGCCTTAAGGCAATTTTAACCCAGACCTACCATGAAGAAGAGATGGGGGGAAAGGTTGGCGAATATATGACCGCAGAGACCTATACTATCTCTCACAATGCGGACATCATTAACGTAGCTGAAGAATTTATAAATAATCGTCGACGCCGTTTACCCGTTGTACGCAATGGCAAATTGATTGGCCAGATTAGCCGTCGTGATGTTTTACGTGCCGTACAGGCCTTTTCGAAGGATCATTTTAAAACTCATCAATACGCTTGATGGGGTTTCCGACCTTTAGCTACGTTCTATTGTTTATCTCAAGGCAATTTTATTCAATGATGTCTTTGAGTAGTCAATGCTCAGGGCTCAGGTCAGCAAACAGCGCTTTGAGGAGCCTGTTTTCTTCTTCGAGCTGCTTGAGCCTTTGATGTCTTACACTTCCAAGGCCTCAATACCAACGGCGTCAACACATCCCCTCAATCAGCTCGGAGAGTATCTTTATACCGGGCTCAATGGCTTCTGGTGCGATCGCGGAGAATCCCAGCTTAATATGATTGTGCGGCAGATGATCACCAAAGTGATAACTGTCGCCGGAGATAATCAGCAAGCCTTTCTCGGCGGCGATGCCTTTCAACTCAGCGGTATCAATGTGTTGCGGAACTTCACACCAGAATGAAGAGCCACCGGATGGCTGGGTATAGCTGCCCGGCAGGTATTTATCCAGGGCCACCGCCATGATTTCGCTGCGTTGCTGGAAGCTACGTGCGAGCTTACGCAACAGGGCATCGTGATAGCCCTGGGCAAGAAACAGTGCAACTGCTCGCTGGTTGTTTAATGGTGGATGGCGCACCATCAGCTGGCGCAGGCTGCGGGCTTCCTGAATCAGAGCCTTGGGGCCAACCATAAAGCCCATGCGTAGCCCCGGTGCCAGGGTTTTAGAGAGGCTACCGATGTACAGTACCCGATCGTGCGTATCGAGGCTTTTCAGTGCTGGGATGGGATTAGAATCGTAGTTCATCTCCATCTCGTAGTCGTCTTCAAATATTACTAAGTCCTTCTCCCGGGCCTTTTCCAACAATGCCTGGCGTCTTTCAAGCGGCATGGTAACCGTTGTCGGGCACTGATAACTGGGGGTGATATAGAGGGCATCGCAATCATCCAGACACTCATTTAGAACCAGGCCGTTCTCATCCACTGGCAGGCTGATCACTTCGGCGCCAAACACGGCGGCGATGTGCCCGGCACTGACATAGCCGGGATCTTCGATACCAAATTTGGAGGATTCATCCAGCAGTAGTTGAGCCAGTAGATAGAGTGCTTGCTGCGAGCCGACGGTAATCAGGATTTCGTCCTTATCCGCCTGGATTCCCCTGCTTGGTAGGATGCGCTTCTGGATTTGCTCAATCAGCAGCGGATCGTCGCTGTCGTAGCGGTCGGAAGTCCAGTCGCGGATCGCCTGTACACTGACCGCATCACGCCAACACTTTCGCCAGCTGTCTTTAGGGAACAACTTGGTATCCAGCTGACCGTAGACAAAGGGATAGGGGAACGATTGCCATGAGTGGGCCTTGCTTGGATTAGATTGGGAACCGGCTTTCACTTTCAGCTTTTGCGACCAGTCGACCTTGTCTTCAGGCTCGGTATCGGCAGTCAAGAGCTGCTTCTCGAATTGATCAGGTAAGAAGCGTGGATCGACGAAATAGCCGCTGCGTTCGACTGAGGTGAGATAGCCATCGGCGGCAAGCTCATCGTATACCAGTACAATCGTATTACGTGCCACATTGAGTGTTTTGGCGAGGGTGCGGCTGGAGGGTAATGGCTCATCCAGGGGTAGGTAGCCGCCGAGAATTGCATTGACCAATTGCTCGCGAATCTGGTTTTGCAGCGTTGCCGCGTTGTTATCTCTCTTCAGGTGAAACAGCGTAGACATAATAATTGCTAGCCTTTTTTTATTGTTATTTGTTTCTTTATCGGAGCCTGACAGATTGTAGATAGCGTATTACTGATGCAAATCCGGTGTGCCATCGCTCTGATAAGCCAGTCGCCAGAGGCCATGCTAAGGCGCAGGGGCTTATATAGAAGCTCTCAAATTAGTTCTCTTTTTATGTACTCATCAGTCCATTAATCACCACATTCATGCGTTTTATGGTGTGCTTCCTTCAGTGAAGCTTTGCGGATGATGCTTCAGTAATACCTGTATTTTTGATCTATGTCATCTAAAAATACCACAAAAAATAACATTTGTGTAATTAAATGAGACAAATAATATCGAAATAATAAGTTTGTGTTGATTTATTTTATTATTAAAACGATACTACAGGTATCGAACATTACTCTTAATGATATTTTGTTCGATTGGGTTGGTGTTTAGACCGGGTTACTCGCCTATAAGTATTTTGCTTTTTTGCGAAGTAGGTGGTAGCTAAACTTAATGAATAAAAATAAAAAGAGATGGTATATGTGATGTCTTTTGATGAGGCCTACGACTATATCGTGATAGGTGCTGGTTCTGCCGGTTGTGTAATGGCAAATCGCCTGTCCGAAGATTCCAACAAAAGTGTTCTCCTGCTGGAAGCCGGTGGCAAGGACAGTAATCCCTGGATTCATGTTCCTATCGGTTATTTTAAGACCATGCATAATCCAAAAACCGATTGGTGCTATATGACCGAACCGGATCCGGGTATCAACGGCCGCCAGTTACAGTGGCCGCGAGGTAAAGTACTCGGAGGCTCCAGCTCTCTGAATGGTCTGCTCTATGTGCGTGGTCAGAAAGAGGATTATGATGATTGGGCGGCACTGGGGAATAAAGGCTGGTCCTATGATGAGATACTGCCTTACTTCAAAAAGTCCGAAAATCAGGAACGTGGTGCTGATAAATATCATGGCGTTGATGGCCCACTGGCCGTCTCCAATATCCGTATCCGTCGTGAAATCTGTGACAAATTTATCAACGCAGCCGAGCAGGTAGGGATTCCGCGTAACGACGACAGCAATGGTGAAACCCAGGAAGGTGTCGGCTATTTTCAGTTGACGATCAACCGCAACGGCACCCGCTGCAGTACGGCAGGAGGTTTCCTGCGCCCGGCACTAAAGCGCAGTAATCTCACTGCAGTGACAAAAGCTCTGGTACATAAAATAGAGTTTGAAGGTAATCGTGCGGTTGGCATTACTTTTTCGGTGAAAGGGGTTAAGCATACGGTACGCTGTAACAGTGAGATCGTCCTCTCTGCAGGTGCAATTAATTCACCTCAGATCCTTATGTTATCCGGTATCGGCGCTAAAGATGAGCTTGCTAGGCATAATATACCTGTGGTGAAGGACTTACCCGGTGTTGGTAAGAACCTGCAGGACCACTTGCAGATTCGAGCGATCTACAAGGTGAATAAACCGATCACCCTTAACGATGAGGTGAACAATCCGATTCGCAAGGTGATGATGGGGATGGAATACGCGTTGTTCCGTACCGGGCCTCTGACTATGGCGGCCAGCCAGGTGTGCATATTCACCAAGACTGATCAGACGATGGTGCGACCGGACATCCAGTATCATCTGCAGCCGCTTAGTGCTGATAAGCCGGCCGATGGTACCCACAGATTTTCGGCATTTACAGCTTCAGTGTGTCAGTTACGCCCAACCAGTACCGGGCACATCGCATTGAAGAGCAATAATCCGGAAGAGTATCCGGCGATTCATCCCAACTACCTGGCCACTGAAGAAGACCAGAAAACGGCGATAGAATCGATTAAGGTAACCCGCCGCATCGTTAATGCACCGGCCCTGGCACCGTTAATCAAGGAAGAGCACGAGCCAGGCGTGCAGCACCAGACCGATGCAGAATTGCTTGAATATGCACGTAACCGTGCGACCACCATCTACCACCCAACGGGCACCTGTAAAATGGGTCATGATGAAATGGCGGTGGTTGATGACCGGCTACGGGTCCATGGCATTGAAGGTTTGCGGGTTGTGGATGCTTCGATCATGCCAATGATTGTTTCCGGTAATACCAACGCCCCGGCGATTATGATTGCTGAGAAAGCCTCAGACATGATTAAGGAAGACGCAAACTCCTCGGTTAGTCAGGCAACCACTTTCGCCTGATTAGCCCACCCAGTCCTATCTCGGAGCAAGACCGGGATAGGCTTTCCCGCCCCGGTGTAAGCCGCGGCGGGCTTTTTGGGTTAAGCGTTTTGATAGTCAAACCTTAACTGGATTGACTGATGTTGCCGGAGATAATTCGTGCGCTATTCTTCTATTTTTGTCAGTTTATGCGTCTGTTTCTTCAGGTTGTTCATCCATTAAGGCTGCCAGTTCATCCGCGGCTTTGCGTATATCTGAAACGCTTTCAAGCGCTTGCTCCAGAGAAAGTCTGGCTGTTGGCGCGTGCATTGCTAAAGCGGCATACATGCGTCCTTCCTTATCCCGAATAGGCACGGAGACAGCAATCATGCCCTGGAAAAACTCTTCGTTATCGATGCCGACGCCCTGTTTGCGGATTTTGCTTAACTCCGGTTTCAGTGCTTCAGGGCTAGTGAGGGTATTCGGAGTGCGACTTTCCAGAGGAATTTTGCTGAGTAGTCGAGAGCGTTGCACGCTGCTCATCTCACTAAGAAAAAGCTTGCCGCTGGCGGTGCAGTGCAACGGTACACGGTCATTTATCTGCAGCTGTACCCGTAGTGGCCAGTGAGTTTCGACACGATCAAAATAGATCATGCCGCCACCATCCGGAACGGAAATATTACAGGTTTCACCAAGCTTTTCAGACAGTTGTTGCAGGATGATGTGCCGTTGTGCGCGCAGAAAGTCATTGTTACTGAGTGTGGCGATGGCAATTTTGTTTAGCTTGGGACCGGGCATAAGGCCTCGTCCATCCAGGCGAGGTTGTAGAAATCCTTCTTCTTCCAATTGGCTGCAGAGCCTATGAATGCTGGGTTTTGGCAGCTTTAACGAACGGTTTATTTCAGTTGGAGTTATCGGTTGCGAGGCGTTTGCAACGACTTCGAGGATATGAAGAGCACGCAGTATTGAAGAACCTTTTTCCTTTGATTCAGAGTTGGGCATCGTTCTAATCCTGTCTTAATACGGTTGAGTTACAACAATGATACGACATTGAAAGTCTCGTTAATATATTATTTTGATATAAAAATGGGCACGATTTAGTCGCTATTAAGCATTTTTTTTGCCGGTTAAATTGTACAAAAGTGCTGTTATCAGGCCTGTTTATGCACTTGTTTGTGGGTTATTACTTTATAGAGCTATCATTATTTGTTTCGTTTTTTGTATATAGTGAGACTTTTTTTATCAAAAATGTTTGTAAAAAGTGCTTTTGTGTGCTTTATTAGAGAGGCGATCAGTTATTGACTCAGGTCAATTGGAGATCGGCCAACCCCTAACTGCATAAAAATAAATAAGGGTATTAAAAATGGAGAAGAAACCTACCTCCTCATCTTCAGATCAACAAGGTGTTTCACGCCGTGATTTCTTCCGTGTCGCTGGAACATACGGAATGAGTTCTACCATGCTTGCAGCTACTGCATTGGGGAGTTTCTCTCTGTCGCAACTGGCTCAGGCTGCAGAAACTAACTCCAAGACTCGCAATAAAAAAGAGGCTAAGCATGTTCTGAAGTTTGGTGCTTCAGGCTTTAATGAAAAGAATTTGTTAATTGAGCGCGCTGGGTGTATCGATTTCCTGCAGGATATCGAGGCTCGAACCGATGGTGAGATCCGCGTTGAATTTATCGGCGACAACCAGATCTGTGGACAGTTGAACTGCGTCAAGAAAACCCAGCAGGGTATTGTTGATATGTTTACCGCTTCCACGCAAAACTCTGCCGGTGGTGCCCCTTACCTGAATGTACTCGATTATGCGTACATGTTCCCCACCCGTGCTTCTCAGTATCACTTTCTGTACCACCCTGATAGCCAGAAACTGTTGCGGGATCCTCTACGTACCAAGCATGGCTTGCAGTTCCTGTTCTCGCATTGTGAATTACGTGGTTTGCAGATGGGCCTGGGATGGAAAGACAAGCCTCTGATTACCACTATCGAACAGCTGCGCGGTACAAAAAACCGTGTCACCGGCACACAGCTGGGGCGTATTGCTATGCAATTGCTGGAGTTGAATCCAGTGCCTATCGCCTGGTCTGAAACGCTGGATGGCCTGAAGCAGGGGCTGATTGATGGGGCTGAAACCTGGGCCGGTGCAGTGGGCTACGCCAATATGTCACCAGTGGTATCCCAATCGGTTGATCTGCGCTTCTTCTGTGGTACGGAAGCAACCATGATGGACGCCAGCAAGTTTGATAGTTTCAGTGGTGAGTTGCAAGATGCCGTGATGGAATCTTCTTACCTGACGCAGGTGAAAATTCAGGCTGCTCAGGAAGCTGCTCTGGTTAACACCGTTGGTGCTACGACGCCTTCGTTGCCGGGTACTCTGTTTCACAAGCATGGTGTGCGGATGGCTAGCCTTTCTGATGAAGAGCGAGCTAAAGCCGAACGTATCTGTGCGCCGGAGTTTAACCCAGAGCCTTGGGCTAAATGGCGCGAGCGTCTGGATAAGTGGTCTGGTGGCCAGGATACTTACGGTTCTATCCATAAGATTGCACGTGAAATTCCTCGCGATATGCTGGCCGAGAATGTTGCACCTCGTCGCTGGTGGAAAGGCGCTTAAGGCCTCTTCTAGAACAACCCCCGACCGGCGTGCTGTCCGGTCGGTTTTTGCCTTCCCGTTGTTAACCTACCTCATCAGTTTATTACAACTAAAGTCAGCAAGATTTTGAGCTTGCCGGGAAGAGTCTGTGAACTTGAACAATAATAAATGGAGAGTCACCGTGAATTCGGGTGGAATTACTTCAACAAAACACAGGTCGAGCGTTGTCAGTCAGCCCGATCGGAGGGCTGGCAAGATGACTATTAGGTCTTTGTTTAGCGCGATTGAACGCAATATCGAGAAGAGCTTTATTCTGGCTTCTTATGCCTCAATGGCCGGTATTATTTTCGTCGAAGTGATTCGTCGATTCTTCTTCAACGAAC
>JBALVQ010000067.1:0-32321 GCA_036960915.1 Amphritea sp.
ATGCCCTCTGGGTACGTTGTCGTGATCTCAGCTCGCTCTGAAAGCCAGTACCCGAAGGGGCATGCTAAGGCCCAAGGGACTTGTTCGTAGGTTCCTTAGCCAGGGGGCATGAAGTTTTTTTCGCTGCCCCGATAACGTTGTCCATTTTCCTTTGTCGTTAGCTTCTTTGCGGTTGCTGATGCCGGTCAAGTCATTTTAAGGAAAACAACAATGCAGATGTTGAAGCGAGAGTTCGGTGCTGAGCAGTCATCGCAGGCAGAACCGGCAGTTCAGAAGTAAGCCAGAAGGAAGGCTATCAACATATATAAAGCCTGGCATATGCCAGGCTTTATCATTTCAGCCCCAGGTCACATCGACGGTAAGAATGTAACCAACGCCATACACGGTTTTAATAATTTCGGGATTTTTAGGGTCCTGTTCAAGTTTTTTACGTACACGAGACATGCGAACATCGATGCTGCGATCGTAAGGCGAGGCCCTGTCACCCAGCAAGCGGTCCCGGGATAAGATAGTCTTGGGGGCTCGCAGTAGCGCCATCAACAGCTCGCTTTCTGCAGAGCTGAGTTCAGTTGCAGTATTTTCTTTATTGATTAGCGACAGCGTGGCCGGATTATAGATCCAGCCGGCAAAGTGTGCCTGTCGGTTTTCTTCAGGGTGAGATGGCAGGTCTATTTTTTCGATACGCCGTAATAAACTGTTAACACGGGCAACCAGTTCGCGGGGGATGAAAGGTTTGACGACATAATCATCGGCTCCCAGCTCAAGTCCCAGCACCTTATCGGGTACGCTGTCGCGTCCAGAGAGGATCATGACGCCGACACTGTGTTTATCACACAGCTGTTTTACCAGTTCCATGCCGTCCATATCAGGTAAGCCCAGATCGATAATACACAGGGCGGGAGGACGGGTTTTTATTGCGTGGCAGGCCTGTGCACCGGTGGTGAACGAGCGGGCGCTATAACCGAAAATTTCCAGTTCATTGCATACCAGCTCACAGATATCCCGCTCGTCATCAATGACATAGATTAGCTTATTGTTTTTCAATAATACCTCCTGGTATCTCTCTGAGGCGTTAAATTCATCAGAGTGTGTGCAGCTTCCTGAACGCTTCTGCTAGCACAGTAATATCGAATGGCTTCTCGAGCAATAGAAATGCAGGGTCAATTTTTATATCGCTGTTTTGTTGGTATGAGTAACCGCTGATAAGGATTATTCTATTGTTTTCCGATTGCTGTTTCAGCGAATTGGCCAGTTCGATGCCATTCTTTCTTCCTGGCAGCATAATGTCTGAAACCAATGCATACAGGTTTGGAAACAGGGGCAACAGCTGTTCGGCTTCATCTGCATTACCGGCTTCAATCACATCGAAGCCGAGCTCCAGTAATTGCTGTCTGACCACATCACGAACATCTTTATCGTCTTCAACCAGCATCACCAACTTGCCCGAATAACTAGTCTCCTGGCATTTCTGTGGGTCAGGCGTTGCTTCAGTAGCTACTGTTTCTGCGGATCTTGCGGGCAGTAACAGACTGATACTGGAACCTTGTCCGGGCTCGCTATGGATCATGATATAGCCCCTGGACTGCTTGATGAAGCCATACACCATACTCAGGCCCAGTCCTGATCCCGAACCACCAGACTTGGTGGTGAAGAAGGGCTCATAAGCCTGCGATTGGGCCTCAGAAGTAAATCCTTGTCCATTGTCACTTATCTGTATCTCGATATAGCTGCCGGGTAGGACATCTTCATCCAATTTGAGTGGCGCAGTCACCTCGCGCTCGCTTACCCTGAATGTCAGGGTCCCACCCTGTGGCATGGCATCTTTTGCATTCAGTGCCAGATTTACAAGTGCATCTTCCAGGCGCCCGGGATCGGCATAGGGAAGTGTCTGCAGCGTCTGAGGTTGATAAATAATCCGGATATTGTCGGGTAATGAGCCTTGCAGCAGCTTGCTGGTTTCAGATATCAACCTATTCAGGTCTATTAAGCTGGGCGAAAGTGGCAGGCGGCGGGAGAAAGACAATAACCGACTGGTTATGTCGGCTCCTCGCCGGGTCGCCCGCATTGCTGGTTTGAGGTAATTAAGCAGCTCATCCTGCTGCTCAAATCGCTCACTGGCAGAGTGGAGATTGCCCAGGATAATAGTCAGCAGGTTGTTGAAATCATGGGCCAGCCCGCCAGCCAGCTGGCCAACCGCATTCATCCGTTGCGCTTCGGTGAGTTGCTGTTCAGCTTGTTTTTCTGCCGTAATATCAAATGCCAGAGTCAGCAGCCCATTCACTTCGCCAGCCCGGTTATGGCAGGGGATCAGGGTGCGTTTGGTGATAATCTCTTTATCGTTAATCGTCAGGCTGTATTCTTGAACGGTATTTCGCCCGGTTAGAGCCGCATTGATCTGACGTGTCATATCGGCGTATAAGCTGTCGCCAATGACACTGGCCAGAGGCTTGCCGATGACTGATTCCTTGTTTTGCCCAAACATGTCGGCATAACCTTGATTGACGAACAGGTAGTTCAGTTCGCCATCCAGATAAGCTATCTGTGCGGGTAGTGCATCCAGAATTAAGCGTTGCCGCTCTTCTATCTGTGACAGCTCCTGCTGCGCATTGGCCATCGACTCTGAGGCATCCTGCAGCTGGATATTTTTTTCGGCTAATGCCTTTGTGCGTCGTTCCACCTTTGAGTCGAGATTGTGGATATAGTCCCGCAGCTGATCCACCATACCGTCGAAGGTTCGCGCCAGTAGGCCGAGTTCATCATCGCGTTGAATACCGCTCTTGGCAGACAGCTCACCACCACGCACACGTCTTGCTGTATCAGCAAGGCGTTGAATGGGCAGGGTTATCCACTGTACAAAGAAGAGGGTCATCAATGCCGCAATGACGATGGCACCCAGGGCAACCGTCATGATTCGCTGTCCCAGTAGCTCTGAGCTGCTGCGCAGTTCATCAACATAGACCGATGAGCATATATACCAGTCAAATCCGGGCAGGTAGCGTACCAGGGATAATTTCTCATAAATATAGTTACCGGGATCATCAGGTTTATCCCACTTGTAATACAGCTCCTGGCCTGAATCTGCTACTTCAATGAGCTCATCGGCAATTGAGCGCTTGGTGACCGGATTCATCAGATTAAGAAAGTTGGTGCCGTCGATATTGGGATTTGGGTGGATCAGCATGTTGGTCTTGGTATCGAAAATGAACAGGTAGCCGGTGGAGGCTATCTTGATGTCTTTTAAACCTTCCCTGAGTTCCTTCAAGGCCTGGTTGCGGATTTCAGTTACTTCCTGTTCAAGATCATCAAGGTATACACCGGAGCCGACAACAAAGCCCCACTGGGGATAACTTTTCACATATGAGACTTTATCCTGCTGGTCGTTTTCGGCGAGGCGTTGCCATTTGTATTGATAAAACCCTTCGCCCTTGTCTATTGCCAGCTTAATTATCTCCGGGATAGAGGCTTCCCCCGTATTGTTGACTAGCATTGATGCGTCAGCACCGTGATAGCGGGGGTCAGGATGGGAGAGTAATACCGCGTTATAGTCTGCGATCCAGATATAGTCGTTGCTGCCGTATTTGAAATTACGTAATTGCGAGAAGACCTTTTGGCGCGCCGCTTCCTGAGTCAGCTCGCCGCGCTTTACCCCCTGAAATACGTCCTGAATGTAGGATTCGGTAAGGGAGACCACAGACTTGAGTCTCTGCTTGTGTGATTCCAACGCCTGCTCCCGGTATTTTTCTGTATCGAAATACATCTTATTGGCCAGTGCGAAGACACTGTCCAGGGCGATACGGCTGGATGTTCTCTCGATATCAAATACTCTGTCTTTGATCAGGGGGACGGAGTAGAAATACACGGCGGTGAAAATAACAGAGATAATAACGATGATGGTTATAAAAAAACGCTGAACCAGCTTAGATGTAAACAGCATGGAGTGCTCACCATAGGAAAAAAGTGTAAGTTATTATTTCTATTAAAAAATAATTGGCCTGCTACTCACGCAATGCGTGAATTTAGAGTTCAATATAAGTTCCATTCTATACGAATTGTATGCAGCCGATAGGGCTTGTTACATTTCGTCATATTTCAGAAAAACTCGCGCAAAACTCTTCCTGTTAACTGGGTTAGACAGTTCAGGGTGTATCCCTTGCCATCCCAAAAACAATAATAATGCCGCCCAATGAGTATGCGGTGTAGGGAGAGACATCAATGCAGTCAGATAACTATTGTCGCTACAGTGACTTGCCTGAACTGCTGACGGGTTTGGTTGTTACAGCCATCGGGTACGGCGATTAAATACTCAAAAGCGTCATATTTGCTCGTATTCAGTGCACGCACTGAAACACTCAAGCTGATAGTGATCGGCAAAAGACCCGGACTAAGCCTGGCCCTATCGATTTTTTGCGCCCGAGGGAAGCTGCGAATAAGTCTCATGCTGTCTCTGTGGGCTATTGAACGGCTGAGGCGCATTGGACTTGAGTAAAGGTTTCTTATTAGCTGGCCTTCGGGCCAGCCTTTTTTCCTGCAAACCACCATACCAGCATGGACGTTGGAAAATAATAAATACACAGTGGAGTGTGTCGGGAAAACCGCTATGAAGATAATTGTCGCACTACCTTATGCAGAAGACGTAATAATTCCACCGGTTGCCGATTGTACTTTTCAGGCCGAATCTAGAGCCGGCAATATCAGTAACCCGTTAATCAGGGAGGCAGTAGAAGAAGGCTTAAGATTAAAAAACAGTGGTCCTGGTAATGAAGTGATATTAGCTGTGATGGGCGATCAGGTCAGTGCAGCTCCGGCACGGATGATACTGAATATGGGATTTGATCGAGGGATTAGAATCCCCAGCGATACCCTTCCAGGGACAATGGAAATAGCCGAACTACTGATTGATGTGATTCAGCAGGAGTCGCCCGATCTGATTTTGATTGGCAAGGAGTCAGCCAATGCTGAGCATAATCAAGTGGGCAGGATGCTGGCAGAATTGCTGGATTTCCGTTACACCAGTCAGCGTGATATATCCGACAGTACACTCTATCGGTTGTTGGTGATACGGGAAATTGGCAGTGGCATACATACTGTAGAGCTACCCTTAGTCAATCTGAAACAAAGTGTCGTAGCCATCAATAAACGGCCAGGAAAGAAAAGCCGTAAGAGCTTCGGCTACTCTCCTGAACACTGTTTATCTGTTAGCCCCTAATCATGGGGCTTTTATCGGCTTGTTTCCTTAAGTACTGCCGTATGATGGCTTGAAGTTCGCTGCCATTTGATGCCACTGGCGAATAGAACGCCAAACATTATTACCGTGACACCTGTGATAGTACTGAAGGTAAGTTGTTCACCTAACAGTGGAATTGCGACCAGCGCTGCCAGTGCGGGGGTAAAAGAGCCCAACGCGGCGGTTTTCTCGGCTCCCAGATTGCTGATGGCGATACCGTAGGTTATGCCTCCAATGACACCGGCACCGATGCCCTGGGTGAGCAGGAAGGGCCATAGTTCGTTCCAGGGAGTGCTGATGGCACTGGATTCTATCCAGCCGAAACACAGCATCAGCAGCAGACCAATAGTGGCACTGCTACAGAGCAATGCAGTGGCTTGCAGAGCACTGATACCGGCTACCCTGAGCCCCAGGGTGTAGAACGCCCATAACAGGCTGGCACCCAGAAATGTCAGATGGCCGCGCCAGTACCCCTGGGAAAAGTTTAGTAGTGCGCTGCCCAGTAATAAGGTCACGCCCATCAGAATGATCCCTAAGCCAATCAGCCGGCTGCGAGAGAGGGGTTCCTTGAAAATCAGCACCGCCAATGCGGTGACAAACAAAGGTGCGGTACCAGGCACCAGCGCGCCGGCATGGGCCGCCGGTGCGTACTGACTTCCCAGGGAAACCAGATAAAAAAATGGCAACCCGCCTAACATGATCATCAAATGAAATTGCCATGGAATGTGTCGGATCTGCTGCCATTGTTTCAGAAACCAGGGTAAAAACAGCATCGCAGGAATGCCAAAACGCATCAACGCCAGGTCGCTTGAGGTGAGGACTGACTGGTTTTCAGCGCGCAGTGAAAGCAGGAAACCCACCCAGATCAATAAGGTTATCAGCATCGCCATCAGGCCTTTTGGGTTTACGCTGGGTTCGCCACGGTATTGGTTCACAGCTAGGTTCTCAAAGTGGTTTATATTGGCTACTATTATCGATGAAAACCGAGAGCCGATTGTTGTTATTTTATCCTCTGTATTGCTTTTTTGTGATTGATTATTGCGTATAGTTGTTGTTTGTTGGCATTAGATATCAAGTATGGGTATGTATTTAATATGGTTATGAATATTGATGAAACAGATCTGAAAATACTACAGGCCCTGCAACAGGATGGCCGTCTGAGTAATGCCGAGATAGCAGAGCAGGTAGCCCTGTCTCCCTCACCCTGTCTGCGGCGCTTGCGCCGCCTTGAAGAAGAGGGGGTTATTGAGGGCTACAGTGCTCAGTTAAATCGGCAGGTTATAGGTCTTGGGATGACGGTGTTTGTGCAGGTAAAACTACAGGATCACAGCGCAGAATCTGTAGCGGGTTTTGAACAGGCGGTGCAAGAGCTGGCCGCAGTGGTGAGCGCCCATACGGTTTCTGGTTTTGCCGATTATCTGTTAGAGGTCGTCGCAGCAGACCTCATCGATTATGACAGCCTGGTGCGGCAGATGCAGGGACTGAAGATGGTGCGAGAGATAGAAAGTAACTTTGCGCTGCGTGCGGTAAAGACCGCGGCGCCTTTGCCTCTGAAGCGTTAGTTGGATTGTCTAATGCTTCAGTGAAAAGGCCTTTATCTGTTGGAGTGCATCCAGCGCTGTTTTTCTAGAGTAAATTAAATCCAGTCTGGGAGTGGGCACTTTCAGGCCAAGGGCCAGCTACCACCCGGGGATGGTAACTGGCATGTGACAGGGTAAATACATTCTCTCCTAAGGGCGGAGGGTTTAAATGACCCAGTTAAATATCGCCAGTGCGGATTCGCTCTCCGCGGGCACGCAGGTATTCAAGAGTAAGTAGCAACAGCGCTGAAATCACGACCAGCAGTACGGCTACCGCCAGAATGGTGGGGTTGATCTGCTCCCGCAGTCCCGAGAACATCTGCCGTGGAATGGTACGCTGCTCCGGTCCTGCCAGGAACAGGATTACCACCACTTCATCAAAAGAGGTAACAAAGGCGAATAGAGCACCTGATATTACTCCCGGACGGATCAGCGGCATGATTACCTTGAAAAAGGTATACACGGGGGTGGCGCCAAGTCCCATGGATGCACGCATCAGCGAGAAGTCGAATCCAGATAATGCAGCATTGACGGTAATGATCACGAATGGGGTACCCAGTGCTGCGTGGGCGAGAATTACCCCCAGATAGCTGCCAGACAGTCCTAACTGGGTATAGAAGAAATACATACCGGCAGCAGTGATGATCAAGGGCACGATCATCGGTGAGAGTAGCATCGCCATGACAATGCGTTGAAACGGCATTACCGGGTTGGACAGGCCGATGGCCGCGAATGTGCCGAGCACCGTTGCCAGCACGGTGGCCCAGACCCCGATAAAGAAGCTGTTCTTGATCGCCAGCATCCATTTATCGTCGTTAATGATCTCCGCGTACCATTTCAGAGAATAGGCGTCTGCATCCAGTGACAGCATACCCGAGGTGAAGGTGAAGTACGGTTCGGCATTGAACGACAGCGGCACAATCACCAGAATCGGTATCATCAGGAATGCCAGCACCGCCCAGGCAGTCAGCCGCAGCCCGTGCATTCCTAGCTTCTGCCAGAAAGTGAAATATTTAGGAAATTGCATAGTTCTACCCCATTTTCTCAAAGCTAAAACAGTGCATGGCCGTTCTGCTCTTCCAGAAGGTGAAATTATTAGGAGATTTCATAGTTCTTCTCCGTTTTTCTCAAAGCTGAAATCGCATGAACAGTGCATAGCATTGCTGTTCTGCCAGAAGGTAAAGTACTTGGATAATTTCATGACGTTACCCCAGCTTGATATTGCTGACCCCGACCAAACGGTCGTAGATCCAGTAGAGTAAGAGAATCAGTCCCAGCAGCAGGGAGCCCAGGGCCGCGGCCAGTTCCCAGTTGTTAGAAGACTGCATATGGAAGGCGATGATATTACTGATCATCTGTCCGTCGGTACCACCCACCAGGGCCGGTGTAATGTAGTAACCAATAGAGATGATAAACACCAGCAGTGCTCCAGCACTTATCCCTGGCAGTGTCATCGGCATGTATATCCGAATGAAGGCGGGAATCGGTTTGGCTCCCAGTGACATGGCGGCACGGAGGTAACTGGGATCTATCCCTTTCATGACGCTATACAAGGGGAGAATCATGAACGGCAGCAGGATATGGGTCATAGCGATTACCGTAGCGAACTGAGTGTAGAGCATCTCGATGGGTTCGGTGATCACATGGATAGACTGCAGGACGCTATTGACCACGCCATTGGTTTGCAGCAGGGCGATCCAGGAGGTGGTGCGTACCAGCAGAGATGTCCAGAATGGCAATAGCACAAAAACCATCAGCGTGTTGGCTGTCTTTGCCGGTGCAGTGGCCAGATAGTAAGACAGGGGGAAGCCGATTATTGCCGTAAGCAAGGTGATCAGCAGAGCAATCTTGAGGCTCTTCAGATACAGCTTGACATAGACCTGGGTGTCACGCGCCACGATCTCACCGTCTGTGCTATGCATAAGGTCCAGAGCTGTGAGGTAGAAACCATCGGTGAAAACGGCCCCTGATTGCTTTATTTTCCGCCAGATCTCGACATTTTGCCACTGTGGCTTCAGGTCGAGTAGTTTAGCTGCACCTTCACTGGCCAGCAGCTCAGAATCGAGCTTTTTCAAGTTACGAGCAGTGGATTTGATAACGCTGGAACTGCCAGGCAGTGCGCGGTTTATCTCTTCCGCCAGTTTACCTGAGCGGCGATCGACAGCCAGCTGTTGCAGCTCCAGTGTAAACGTATTTAGTACGGCGTCACTGGGACGATTATCACCTTTCTCATCCCAGCTGGACATTGCTGCCAGGGTATCGGGGATTAGTTGAGCGACCGTCGGGTGATATACACTGCGGTAGAGCATGGTGCCGATGGGTGCAATAAAGGCTATCAGGACAAACAGTATCAGAGGGGTAACGAAGGCAAAGGCGATTAACTTGCGCCGGCGTTGCATTTTACGGCTCTGAGACATCTCCTCTGCAGTCAGTTCTGACTGGTAAGAGTGTTCATCGGCTGCAGCAGTTGCTGTGGTCATTGTATGGTCTGCGTTTAGCTCGATTTGAGACATAGGTACAGCCCTTCTTCTGATGATCCCGGGGGCTTGAGAGCCCCCAAGGATAAATTGAGTCTGGTACCCTCAGTAGACTTCCAGGAAGGGCTACCGAGGTATCAGGTTACATCTAGCGTGCTTTCTAGGAAATTACTTCAGCAGCCACTCGTTGAATTTTTCACCCAGAGACTCACCGTAGTCAGCCCAGAACAAGCCGGAAGCCTGCAAACCTTCTTCAAGGTGGGAAGACGGCAATTTAGGAAGAATGGCCTTGTCGACGTAAGCATAGGAAGATTGGCGTGTTGGGCCGTAAGCCACATCCTGCATACCACTCTCAGGCTTGGAGCTGGTGGCGAAACGGATGAAATCTTCTGCTACGGCCTTGTTTTTCGAGCCTTTAACAATCGCCCAGACATCGAGATCATAGATATGCGCATCCCAGACCATTTCGAACGGCTTGTTGTCACTTTGAATAGCATCAAAGATTCGACCGTTAGCGGACTGCACCATGACGGCGCCACCATCATTCAGCAGCTGTGGTGCCTGGGACCAGCTGTCGAACCAGACCAGATCATCTTTAATGCTGTCCAGCTTGGTGAAAGCACGTGCCTGACCTTCTTTGGTAGCCAGTAAGTCGTACACTTCATTCATTGGCACGCCGTCAGCAATCAGCGCCCATTCCATGTTTACCTGAGGGCGTTTACGTAAAGCACGTTTGCCGGGGAATTTAGTGGTGTCGAATAAGTCGCCAATGGTGCTTGGCTGGCCGCCTTTAATCGTGTCGTTGCTGTAGGAGTAAAGTATGGTCCAGACAATGTTACCGACACCACATTCATTGGATAGCGCTTGTGGTGAGAAATCTTCACTGGCGGCGGTGCCGTCATCACCGGCTGGCAAAGTATCGTGCGGGAATACTTCCAGCAGGCCTTCGGAGCAAGCCCGTTCCAGATCGATTACTTCGATATCGACAACGTCCCAGAGGATGTTGCCACTTTCTACCTGCGCCTTAATCTCGGCGATACCACCGGAATAGTTTTCAAATAGAATTTTATTGCCGGTTTTCTCCGTGTAGGGATCAAGCATATGTTTTTGTTGGGCGGCCCCATAGGCGCCGCCGAAGGATACGGCGGTGAATTGATCGGCCATGATGGGTGTTGCCGCCGTACAGAGCGCGAGAGCCGCGCCGAATCGCTTGAGTGCTTTCATTATTATTTTTCCTCTTACGGTTTTGTTTTTCTGCGGTTTTACTGTGTTTTTATGATTTGGTTTCGGTTTAGGGAACCTGCGAATAAGTCCCTTAGGCCTGACGGTCAAGCGCCAGTCCGCCGGCTGTGTCCCAGGTAAGCTGGGTGCTAGCGCCATGCTGAATCACCGGTGCCTGGCTATCATTGAGTGCTTTTACCATCAGCTCTGATCCGCAGGGCAATTTGAAGAAGTAGCGGATCGAGTCACCGACATAGAGTCGGGTGGTAAAGTTAGCTTCAATACTGTTGGCCAGAGGCTGACCATTGGCGATAAACAGGTTTTCCGGCCGAATCGTCAACATACAGGGGTCGCCCAATGGCGGGCAGTTGGGGTTTCCTGTAGTGGCCAGGGTACCGTCAGCAAGGCGAATCTCTGCCCGGCCATTTTCGACCTTGGTGACCGTGCCGGGAATACAGTTGTTTTCACCGATAAAGTTAGCGACGAATGAGTTAATGGGCTGTTCGTAGAGCGCTTCAGGAGGGGCGCATTGCTCGACGATGCCATCATTAAAGACCGCGATACGGTCTGACATGGTCAGGGCTTCCGTCTGGTCATGGGTGACATAGATAGCAGTGAATCCCAGATCTTCGTGCAGACGCTTGATCTCGAACTGCATCTGCTCGCGCAGGTTTTTATCCAGGGCGCCTAACGGCTCATCCATTAAAACGATGCTTGGCTCGAAGATCAGCGAGCGGGCCAGGGCTACACGTTGCTTCTGGCCACCAGAGAGTTGGCCTGGGTAACGCTTGGAAAAATCTGCCAGTTCTACCAGAGCCAGAGATTCTTTTACCCGACGCTTTACTTCGTCAGCAGGTAGCTTGCGTACTTTGAGAGGGTAGGCCAGATTCTCGCCGATAGTCATATGGGGGAACAGCGCGTAGTGCTGAAACACCATACCGATATTGCGATGGTAAGGGGCGATATTGGTAACCGGCTCGCCGTTAATCAGAATACTGCCGCTGGTTACATCCTCAAACCCGGCCAGCATCATTAAACAGGTTGTTTTGCCTGAGCCGGAAGGGCCTAAAAGCGTAACAAACTCACCTTTTTTGGCATCCAGGTTAAAGTTTTTAACGACCAGATTCTTCTGATCATAGCTTTTCTTTACATTAACGAAACGAACGTATTTATCATCGGCATTGCTTTTATTGCCTGGGGTAGGTGTGTCTATCATTGAATCGTAACCTCCACTCTAAAGTTCTGCTTCTGAGCTCCGATTTTTGGCAAATGCCAGCGCATCCAGAGAGCTAATCTCAGGAGAAATCGTTGCAGATGGATTCTATTGATGCTTTAGATGTTAATCTTTGTTAATAACTGAGTGCTAAGACTGAGCCTGATAAGGGAGGGGTAAATAGAATATAAATGGATGAAACGGACATAGTGAGCACTCTCTTTTTTTATTGTTGTCACAGCCTTGTCGGTTTGTTTACCGGTACCGATTTTGTCGGCGATAGGCTTGACATCAAATATAGGCCAAGGCCTGGAATAGGCTATAGACCCAACGCTGACCCGTTTTTTAGATCCAGTCTGAAACGCACATATAGCGGGGTTTTTGGGTCATTTTAGGTGAAAATAACAATCCAAAGGTATCCCTTAAAACGCTGTTTGCTGAGGGGATTGTCGCGTTGTTTTTATTCCAGACTGGTGGAATATAAGCGTAGTAGATTGTTTTTAGATTAAGTGGATAAATTAATCCATGAAGACTTATTCCTGAATCCAAGACTTACTCCGTTCCTCGGTACAGTCGCAGACTCTTCATTTAAATTTCTCCTGCTTCATTCTTTAAATTGACTATTTTTTCGCGATATTAAAACCATTCTTGGCATTAATATATTAAGCGACAAGTCGCCCGCGATGTTCAGAAAGAAATACTGATGCCTTTCATCGTTTATAACGGTTTCGGATGTTGATGTTGGAAGCAGCAAGTCAGAATGGTTTGCAGTCACGAGGAATCAGCGTTAAAGCCAACATTGAGGCAGTGGGAACCGCTACTTAATAAAGTGAATTTAAAGTCGTCGGAACGCCAGCGATTACTGTCACTGCTGTACGAGGCTATCGCAGCCACAACCCTCGTTGAACAACCTGGGCGTAGCGAACCAAGGTGCGTTAAACGAAGGCCGAAACCCTTTCGGTTAATGACGGCAGCACGGCACGCTATGAATTTAACGTCCCATCGGGGCAGAGATGGGGCTTAAGTTAGTGCCATTCGGGTCAGAGTAGAATTGCACTATGGAACTATGGCATTTGCCGGGATTGTTGATTTTTCGAACGACGAATAACTCACAAAAAAGAGAAGCCTAAAAGTGCTTCGATCTTCGAGAACGGTATGCTCAGTTGGCCCAGTGTCCTCTATTTAACGAAAATAATCGTAAAAATATGACCAAGCTCAGATTTTTTCGCAGTAGATTAGTGTTAAATTCGACAACTTTCCGTAAAAGCAAAGGAAGATATCTGGCTGCTGTGTCAATTAACCAGAGTTATTCCTATTAAATGGTATACATGCGGATTTTAATACTGCCTTATGCCTGGCACCGACAATATTTATCTATTTTCATTATGTTCCTTGAACCTGTGCGACTTATGGGTGATCCTAATTTGCGACTGCTAATTCGCTAACGGCGTGCGACAATAATAAAATGCAGCGAGGCAAAGGACTAATGGGAAAATCCGTTTCAAATGAAGCATTTGTCCGGTTTGACGGCGTTCAGAAAAGCTATGATGGCGTAAATCTGGTAGTCAAAGACCTGAATATTGATATTCCTCGCGGGGAATTTCTGACCATGCTGGGCCCGTCGGGCTCAGGTAAAACCACCTCCCTGATGATGCTGGCGGGTTTTGAAACCGCGACCCACGGTGACATCTACCTGGACGGCCAGTCCATCAACAATGTGGCCCCGCATAAGCGTGGCATCGGCATGGTTTTTCAGAACTATGCGCTGTTCCCTCACATGACCGTTGCAGAGAATCTCGCCTTTCCGCTTGAGGTTCGCAAAATGGGTAAGGCGGATATTGAGGCTAAGGTAAATCATGCGCTGGATATGGTTGAGCTGGGGCAGTTCGGCAGCCGCCGCCCGGCGCAGCTTTCCGGTGGCCAGCAGCAACGTGTGGCTGTGGCCCGAGCGCTGGTGTTTGAACCGGAACTGATTCTGATGGACGAACCTCTGGGCGCGCTGGATAAAAACCTGCGCGAACAGATGCAGTATGAAATCAAACGCATCCACGAGCGTCTCGGCGTGACCGTGGTCTATGTGACCCACGACCAGTCTGAAGCCCTGACCATGTCCAATCGCATCGCGGTCTTCGATGACGGGCGCATTCAGCAATTGGCTCCGCCAACAGAGCTGTACGAGAAACCAATAAACTCCTTTGTTGCGCAGTTCATTGGCGAGAACAATAAACTGTCTGGGACAGTGCTTGCCGCACAGGACGGTTACTGTGACGTGAAGCTGCCAACCGGCGAAGTGGTTCATGCGCTGGAGATCAATATTGATGGTGTTGGTCGTGACAGCACCCTGTCCCTGCGTCCCGAGCGTGTCTTCCTCAATCCACTGGAAGGGCAGTGCAATAATCTCTTCAATGGAAAAGTGGAAGAGGTGATCTACCTTGGTGATCACATGCGCGTTCGCATGAACGTTTGCGGGCACGATGACTTTATCGTAAAAGTTCCGAACACGTCCGACAAAATGGGGCTGACTGTGGGTGAAACAGTTCCGGTGGGATGGTCATCAGAAGACTGCCGTGCACTGGACGCTGCATAACTGGCCACCCGGCTAATCCAGCAAAAATAAAAGATTTCTATCGTTTTCGATGGATTCATAATGGGCATCTTCACCACGAAGGTGTCATGTCATTAAGCCCGAGGGGAATATTCCAAATGAAGAAGTTTCGAAAACTTTCAACGGCCCTAGTTATCGGCACTGTAGCCTTTGTAACCGCTGCCTCCGCTGCTGAAAAGCTGACAGTTGTATCTTGGGGTGGCGCGTACACCAATTCGCAGCGCCTTGCCTACAGTGATCCATTCACCGCCAAAACTGGCATCGAAATTCTCGACGAAGATAAGTCCGGTAACGGCCTGGCGGGTTTGCGGGCGCAGGTTGAAGCGGGCAATGTTACCTGGGATGTTCTGGATATCCTCGAAGGTGATGCGTTGCTGGCCTGTGATGAAGGTGTCGCCATAGAACTGGACTACGAAAAAGACCTGAACAAAGGTGCTGACGGCACCGCTGTTATGGACGATTTTGTAGAGGGTTCCCTGAACGGCTGCTTTGTGCCAACTATTGTTTATGCGACGCTATTCGCTTACAACAACAAAGCTTTCCCTGGTGATAAGCCAAGCACCATTGCCGACGTTTTCAATATCAAAAAGTTCCCGGGCAAGCGCTCTATGGAGAAAAAGCCGGATGCTAACCTTGAATGGGCACTGGTTGCTGATGGCGTACCCTACGACAAGGTCTACGAGGTGCTGGGCACCGAGGCCGGTGTTGATCGCGCTTTCGCCAAACTCGATACCATCAAGGATCACGTGATCTGGTGGGAAGCCGGCGCTCAGCCTCCACAGCTTTTGGCCGATGGCGAAGTAGCTATCGCTTCTGCTTACAACGGTCGTATCTTCAACGCTCAGGTTGTTGAGAATCAGCCGTTCACCATCATCTGGGACGGCCAGGTGTTCGAGCTTGATGGCTACGTCATTCCAAAGGGCGCTCCTCATATGAAAGAGGCTATGGACTATCTGCGCTTTGCTACCGACACTCAGCGTCTTGCTGATCAGGCAAAGTACATCTCCTACGGTCCTGCTCGCAAGTCTTCTGCGCCGTTGGTTACCACTCACGCAGAAACTGGCGTTGACATGAACCCGCATATGCCTACAAACCCTGCAAACTTCAAGACTCCGATCAAGAAGGATGCTGCGTTCTGGGCGGATAACGGCGATGAACTGCGTCAGCGCTTCAGCGCTTGGTTGGCTCAGTAATAGCTTAACTGCTGTGGGGGCTTTCGAGTCTCCACAGCAAGTCAAATCCCTGTGTTGTGACTGCTGGCTAGACGCTGGTTTTCAGTGAGACGCAGGTGATCCGGCAACGGATCTGTTCAACGAGATATTCGCCAAGCACAAACTGTGCTTACTCCTTCGGTCAGATGTGTTGCTGTGACCGAAGCCGAGTATTTTGATTCATGAGATAAGAGGGGCTTTAGATTACTCATGACGACAACTGATGTGGCCGATGGCCAACTGACTCCTGCGGAGCAGAAGCGGTTAACTGCGGATATGCACCGCTCTCTGCGACGCAAAAAAATCCGTGCATTCATGCTGGTGGCTCCTCTTGTAGTGTTTGTTCTGGTGACTTTTCTTGCCCCCATTGCAACCATGCTGTTTCGCTCGGTGGATAACCCGCAGGTGTCACAGTATATGCCAAACACCACCGCTGCCCTGGCGCAGTGGGAAGGTGAAGAATTGCCCGGCGAAGAGATTTACGCCGCGCTGGTCAAAGATCTGGTTGAAGGCCGAAAAAACAAGACCATCGGTAAAGCAGCAACGCGCCTCAATTATGAGAAAAGTCGTATGCGCAGCCTGATTACCGGGACTGCTCGTAAAGCAGCAAGGCTCAAACCTCCCTACAAAGATCAGCTTATTAAAATCAACAAGGGCTGGGGTGATGTCGACAGTTGGCGTGTAATTAAGCGCGAGTCCGCAGCCTATACTAAGTCCTATTACGTCGCCGCCTTCGATATGAAGACACAGCCGGATGGCGAAATTAAGATTCTGCCGGAGAAGCAGCAGATCTACCTCAAGCTTTTTTGGCGCACCGTGTGGATGTCCCTGGTGATCACGCTACTGACTGTTATTCTGGGATACCCGCTGTCCTACCTGCTAGCCTCTCTGCCCCTGCGTACAGCCAACATGTTGATGATCCTGGTGCTGTTACCCTTCTGGACCTCACTGCTGGTGCGCACGTCCTCCTGGATAGCGATGCTGCAGGGACAGGGGGTGATCAACGACCTACTGGTTTGGATTGGTTTGGTGGATGATCAAAACCGTCTGACGATGATCTATAATGCCACCGGCACGGTGATCACCATGACGCATATTCTGCTGCCGTTCATGATTCTGCCCCTCTATTCGGTGATGAAGACGGTTCCGCCAAGTTATATGCGCGCGGCACGCTCCTTGGGGGCAACGCCTTTCACCGCGTTCTACCGTGTCTATTTGCCACAGTCCGTGCCTGGTATTTCAGCGGGTGCCATTCTGGTCTTTATCCTGGCTATTGGTTATTACATCACTCCGGCTCTGGTCGGAGGTCAGTCTGGCCAGTTCATCGGCAACATGATCGCGTATCACATGCAGGGATCGTTAAACTGGGGGCTGGCAGCCGCGCTGGGCGTCATGCTGCTAGTATTGGTGCTGGGGATGTTTGGCATCTATCATCGCCTTATTGGCGACAACAAAGTGAAGATGGGGTAAGACTATGGCACTTCCTTCCTACGCTGGGCCTCTGGAAACAATTTGGTATTACCTTTTTCGGGCTATCTGTGCTTTGGTGCTGATCTTCCTGATTTCACCCTTGATCATCATCATACCTCTGTCCTTCAATGTGGAGCCTTACTTCAGCTTCACTGAGGGCATGTTGGCGCTCGATCCCGACGCATACTCTCTGCGCTGGTACGAAGAGTTCCTGACCAGTGACCGTTGGCTCAGCGCGATCAAGAATACGTTTATCGTTGCAGTCTTCTCGACCATCTTATCAATGGTGCTGGGAACCCTCGCCGCGGTGGGTTTAAGCCGCTCCGAACTGCCATACAAGGGGCTGATCATGGGCTTGCTGATCTCTCCCATGATTGTTCCCTTGATCATAGCTGCTGCGGGTATGTTTTTCTTCTATTCCTGGATGGGCGTTTCCCAAAGTTACCTGGGCTTGATTCTGGCGCACACCGCGCTGGGTACACCTTTTGTGGTGATCACCGTCACCGCCACCCTCAGTGGTTTTGACCAAAACCTGGTGAAAGCCGCCGAAAGCCTTGGTGCAACTCCAACCTACGCCTTCTTCAAAATCACCGTGCCTTTGATTTCGACGGGTGTTATTTCCGGCGGCCTCTTTGCACTCATGACCTCTGTGGACGAGGTAGTTGTGGCGATCTTCATCGCCGGTGCGGAGCAGCGAACCGTACCATTGCAGATGTGGGCAGGTATTCGTGAACAGATTAGTCCCACCATTCTGGCGGTTGCGACTCTGCTGGTTGCTATGTCCATCTTGCTGCTGACGACGGTGGAATATCTTCGTCGCCGCTCCGAGCGTATTCGCGGAATTGTCTCCTGATGATTGTCTCGCAAACTCTGTATGACCGACGGATAATCAAGGCTTAATGAGGTGGTTCCCCTCACTCTTCAGCGCTACGCTGGGAGTGAGAACGCGTAAAAGAAGAGACGCATACATTTTTAGCGCAGTGCTTAAGTGGTTAACTTCAACGGTACGCACTGAGAATACCTGCAATACGGGCGTATTCTTGATACTGAAAAACGTTGCGACAGAAACAAAAATTGATAATTCATAACAATGAAAAGGACGATTGGCCGAACTGCCATCGGTTATCCTTTTGACTAGGAGCCTGTCGGGCTTGGCCGATCGTAAGTCGATTAGTGTTAAGTCCGACAGGCTCTTAGCGTACCGAACTAAGGAAACGTTCATAATGGTGTTAACCGTCAGCAATAAGATAATTTTGCTGGTATTGCTTTTCCTGGTCATGCTGGTTGGCTTGACGTGGAACAACATGACCAGCAGCCGTGTACTCAATCTGAGCATTCGTAGTATCTCTGAGCAGGATATGCCGCTGATACAGGCTGCCAATAATGTCAGCCGGTTGCTGCAAGAGTTGGCCATGGAGTTTGAACGGGGAAGTAGTGAGGCAACCAGGGCTCGTGACCTTAGAAAGAAAAACTACGGGACGGAGCGAATAGATAAATCCCGCGACCATTTCATCGAACTATCCGGCGAGATGCAAGTGGCACTGAGCGCCACTTCTGACGTGCTTTCCTTATTCCCAGAGAGTGAATCCAAGCTGCAGTTGTCTGCGTTTGTGGGACAAATAGTTGAGCAACAGCAACTTTATCAAAAGAATTCATTGGAAACCTACGGTAAGTGGAAAGCGCTGCAGAAGATATCTGCCCGTCGCTTCTCTAAAAAGGCACTTGCCGCAAAACAACAGATCGATGATCTTATGAGTCAGCTCGATCAGTTGGTGAAAGCGTCTTCAAAACGATCAGTCAATCTCATAGCCACGCGTCAACAAACGGATAATCGCTTGATGATCGGAGCCACCATTGCGGCCTTGGTGTTGGGGGGGATTGCGGGTCTGGTTCTCATTCGTAATGTTACCCGACCGTTGGCAAAAGTGGTGGCTCAAGCGAAGCGGATGGCGGAGGGAGATCTGCGTGAGCAGGGAAATCAAAACAACGACAGAAAGGACGAGTTTGGACAGTTACAGTTCGCAATGAATCAGTTGGAGGCTCAGTTACGAACCATTATCGATGGGGTGATGGGGTCTATCACCAAGATGGAACACGCGGCTCAGGACTTGGAGAAGGTCACAGATGAATCCTCACATTTGATTAAAGAGCAACAGCAACAGACCGACCATATCGCTCAAGCTATCCACGAAATGAATAGCACCGCAATGCACGCTTCGCAAAGTTGTTCCACGGCCTCCTCCGCGGCCAAGGAAGCCGATGAGGCTGCCATTTCCGGGCGCGATGTAGTGCAGACGACTATCGATTCCATCAAGGGGCTGTCGGATGATATCGAATCTTCTGCTCAGGTAATCGAACAGTTGGAGACTAACTCCCAGAGCATATCGAATATCCTCAGCGTAATCTCCGGGGTTGCCGAACAGACCAACCTATTGGCATTGAACGCCGCGATTGAGGCTGCCAGAGCGGGAGATCAGGGGCGAGGTTTTGCGGTAGTGGCTGATGAGGTCCGACAGTTGGCGAAGAACACTCAGAAAGCGACTCAGGAGATCGAGGAGGTTATTAGGCTGATACAGGGTGGTGCTCACGATGCCGTCGAAGTGATGAAACGCAGCAAGCAGAATTCTCTGGATGTTGTAAAACAGGCGGCTCAGGGTGAGGTGGCATTGGCGGTCATTCATGAGGCTGTCAGCCGGATCAGGGATATGAACAACCAGATCTCCGCGACAGCCGAAGAGCAGTCCTCGGTATCCCAGGATGTTCACAATAATGTCGATACCATTACCCATATTGCACAGCGCTCTGCGGATGCCATCAAAAACACCGCCAACGCGAGTCATACTCTGGATGATCTGGCCCATATGTTAAGCGAACAGGTCCACTTCTTTAAGGTTTGATCTGGGAGAGCTTCGCTGCGCTATATTATGCTTATCTAACAGCTGTTGCGCATAATTCACCTGAGAGGTGAATTTTTGTTAGCCGGAATTCTATCAAATATATGTGTGAAACCATGCTGTATTGTGGTTTCCGCTATGTTGAAGTCACGGATTCAGGAAATTTATAGATAACGGAGGAGTCTAAAAAGCTTTCTGAGAAATTCATCTGATAACTCTTTTTTCTTCACAAGCAATAGATGATTCGCAATGTGTGGCTAGATAACCTGCCAATACGTCTCTTGCGCCTGTAGAAAAAATAATGGACTTACTTCGCAGCCTCTTTAGTTATCATCAGTTATCGTCGATGAAAAAAACAGATACCGCTAAAGAAATATGATGAATTTTGGTATTTTGGAAAGGCATAGAAATAAGCGATTAATTCAGTCATCTGTCATCAAGGGAGGGTTGAGCAAAGGGTGTGACTTTTGTGAAACAAAGGCAAAAGCACGAGCTGTATTGTGAGACAGAAGAGTAAGGACATCACGTATTACTCATCAATATCAAAGGGAGCAACATTATGACTGACTATCAAAAGTCTGCTGACGCAATTGCTGCGCTTAGCGAGGAACAATTCCGGGTAACACAGCAAAGTGGTACCGAGAGACCCGGTACGGGTGAACATTTAAATAATAAGGCGCCCGGTATCTATGTTGATATTGTTTCGGGTGAGCCGCTGTTTGCATCGTCCGATAAGTATGAGTCGGGCTGTGGTTGGCCGAGCTTCACCAAACCGATTGAGACAAAGAATGTTAACGAACTCTCAGATAGTAGCCACGGTATGACTCGTATAGAAGTGCGCTCAACTCATGGCGACAGTCATCTGGGGCATGTTTTTAATGATGGTCCAGCAGACCGAGGAGGGCTGCGGTATTGCATCAACTCAGCGTCTTTGCGCTTTATCTCCCGGGATGAAATGGAAGCTCAGGGATACGCCGATTATCTGGATCAGGTGGAGGATTTTTCATAATGGCAACTGAACGTGCGGTTTTAGCCGGCGGGTGCTTTTGGGGCATGCAGGACCTTATCCGAAAGCTTCCCGGGGTTGAGTCAACCCGGGTGGGTTATACCGGTGGCGAAGTGCCCAATGCAACTTATCGTAATCACGGTAATCATGCTGAGGGTGTTGAGATTATATTTGATAATGAGCTCAACAGTTTTCGTAAGATCCTGGAATTTTTCTTTCAAATTCACGACCCAAGTACCGTGAATCAGCAAGGTAACGATCGAGGTGCATCTTACCGTTCAGCTATTTATTATGTTTCTGATGAACAGCGCCAGGTAGCCTTGACAACAATTGATGACGTGGATGCATCGGGTCTGTGGCCAGGGAAAGCGGTGACAGAGCTGGAACCAGTTGGAGATTTTTGGGAAGCCGAACCTGAACACCAGGATTATCTGGAGCGCAAGCCCAATGGCTATACCTGCCACTTCCCACGGACGGGCTGGGTGTTGCCGTCGAAATAGTAGCGTAGGCTGAACCCATAAAAAAGGCAGGAGCCTCTGCAAAGAGGTCCTGCCAAAATGCGTCGACCTGAGGCAATCGACAACCACTTAGTAAAACTGAGCTACTAAAAGCCCCGGCTTTTAAACCGGGCTTTTAAAAAAACATGCTATTAGAGCTTTAGCTTGCTACACAGCTGCGCACATTGCTGTCTGCAGGCTTGGGTGCCGCTGACTCGTTCCCTTTCGGGTTAACTACCCGCACGGTTGCTACCTTGCTCTGGGTGAAGAAGTCGATGGCATCTTTACCCTGTACCTTGTTATTACCCACCAGTGAGCCCTTGATGCCACCAAACGGCAGATAAGGGTGCGGAGCACAGATACCGACGTTAACCCCAACCATACCTACATCCGCTTCATTGATGAATTTCTCGGTGTAGTAACTGTTCTGGGTGAAGATGCAGGCACCGTTACCCATGTCATGATTGCGAATCATCCGCAGTGCGCCATCGATACAGCCAACTTTCATGATGCTCAGTACCGGACCGAAAATTTCTTCCTTGGCGATACGCATACAAGGCGTAACATCGGTGAATATGGTTGGGCCAACAAAATAGCCGTCCTGGTTTGCTTCAGGTAGCTCTGGATTCCGGCCATCCAGCGCCAGGGTTGCACCTTCTTCCAGGCCGATGTCGATGTAGTTATGAATCCGTTGCTTGGCGCTTGATGAAATCACCGGACCCATAAAGATATCGGGATTCATTGCGTCTCCCAAGGTGATCTTTTTGGAGGCTTCAAGCAGTCGCTCGACGAACTCGTCGTAGATCTCAGGTACCACGGCAATGTTGGAAACTGCCAGGCAGCGTTGGCCTGCGGAGCCGTAACCGGACATCAGGATATTCTCGATCAACAGATCCATAGGTGCATCTTCCATGGCTGCCAGGAAGTTCTTGGCACCACCGAGCAGCATGGTCTTCTTGCCACCACGGCCACAGCCTTCGGCAATTGCTTTTGCAGTAGGCGTCGAGCCTACCAGGCAAACACCGGCAACATTGTCGTCCTCGTACCAGGCTTCTACCACTTCGCGGTCACCGTGAACGATGTTTACCACGCCATCAGGCAGGCCAATGTCTACCAGAAGTTGCATCATCTTCTGCATAAACAGTGGTGACTCGGTGGATGGCTTATACACAAAGGTGTTGCCGGTGCCGATTGCAAACGGGATAAACCAGCCGAATACCAGGGCCGGGAAGTTAAACGGTGCAACACCGCAGAATACGCCTAATGGCGCTTTGATCAACCGGCCATTGATGTTATTGGCAATGCCCTGCACGGTCTCACCCTGAACCAGGGCGGGAATAGAGCAGGCCATCTGTACGATCTCGATTACCCGGCCTACTTCACCGCGGGCTTCAGCGATATGCTTAGCCTGGTCGATGGCGATAGATTCGGCCAGCATTTCCCGGTTGTCTTCCATCGCCTGGTACAACTTGAAAATGTAGTTCATGCGCTTGGGCAGAGGCGTAGCGCTCCAGGCAGGGTATGCTGCGGCGGCAGCTTCGGTTGCCTGGCGGGATGTTTGCGGAGATGACAGTGGTACTTCACCAATGACCGCTCCGGTGGATGGATTGCGCAGAGGCTCGTACTGGCCGTTGCTTTCTTCAAGCCAGGCACCGTTGATGTGATTTTTTATTTTGATGTATTCGGTACTCATCTATGCAACTCCTGTTTAGTTGTGCGTTCGCGCCCGGTTGTATGTTAAATACGTTGGTATTTATCTATTTCAGTTTCAATCCATCGATCGACCCTGAAGAACACGCTGTTACTTCGAGTGAGTTTGACTATAGGATAGGTGGGCCAGAGGCTATAGACCCAATACTCCCCCGTTTTTTAGATCCAGGCTGCAAGCCCCGTGGGACAGGGGGTAAGAGCCGTTGCCTTTGCACAGTAAAGAGTGCTGTAAAGAGTGCCGCAAAGAGCGCGGCTTGCTAGAACGTCGAACGAGTTCGACTCGCTAGGCCTGTAAAGACTAGTTCTTATGCCTGTAGGAGGCGCGCCTCGCGGCGAATAAATCCCGGCAAATCCATCGCGGCGAGGACATCGCTCCCACATGTTGGGCATCGCTGCGCTCAGCACCAACCTACACGTTGTAGGAGGCGCGCCCCGCGCCGAAAGGTTGGTACTGCAAAGGGCTGGAATATCGCAGCGAGGACATCGCTCCCACATGTTGGGCATCGCTGTGCTCAGTACCAACCCACACGTTGTAGGAGGCGCGCCTCGCGCCGAAAGGTTGGTACTGCAAAGGGGTGGAATATCGCGGCGAGGCGCCGCTCCCACAAGTGATACGATTTTTCGAACAACGAACGAGCAGCGCTCTTTGCTGCGTCTGGCGAGTCGAATTTGTTCGACGGTTTAGCAACTTAACCCGTCAATTTGTGGATTATTTCCGCAACCCGCTCTATGCCGGGACGAATGCGTTCGGTTGCGATGGAGGAGTAACCCAGGCGGAAAAAGTTGAGTGGCGCGGGGCGGTAGAAGTAAATATCACCTGATTCGAGTACTACGCCTTTCTCCAGAGCCAGACGCTTAAGCTCTCTGGCATCCAATCCCTCAGGCCCTTTTACCCAGTAGGAAGAACCACCGAATACAGGGGGCTTGGCAGATTCCGGCAGGCACTCCTGCAGGGCGTCGCCGACCTCCTTCCAGCGTTCCTCATAAACCTGCACCAGACTGCGAATCAGGGAGTCATGATAGCCGCGGGCGAGAAACAATCCGACCGCGCGCTGGTTGTTCATTGGTGGATGACGCATCATCATGCGGCGGTACTCCCGTACTTCTCGGATCAGTTCTTTTGGGCCGACCATATAGCCCAGGCGGAGTCCGGGCGAGAGGGTTTTTGACAAGCTGCCCAGATAGATTACCCGACCATTGCGGTCCAGGCTTTTAAGCGCTGGAGTTGGATTGGCGGCGAAGGTGGTCTCACACTCGTAATCGTCTTCGATGATCAGGAAGTTTTTGTTGGAGGCTTGTTCAAGCAATGCCAGGCGGCGCTCCATCGGCAGGGTGACCGTGGTGGGGAACTGGTGGCTTGGCGTGGTAAAGATCAGATCGCAATCATCAAGCTGTTCATTAATCACCAAGCCTTCACTATCAACATCCAGGGGACGGATTTGCGCACCGGTACAGCTGGCGATACGGGTCAGGTCCGGATAACCTGGGTCTTCCAGCCCGAAGGTTGATTTGCTATCCAGCAACAAGCGTAGCGTCATGTAGAGTGCGTGCTGCGCCCCAACGGTAATCAATATCTCCTCGGGATCGGCCCAGACACCTCTTCTTGGAAGGATACGGGTATGGATCTGTTCGATGAGCAGGGCATCATCGTCGTCATAGCGATCGCCCGACCAGTCGCGAATCGCGCCTACAGAAACAGACTCCCGGCTGCATTCGCGCCAATGGTTGGTGGGAAACATTTTCGGATCAAGCTGGCCGTAAATAAACGGGTAGGGATAATCCTGCCAGCGGGCAAGCTTATTGAGCTTATCCTTTGAGGGACGCAGCTTGAGGCTATGCTGCCAGTCTGGCGACGTACCCTGGGGAATTTCGATGTCTACCTCATCGCGCACGCTGCTTTTAAGCATCTCCTCATTAACATAGAAACCGGCCCGTTCTCTGGAGATCAGATAGCCGTCATCGATCAGGTGCTCATAGGCAAGGATTACCGTATTGCGGGAGACACTGAGTATTTCAGCCAGTTTGCGTGTCGAGGGTAAAGGGATATCAACGGGGATATGACCTTCGATAATAGCCTTACTGATCTGCTCCCGGATCTGTTGCTGCAGGCTGGAGTCGCTGTCCGGGGAGAGATGGAACAGGTGGTTCAGCATTGTGTGTCTCCTTGCGGGCTGATAATGGCAGTTGTTAAAAGCGCAGGCCGCAGGTAATTTATTTTTATAATAACGCAAGATTACTGGTACCAGAGGAATAAGTGTTAGTGCCAGGAATTGGTACTATCTGGTGCCAGGAAGAAGGATAAAAGTGGATCTATAAGGTTGTCTGGCATCAGCCCCAATTAAGGTGGTTTTCTGGGTTATCCCGGATCTCTATCAGCCGGCTACGCAGTATCTCTGAGAACGCCCGGGTTATCATGGATCGGGGGGTATCGTCCGGATAGAAGATCCCGATCTTGAGGTGAATTTGCGGGTCAAAGCGACGGAATACGACTTTGCCGGGTCTGGCGTAACTCTGGTAACTGGTAATGGAGATCGGGTCCATGATGCAGACACCAAGGCCCCGTTCGACAAAGGTAAGCGCCGGGATAAAGAAGCGGGTTTGCAGCCGTACATTCATCCGGTGACCGTTATTTTCAAACTCCTTGAGCAGATCGTGAAAGATCATATGATCCGGATGCAGGGTGATCATCGGCTCGCTATCCAGCAGTTCAGTGTTTAGCACTTCATGTTGTGCCAACGGATTGTCAGCGGGTATTGCAACAAAACAGGGCAGGGTAAAGCGATCCTCTTCAGCCAGCTGGGACTGGTGCTGGGTGATCTCTGCCAGGCCCAGGTCATACTGGTTGGAGGCTACCCATTCGGCAACCAGATCGGAGGTTCGGGTCTGCAATGAAGCCTGGACTTTAGGATGTTCTTCCAGGAAGTCGGCAACAAGGTTGGGCATAAAAAAGGTTGATGGGCCTGGCATGCAACCGATGCGCAGGAATCCGTACTGCTTATTCTGAATATCCTGCACGGTCTGGCTAACGTCCTGGATCCGGTTGAAGATCCCTTCAATCTCCTTGTACAGGTAGTCCGCCTCCGGGGTAGGGTAGAGTCGTTTCTTGTGCCGCTCAAACAGCTGGAAACCGATCTTTTCTTCCAGCGAGCTGATCATCATACTCACCGCTGGCTGGGTTCGAAACAGCTGCTTGGCGGCCTGGGAAACCGAACCGGTCAGCATTACCGCACGAAATGCTTCCATCTGTTTAAGGTTCATTACTCTGCCTATGAATATTAATTTTACTGATGAATGGCTTGAAAAGATAAGCGATAAATTATGTTATATGTGGAAACACCGCACATAGCAACAGTTCAGGCTCGTTTGGCACATTACCCATTCGTCGTGTGAAAGCGCATCGACCAGTGCACGTGAAAAGGACTAAATTGAGGCAACTAAAAAAGACGGATTAGGTGTAAGTGAAGCGGCGAGGGGAGTGAGTCAGAGAAAAGGCTCAACGGCAACCCGGATGCGATAATAGAGCCGGGCGCCGTTGAGGGTCATGAAGCGCGGTTACTTCTTGCTAACGCGCGCTGCTTCGTCTGTGTAGATGTTGTAGGTTACTTTCAGGTCTGCAACCCACTCAGGACCGTGGCGGAAGTCCACAAGGGCGCCAATGTTTTCGTATGCTTCCAGTACCTTAGGATCTTTCATGACCTTAGCGGTAACTGCAGTTAGTTTGTCTACGACTTCCTGAGGCACACCTTTCGGTGCGAAGACACCAGACCAACCGCCAAAGCTACCTTTGATGCCGTGGTCAGCAAAGGTTGGAACGCCTGGGAACGCATCCATTTTCTGGTCGATAACCAGAGCTCGTGCACGATCAGCCTTTACGTGAGGACCAAACGCAGGAGGGAAGGACACTGCAGAATCGATGTGACCACCTACCACGGAAACCATGGAATCCGCAGCACCTTTAGCGTGTACGTATTTTGTTGTGTAACCGGCCTGGTTGGCAATAATGTTCGCCATGATGGTACCGGAAGAGGATGCACCCCAAGAGCCCTGGGTCACTCTTTTACTCTTCGCACCAGCGATAAAGTCATCAAATGTTTTGTAAGGGCTGTCTTTGGCTACTACTATCGCCAGCGGTACAGAGGTGAATTTTACAACCGGCGTAAAGGTTTCAAATTTGTATGGAGTGTTGGTGAAGTTCGGAGTCACCAGCATGTTACTCACACCCGCGTTGATCAGAGTATAGCCGTCGTTTTTAGCACGAGCTACAAACGAGGTACCAACCACACCGCCGCCCCCTGTCTTGTTGATTACAACCACTGGAACACCCAGCTCTTTTTCTGCTGCATCGGCCCAGATACGGGTGGTCAGGTCGGAGTCACCGCCAGCGCCCCAAGGCACGATCACCTGGATTGGTTTCTCCGGATATTCAGCCAGTGCTGCACCGGAAGCCAGGGTTACGGCCAGTGCGCCAGCGATAGATAGCAGGGTTTTTTTAGGGCTTTTCATACTTACTTCCTTCGATTTATTTTTATTTACGTTTAGCAGTCTTCACAGCACATATGGCCTTTCTCAGAGGAATACGTCACGGTCCTGTGAAGGGGTTTTATGTTTTCTGCTCAGGCGGATTTCTCTTGTACCGGAGCAGGGACTTTTGAAGCTTTTCGTTTCATACGCATGCTTGAGAAAACAAAGAATGCGGATAGAACTATAAACACCCATGAGAACGGAGAAGCAAAGAACAGGTGATACTCAGTGCCAACGATGGCAAATGCCTGATCTAGGTTCTGCTCGAGGAACGGAGTCAGGATGAAGCCGATGATGAATACCGCCGGATTCAGTCCAACCATTCGCATGCCATAACCCATAACAGTGAAGACGATTAGCACCAGGATGTCGTTCATGTTCTGGCCCGCAGTGAAGGCGCCGGTGAAGGCAAACGCAGTCACACATGGGAAGATGTAGTAACGACGCAGGGATGCGATCTTTACGAAGAATTTGAAGCCTGCACGAGCGATAACCAGCAGGAACAAGTCGGTGATCAGGAAGCCTGCAAATATCGCGTAGATGGTTTCGGTGTGCTCGAAGAAGATCATCGGGCCCGGTGTCAGACCGTGGATCAGGAATGCACCCATCAGTAGCGCGGCAACGTCGTCACCCGGAATACTCAGAGTCAGCATAGGGATCATGCTGGAGCCACATACTGCGTTGTTAGCGGATTCCGCTGCGGCGATGCCTTCTACAGAGCCTTTTCCGTACTCGTCAGGTTTCTTGGAGGTACGTTTTGCTTCACCGTAGGCGATAAACGCTGCAGTACTGGAACCCAGGCCAGGCAGAGCTCCGACAAAGGTACCGATACCGCTGGATTTCAGGATGGTGCGGAATACTTGTTTGAACTCTTTAAAGCTGATGCGGTTATCAGCCGGATTCGGTGAGTGCGTGATCGCCAGTTCATGGTGTGGCACCTTGCGGCGACGGATCACATTGATCACCTCCGGCATTACCAGGATACCGATCAGCATCGGTGTGAAGGTAAATCCGCCCATCAGTTCGGTAATTCCAAAAGTGAAACGGGACGAACCGGTAATGGAGTCCATTCCTACCATCGCAAACAGCATACCCAGACAGCAAGACAGCAGACCGCGTGGAATGGATTCACCCGCCATAGAACCGATAACTGTAAAGGCGAACAGCAGCAGGAATACCTTCTCGATCGGACCTGCCTGCAGTGAGATCGCAGAGATCGGCGCTGCCACCAGGATCAGTACCAGGGTTGCCAGCATCTCACCGGATACAGAGGAGAACAGAGAGATATCGAGGGCCTTACCTGCTTTACCCGCCTTGGTCAGCGCATGGCCGTCCTGAGCAGTCAGGAACGATGCCGCCGCCCCCGGTGTGTTAATCAGGATCGCAGAGATCGAGCCACCGTAGATACCGGCTTTATATACGGCCAGCAGCATAGTGATACCTATAATCGGATCAACATAAAAGGTCATCGGCAGGATAATCGCGATCGCCATGATGCAGGAAATACCTGGGATAGCACCGAAGATAATACCGATGAATACACCGGCAATAATGCCCAGAATGGGGCCAACTGCCAGGATTGCCGAAAAACCGCTAAGAATATTGTCAAACATCTGAATATCTCCCCTTACAGAGTCCAAGTTGGCAGATAGACCCGCAGAAACTCTTTAGATCCGTAATAGATCAGCACCGGGGTGATAACAGACATAGCAATGAGAGGTATCCAGTTACGGCCTCCCAGCAGCACAGCAACGCCGAGCATGACAAATGGTGTGGTTACCATGAAACCGAGATGAGGTACGGCGAGCCAGTAGGCTACAAAGATACCTATATAGATGAAGATGCCGGAGTTACCGTTAGTGATGATCAGTTCCGGCCCTTCAAGCTCAGCACCTTTAGACAGTTTGCTGAAAGACTGGATAGCGATAGTGGCAGCGAAGATGATCATAAAGCCAGCCACGACACGAGGCAGAAACATAATGCCCAGATCGCTTTCAGCACCACCCTCTACAAGGTTGTCGTTGATTAGGATGATCACCGAAGCGATGATCAAGAACGTCGACAAGACGACGTCAATTTTTCTTCTGTCCATTGTATTACCACAATAGTTCTTATTTTTATTTGACCGGTGTTTACCGCCCAGACAGTTGCTTTTCAGTACAACTCTAAAGGTTAGATAATGCTGAAATCATGATTGATCAAATGATGCCAGGGGTCGCTAGTTGATTCAGTGTAATCCAACTGAATATAGATACAATTCGGAAATATCTTTGATTATATAAGTTTGTCTTATGTTTATTGGCTGTGGACACCATTCCTTCGTACACATTCCATCGGGATGAAAAACAGGCATTGATGAATCAGTTACAACGAGCAGTAGATGTTTTGAAATGCTTAACTCCAGCCTGCGCTCACTCCATGGCCTGTTGCAGGACTCAGAACCCTGAAATTTAGCCAATCCGGGCACTACTTCACTGTTTTAGTCGCCATCTGGTAATTCCGGGAAAGACTCAGAATTATTCCGGGTATTAATTAGCCGACTACGACGCTGTTCTGAAAAAGAGTGGGTTATCAGCAGGGAGGCAGGATTATACGGATAAGCAAAAACCGTAGGTCAGCAATACCTTATCTTCTTGATAAGGCGAAACCGCACTTTAACAGTACTGGTGTGGCGCTAATAATTAATATAAGAAAAACTGATGAATTGTTA
This sequence comes from Amphritea sp., assembly GCA_036960915.1. Lineage (GTDB taxonomy): Bacteria > Pseudomonadota > Gammaproteobacteria > Pseudomonadales > Balneatricaceae > Amphritea. The sequence continues at coordinate 30,340 of JBALVQ010000067.1, forward strand.
AAAAAATACGATTTGTGATTATGTTTTTAGAGGCAAATAATAGCCACATCAAGGCTCTGAGCTGAATCGTTTTACGCAACAGGCTGAATATAACAATAAAAGGAGAACCTCGATGTATGCATCGTTTATAACTACTGGTTTTTAGCCAATTGTTATTACCTCGCACTTCGATCCCTTCTGTTATGTTTCTCGAAAATAACGACCTCAGAATGTTGTTAGCGCCGATATCTTGCCCATTAGCCGGGTGTTTCCGGTTAGCAAAAAATTGACTGAGTAATTCAGGCTATGCGCTGTTCTGCCAGTTAGCATTTGTACGTGGTAAAGAGTGGTTCTGGGTCAGAGACATCGACTCAGGTAGCCAACTGAAGAAAATCTGATGATAAGTGAGTATGAAATGATCGAACGCCAACATTCTAATCAGCGTATGAGGCAGCTGGTGAGCTACGCCAATCTGGTCTGGGATGCCTGGGTCGATAGTGAAAATACCCCGGTACGAGCTTGTGTTGAATCCCGTCTGGCCCGGTCTGAACTTCTGGTAGAAATTCAGGTTGTGGCTGCCAAAGCTTAAGTTTATTGAGGCGTGGACTCTGGTCACGTAGCGATTATGGAAAACAAACATATAGCAATCGTCGGTGCTGGTGTGGTCGGTCTTTCGACCGCACTCAGCCTGCAGCAGGCCGGTTATCGGGTCACTCTGATCGACCGGGATGATCCGGGTATGGGGACATCCTTCGGTAATGCCGGATTGTTTGCCGACTATGCCCGCCTGCCTTTTACCAAGTTTGCCCTGATGCGCAAGATGCCGGGCATGTTGCTGGACAGCACCAGCCCACTGGCAATGCAGGGGAGCTATCTGCCGAATCTGGTGCCCTACGGCTGGGGCTTCTTTAAGTCCTGTTTCCGGTCAAAGTATGAGAAGGGGCGGGCGGCGCTAACTGCGTTGCAACAGTTTGCACCGCAGGCTGACCGGCAGTTGCTGCAGCTGACCGGTGCTGAAGCTTTGGTTAAAGCAAATGGTTGCCTGGCACTGTTTGATTCCGAACAGGGGGTCGAGGATGCCAGAACCGGTGACATGGCGGAACGTCTGCAACAGGGCGTTAATCTGGAATTTCTCAGTGCCGCAGAAGTGGCAGAACTGGAGCCGAATCTGGCGGGTTTCCATGCCGGTGGTGTGTTTTATCCGGATACCCGTTTTACTGTGAGCCCGGCTGCTCTGAGCGGTCAGTATGCCAGCCATATTGCTGCCAATGGCGGAGTAATCCTGCAGGATGAAGTACAGGACATCATTGTCAACGGCAGAGGGATCAGCCTGCGCTTGAGTGATAGTACTGAGCATTTCGATAACCTGGTGCTTTGTGCCGGTATTGCTTCCAAAGGATTGTTGAAACCTTTGGGATGTAACTTTCCGCTGGTAAGCGAGCGAGGGTATCACCTGACACTGAATACCGGTGACCTGCAACTCAACCGACCGGTTGGCTGGCTGGACAAAGCCGTGTTCCTGACCCCTATGTCAGATGGTGTACGGCTGGCAGGAACTGCAGAGTTTGCTTATGCCGATGCGCCGCTGAATCCAGAGCGGGCCAGTGTGATGCTGGAGCACGCAAAAGTAATGCTGGGACAGGAACCGGAGATCCGCTCCACCTGGGTCGGCAGCCGGCCGTCAACACCGGATTCTCTGCCGGTAATCGGGCCGTTAAAGAGTCATCCGCAAATCTGTGTGGCCTTTGGTCACGGTCATCTGGGGCTGACTTTTGGCGCTGTTACCGGTCAGTTGATCAGCGAAAGTATAAGGGGTGTGAAAACTTCAGTGGATCTGGCGCCGTTTGCCCCCGAACGATTTAGCTAAGGAACCTACGAACAAGTCCCATGCGCCTTAGCATGCCCCGCTCCACCGGGTACTGGCTTTCAGAGAGATTGGAGGTCAAGGCAACGCACCCAGAGGGCATGCTAATTACAGGCATACTGGTTGTACCAGGAACGCC
>JBALVQ010000068.1:0-32149 GCA_036960915.1 Amphritea sp.
TGGGCAACATTCTACGTCAGAATTATGCAACGAGGTATCCATGCACCAACGCTCCAGCAACATCCCCCTGCTTTGTAATGATTCCGGGCCCGTTCGCTGCTGTGATGAAATTGCTACGGCCGCAGCAAAACTGGCAGCCGGAACATCTGACAAGGGCCGCAACGCAAAACCTTACCGAAATAATCAACTACATTGATGGGGTTGTTCAGCAGGGAATCGCTGCACCGCCATTCATGGCTCCTTGCAGCCCAATTCTTGATAGAGTGCGTCCATCCCCAGATATTAAAGGACATCTATACCAGCTGCTGGCGACCTGTGGTTGGACCAGCAGTCATTGGCTACATAAAATCAGGCAGCCAACCCTCGTTCTGATGGGTAAGGACGACCCTATAGTGCCGGCGGCTAACGGCACGATTCTTACCAAATTACTCCCTAATGCCCGAATGCTAACTTTCAGGGTGGCCATCTGTTTTTGCTGATGCAACCTGAAAACGTTGCAGCACAGATAGAAGCATTTCTCGAGCAATCCGATTAAATTGACAACAATAGAGGTTGAACAAGATTTATCAGTTAAAAGATTTCGCCAGTAAAATGACGCTTAAGCCACTAGCAAAAGCCTTACAAAAAAGTCATGAACTGGTTAACCACGACGCCAATCCGCTTAGGAATACGGTCATCGATCGATTCCAGTCAGCATCGCTGGAGTCTGGGTACCGTCTGCTTAAGGGTTATTCTAAACCCGAGTATTCTCTGGATAAAACCGTTATCAACGGCAAGGAAGTTGCCGTTACAAAAGATACAATAATAGACGCCCATTTTGGTGATCTGATCCGGTTTAAACGCGAAGGCAGCGATCAGGCACCTAAAGTACTCTTTGTGGTTGCCATGTCTGGCCACTACGCCACGCTTGGCCAGGCTACCTACAATGAAATCCTGCCAGACTACGATGTTTATGTGACTGATTGGAAAAATGCCCGGGATATCCCTCTTTCCGAAGGCAAGTTTGGTTTTGAAAATTATGTTGCTTACCTGATTGAATTTCTTGAGAAATTAGGCCCTAAAACTCACGTTGTCGGTATCTGTCAGGCAGCTGTTCCAGCCCTGGTTGCGGCAGCAGTCATGGCCCAAGAAGATAACATCAACCGACCTAAATCTCTGACCTTGATGGCAGGCCCGGTAGATATTCGCGTTAACCCGCAGAAAATATGTCAGTCTGGATACATTCAAGCTTGCGCTGCAGACTGTACATGCTGGCTATAAAGGGGCCGGACGTAAGGTTTATCCTGGCTCTACTCAGATCGGCGCGTTCCTCAGCATGAACGTCAAGGATCATGTCAAAAAACACCTGCAATTCTTTGTCGATGTGTTTTAAAATAAAGGTCCGGAAGCGGAAAAACACCGTCAGTTTTATGATGAATACATGGCCACACTGGATGGCGCCGGCGAGTTTTTTATTGAAACTCTGGAACGTGTGTTTTTTGAATTCCATCTGCCAGAAGGCAAACTGGTTTATTGTACCAAGATCACCGATATCGCACTTCTTACAATTGAGGGTGAAGATGACGATATGTGTCTCATCGGTAATACAGAAGCTGCCCAGGGGATCTGTAGTAACTTGCCAGATGAATTGCGCCAACACCACTTACAGCTGGGAGTTGGCAACTATGGCGTATTTAACTCCTCCAAATACCGCTCCGAAATTGCACCACTGATGAAACAGTTCATACAGCAACATACTGCGCCTGAGACTTCAGCTTCTCCTGAAGCTCCAGAAACCTCAACGCCTTCAAGAAACGCAAAAGTTTCAGACACTTCAAGCAGAAAAAAGGCTGCTAAGTAAGTAGTTCTCTGAGGGCTTTATAAACTATATCTGAATTAACTGTTGCGATATCCACCCAGTTGCCTCAAAAAGGCACTGCTCCGGGGTTATCGCACGGTGCCTATCAAGCATACGGCGCCATCCAAGGTAATTCTTCAGGTACTTTGTTGCCACTCCGTGAAAGCGAATCATCTAGTTCTTAAGGCGGCTATCGTACGCGTTAACATTCTGTATATGAAAAGCTCCCCGCATGCGCGGCCGTTGTGCGGAAACGGCTTGGTGAGCGATGCCTGTTGTTCTGGCGAAGAATTTATAGACCGCGGCCCCATCCGTGCACAGACAGGCATCCGGATCCACTAACGGTTTGAGAGCTGCGCTCACATGAGCGCCATCGAGCTTTTGTAGGATAAAATCCGCCGTTGCTCCAGCGCGGTCTCGCACGACCAAGACGGGAATTTGGTCCGGTCCGGTGCCTCGGGTTTTACTCACCCCACCGCGCTGTCGAGCAGGCCGAGGGAGTTTGCGCTGCCCTTTGAACGACTCAAGGAAGAACGTTTCATCCGCCTCAATGATCCCATGTTCCTGACGTGCTTGATGTTCTGCGGCTAGCGTCAGGAAACGATGACGCCACAGGAATGCCGCACGAACAATTAATTAACAGCAGATCACCTCTATTTCGAATGGCTCTGTTTAGTAATAATTTATGACAAGACTTATAAAATGACAGGGACAGGAGTTACTACAGTGCCATCTGTCGGTAATCACCTCGTTTCCAAACGCCGATTCTATACTCATCACGGCATCTATATCGGTAACGACCAAGTGGTTCACTATTCAGGGTGGCGCAAGATCTTCAGTCAGGCCCCATTGTGATATCTGATTTAGAGGAATTCCTGTCCGGTCAATCTTGTGAGATTCGTCTCTATAAAGAAGCGCGATTTTCTACTGCTGAAATCAAGGCCACGGGCTATCAGCCGCCTCGGTGAAAACCTTTACCATCCCTTGTTAAACAACTGCGAACATTTTGCTAAGTGGTGCATTACCAAACGCAATAAAAGCAATCAGGCGGATTTTTATCTATTGATGGCAGGCGGAGTACCCGGTTATGTCGTATCAAAGACCGGGCCACGTCTGGCTACTGCCATTCGTAAAACCAACCATTGGTATAAAGAGAGGAAAAAACACAAATCCTAGGCTGATGAAAATGACGCCTCTAACGAATAAAGTTTGAAGTGATCATCCTCCTCTACAATTATATTAAATCTTCAGCACTACAAAGAAAGCGGTTTAAAGTTTGCGCAAATAAAAAAAAAGGGAAGCATAGCTTCCCCAAACAGCTCTCCAGGGAGAACCGACGGTCGCAAAAGATTTGTTTAACTCAACTGCGTGCGGATCACTTTCTTGTTGATCTTGCCGACGCTGGTTTTGGGTATTTCAGTCACTACATTGATCTGCTGTGGAATCGCCCATTTGTTGATCTTACCACTATCAACATATTGCAGCAGATGACTCTTGATCGTACTGCCATCAATCTCTGCACCGGCTGTAGGCACTATCAGGGCAAACGGACGCTCGCCCCACTTCTCGTCAGGTACGCCGACTACAGCTACTTCAGCAACATCTGCGTGCTGGCTGACCAGGTTTTCCAGCTCCAGGGAGGACACCCACTCACCGCCGGTTTTGATCACATCCTTGGTGCGGTCCTTGATTTCCAGCACCCCGGTATTGTCGATAGAGGCGACATCGCCGGTATGCAGCCAGCCGTTCTCCCATAGCTCGGCGCCCTTCTTTCTCCGGCTCTTTGTAGTTGCCCTGAGTCAACCAGGGAGCGCGCACCACAATCTCGCCCATGGCTTCGCCATCGTGAGGTACATCGTTGCCATCGGGATCCACTATGCGCAGATCCACCAGACCGATCGGCACCCCGGTTTTGATCCGCTGGGACATCTGATCGCTCATGTCCTGTTCGCGCTCGGCGGGATGCAGGAAGGTAGTACTCAGCAGCGGGCAGGTTTCCGACATGCCATATCCCGTATGAAAAAGGATGCCTTTATCAGCCATCTGCTGGGCCAGGCCCAAGGTTGGTGCACTACCGCCAGTCAGCAGTTTCCAGCCATTTAGATCGGTATCAACCGCTTCCTCACCGTTGAGGATTATCTGCAGCACTGTCGGCACACCGTGGGAGAATGTCACCCCCTCTTAAGCAAAACGCCCAGACCAATCGGGGCGTTTTGGTCCGAATAGAAGATGCGTTTTCACACAGTCTCCAAACGGCGGCGTTTATTACATACCAGGAACAAGTGCCGCGCATACAGCACTCTTTCAAGGCACTAAACGCGCAGATCTTATATCGCCTGATCCAATACGGCACGTAACAGCACATTACACCCGGCTGCCAGACCTTCTGGCTTGGCCCGTTCTAGCTCATTATGGCTGATACCATTTTCACAGGGCACAAAAATCATCCCGGTCGGTGCAACTCCGGCAATATAGCAGGCGTCATGACCGGCACCACTGACGATATCCATGTAGCTGTAACCTGCTTCCTGTGCGGCACTGCGTACCGATTCAACACACCCCTTATTAAAAGGTACAGGCGGTGAATACCAGATCTCTTCAATCTGTATCTCCAGTCCCAGTTCATCGGCAATACGCTGACTGTTTTCTCTGAACAGATTACCCATATCGGTCAGTACTTGATCGTCCGGATGCCGCAGATCAACCGTGAAAAACACTTGGCCCGGAATAACATTCCGGGAGTTTGGAAAGACCTGTAACAAACCCACTGTAGAGCAGGCCAGAGGGCCGAGCTGAACACCAGTCTGATTAACCACATCAATCATTCTTGCGGCACCAACCAGTGCATCCTTACGACGAATCATTGGCGTTGGACCTGCATGGGCTTCCTGTCCGGTGACCGTCACTTCATACCAGCGCTGTCCCTGGGCATCAGTAACCACTCCGATGGTAGTTCCCTCGTCCTCCAGAATCGGCCCCTGTTCGATATGCGCCTCAAAGTATGCCTTAACTGGCTGCCCCACAGTTTCACTGCCGGCATAACCAATTCTCTGCAGCTCTTCCCCCATCGTTTTGCCGTCAAGGTCGGTACGGCTCAGGCCATAATCCAGATCAAAAACACCGGCAAAGACACCGGATGCAACCATCGCCGGAGGAAAGCGCGAGCCCTCTTCGTTAGTCCAGATAGAAGCCTCAACCGGAGCCGTTGTATCAATATCGAAATCGTTCAGGGTGCGTATGACTTCCAAGCCCGCCAGTACACCGTACACACCATCAAACTTTCCACCTGTTGGCTGAGTATCAATATGGCTACCCATTACCACCGGAGGCAAACCCTTATTGCTACCCGCCCGCCGGGCAAAGACATTACCCATCTGGTCGATCCGGATCGAACAGCCCGCCAATTCACACCATGACACAAACAGATCACGCGCCTGCTTATCCAGATCGGTGAGGGCTAAACGGCAACAGCCCCCTTTCTCAGTGCCACCGATCTCTCCCATAGTCATCAGACTTTCCCAAAGGCGCTGTTGGTTTATTGTTATATCTTTCATATCAATTAATCCAATTCTTAAGTTCTAATATCAGGAATACGGCGTTATACGGCCAGATATTTCTGCTTGATCGTTTCCGCTTCATCGGACGAAAACTCCGCCCGGCTGGCCTCAAAGATCAGTCGCCCCTGTTCCAGTATGTAATGACGATCGGCCAGCACTTCACAGACCCGCAGGTTTTGCTCCACCAGCAAAATGGAGATGCCGCTTTCCTTAATCTTTTTCAGTATTTCGACAATCTCTTTCACAATAACCGGTGCCAGACCTTCAGAAGGCTCATCCAGTAACAACACCCGTGGATGGTTCAGCAAAGCCCGCGCCAGCGCCAGCATCTGTTGCTCCCCTCCCGATAGTTGCCCGCCACCGTTCCGGCGCCGCTCTTCCAGCCGGGGAAACAGATTGTAGATATCTGATATCGACCAAGGAGACTGCTTCATCTGGGAGATTTTCAGATTTTCCTCAACCGTCAGATCCTGGAAAATATCCCGCTGCTCCGGTACTAGGCAGAGCCCTGCTGCAGCCGACTTATAGGTCGGCTGTCCCAGTATTTCACTGCCTTTATAACGTACCGATCCGGTTGCATGTTTCACCAGTCCCATGATGGTTAGCAACGTGGTTGACTTGCCGGCACCGTTTCGTCCCAGTAAAGACACCAGTTCGCCCTCGCCAACATTGAGCGAAAGGTCAAACAGGACATGGCTCTTATCGTAATAAGAGTTAATATTTTCTAGTGTTAGCATGGTCTACAACGCCTCCCCGAGATAAGCCGACTTTACCTTCTCATTTGATGTGATTTCCGAGGGCGTACCATCGGCAATCACTTCACCATTTTGCAGTACAGTCACCCTGTCGCAGACTTCTGACACCAGCCCTACGTTGTGCTCAATCAGCAGAATCGTGCAGATCTGTCGCAGACTCTTAATCAGACTGATTACCTGGGGAATATCATCAACGCCCATACCCGACGTAGGCTCATCCAACAGCAGCAGCCGGGGCCTCGCCATCAGTGCCATGCCGATCTCCAGCATCCGCTGCTGACCATGGGACAGTGTTTCTGCTTCTTTATATGCCAGCTGTTCCATGCCCAGCCGTTCAAGAATTTCATGGGCATGGAAAGTATCGGGACAGTCATGGGGAACAGGATGCCAGAACACCAGCCCCCGGCCAGGATTAAGGGCTTGTCCGGCCAGGCGCAAATTTTCCAGTACTGACAGTTCGGGAAACAGTGAATTGATCTGAAATGAACGACCAATCCCCAACGCCGGTCGTGCATGCTCTGCTGCACCGGTAATTTCGTTTTCCTCGAAGACTATCTGCCCTTCACTGGTAGCGACAGCGCCTGCAAGGCAGTTAAACAGCGTCGTTTTACCGGCCCCGTTCGGTCCTATGACCGCATGTACTGTATCCGCCATAACTATCAGGTCGATATCGCGGTTGGCATAGAAATCACCGTAACGTTTCGACAGCCCTTTAACTTCCAAGATCGGTTCAATCATGGGACATCTCCTCTTTCTTGATCTGTCCGTTGCGGTTATTTACCCCTTGCCACAGCAGTTTCAGACCCAGCCACAGACCGCCACGGGCAAACAGCATGACAAAAATCAGCAACAGACCGAGTAATAGCATCCAGCGCGGCCAGATATCAGACAGCAGTTCACTGGCAATCAGATACACGCCGGCACCGACAATTGAACCATACAGCGAGCCAAGCCCGCCCAGTACACACATGAAGATAATCACTTCACTGGTCTCAATATCGATATTCGACAGGGGTGCAAAATTAAGCAACATGGCGTACATGGCACCGGCGAGTGCAGTAACGATGCCGGAGAAGGCAAAAACCGCAATCTTATAAAAACGCACCTGATAACCGATAGCGATCGCCCGCTGTTCATTTTGCTTAATCGACTGCAGCACAGAGCCCAGCGGCGAATCAACCAGACGCTGCAGGCTGACGAAACTGGCAATGAACACCAGTGCAACCCAGCCGTAAAAAGCCCAGTCATTATCCAGGCTGATCGCAGGCAAGATCCACAGATCAAGCGCCGCGCGGGGCACGTCGAGCAAGCCATCTTCACCGCCGGTAATACCTTCTGCCAGATAAGCGATAAAGTAGCCCAGCTGACCAAACGCCAGTGTCAGCATGACAAAGTAGATACCCTGCCGGCGAATCGAAAGATAACCGATAACAACAGCCAGCACACCGCCGGTCAGTAATGCGAGCATCAGGGCTGGCAGCATACTCGACTGCCAGTGGATAGCCGACAGACTGGCAACATAAGCGCCGGCACCAAAAAACAGCGCCTGACCAAAAGGCAGCAGCCCGGTATATCCCAGCAGCAGGTTACAGCCGATTGCCGCCAGTGAAAAAATCAGCACTTCAGCAGCCAGAATCGGGGACTGAAGAACAACCGGTAACACACTGGCAAGCACTGCGACCGCCAGAAAGTGAACGAAAATTGGTGTATGTCTGGTCATAACTCAGGTCCTCCCGAACAGGCCGTTTGGCCGTAACAGAATAATCATTGCCATAACGGCATAGATCATGATGTTGGTGCCTTCCGGCCAGAAGCCCGCTGACAGGCTTTGTACCAGTCCCACAACCATGGCACCGGCCAGGGCACCCGGAAAACTCCCCATGCCGCCGATAACCACCACCACGAAAGCAATACCCAGCGCTTCAGCGCCCATAAAAGCGTCAGCACCCCGGATCGGAGAGATCAGAGCCCCGCCCAGACCCGCCAGCGCGGCACCTAATACAAAGGTTGCCGAAAACAGTAAGTTAGAATTGAGACCCAGCAGAGTAACCATCTTAGAGTTTTCACTGCCCGCCCGGATCATAATGCCGAAGCGGGTCCGTTCCAGAATCAGCCAGATAACCAGCCCTACTATGGCGGTTACAGCGATGACAAACATCCGGTAGTAGGGGTAAACAAAGTCCCCCATAATCATCACGCCGGACAGTATTTCTGGCGGGGAAATCGGTTTGGGAACGGTACCCCAGATAAGCAGGATAACCTCCCGGATCACCAGCATAATGCCGATAGTGATCAGGATCTGGGTCGGGTGATCAAAGGAGTAAAGGTGCCGGATAAGACTTCTCTCCAGCACCAGGGCAAGCAAACCGACCAAAATCGGCGCGACAATCAGACCAAGCCAGAAATTGCCGCTCCAGTCGATAATCTGAAAACACAGAAAGGCACCAACGGCATACAGCGCGCCATGGGCGAAGTTAACAAAATTCATCATTCCGAAGATAATTGTTAGCCCCGCAGCCATCAGGAAATAGATCATTCCCAGCGCCACGCCGTTCATTACTTCAAACAGATATATATTCATGAGCAATGACTCGTAATCAGGTACCTGCCGGCAATCCGGAACAACAGCCTTAAGCACGCAACGGTAAAGCGGCCCGCCAGAGGCGGATCAATTACCATACTGCAAAGGCAATGGCGGGTTGCTTACAGGTTCCTTGATAAGAAAAAGGTCAGAAAAGACCGGGAGAACCCCACCCACTGATTCAGCCATAATATGGCATCAGAATCTCTGCTACAGATCGGTGGGGTCACAGCATTTAGGAAGAACCCAGGTTACAACCGGCTTCCTCAGGGCTGACAAAGTACATGTTAGTCGCCATGATATCGGCAAAATCACTGGCATCTGCCATCTCGGCTTCGCTCTTACCCTCCAGCAGGTAGAAGCTTTTCTCAACCTGATGATCCCCGGAACGGACCGTCTCCTGGCCGGTCAGACCTTCATAGCTCAGGCCTTCCAGATGACCACGAACCTTCACCGGATCAGAACCAACGGTTTTTATCGAATCGATCAGCAGTTTGGACATCTGGTAATAGTGCGCCATCGGGTAGGTCGGCGTGACACCGAGTTGCTCGCGGGCCAGCTTCACAAAGGCCTGGTTAGCAGGCGATGTCTCTTCGTGCCAGTACTGGGCTCCGAAGTAGAGACCATCCGATACGCTGGAACCCAGAGTACGCATGTGATCAAGGCCGTTACTCCAGACCAGCACAATCTTCATGCGGTTTTTCATGCCGAAGTTCACCGCCTGCTGGATGGTTGCCGTTGCCTGAGAACCGAAGTTAAGCAGTACCAGCAGGTCAGGCTTGGCAGCCATTGCCTGGGTCAAATAACCTGAGAACTCTTTCTCTTTCAGTGAGTGGTAGCTGTTACCGACCACTTCCAGCCCACGCGCAGCGGCCACCTTGCGGGTATTCTCCAGCATCGCTTCGCCAAACACGTACTGCGGTGTAATAGTGTAGATCCGCTTAATATCCGGATTCTTATCCAGTAACGGCTGCAGGCTCGCATTCACCGCACCATAAGTCGGTGCCGACCAGCGGAAAGTCGCCTGATTGCACTGGCTACCGGTAATTTCATCCGCACCGCTGCCGGTAATATATACACCATCACCCCGGTTAACCTCTTTACCTACAGCCAGCGCTGTCGATGACAATGTTGAACCAACGAAGAACTGGCCCTCATCTTCCGCAATAATAGACTTTACTTTGCGCGATGCCTTACCCGCGTTACTTTCGGTATCCACTGTCACCAGTTCCAGCGACACGCCATCAATCTTACCCGCGGTATCAACAGCAAGACGGGCGCCTTTCTCCCCCTGCTGACCGAAGTTGGCAAACGCACCTGACATACTGGCGACATTATAAAGCCGGACATCCTCCGCCATCGCAGCGGAAGAAATGCTGAGAACGGCTGCAACAATTACAGCGCTTACATGTTTTTTCGTCATTTTGGAATCCTGTTATTTTTATTTAATGCGTGCTGGCCCGGCATCCTTTTAAAGGTCGGTCGGACCAGCCATACCGTCACTAACGATCAGTCACACAGCTGTTATTGCAAACGGAGTGCCAAACACGAAAAATAAACATAACATATTGATTTATCTGATAATTATCAATTTATAGCAGTTTCAAGCCATGAGCGGTTTGCACGCATGCAGTCGATTAATGAGCGCTTACCGCTCATTATTCCGAAACCAGATATGATGAATTAATAGCGACACGCTGCAACACAACTCCAAGACAGTTACATTGCAGATACTAAAGATATGGAAAAACATAGGGAAAAAGGGAAACAGTCTGACAACCAAACAATAGGCCTGGTGTCAGACCAGCAGACAATAAGAAAAACCGGTCACTGCTGCTTCAACGTTTCAGTCACTCGCCGACTTTTTCTGCTCCGGCCTGACCGGTAAAAAAATCCGCCAGTTACCCAGCATCCGCTTGGCCGGTGGATAACTGTCATCAGGCATGGTTTCCCCGATCGCTATGGCCTGCATGATCTGATGGGTTTCGGGATCGATCCAGGATCGGAAACCCGGCGGATCTTCCGGCAGCGACAGAGACAGGCCAGGCAGCGCCAGTCGGACGCCATCAACATCTTTTGTCGCTGCCACCTTCCAGGCTTCTGCTATTGCAATAATAACCGAATAGGCATCCTGAGCCGTATGGGTAGGATAGTGTCCGGCACGGGTATAAAACTGCTGCACAAAGTTGCGATTCGCTTCGGTATCAGGCCAGTTATTATGGTGCCGGGCCGCCAGAGCCAGTCCCAAAGGCAGGTCTTCTCCCAGACGGGACAGGTTGTAATATCCTCCTGCCTGTTCAAAACCAACCAGCTTACTCTGCTGTAACAGCTGAGTAGCGTTGGCCTGACGGACAAAGGATACAAAATCATCGCCCCAGTGCCCGGAAATGATAATATCCGGCGCTTTTTCTGACAGCGCATCAATATAATTAGAGAAATCCGTCTCCATTAGTTTCGGGTAATATTCAGCAACAATAGAGTACTCAACATTCAAGCCATCCATCGCGTTTAGAATATCCAGCAAGATCTGATGTCCGTAATCGTAGTCCGGCCCGATATAAGCCAACGTCTTCCAACCGTTTTTCTGCTGCAGCTCATGCAGATACCGGGCACCGGCAATCATCGATTGATTGCTGTCATTACTGACGCGGAAATACCATGGATGCAGGGCATCGTTAGTCAGTTGCGACGAAGCATGCCCGCCCCCGACAAACAGGGTTTGAGTTGTCCTGGCCAGATCACTGATCTCCAGCGCGATACCGGAATTAAGGACCCCGCAGAGAACCTGAACCTGCTGCTGATCAATCAGCTGACGCGCAATCTCTGTCGCACGAAACTGCTTATTCTTGGTATCTTCGATTACCACATTCAGCTTCGGAAAGTCGTCAGCTTGCCGGTGAACCTTCTCCAGCGCCATCGCTATGGAAACCACCGTATCCCTGCCGTTCTGCCCTGCTGGACCTGTCATCGGATAAAGACAGCCCAGCTTTAAGTCCGCCTGTTGCTCAGGTACGCCCAGAAACTGACCAGCACCGGCCTGTGCCATAGACCCAAACCATACAGCCGCGGCCCACAGACAAACTCGGACGACCTTAAAAAACCGCATCAGTCGATCCCCAGTTTCTGTAAACGACGTTTAAAAGCATGACGGGAAATACCCAGTTTTTCCGCCGCCAGTCCTTTTCGGCCCCCAGCATCATCCAGCGCCTGTAAAATAATGCTCTTTTCCTTGCTGGCGAGCTGGTTCTCAATCGTTACCGATCCGCTCTGTGCCGATTCAATGTGAGACGAAGCCTCTGCCACCGACTGCATTTCAGGAGGCAGCATGTCCGGTGCAATATCTTCACCGGGGTAGAGGATCGTGAGTCGCTCCATCAGGTTTTTCAGCTCACGTATATTCCCTGACCAGGAATAACCCTGCAGCATGGAAACAATCTCGCCACTCATCAGCACCGGTGCAGAGCCTTCATTGGCCGCCATCGTCAATGCGAAATATTCCAGCAACAGGGGAATATCCTGCCGCCTCTCCTGCAGCGATGGCACATCGATAGGCATCACATTAAGGCGGTAATAGAGATCCGACCTGAAGCTGCCATCCTGTACCGCGGCCCCCAGATCGAGATTAGTCGCTGCAATCACCCTAACATTGGCTTTATGTTCCCGGCCGGCTCCTACCGGGCGGTAACTGTGGTTTTCCAGAAAAGTCAGTAGCTTAGCCTGAATAGCCAGACTCACTTCTCCGATCTCATCCAGAAACAGCGTACCATCACTGGCCAGCTCTACCAGACCAGAGCGTTTCTTATCCGCGCCGGTATAGGCTCCCTTTTCAGCGCCAAACAGTTCGGCTTCCAACAGCTGTTCAGGTAGAGACGCACAGTTCACTTCTATAAAAGGCCCCTCGGCAAAACCAGACAGATTATGAATTTCCCGCGCGATGGCGGTTTTACCGGTGCCGGACGGGCCCAGCAGCAGTATGGTTTTGGCCGAGCTGCCAGCAACACGAGCAATCTGGTCCTGCAGGCGCACCATCCCTTCGCTCTGTCCGATAAGCGAAGAACTTGAGGCACGCTGGCGATAAAAACTCACCTCAGAATCAAGTCGCTGACGTTCCAGGCAACGCAAAATCAACAGCTTCAGCTCATTGAGATCAAAGGGCTTAGAGATAAAATCGAAGGCACCACTTTTAACCGCTTCCACCGCCACCTTAATATCGCCGTGGGCTGACAACATGATCACCGGTATAGCGATATGCCGCTGCCTGAGTTGCTTTAACAGATCGATACCACTCAGATCAGGCAGACGCAGATCCAGCAAAATCAGATCAGGCTCAAGCTCCAGCGCTTTATTAATACCCTCCTGACCGGTATATGCCTTGGCGATACTATAACCCTCAGGTTCCAGCACCATCTGCATCGATCGCACCAGTCTCTGCTCGTCATCGACGATGAGAATTAACCTCTTATTCATTACATCCCCGCATCTGCTTAAACTGTAAGGTAACAGTGGTTCCCTGCCCCGGCGTACTTTTGAAAGACAAACCACCACTGTTGAGATGAACCAATCTGGCGGATATGGCAAGCCCTAAGCCAGTACCTTCGGCCTTAGTGGTATAAAATGGCTGAGTTGCTTTATCAATCTGTTCCTGGCTCATGCCCTGCCCTGAGTCTTTAACTTCAAGCACCACCTGCCCTGACTGGCAGTATGATTTCAGACTCAGAGCCCCACCCTCAGGCATCGCCTGAATGGCATTCAGAATTAGATTCATCAGCACCTGCTGTAGCTGATTGGTATCGGCAAAGATTTCGGTTTCCTGCTCCGTTTCAATACTCAGCTGTACACTACTGTTAGCTGCAAGCGGGCCGGCCAGAGACTCAATCCGGCTGAACAGACTGGCCACTGGCAACCACTCCAGACGCGGTTCCATCGGCCTAGCATAGTGAAGCAGGCCTTCGATTACATCATTTATCCGATCGATCTCTTCCAGCATCATGGTTAGCTGTTCCCGGGAATGCGGATCATGTTTCCCGGCTGACAAGCCCTGTACACACACCTTCATCGTCGCCAGAGGGTTTCTAATTTCATGGGCAACACCAGCGGAAAACTCCCCCATTACAGCCCTTTTCTCAACACTGATGCGCGAGTCAATTAACTCCTGCAGCTGCTTACCCATACTGTTAAATGTTTTCGCCAGCAGGGTAATTTCGTCATTTCCGGTGGGGGCGATACGGTGGTTCAGATTTCCCTTCGCTATTGTATCGGCGCCTTGAATCAGCGGTAGTATCCGCTTTTTGATCCGGAACGAAATATTCAGGAAGAAGATAATAACCAACACAATCGACAGGCTGACACCGGCAATAAACAAAGGCCTGGTAAGTTCTTTAGCAAAGTTGGCCAGCTCGCCGGTTCTGATACCGGTAATGGTCCAGCCCGGAGTGATATCTTCACTCACCAGCGCTGCATCGGTAATGGCAACAACCTCACCCAGAAGATTGAAAGAGTTGCCGGCAGGGGTCATCAGAAAAGGTTTGATACTCTCGGTCAGCCCGAACGGTTTCAGCAGCTCGGTCATGCTGGCCAGACGCAACTGTAATACGGCATAACCCGGTGAAGACTGATTCAGTGCAGGTGGGTTTAACGGATGTGCCAACAGGAACCAGCCTGAAGTACCCCTGCTCGGCACCTGAGGGCCGATCAGGATATACTCTCCCAACTCTGCCTTTGGCAATCCGGATATATCAAAATGACCTTCGCCCCGGTAAGGAAACCCAGCCGCCCCCTGCCCCGGCAGCGCCCGCAGCAAATTCCAGTCCCGGTCAAAGAACAGTACACCATAGATATGCGGACTGTCGGTCTCGAAATCGATCAGGCTATAGATATTGTCCGGCACCCGGCTGTCCGGCCCGGACTGCAGCAAGCCTTCGATACCGGGCAGATCGATCACAGTACTCAGTTCATATTGCCGGTTACGCAGAAACCCCATCACCCCCAAGTATGAGGAATTAAGAGAATAGCGGGCCTTCTGCTCCTCGATATTGTCCAGCAACTGACCGGCAAAACGATCATAAGACCAGGTAATAAGCGCCAATGGCAGGGTCGCTATCAACAGCGAAATCAGGAAATAGCGGCGAATAATGCTATTTTCCCAAAAACTGATCCTTTCTACAGCGTCACTAGCGTCTCTGTTTTTCATTTCAAACGAATTCTCTGGTCGAGGCCTGAGTGTGCCACTCCTATATGCACATGGTAATTCCAGCCCTACTACTCGGGTTCAAAAGTTCCTTTTACCCACAAAATTTCTGACTGTTGCAATAAACCCTGTTAACTGAAAACAAACAGGTTCAATAATCAGTTCCATATCTCTCAGCCCACTGAGTGTGCCTGAAACAAACATGCCAGACAATTAAGTGCTGTAAGAGATACTGGCAGCCTGCAGAATTTACTACAGAGATGCAGTATCAATGTGACTCGTAAAGTCAGGGTTAACTCAGTATTCATACAGCAACAAACCAGAAGGAATGACAGTAACCCGAATCGCCGTATTTACTGATGTTCAGAACATCTACTACACCACCCGCCAGGCCTTCGGTCGCCAGTTTAACTACCGTAAGCTGTGGCTGCCGACTTCAATGATCTTTGTGCCTTCCTAGGCGGTATCAGTCATAACGAAGCTGAGTACTCCAACCCGGAACACATCGATGCCGGTACCCAGGAGCTGTTCAATGTGATGCGACAACAGGGCGATCTTTTATTAACCTTTTCACTATCCTTTCTGGAACCTGGGGGGATATCTTATCCCCCTATTTTTTAAGATTTAGCTTTATATGCTTCTTTTCTGTTGTATGTATGTTTCTCGAAAGGGAAAAATTTGGACGGTTTTAAGCTACTTGTTCAGATCATTCCTTTAATAGGCATTCACTCACACTGCCTTCGGTCTTTTCAGCTGAGCTTAACCCATCTGCATGCGGATCACTTTCTTGTTGATCTTGCCGACGCTGGTTTTGGGTATTTCAGTCACTACATTGATCTGATGTGGAATCGCCCATTTGTTGATCTGACCGCTATCGACAAACTGCATCAGATGACTCTTGATCATGCTGTCATCTATCTCCGCACCGGCTGCCGGCACAATCAGGGCAAACGGACGCTCGCCCCATTTCTCATCGGGGACACCAACGACTGCCACTTCAGCTACGTCAGCGTGCTGGCTGATCAGGTTTTCCAGCTCCAGCGATGAAATCCACTCACCACCGGTTTTGATCACATCCTTGATGCGGTCCTTGATTTCCAGCACACCGCTGCTATCGATGGAAGCAACATCGCCGGTATGCAGCCAGCCGTTCTCCCATAGCTCGGCGCCTTTCTCCGGCTCTTTGTAGTAGCCTTGGGTCAACCAGGGAGCGCGCACCACAATCTCGCCCATGGCTTCGCCATCGTGAGGTACATCGTTGCCATCGGGATCCACTATGCGCAGATCCACCAGACCGATCGGCACCCCGGTTTTGATCCGCTGTGACATCTGATCACTCATATCCAACTCGCGCTCGGCCGGATGCAGGAAGGTAGTACTCAGCAGCGGGCAGGTTTCCGACATACCATATCCTGTATGGAACAGGATGCCTCTATCAGCCATCTGCTGAGCTAGCGCCAAAGTCGGCGCGCTACCACCGGTAAGCAGTTTCCAGCCCGCCAGGTCGGTTTTATCAGCTTCCTCACAGTTGAGGATCATCTGCAGCACCGTCGGTACACCGTGGGAGAAGGTCACCCCCTCTTCCCGGAACAGCTTCACGAGTTTGTTGGGTTCGTAGCGGCCAGGATAGACCTGCTTCACCCCCAGCATGGTAGCGATGTAAGGCACACCCCAGGCATGCACGTGAAACATAGGCGTCATCGGCATATAGACATCGTCTGAACGCAGCAGCGGCTGGCCCTCATACAAACCCAAAGTGGCAGCACCGTTCAACGTATGCAAAACCAGCTGGCGGTGGGTGAAATACACGCCCTTGGGGTTACCGGTAGTACCCGTGGTATAGAAGGTGGTCGCAACGGAGTTCTCATCGAAGTCCGGGAAGTCATACTCTGCGGCAGCATTCTGTATCAGTGCTTCATACTCGCCCAGCGTATTCAGGCTGGAAGGTACTGCTTTAGCTTCGTCAGTCAGCTGGATATAGCCGCGAACCGTTGGCAACTGATCGGCCAGCTGCTCTGCAATGACAACGAAATCATCATGTACCAGCACCAGATCGTCTTCGGCATGACTCATGGTATAACCAATCTGATCGGTACTGAGACGAATATTAACGTGGTGCAGAACGGCACCGATCATCGGCACCGCGAAGTAAGCTTCCAGATAACGGTGGCTGTCCCAGTCCATCACCGCAACGGTATCACCCGCCTTCACTCCTGCGTTGGTCAGTACATTTGCCAGCTTACAAATACGTTCATACAAAGTACGGTAGTCATAACGGATCACATCGCCGTAGACGATCTCCTGACCGGGCTCAAAACGCTTACCGGAGAGTAACAGGCTTTTGATCAGCAGCGGGTACTGGTGCGCATTCGCAGCGGGTTCGATTATTTTTGTTTTCATGAAGAATCGCCTTTTAATTGTTTCAGGTCTTTAGTTTGGCAAACAGGGACCGAACTAATAGTGTGCTTTCAAGACTCTTAGAGGGACTAAAAATGCTTTCAAAAATTCTTCTTAACCATCTTCTGGAATTCACCCACGATACCGCTGCGGAATGCCAGCACACAAACGATAAAGATAAGACCCATGATGATATGGATATAGTTACCCAGCTCACCACCTGACAGGTAGTTCTGAATCCCAACGACAACACCGGCGCCAACAACCGGGCCAAAAATAGTCCCCATGCCACCTAGCAGAGTCATCAACACCACCTCACCGGACATATGCCAATGCACATCGGTCAGGGAAGCCAGCTGGAATACCAGCGTCTTGGTTGAACCCGCCAGGCCAGCCAAAGCAGAAGATATAATAAACGCGACCCACTTATAATCGTTGACGTTATAGCCAAGAGAGACGGCACGCGGTTCGTTTTCACGGATCGCTTTGAGAATCTGACCAAAGGGAGAATGCACAGTACGGTGAATCAGCCAGAACCCGAAGATGAAGATAGCCAGTACGAAGTAGTACATCACCATATTATCGGACAGATCAAACATGCCGAATAATTTGCCGCGCGGCACGCCCTGCAAACCATCCTCACCACCGGTAAACGGCGCCTGAAGATAGAAGAAGAAAGCCAGCTGAGCCAGCGCCAGGGTGACCATTGCGAAATAAATACCTTCACGTTTAACCGCCAGCTTACCGTATACCGCGCCCAATAAACCTGCTGCAACGGTACCAACCAGAATACTCAGTTCAGGAGTCAGGCCGGTATGCAGCATCAGCGCACCCGTCACATAACCACCGGTACCCAGGAAGATTGCGTGACCAAAGGACAGCAGGCCGACGAAGCCCAGTAACAGGTTAAATGCACAGGCGAACAGCGCGAAACACAGCACCTTCATCAGGAACACCGGGTAAAGTACCGCGGGTGCCGCCAGCGCCAGAATAAACAGAGACAGATACAACTTATTAATTTTCATGGTGCGACTCCTATGCTTCCTTACCAAACAGACCGGCAGGCTTGAACAACAGCACGATCACCATTACCAGGAAGATGACAGTGGCGGAGGCTTCCGGATAGAAGAATTTTGTCAGCCCCTCCACAACGCCCATCAGCAAACCGGTGAGTATGGCACCACCAATAGACCCCATGCCACCGATAACGACGATGGCGAAGACCACAATCAGAATATTGGAACCCATCTCAGGGCTAACCGAGTAGACAGGCGCGGCCAGTACACCGGCAAAACCCGCTAGCGCCACCCCAAAACCAAAGGTCAGGGTGGTAATCAAAGGTACATTGATACCAAAACCCTGCATCAGCTGCGGGTTTTCAGTACCGGCGCGCAGATAGGCACCCAGTTTGGTTTTCTCGATAACCCACCAGGTTCCCAGACAGACCACCAAGGAACTCACAATAATCCAGGCACGATAGTTTGGCAGATACATGAACGGCAGCTTGGTACCGCCTTTCAGTTCAGCAGGGATCGAATAAGGCAAACCTGAAGAACCGTAAATATGGGTAAATAAACCCTGTAAAACAAGGGCTATACCAAAGGTCAGCAAGAGGCTGTAGAGATGATCCTCATTGGCAATAGGCCGAACCAGAAAACGCTCAATCAGAATTGCCAAGCCACCGACGGCCAGAGGCACCAGGATCAATGCCGCCCAGTAGTTGATACCCATGTAGTTCAGCGCCATCCAGGCAGCGAACGCGCCAAGCATGTACATAGCGCCCTGAGCAAAGTTAATAATTTTCAACAGACCAAAGATAATCGCCAATCCGAGACTGAGCAGCGCGTAAAATGAACCGTTAATCAGGCCCACCAATAGCTGTCCCGACAGCGCAAACAGATTAATACCAAGAAACGTAACCATAACACCACCTAGGAAGATCAAAGGGACTATGCAAAGCAACTAAGCCACGCGACAAAACTATGCAACCAGCCGCAGTAGCCCCTTTCAGAAAAGCCAGGGTCGCAACAAGCATTACGCCTGTGCGCCCTGTATCAAGAACTTACTTGAAATCACATGCAGGCAGCATTGGATTGAATGCCACATCACCGGGAATGACTGCTTCAATATTGTAGATATCATCCTCAGACTTACGGCTTGCTTCGTCCTTGATGCTTACCAGCAGCATGTCGTGAACCATACGGCCATCTGCTCGCAAGTCTGCGTTACGCGCAAAGAAATCATCTGGCTTGGAGGCCTTCATCTGCTTCATAACCGCATCAGACTCATCGGTACCGGCAGCCTTGATCGCATTCAGGTAGTGCATCGTCATAGAGTACGCACCGGCCTGGGCCATTGATGGGATTGAGCCATGACGTGCCTTGAAGCGCGCAGACCACTCGCGGGTCTGATCATCCATATCCCAGTAGAAACCAGTCGTTAACTTCATACCTGCAGCAATTGAAGGATCCAACGCCTTAG
Organism: Amphritea sp.; assembly: GCA_036960915.1. Lineage (GTDB taxonomy): Bacteria > Pseudomonadota > Gammaproteobacteria > Pseudomonadales > Balneatricaceae > Amphritea. The sequence goes on from JBALVQ010000068.1 coordinate 19,796, forward strand.
CATTGGGCGTAAATACCAGCAAGCCTGCTACTTCAGCCGTTTCGGTCAGACCGAACTCTGCAGACGTTTTTAGCGCGTTTACAAAGTCTGCACCCGCATTTGCCAGACCTACTACGTCAGCACCAGAAGCCTGAGCCTGCAATACATAAGAAGAGAAGTCAGTTGTACCCAGAGGTGCACGAACAGCACCGACAACTTCACCGCCGCTGGATTCGATTACCTTGGAGGCGATACCTTCCAGGGCATGACCGAAGGCATAATCAGCAGTAATAAAGAACCATTTTTTCTTACCCGCATCAACCATTAGCTTAACTGTACCGTTAGCCAGTGCCGCTACATTGTAAGTCCAGTGAACATTGTATGGAGAGCATGCTTTAGTGGTGAAGGCATTACTGGCTGACGTGGAGATTAACGCTATTTTTTTGGCATCAGTCAGTACTTTAGTTACCGCACCGGTAACCGAAGATGCTACCAAACCGTTAACCGCGTCAACGTTCTCGTTTTCGATCCACTCTCGGACCTTCGCAGAGCCTACATCCGGTTTGTTCTGGTCATCGGCGCTTACAACTTCAATCGGCTTACCTAGTACCGTACCACCAACGTCTTCAACTGCCATCTCTACAGCAGTTACACAGCCCTTACCACAAACATCTGCGTAACCACCGCCCATATCCGCCAGTACACCGATCTTTACTACATCATCAGAAACTTCACCAGCCTGTACACCAGTGGCAACAGCCACGCTCATTGCTGCAGCCAATAGGGCCTTTTTCATCATTTTCATTTGTAACACTCCTGCTTGAGAATTTTTATTTTTATCGAATTTCAAGGGAATCGGGCACAGGACTAAGCCTTTATAACTAGCCCTATACGCCCAGATAGGTATTCAATAATTCCGTCTTGGCTTCCAACTCATGCTGATGCACTTCCTCAACGATATGGCCATGCTCCATCACGTAGTGGCGGTCAGCAATTGGCGCGGCAAAGCGGAAATTCTGTTCGACCAGCAAAATAGTCAAGCCACGCTCCTTAAGCATCACCAGAACTTCAGCCAGCTTCTGCACGATCACCGGGGCGAGACCTTCTGTAATCTCATCGAGCAGCAAGATATTTGCACCGGTTCGCAAAATCCTGGCCATCGCCAGCATCTGCTGTTCCCCGCCTGACAGGCGTGTACCTTGACTGTAACGGCGCTCCGCCAGGTTGGGGAAAATAGCGTAGATCTCTTCAATGCTCATGCCATTGGAACGCACGTTTGGCGGCAGCATCAGATTCTCTTCAACGTTCAGGCTGGAAAAGATGCCGCGCTCTTCCGGGCAATAACCCACTCCCAGATGGGCAATTTTGTGCGGCGGCATGTTAATGGTTTCACTGCCATTGATATTAACCTGGCCGGTACGGCGCCCAACCATATTCATAATCGCTTTGAGAGTCGTGGAGCGGCCTGAACCATTTCGCCCCAGCAGGGTAACCAGCTCCCCCTGCTTCACAGTCATATCGATACCGTGAAGAATGTGAGATTCACCGTAGTAGGCATGCAGATCGACAATACGAATCTTTTCACCAGTACTGCTCATGCTACGTTCTCCTTTTCTACTGCATTGCTCTCCTTGTCGACAACATTAGAAGTGGCATTTGACGCGGCGTTTGCAGCAGCATGTGCCTGTGCGACTTCATCGTCGGCTTCAACTCCCATATAGGCTTCACGTACACGAGGATCCCGGGATACGGTTTCGTAATCACCTTCAGTAAGAATGGCGCCGCGCTGTAGAACGGTAATTTTGTCAGCCAGCTGGGCAACCACATGCAGATTGTGCTCAACCATCAGGATGGTGCGATCCTTAGATACCTTCTTGATCAGGTCGGCTACGACTCCCACATCCTCATGTCCCATCCCCTGTGTAGGCTCATCGAGCAGCAACATTTCAGGATCAAGCGCCAGGGTCGTAGCAATCTCTAGCGCACGCTTACGGCCATAAGAAAGATCGACAGTGACCGTGTTGGCAAACTCTTTCAGGCCAACAGAATCGAGCAACTCGACAGCCCGGTCATTCAACTTGTTGAGCACTTTTCCCGATTTCCAGAAATGGAAACTGTTGCCTTCATTACGCTGCAACGCTATGCGGACATTTTCCATGACAGTCAGATGGGGGAAAACAGCAGAGATCTGAAATGAGCGCACAATCCCCTTGCGGGCGATGGCGGCTGATTTCATCGTGGTAATATCTTCACCGTTGTACAGGATGGTGCCGGTAGTGGGCGTCAAAAATTTTGTCAGCAGGTTAAAGACGGTTGTTTTACCGGCCCCATTTGGTCCGATAAGCGCGTGGATAGTACCGCGCTCAACCTTCAGATTAACATCATCAACGGCGGTAAAACCCTTGAATTCTTTGACAAGAGACTCTGTCCTGAGGATATAGTCTTGCTTCATAAAAACGATTCCTTACCCGTTTATCCGAAGACATCCGGTTTATTATTTTTTTAGAATCGAAGTGGTCGACCGGATAATAACCTGGGCCAACCCGCTTTGATTACTTCATATAACAACAAAACTTTTGCAAGGGTTTGCCACAAATGCACCGAATTGTGCAAACAGGCAGAATTCGACAGAGTTTCACATTAAACTGGGATAATTGAATAGATTCAGGTAAAGCTTCAATGATTTCAGACTCTAAGCTGTTCAGGCGATTCTTTTTGGTAGTACTGTTGATCATTGCTGTGATGTTTGTCGCCATCTATATGTACTCGGTGCCTCTAATTCAGAAAGAGGTATACGAGATTGAACGCAATTCAGCCCGGCTGGCACTGAACAATGTTTTTCAGTTAGCCAACAAGATGCATTCGGATCTGGAGGGATATCGCCAACAGGCGCTTGAGTCACACAAGCAGCGTCTTAAAGCCGTAGTGACATTAACCGAGGCCCATATCCGAGAAGCCTATGCCGAAGCAGAGCGCACTAACACCACGCTGGAGCAAGCACGCACCCGTATTTTCAATGGCCTGCGCAACTTCACCTACGATAATGATGGATATGTTTGGATAGCCGATCACGACACCAACCTGCTTTCCCACCCGGATCCCCGTTTCCAAAACATGGACATATCGGTAATCGGCACCAGCGAACAGGAAACTCTTATTCGAAAAGTTATTCATTCAGCAACAACAGAGGGTGAAGGGTTTTACCAATACAAATGGCAACGCCTTAACGAAGGTCCAGCGCTTGATAAACTTTCTTATGTCAAAAATTATCCTCAATGGGGCTTTGTTATTGGTTCCGGTCTCTATCTGGATGATATTGAATCAGAAGTACACCAACGCAAACAGGACACTATTCGCGAAGTACGTGAAGCACTCAGCAAGATAAGGGTAGCCAAAACAGGTTACCTGTTTATCTTTGATAAAGAAGGTCAGATATTGGCTCACCCTAACCCAAACATCGATCAAACCAACGCATTGGATCTGATGGATCCATTAACGGGGCGCAGTATTATTGAAGAACTGATCGAAGTAGCGGATACCGGTAAAGAGCTGCACTACAAGTGGGATAAACCATCAGATCCGGGTAACTATATTTACGACAAGATATCATTGGTACGCTCTCTGGATGGCTTCGGCTGGTATATTTGCTCCTCAGTATACGAAGACGAGCTACGCAACAGCTCAGCATTGCTGAGCGAACGTATACTCACCATTGCACTTATTTCCATACTGATGGGCATCTCCTTAGCAATATATTTCATCAACCGTATTACTCAGCCCATAAAACAGCTGGCCAGAACAGCAGCGCGGGTGCATGGAGGTGACCTGACGGCCAAAAGCGGCATCGTTCGTGATGACGAAATCGGCATGCTCGCCAGGACCTTTGATACGATGGTTAAGCGTTTACATAACAATATTCAAACACTGGATTCCAAGGTAAAAAGCCGAACACAGGAACTGGCCCAACTGGAGGAGCGTCAGCGTCTGATCCTGGATGCTTTACCTGCCCAGATAGCCTATCTTGACAAGGATTTGCAATACATTTTCGTAAATCAGGGCTACGCTGATTTTTTTAACAAGAGCAAGCATGAAATCATTGGCCAACCAATCACCAAAATAATCGATTCAGTAATGATGGATAGCATCAATGAACAGGTCTCTCGCTGTCTGGCCGGAGAAGAAGTCGTTTACGAGTATCGCTTTGATTTGGATGAGCGAGAGATAATTACAAAACGCACGTTACTTCCCGACATTGCTGCTGATGGGCAGATAATCGGATTGCTTAACCTATCACTGGATATTACTGCCGAAAAGGAGGCAGAGCACAAACTGACGGAAGCACAGCGCATCAGTGCAGCAGGGCAGCTTGCTGGAGGTCTGGCACATGACTTCAATAATCTGCTCACAGTCATTTTGGGTAATCTGCTTGCAGCTAACGATCACTTTGCGACAACAGAAGGTCTGGCAAAATATATCAACCCAGCAATCCGCGCTTCTCGCCGCGGCGCCGATATTACAGGTCGTTTACTAGCATTCTCTCGACGTCAAGCGTTAATTCCTACTACTGTGAATCTAAACACCCTGCTCCAGGAAACAGTTGAATTGCTCGAGGGCTCCCTGTCCGATGATATTGAAGTGGTCAGTCACAATATGACTGATACCGCACTATTTGTTGATCCTGGCCAATTGGAAAATGCATTAGTCAATCTTGCCCTGAATGCTAAAGATGCAATGCCCCAAGGAGGGCGGATTGAGTTCATAGTAAATGTCCGTTCGATAGGCTCCCCTCTGAGTTATGATGAAGAAGTCCCTCCGGGTCAGTACATTGAGATTCAGGTGAATGACAATGGCTGCGGATTCTCACCGGAAGCTAAAAAGCTTGCGTATGAGCCGTTCTATACAACCAAAGGTATCGGAGAAGGTTCAGGCCTGGGCCTCAGTATGGTATATGGATTTATCAAACAATCCCGCGGGTATATTTCCATTGAAAGCCGACCAGGCCAAGGGGCGTCCATCTCATTGCTGCTTCCGGTAACCGATGTCCCTCCCCTACATGCAGATCTAAATAGCCCCCTCTCTCTTTCCACAGATAAAAATTATGCTGGCAAACTGATGTTATTAGTCGAGGATGATGGAGATGTTCGGGCCATAGTGCGCGAACAACTCATGACGTTGGGTTTTACCGTAATAGAGGCCGGAGATGCTGACGAGGCAGAACATCTGATCAACACTCTTAAAAGTATCAAAGGTATGGTTTCCGATATCAATATGCCCGGCCGGTTAAACGGCTTCGAGTTAGCTGCACTCATGCGTAAAAAGAGTCCCACAAATACCATTGTTTTAATCAGTGGTTATGAATACGATCAACTATCCAGCAGAGATAAGCAACAACATTACAAAATACTGCGTAAGCCCTTCGACAAAGAGACATTAGAACAGGCAATAAATAACCCCCATATACCGAGCTCTACCCAGAACTAAAAAAATATTTTTCCGGATGATAGTGAGCGAACACGTTATGCAGAAAAAAAACCTTATCTATATAGTTGATGACGACCAGGATATCTGTGACTTAGCCTGCTCTGAGCTTAAATATTATGGCTACGATATACGCACGTTTAATACGGGGACTAAAGCGCTGCAGGCTATAAAACGTCACCCACCTACTCTTTGTATAGTCGATCTTGGATTGCCCGATATGGATGGCTTAGGGCTGGTAAAGCAGCTCTACGACAGTCCCGATATAGGTGTACTTATTCTTTCAGGAAGAGGCAGTCTACCTGATCGTGTATTAGGACTTGAACTCGGTGCCGACGACTACATCACCAAACCCTTTGAACCTCGCTATCTGGTGGCAAGGGTACACAGTTTGATACGCCGCTTGGGCAGGTCCGACGATACATCATCAACCAGCATCAAACAGGCATATTTCGGTGATTGGGTCTATAACCCTGCAACTCTGACACTCACCCACGCTTCTGAGGAAAGTTTTACCTTAAGTACCGCTGAAGCTGACCTTTTAATTACTCTTCTTTACGCGCCAAAACAAATAATATCGAGAGACCGATTGTTAGGTGAGCAGGCAATTCCCTATGACCGGAGTATCGACTCACGCATGTCGCGACTACGCAAAAAAATTGAAGCTGATCCTAAAGAGCCTCAAATAATCAAAACTGTATATGGCGCAGGATACATTTTAGCCGTCGAGGTAAAATGGGTTGATTTGAACTAAAAATTCAATATTCCCCACATATCTTGAGCAATAAAGGCCAAGGAGAATATAGCCCTTCTCAATGGGATAGGGGACACCGTTTAAAAAGAACTCGTCATTTCACAGTCAATTATCATAATCTTTGGGTATTCTGCTGATCACATGAAAGCCGCATTTAGTACACGGAAGTATTCAAACGATACATCGTCGCTCATGCACATCTCGGCACTTGTTCCTGACAGTGCTCTAACTAGCACATCCATGTGCAAGTATGTGCCCGCGCCCCAGTTCTCTAAAAAGAGGCGTACATCCTGTACATAAAAAAAGGGGAAGCATAGCTTCCCCAAACAGCTCTCATAAGAGAGCCGACGGTCGCAAAAGTTAACTCACCTGCGTACGGATCACCTTCTTGTTGATCTTGCCGACGCTTGTTTTAGGTATTTCAGTCACTACATTGATCTGATGTGGAATCGCCCATTTGTTGATCTGACCGCTATCGACAAACTGCATCAGATGACTCTTGATCATGCTGTCATCTATCTCCGCACCGGCTGCCGGCACAATCAGGGCAAACGGACGCTCGCCCCATTTCTCATCGGGGACACCAACGACTGCCACTTCAGCTACGTCAGCGTGCTGGCTGATCAGGTTTTCCAGCTCCAGCGATGAAATCCACTCACCACCGGTTTTGATCACATCCTTGATGCGGTCCTTGATTTCCAGCACACCGCTGCTATCGATGGAAGCAACATCGCCGGTATGCAGCCAGCCGTTCTCCCATAGCTCGGCGCCTTTCTCCGGCTCTTTGTAGTAGCCTTGGGTCAACCAGGGAGCGCGCACCACAATCTCGCCCATGGCTTCGCCATCGTGAGGTACATCGTTGCCATCGGGATCCACTATGCGCAGATCCACCAGACCGATCGGCACCCCGGTTTTGATCCGCTGTGACATCTGATCACTCATATCCAACTCGCGCTCGGCCGGATGCAGGAAGGTAGTACTTAGGAGTGGGCAGGTTTCCGACATGCCATAACCAGTGTGGAAAAGAATGCCTCGATCAGCCATCTGCTGCGCCAGCGCCAGAGTCGGTGCGCTACCACCGGTAAGCAGTTTCCAGCCTGACAGGTCGGTTTTTTCGGCTTCTTCACAGTTGAGGATCATCTGCAGCACTGTCGGTACACCGTGAGAGAATGTCACCCCCTCTTCGCGGAACAGCTTCACCAGCTTGTTGGGTTCGTAGCGGCCAGGATAGACCTGCTTCACCCCCAGCATGGTGGCGATGTAAGGCACACCCCAGGCGTGGACGTGGAACATCGGTGTCATCGGCATATAGACATCGTCGGAGCGCAGCAGCGGCTGTCCCTCATACAATCCCAGGGTAGCGGCACCGTTCAGGGTATGCAGTACCAGCTGGCGGTGGGTGAAATACACGCCTTTCGGGTTACCGGTAGTACCCGTGGTATAGAAGGTGGTCGCCACGGAGTTCTCATCGAAGTCCGGGAAGTCATACTCTGCGGCAGCATCCTGTATCAGTGCCTCATACTCGCCAAGGGTATTGAGGCTGGTAGGTACTGCTTTAGCTTCGTCAGTCAGCTGGATATAGCCGCGCACTGTTGGCAACTGATCGGCCAGCTGCTCTGCAATGACCACAAAGTCATCATGCACCAGCACCAGATCGTCCTCTGCGTGGTTCATGGTATAACCAATCTGGTCGACACTGAGTCGAATGTTGACGTGGTGCAGCACGGCGCCGATCATCGGTACTGCGAAATATGCTTCAAGGTAACGGTGACTGTCCCAGTCCATCACCGCAACGGTATCACCCGCCTTCACTCCCGCGTTGGTCAGTACATTGGCCAACTTGCAGATGCGCTCATACAGAGTACGGTAGTCATAGCGGATCACATCGCCGTAGACGATCTCCTGACCCGGCTCAAAACGCTTGCCGGATAGCAGCAGGCTTTTGATAAGTAGTTGGTACTGGTGTGCATTCGCAGCGGGTTCGATTATTTTTGTTTGCATCTTTTATTCCCTTATTTTCAGGACATTTTAGGCCAGCATTGCTCAATGCCACTTACCTGCTTACCCGTATAGCAATAGCCTTCGAGTTGGCATAAATGGCAAAAGGGTGTTTTAGCGGTCCTAACTGTAATTAAGAATTTGGATTAATGGCCTGCCCATGAATAACTCTGAGCAGGCCTCATGCGTCATTTAACTGGAGGTCAATTGTTCGGAAGCCTTGTTCTGGCTGATTGGCTCTACAGATTCGGGAGTCCCCTCATCAGACGAGCTTTTGAGCAGAAAGTGAGCCAGTGCTGGCAGCAACGTCAGCGAACCTACCATGTTCAGCAAGAACATAAAGGTCAGCAGGATACCCATGTCGGCCTGGAACTTAATCGGCGACAGCATCCAGGTCGCCACACCGATGGCCAGTGTCATACCGGTAAAGGACACCGCCTTACCGGTGGTTTTCAGCGCTTCCAGATAGGCCAGACGTAGTGGATGACCCATCTCCATATAGGAAACAAGACGGCTGTATATATAGATGCCATAGTCGACACCGATACCCACACCCAGCGCGATTACCGGCAAGGTCGCAACCTTAACGCCAATGCCCAGCACAGCCATCAGCGCCTGACACAGCAGCGAAGTCAGCGCCAACGGCAGGAGGATACAAAGTACAGCTTTCACCGAACGGAACATCACCAGGCACATCAGCGCCACAATGCCGTACACATAGGCCAGGATCTCGTACTGAGCGCTGTCGATAACCTCGTTGGTTGCAGCTTCATACGCCGCATTACCATCACCCAGGCGGAACCAGATTTCGGCATCATCATTGGCCGAGGCAAAACCTCGTACAGCCGAAACCACGTTCTGCAGAGTTTCCTGACGGTGATCGGTCAGCTCCAGATCAAGTCGCTGCTGGTTACAACTGGTACTCACGCCGGTGGAAGTAAATCCGGAATACGCGATAGCACGGCTGAGCACACGCTCGTCACGTGGCAGCGACATCAGCTTAAGGTTACCTTCGTTACCCAGATAACGGTTCAGTTTGGCACGGGTTGCAGGGGAAGAAACCGACTTTACGCCTGCGGTATTTTCCAACTGCCAGCCCAGGCGGTCAGTCAGGTCGATTGCCTTAAAGGTTTCGCACTGACCTTCCGGAGTACCAACAAACACCGTCATCAGGTCGGTACTGGTAGTGAAGTTACCGGTAATATAGTTGTTGTCCAGGTTATAGCGGGAATCAGCACGTAACTCCGGGGCACCTTTGTCCAGATCACCGATTTTCAGTCCCTGGCTGTACCAGGCACCCACACCGGCAAGCACCAGTGCTGCAACCATGGCAATACGGGCCATGCGGGGTTCGGCAAAGTGGGACAAGCCATCCCACAGTGCTGTCTTGTGCTCCAGTTTATACTGGGCGTGATCAACGCAGCTCTGGGTCACGCCGACATAGGACATCAGCACCGGCAGCAACACCAGGTTAGTGAAAATAACCAGCGCCACACCGATACTGGCCACCAGCGCCAGATCCTTGATACCGCCGATATCAATCACGAAGAGGGTGGCAAAACCGATACCGTCACTGATCAGCGCCACCAGCCCTGCTTTATGCAGATGGTGGAAGGTTACCCGGGCAGCGCCAAGACGGTCCTCACCATGGGCAGTTTCATGGGCAATCGCATTGATTACCTGTACGCCATGGCTGACCGCGATGGCAAACACCAGAAACGGTACCAGTACCGAGAACACACCCAGGCCATAGCCCATCATGTTCAGGATACCCAACTGCCAGATCACCGCCACCACCGAACACAACAGTGGAATCAGGGTTGATTTGATGCAGCGGGAATAGTTAAACAACAGCACCGCGGTAATGACAAACGCTGCCAGGAAAAACAGTGCAATCTGGCTGAAGCCATCGACCAGGTCAGCCACTTTCTTAACGTCGCCGATTACATGCAGGCTGAGTTCGTCGGTTTGATATTTCTGGCGTACCTCTTCAAGCCGCGCCGAGAACTCGTTAAAGTCCATTGGCTGGCGAGTAGCCGGGCTGATCGGCAGCACTTCAAAGTCGATCATGCTAGCCTTGAAGTCATTAGACACATAACTGCCCACCAGAGCGGCTCGGAATACATTGGTACGGATCAGATCCATCGACTCCGGCGAGTCATTAAAGGTGGCGTTATCGATTACCGGTCCACTGCCGAAGCCTTCAGGGGTAATCGCAAACCAGAGCATACTTGGCGCCCACAGAGAGTTGACGCTACTGGTATCCACGCCATCGAGCAGCGACAATTCATCACTGATTTTCTGCAAGGTGACCAGATGTTCGTAATCAAAGATTGTGCCCTCTTTGCGAGATACCGCCACCCGGATGACACTTCCACCACCAGCGTTATCTGAATCCAGAAACCCTTTGGCATTGAGGACAAACTCATGGCTGCCCGGAATCAACCGCTCAAGGCGGGTATCGGGGCGTACAAAGCTCGCTTGCCAGGCTAGATAGAAGGTTGCCAACAAGCTGAATAAAATTATGGCAAAGCGAAAACGAAATATAGTATTTGTCAACGCGGAAAATTTGAGGGTATCGTTATTACTAATCATGCTGTGTCACCTCCCCTACCTGCAACGTTTGAATACCGCCAAGTCCTACCAGTACCAGGCCATCGTTCTCTGTTGTAATCACATTGCTCAGGGGCAAACCGTTGTCACGTTGAAATTTTTCCACTGATGACAGATCCGGGGAAATTCTCAGCATTACACCATCCGCCCCGACAATCAGTGCCGAACCATCGGGTAACCAGCTACCACCGGACAGCCCCGCTTCGGTGTGGCTATCAAGCTCTCTCCAGCTGTTACCAGAATCAGGGCTGATAAATAACTTACCGCCAACACCGGACAGCAGCAGACGGTCTAATCCATCCGCCCCACGCATGGCCAATACGCCGTGGAAAGAACCATCATGGTCTGTTTGCTGCTGAATAAAGCTGTTGCCACCGTCTTGCGAGAGGAATAGCAGGCCAGATTCGGAAGTCACGTAAATCACACCTGGGGCCGGAGATGCCATGGAGAATAGATGCCACTCATCCAGGTTATCGGCATGCTCCTGCCAGATCTCCCAGGATTTACCGCCATTCTGGGTGTGATACAGCTTGTTAAACACGCCAATGGCTAGGCCTTCAGTGGCACTAATGAAGTAGATATCCAGCAAGGGACCTTTCAGATCCGCATCACGGGCATCGAACTGTTTCTGCCAGCTCAAACCACCATCGCTGGTATGCAGGATCACAGCGTCTTCACCGACCGCCCAACCAAGTTGATCATCAGCAAAGAAAACTGCATTGAGTTGCGATCGAACAGGCACCTGCGACAGGGTCCAGTTAGATCCCTGGTCATCGGAGTACAAAATATGGCCACGCTCACCCACGGCAACCAACCGGTCGCCGGCGCGGGCAATATCCAGTAAGAGTGATTGCGCAGCAGAAGCCATCGGCAATACTTCACTCTCAAGGGGATCTTTATAGTCCGCATAAGCATTGCTTAAGCTGCCAAAAGAAATGGCAAGTGCAGACAGTGTGCAAACAGCAAGTCTTTTAATTTGTTCAAGACTGCTGCAACGTTCAAGACTGTTGAAACGTTTGCGACAAGGTATATTTATTATTTTCATAGTGCGACCTACACGTGTTGATTCTGCTGAACCAAGCTGTGTCCTTTCAAAACTAGCTACAGGCAAAAGAAAAAGGGGTTCAGGCCCGAGAAGGGGCTCAGGCCTGACCGGGAGCCGTAGTTAGCCCCATAGCGCGGGTTGTTAAACCCGCTAACACCGCATGGCGGTACGCCTTAACGTCCGCGACGACGCAGCGCGCTGGCAGTATAGTAAGAAGATTTCTCTGGCTGCTTCGCGAAGTCAGTACCTTTACGGTTCTTACCCAGTGAAGTAAACGCAAGGTAGTAGCCGTTTTTCTTCAGATCGATGTGAACATAGCTACCGCCACCAGTCAGCGGCATTTCGGAAGCTACAATCGGATAGGCAAAACCAACACGCCACAGGTTGCCATTACCGTCATACTTGTCAGTTACCATGACATTCCAGCTATCTTCATCCACATAGAAGCGGCGCTTGGCATAGATATGACGCTTGCCCTCTTTAACGG
>JBALVQ010000069.1:0-26067 GCA_036960915.1 Amphritea sp.
ACCTGCCTGTCACGCAGGGGGTCGCGGGTTCGAGTCCCGTCCATTCCGCCACTTTCCTAAAGATTAGATTAGAATGCCTGTCTGTCACCTCTTGCAGTATCGGTCCACGGCTTTGAATCTTGTCCATTCCGCCACTTTCCTAAAGATTAGATTAGAATGCCTGTCTGTCACCTCTTGCAGTATCGGTCCACGGCTTTGAATCTTGTTCGTTCCGCCACTTTCCTAAAGATTAGATTAGAATGCCTGTCTATCACCTCTTGCAGTATCGGTTCACGGTTTTCAATCTTGTCCGTTCCGCCACTTTCCTAAAGATTAGATTAGAATGCCTGTCTGTCACCTCTTGCAGTATCGGTCCACGGCTTTGAATCTTGTTCGTTCCGCCACTTTCCTAAAGATTAGATTAGAATGCCTGTCTATCACCTCTTGCAGTATCGGTTCACGGTTTTGAATCTTGTCTGTTCCTCCATTTTCCTAAAGATCAGCATAGAATGCCTGTCATCACTTGCAGTGATGTCCCGATAATTTATAAATAAATTCCAGTTATAAAAAAGCATAAATGCGCTTTTCTTTTGCCTGATGTTTGCTGCAATTTTTTAAATGTAGGGTGCGTTTTGCTGGTCAGATATTCTGGAGATGTATTTCTTGGTTGTGGTAATTTGCCCGAAATTTATGCTCAGATACCTTATTGTTGTCAAAGTGGGTAGTGGTTTTGATGCATCGCCAGGGTGCTTGTGTTATTTGTGGCCGCTTCCTGGAAATTGATCGTTGTTCTGTGTGTGATTTATACGCTAGTAGCTGATATCGAGAGGTTTCTATCTAATGGTGTATCGCGCCAAGGCTAAACGATGACGATAGCTATACAACATACGGATTTAACCTCGATCTGTCCTGATCCAGTTATTGCTGTTGATGATGCGGGATATATCTCGTTATTTAATCCAGCTGCTGAACGGCTGTTAGGCTATATGGCCGAACAAGTTGTGGGGGTGATGCATATCAGCTCGGTTTATCCCAGTGAGGAAGAAGCCAAAAAAATTATGCGGCTTATTCTTTCTGGGCAGCAGGGTGACTATGGGAAGGTCGAAGGATATGAAACGTTTATAATCACCAACTCTGCTGAGCGGGTTCCTATCCGTCTGTCTGCTGCTTTGATTGGTGAGAAAGGCGCCTATAAGGGGAGTATCGGATTTTTTCATGATTTGACGCAACAAAAGTCGTTGGAAGCAACCCTGAAAAAGCAGTCAATAACTGACGATATGAGTGGTCTATATAATCAGCGCTATTTTTACTCGCAGGTAGCAAGGGAAATGGAGCGGGCCAAGCGTTATGGTTCAGAGTTGAGCCTTGTTTGTATCGATCTGGATGGTTTTAAGCTGGTGAATGATCGTTTAGGCCATCTGGAAGGGGACCAGATAATTCGTTCTATCGGTGACTTGATGGGGCGGGGACTGCGTGAGTCGGATATGGCGTTTCGATATGGTGGTGATGAGTTTATGTTGCTGTTGCCAAATACGAATGTAGAACATGCGATGCAGCTGGCTAACCGTATGCGTTATATGTTTAATACCAGCTGTACGTATTCTCCTGAATTTTCGGATGACAGCGGTGTTGTAGTGTCGATGAGTCTCGGTGTTGCTACCAGTCGCGGCGCTGAACCGGTGGATTACTTTATCCAGCGTGCTGATATGGCAATGTATCGGGCAAAAAATATTGGTGGGAACTGCACTTAAATATTTCGCCAGGATGAAGCGGAAGAAGTGGAGCGGGCGGAAGTAATAATGTGATTATTTAACGCAGCTGATGCTTTTAAGATCTACATCTCAAAAACATAATCATCCTCGTACTCTTCTTAGGGAACCTGCGAATAAGTCTAATGCTTTCTCTGCGGGTTATAGAGCGGTCCCTCTTGTCAAAAAACAGGGCGAAAGACAGTGCAGTGAAATGTCTGTGCCAGTTTTCAAACTGGCTGACAAAGAAGGTGGCCGTTATAGAGTCCGCCCTCACTTTCTTTAAAAGAAGGGGGTTTTCAGTGGTCCGACACTCGGGAAACCGGATCTCTGCGTTAACGATTTTCGTCCGGCAGGCGTTCCTGGTACAACCAGTATGCCTGTAACCGTTGTCTTGACCTCCAATCTCTCTGAAAGCCAGTACCCGGTGGAGCGGGGCATGCTAAGGCGCATGGGGCTTGTTCGTAGGTTCCTTAGTTCTCTGATAGTAGCTCTTGCGTATACTCTTTCATTCTGATTCTCTTTTTAGCCATTAATTTTCAGACATAGATTACTGCAGTATCATGACTGGTATATGGCAGGCGGTTTGTTAATTTGCGTTTGGTGCTAACCCGGATATTTTATAAAGGCGCTTGAAATAACACTGTATCCCTGATGACGCCTGAAAATTCAGTATATATTATAGAGTTACACTGTGTGACCGACTGGTCGCTTCACTACATTTCCGGGCTGAGGTATGACCGATAAATGACAATTCAGGTACCTCTTCAGGAGGGGCTTCAGATACCATTGGTTGAACTTGATTTACCGTTGTTTAAGGCGGCAGGTGTTAAGGTTAGTTTGTTGCGCCTGGATGAAACCCACCCTCAGATCAGTGGCAATAAGTGGTTCAAACTGAAATACAATCTTGAGGCTGCTCGGGAAAGTGGTGTTCGCCAGATGTTGAGTTTTGGTGGGGCCTGGTCAAACCATATCCATGCATTAGCGTTTGCCGGTATGCAGCAAGGTCTTAAAACGATTGGTGTTATTCGTGGCGAGCGTCCGGTTGAGCTGTCAGCCACCCTTAAGGATGCCAAAAATTGGGGTATGCATCTGCACTTTGTCTCGCGTCTGCAATATCGTGACAAGTATGGTGCAAAGTTTCAGGAGCAGTTGCGTGAGCGGTTTGGGGGTTATCAGCTGATCCCTGAAGGTGGTTCTAACGCACTGGCGGTTAAGGGTTGTAGCGAGCTGGTTGCGCTGATCGATCAGCAGTGTTCTGAGTATGATCTGATCTGTTGTGCATGTGGTACGGGAGCGACTCTGGCAGGTATTATTGCGGGTAAGAGATCCGCTGTTGAGGTCTTGGGCTTCCCGGTTTTAAAAGGTGGCGAATTTCTCTACGAAGATATATCCCGGCTATTAGTCGAATCTGGCGTGAGTGATCCGGGGGGGTGGCGATTGCAGTTGGATGCTCATGAAGGAGGGTATGCGCGGCTCTCTCCGGCACTGGCGGATTGCCTGGTGCGTTTTATTGGCGCCACTGGTATTGAGCTGGAGCCGGTGTATACCGGCAAGGTTATGCTAGCTCTGGAGCGGATGCTGGCGGGTGGTGAGTTGCCATCCGGTAGTCGGGTTGTAATGATACACAGTGGCGGGATGCAGGGGCTTCGAGGTATGCGGGAAAAATTAGCGAATCAACTGAACAGGTTTAAAAACATCCAGTTATAATGGTTTTATTGTATTTGAGTGCGTCATGGGCTTTGGAGCAGCGATGGATAATTTTAGAAACATTGGTTTGATCGGGCGGCTGGGTAGTACCAAGGTCATTGATACCCTGAAGCACTTGCTTCGCTTTCTCGATGAAAAGGGGTTAAATCCCATTCTGGATGAGCGTATCGCCGCGGTTATGCCAGGCCACAGTCAGCAGACAAGCAGCACTAAAATGATGGGTGAGATTTGCGACCTGATTATAGTAGTTGGTGGTGACGGTAGTCTGCTTGGGGCGGCGCGTAATCTGGCGCAATCCAATGTGCCGGTACTGGGTGTTAACCGTGGCAGCCTGGGGTTCTTGACTGATATCTCTCCTAGCGATATTGAAGAGAAAGTTAATGAAGTACTCAATGGCCAGTATACCGTTGATCGGCGTTTTATGATTGATGTAGTGGTTAAGCGCAAGGGCGAGCCTATCGGTGAGTCAACCGGCTTGAATGATTGCGTGCTTCACCCGGGCAAGTCGGCCCGCATGATTCAGTTTGAGCTTTATATTGAAGGGCAGTTTGTTTACACCCAGCGTTCTGATGGCCTGATCGTCGCAACGCCGACAGGGTCGACAGCTTATGCTTTATCTGGCGGTGGCCCGATTATGCATCCCCGGCTGGATGCGTTGGTGCTGGTGCCGATGTTCCCACACACGCTTTCAAGCCGTCCGATAGTAGTTGATGGCAACAGTGAGTTGAAACTGGTGATCAGTGACAACAACGAAACCTACCCGACCGTTAGCTGTGATGGTCAGAAGCATATCAACTGTGCGCCGGGTGATACGATTACCATTCATAAGAAACCGCATAAATTAAAGTTACTGCACCCATTAAGCCATAACTTCTATCAGACTTGTCGTGAAAAGCTTGGTTGGGGCACCAAACTTGGGGACTGATATGCGACAGCGTTACGATGGGTATGACCTGATTGGTGATGTCCACGGTTGTGCATTGTCATTGATATTGTTGCTGCAGAAGCTGGGATATAGCTGTAAGAGCGGTGTCTATCAGCATCCACGGCGGCAGGCTATCTTTCTGGGCGATATAGTTGATCGCGGTCCGCGTATTCGCGAATCGCTGCATATTGTCCGCGATATGGTGGATGCCGGTTATGCCCAGATTGTTATGGGTAATCACGAATTCAATTACCTGTCCTACTCTACACCGGCGCGTCCTGGTACAGGAATGGAGTACCTGCGTAGCCATAATCCACGACACTTGCGCATTCTAAATGAAACCCTTGAGCAATTTGCTAATTATCCCGATGACCGCAACGATTTTCTGCAATGGATAATGGCAATGCCGCTGTTTCTTGAGCAGGATCAGTTCCGGGTAGTGCATGCGTGCTGGTCGCAAGCACATATCGCCCACTTCAGGAGTGATATGGGGGGGAATCGGATTGATGATGATTATCTGCACCGTTCTGCCCTGGATGGTACGCAAGAGTGGGAAACGATGGATCGCTTATTGCGAGGTACTCACCTGCGGTTGCCTAATGGCGAGGCGATGGTCAGTAAGGATGGTTTTAAACGGCGTTTTTTCAGAACTAAATTTTGGGCGGATAATCCCCAGTATTATGTGGATGTGGCCTTTCAGCCTGATCCTCTGCCTGAGCATGTGGCGCGACTTGAACTGAGCGAACAGGATAGGGCTAATCTGCTTCATTACGGGCGTGATGAACCGCTGTTGTTTGTTGGGCATTACTGGTGTGAAGGTGAGCCTGTTCCAGTGGCTAATAATGTTGCCTGTATTGATTACAGTGCGGTCAAATTTGGTAAATTGGTCGCTTATCGGCTGGATCGGGAAACGCAGATCGATGCAAATAAGTTTATCTGGGTTGATGTGCTTAAAGAAATAGGTAGTGAGTAATGGTGCTGTGAGAGAGGGTGAAGAGAGATGATTGAAGTGCTTCAGGTTCCTCTTAGTGAAGATCTCTCGGGATTTACTGCAGTATTGTGGCATCACAAGATACCTCATCGCGTATTGGAGCGGGATGATCGTCAGATACTCATGGTGCCCCGTACTGTTAATGCTGAGCAGATACTGCATCTCTACCAGCTTTGGCAGCAGGGAGATAATTTAGCTGGCCTGCAGGTTCGTCGTAGTCAGTCCGGCGGTGGTGTGCAGGGGCTGTGGAAGAGCAAGCTGACGATTATTCTTATTGCTCTCAGTGGGCTGATTACCCTGTTAATCGATCGGGGTGAAAATGTTGAGTTGATGCGCTGGCTGACGATCGTTGATTTTCGTGTCCAGGGGGATCAGATCTACTACCCATCCGTCACTACGGTGTTTACCGATGGGCAGTTATGGCGGTTGGTAACGCCTGCTTTTATGCATTTTAATCTGCCGCATATCCTGTTCAATCTGCTGTGGGTATGGGTAGTTGGTCGTAGAATTGAGCTGCTCCTGGGATTGCCTGTGTTGCTCTCTATCTTTCTATTTTCAGCGATTACTTCCAATCTTGCTCAATTTTGGGCGAGTGGTCCCATGTTTGGCGGCATGTCCGGGGTGGTGTTTGCTCTGTTGGGCTTTGCCTGGTTGTGGGATAAGCGAAGGCCTGCGCAGAAGATCGGTCTGCCACCTGCCTTGATGGGCTTTATGTTATTTTGGCTGGTATTGGGCTTTACGGGATTTTTGGAAGGCTTGGGGCTGGGGGCGATTGCCAATACAGCGCATTTAGTGGGTTTGATGAGTGGTTTGTTGCTGGTGATGCCTGTTTCACTATTTAAAAGGAATTAATTTTGTCCCTATATTGTTCACAAGAGTCTCGACAGCTGGTGCTTGCCGGCTATCAGCAGCAGTTAAAGCGGCTTGATTTTGAAGTCAGCTCGCAATCCATTGCTACCCGGGTTGGGATAACCCATGTATCGATAGCGGGAGATGAGAAAAAACCGCCGCTGCTATTGTTGCCCGGTTTGCAAACCCCCGCACCTTTTATGCTTGAGCTGGCTGCGCCGCTAGTTGATGACTTCCGGGTGTATTGCCCGGATCTGCCGGGGCAGGTGGGTTTGAGTTGTGAGGCAGTGCCAGAGCGGCAGGATGGCTATGGTCGCTGGGTGCATGAACTGCTGGATCAGCTCGGGCTTGAGCAGGTTGTGGCGGTTGGGCTTTCCTTTGGTGGCGCTGTGTTGCTTGATGCTGCACGGCTGCAGCCGCGGCGAATTAGCCGGGCATCTCTGTTGGTACCGGCCGGCATTGTATTTGAGATATTGCGCCCCCTGAAATACTTTCTGTTGCCCTGGCTGCAGCATAAAGTTAGCCCGACTGATGAAAGTTTTCAGCGCTTGATGCAACCATTGATGGGAGACAACTGGCCTGAGCTGGAGGTTTTCTTCCAAGCAGTTTTTTCCCACGTCAGCAAAATCAGCCAGATTCCTCCTGGACCGTTTAAAGCGCCTCAGTTAGCCGACTGGCAAGCCCCTGTGCAGCTGGTAATGGCGCAGCAGGATGTGTATTTCAGCGTAGATAAATTGTCTGCTGCGGCGGCAAAGCTGCTCCCGCATCTGGCTGAGACCAGGGTCATTGAGGATAAGCATATTCCCAGTGCTGAAAATCGTCAGATGTTACTCGGTGAGATAAGCCGATTTTTATCTGTCCAGAAGACTTTTTCATGATGCCTGTATTGGGAACTGTTTAATATGATGTGGTAGCATATCGGCCTCGCAATCGGAGGATAGAGAATGACCTTTGAGAAAATGATTGAGGTGATGACGCCAGATGTCTATAACAGCCTCAAACGTGCTGTTGAGTTAGGTAAGTGGCCCAACGGCGAACGCCTTACTCAGGAACAGAGAGAAACCAGCCTGCGGGCTGTAATCGCTTATGACGCCCAGAAATTGCCTGAAGAGCAACGCACTGGATATATCAGCCGTAAGAAGAAAGATGGCTCTACCCATGGGGATGATCCTCTTGAGCCTCAGATTCTGAATATTCTAAACGAGAATTAATGCAACAGTTAGCCAGTGGTTCCCTCACTAAAATGCCCGCCCAGCTGGAGGATGTCGTTAAATATCAGCTGGCTCTGGGCGATACTAAAATCGATCTCAATCCCTATATTGGGAAGCCAGTCAGATTACGCTATTTAGGCCAGATCAACTGTAGCCACTGCGGTCGTAAGACCAATAAAAGCTTTGCGCAAGGCTATTGCTACCCCTGCTTCATGAAGCTCCCCCAGTGCGATCGCTGTATTATGAGTCCGGAAAAGTGTCACTTCCATGAGGGTACCTGCCGGGATCCGCAGTGGGGAGAGCAGTTCTGTTTCCAGAGTCATTACGTTTATCTGGCAAATTCTTCCGGGGTAAAAGTAGGTATTACCCGTGGAACTCAGGTGCCTACCCGCTGGATCGATCAGGGGGCAATTCAAGCGTTGCCTATACTGAGGGTTGATTCACGTTACCAGTCCGGTTTGGTCGAACGTGTTTTTGGCGAACATGTGACCGATAGAACAAACTGGCGCGCGATGCTAAAGGGGCAGGTTGATCCGTTGGATTTACGTGCCGAGAGAGACCGGTTGTTTGAGCTTTGCCAGCCGGGCCTGAGTGAAATCGAGGCGCAGTTTGGCTTGCAGGCAATTCAGCGTTTGCCTGCGGCGGAAGTTGTCGAAATTAACTTCCCGGTGTTGAATTATCCGCAAAAAGTGACCACCTTTAATTTTGATAAAGAGCCGGTTGTCGAGGGTGTTTTGCAGGGGATTAAAGGTCAGTACCTGATTCTCGATACCGGGGTACTGAATATTCGGAAATTTAGCTCATATCAGGTGGAATTTAGTGCCTGAAATGGCGTCCAACCATTTTAATGATCAGTACACAGGGGAACTCAATGACTCAGGCACAAGCGCCACAGCCAAGTGTAATTTATCTGAAGGATTATCAGGTTCCTGCCTATCTGGTGGAAAAAACCGCACTGCGTTTTGAGCTTGAAGAAGACCAGACGCTGGTACGGGCCACGCTGCAGCTGCGATTAAATCCTGACTATCCGGATAATAAGCCAGCCCTGCGTCTTGATGGTCACGAGTCTCTGCAATTGCAACGCATCAGTATTGATGGCGAGGTCCTCGGTGAGCAGGACTATCAACGTCAGGAAGAGCTGCTGATAATTAATCGCGTGCCTGCCAGTTTTACTTTCGAGTGTGTTACGCGTATTGAGCCGCAGAATAATACGGCCTTGGAAGGGTTGTATAAGTCCGATGGTATGTTCTGTACTCAGTGTGAAGCTGAAGGGTTTCGGCGGATTACTTTTTATCCGGATCGTCCGGATGTGATGTCTATCTTTGAGACCACTGTTGTTGCCAATAAGGCGCGCTATCCGATACTGCTTTCAAACGGTAATCCGGTTGATAGTGGCGAGGGCGATGATGGCCGGCATTGGGTTCGCTGGGAAGATCCGTTTCGCAAACCCGCCTATCTGTTTGCCCTGGTAGCTGGAGATTTACAGTTTATCGAAGACAGCTATACGACGTTGTCGGGTCGAGAAGTAGTATTGCGTATCTTTGCCGAATCCAAGGATCTGGATAAGCTGGATTATGCGATGCGTTCCCTGCAACGGTCTATGCAGTGGGATGAAAAGGTGTATGGTCGCGAGTACGACCTGGATATCTTTATGGTTGTTGCGGTCGATTTCTTTAATATGGGCGCAATGGAGAATAAAGGTCTTAATATATTTAACACCTCCTGTGTGTTGGCACATCCTGAAACTACTGTCGATATGGGCTTTCAACGGGTGGAAGGTGTAGTTGCCCATGAGTACTTCCATAACTGGTCAGGTAACCGGGTTACCTGCCGGGACTGGTTTCAGCTGAGCCTGAAAGAGGGCTTTACGGTGTTTCGTGATGCCGAGTTCTCTGCGGATATGAACTCCCGTACGGTGAAGCGTATTGAGGATGTCACGCTGCTGCGCACCGCTCAGTTTGCTGAGGATGCAGGTCCCATGGCGCATCCGGTGCGGCCGGCTTCCTTTATTGAGATATCTAACTTCTACACCCTGACGATATATGAAAAGGGTAATGAAGTTGTTCGCATGATTCATACCCTGTTGGGTGAAGAGCTGTTTCGAAAAGGCTCCGATCTCTATTTTGCGCGTCATGATGGTCAGGCAGTTACCACTGATGACTTTGTGCAGGCGATGGAAGATGCCAGCGGTAAGGATCTGAGTCAGTTCCGACTCTGGTACAGTCAGGCGGGAACGCCGGTCGTAAAGGTTGTCAGTGAGTATGATGCGGCTGCGTGTCGCTATACCCTGACTATGACACAGACTTGCCCGGCGACACCGGATATGGCCGAGAAACAGGCGTTTCATATTCCCGTGGCGGTCGGCTTGTTAACACCAGAAGGGGAAGGTATTGAGCTTGCTGAGGGCAAGTTGACCCAGGTTCTGAGTCTTACCGATCATGAGCAGCGTTTTGTGTTTGATAATATCGATTGTGAGCCGGTGCCATCCCTGTTGCGTGGTTTCTCGGCGCCGGTAAAGCTTGAATATCAGTACTCGCATGCGCAGCTTATCTTTTTGATGCAGCATGACAGTGATGGCTTTAATCGCTGGGATGCATCGCAGCAGTTGGCGGTAGAGATTCTGCAAACTCTGGTTAAGGACTACCGTGCCGGAAAGCCGCTGCAATTAAGTGCGCAGTTACTGAGTGCCTATCGCAGTGTGCTGCAGGACAGCGCTCTGGATAAAGCGATGGTCAGCAAGATTCTGACGCTGCCATCAGAAGCCTATCTCAGCGAACTTGCTGAGGTTGTCGAGGTTGAAGCGATTCATACGGTGCGTGAATTTGTGCGGCGTACGCTTGCTGAAAGCCTTGAGGATGAGTTTTTGGCCGTGTATAGCGCCAATCAGAGTGCAGAGGCATATAGTCCTGATGCTGATTCTGTAGCGCGTCGCAGTCTTAAAAATCTGGCACTGTCATACCTGCTGGCAACGCAGAAGCAGGAGCGACTCGAGCTGGCTCTGCAGCAGTTTGATTGCGCGGATAACATGACCGACAGCCAGGCGGCTTTAACTCTGGTTGTGCATTCTGGTTTTTCTGCAGCGGCGGCAACGCTGTTAGAGCGCTTCTATGCGCGCTGGCTTAATGAATCGCTGGTCGTGAACCAGTGGCTATCTGTACAAGCCAGTGATCCCAAGCCGGGAGCGTTGGAGCGGGTTGCTGTATTGCAAAACCATCCAGCTTATGACGCTAAAAACCCGAATAAGATCCGCGCGCTGGTTTCAGTATTTTGTAATCAAAATGCTATTAATTTTCATAAAGCTGATGGTTCGGGTTATCGCTTCCTGGCGGATCAGGTGATTACGCTTAACAAGCAGAATCCACAGATTGCTTCTCGCTTGCTGGCGCCTCTGACGCGTTGGAAAAAATACGATGAATCGCGTCAAAAATTGATGCTGGCGGAGCTTAAAAGGATCAACGCCAGTGGTGATCTATCCAAGGATATTTTTGAAGTCTTAAGTAAAAGTCTGGCGCAGTAGTATTTCTTGTACTTGGCCTCTCATGAGTTAAGGTATATCGTGTCGGATAATGTATTTTATTTTCACCAAGATGTAGTTCTATAAGGGAAAAGATAATGGAAAAATCGATCTCTGCACGGGATAAATTTGATGTTCAGCAAAATTATCGTCGCTATTTAAAGTATCAGGAACAGTATGAGCGAATGTATGAACAGTTGAAAGCAGCCAAGGCCAGCCGGGTGTGGTTGGCAGGCCTTGTTGTATTGTTGTTCAGCTTTGCATCCGAGTTCTTTCTTGGGGCTGCGGCGGCGTTGTTTAGTCTATATTTTTATCGTATAGCGATGACCTGGAATAAATCGTTTCAAGCCGATGAGGGGCGTGAAGAAGTGTTGCGCTGGTTCTCTTCCAAGGGACTAAAATTTGAAGGCCGTATTCTTTATTTTCGTGATGATCAGATGCTGGAAAAACCGCTGGATCCTTTTGCTGAGGAATCGTATCAATAGCATGTTCGGCGCGGGTTTGAGCCGATAGGATGAATTAATAGGGAAGGCTTTATGAGGCGAGAATACCGGAGAATTAGTAAGCGTTCCCAAGGTCTGCTGCTGATGCCTGAAGGTATTGATGTCGATTTCAAACGGGAGATCAACGGTATCAAGAGCCGGGACCTGGTCTCCTTTGCCAACTCATCCTATGGCGGCACTATTCTGGTTGGTGTTGATGAATATACCAGTGAGGATGGTCTGCAGCGTGGCCGGGTTGTTGGTTGTATGGTTGATGATACGGCTCGTTTGAGCTTGATAAATAAAGCGACCGACTGTTATCCCATCGTTGATATTGAACTGTACATTGAAAATGTCGCGCAACAGCCTTTCTTTAGAATTGAAATTCCCTCAGGCTCCAAACAGCCTTATTGTACTCAGCGTGGAGAATATGCTATCCGGGCTGATGCCCGCTCCAGAGCACTCTATCCGGAAGAGCTGCTGGCGATGTTTATGGATCGCGAAGGTGAATTGTTCCTGTCCCGGTTTAAAGATGCGGTGTACCAGTTAGAGCACCGTCTGGGAGTGATGGATCATGCCTTTGGTGATGGCATGCTGCAGTTGACAACGCATCTGGAAGAGCTGGATAGTCAAGTGCGCCGAACGCTGAGCCGGGTAGATCAAATGACTGACAGCGCAAAGAAACGCTCGCGTAATATGTTTCAGACACTGCGCGATTCCCAGGAAAGTATTGCCGGACTGGAGAGTCTGCTGATGTCTCAGAACGGTAATCCATCTATTCGTCTCGATCTGCTGCGGGATATTCAGGAGCGACTAAGTATGCTTACTGAAAATATCAATCAAAACAGTGATCACTAGTAATGTATCCATTTCTTCAGTCACGTTATTGGGTGTTTGATCTCGATGGCACGTTAACCCGTCCAGTGCATGACTTTGAGTACATTCGCCGTGAGCTGGGAATGGAGAGCGGTGCGGATATCCTTGCGACTATCGAGTCTCGGGATGCCGCCACACGTTTTCGGTTACATCAGAAGCTGGATCATTTGGAAATGTTTTACGCCCGGCAAGCAGCGCCTGCGAAAGGTGTCATCGACTTGCTTGCACAGCTCACTCGCAGTGGCTGTCGTTTGGGGATTGTTACCCGCAATAAAAAAGACTTTGCTATCAGTTCACTGCAAGCGATTAAGGCTTGGGAGTTCTTCGATGAAACGGTGATTATCGGGCGTGATGAGGCGGCGCCTAAGCCGCACCCACAGGGGATAGGGTTGTTGCTTAAACAGTGGCAAGCCGCAGGGGAAGAGGCGGTGATGGTTGGCGACTTTCGATATGATCTGGAAGTGGGAAGAGCAGTAGGGGCGGCAACTATTCATGTCGATGACCGGCTGGAGAGAAGCTGGCCAGAACTGACTGACCTGAAAGTAGAGTCCCTGCAAGAGCTATGCGCACTAATTGGCTGATTGCTGCCATTTATTGATTGATATCAAAACCACTAATTTGAGCTTGGTTATAGTGAATCTTCACGTAGGAGGGGCAGGGACTTATGACAGTACTTAACGAACTACATCAGGATCACGTCAACTTAAATAAACTGTTGGCGGTATTAAGTAATAAACTGGATAAGCTGAAGGGCGGAGAATTACCGAACTTCATTCTGATGGCTGATGCGGTCGATTACATCAGTAATTATGCTGACCACTATCATCACCCCCGAGAAGATGAGATGTATCATTTTTTTCAGGATGATACGAACTGCGCTGAATTAAAAGAAGCGATCGAGCGCTGTATGGCAGATCATCAGGCGTTAAAAAAATACAGCGATGATCTGATAGTGGCGATCGACTGTATTCTCAATGATGCGGTTGTGCCGATGGCAACGTTCACCGCTAAGCTGGAGTCCTTTCTGGATCATCAGGCTGAGCACCTAAACCTGGAGGAAGGCACGCTTTTTCCGTTACTTGACGATATTATCACGCCACAGCAATGGGTACAGCTGGAAGCAAAGCTCCCCAAGGCTGATGACCCTTTATTTGGCGAGCAGCAGACAGAGCGTTACATCGAGCTTTACACCGAGCTGTTACAGGATATGCAATAGCAAGGAACCTGCGAATTCGTCCATAACGTTCTCTGCGGGCTATGCAGGGGCCATTACCTAAAGGGCTTGTTCGTAGGTTAATTCTAATCAGGCAGTGTGCTTTTTGTCTGCGCTGTTGCTGGGCATGGGGTAGAAAGCGCAGCGGTTTCTTCCAGCCTGTTTGGCTTGGTATACGCCCAGATCCGCTGACTTCAGCAGCTGACGGGCCAGATCGCTCTGGCTTGTGTGTTCATATGTGCTGGGGAGACAGCAGGCCACTCCAATAGAAGCGCTTATTCTGAATGGTTCGCCGTTATCGGCGTGCATAATCATCTTGAGAATTTTCTCGCGAATTGTGTCGGCTATCTGCATGGCCTGGTCACCTTCGCAATTGGGTAGAAGAATCGCAAACTCTTCACCACCGTAGCGGGCTACAAAATCGGTTTTCCTCAACAGCTTTTTTAGTAATAAGCCGGCTGTCCTTAGTACTTTGTCACCGGCCTGGTGGCCATAGTTATCGTTGACCAGCTTGAAATGATCCAGATCGACGAAAAGGCAGCTCAGAGGGTGGTTGGCGCGGCTTGAACGGGATAGTTCGCGGGTCATTTCCTGATCGAAAGCGCGGCGGTTATGTACTTTGGTGAGCATGTCGATAATGCTCAGGCGCTTCAGGTTCTGCTGGTTAATGCAATTTTCAATGCACACAGCTATTACCGATGCCATGTGGCCGACATAATCGTAGTCAATATTATTGCTATAACGCGTTGGGTCGTTGCTGCCTAAATGCAGGCTGCCGATCAGGTAATTATGGCGCACTAGCGGGAGTAAGGCGCTGCTGAGAATAAACGGTGAGCTTGGAAATGCTAGCCTTTTTTGCTCGCTGCTGAGATCGCCTGTCAGGAGTTTCTGAGATGGGAAGATCTCTTTCAATAGACGTTGATTGCTAACAAAGCGCAGTGTGTGGCCGGGTTCAGGCGGCACATAATCTTCCAGCAGGTCACGTGCTGCGTTTTCAGGATCGAACAGGATTAGGTTTACAGTCGTTAGGCGGAAATATTCTCTAAACTCTATTAGGATGAGGTCAAGCAGTTCTGCTAGTTGGGTGCAGCCGAGCAAGCGAATCTCCATCTCGAAGAAAGAATTCAAGATTGCCTGATTGCGTTCTACCTTGCTGTTCATTAAATGCAGCAGGCGGCGCAGTTCTTTATTTTCTTTGTCGGCTGGCCTCATAGATTACCCATTGCTATATGGTGTTAAAAACATATCGGCAGGATAGCCAAACTATAAAGCATAAAGGTGTATGGAAACGAGAAAAAATTATTATTTATCAGATAATAAAGAGCAACGTGGCTGTTAATTTAAGCGCTACGCTGGCAATTCAAAGCCCGCTACCCATTCTGGGTAGCGGGCTTTGAATTAAAGTGATCAGATAAGGGTCAGGCCGACTTGCTTAGGGAGGATCCTGTGTGTTCCG
This sequence comes from Amphritea sp., assembly GCA_036960915.1. GTDB lineage: Bacteria > Pseudomonadota > Gammaproteobacteria > Pseudomonadales > Balneatricaceae > Amphritea. The sequence continues at coordinate 14,955 of JBALVQ010000069.1, forward strand.
GATGCGTGCTAATGAAATGCTGTAGCACTTTTCTTAGAACTTTTTCGTGGGCTTTATCCCCTTTACGTTGCGCTTTTTTTATATCGTCCAGGATGATTTTTCTAATTTTACTTTCGCCTTCATGAGCGACCAGGTAGCTACCCATTGCCATCGCGATGATTGGTTCCAAGTGCTCATGTTCAGCGATTGCTTCTACTTCGTCTTGAGTGAGGTCACTCATATCAAGGCACTCTTCATAGGTCAGCATTATTAATTTCCTCTTCAAATTTATCCTGCTGTTAGCCAGGGGCGAGTCTATCATTACAACGACCCCGCAATGAGTGTAGTTAAGGGCGTAGCTTTTAACTAATGGATGTCAAAATTATTTTTTCATATGGTTATGCAGATTAATTAATCAGCCAGTTAAGTCCTTGTTGTGGTGATGTTTCTGTAGAATATTAGGGGTCTGTTGATTGTTTTATTGTTAGTTTGTTAGAGGGAATCATTAAGTGGATATTGACTTTTCCAAGTTGTCTGCAAATCAGGCGTATTTCACCATGACTCAGGCGGTGTTGCCGCGCCCGGTTGCCTGGGTGCTCAGTGAACATGAAAATGGTGAGCATAATCTGGCACCTTTTTCCTATTTTTCTGCGGTATGCAGTGATCCGCCGTTGATTATGTTATCAATTGGTCATAAGCCGGACGGCTCCCTAAAGGATACTTATCGAAATATTGTCGAGCGCAACCACTTTGTGGTGCATCTTGCGCACAGCGGTCAGGTGGAGCAGGTTACCAGGACGGCTAAAGTGCTGCCTGAAGGTGAGTCTGAAGTCGGCTTGGCTGGGCTTTCGTTGGTGTCTTTTGCTAACAGCTCCTTGCCGCGGGTTGAGGGTGCGCGTATCGCGATGGACTGCGAGCTTTATGAAGTTAAGGAGATGGGTAACGGACCACAATTCCTGGTGTTTGGGCGGGTAAAAAATCTTTATGTTGACGATTGTGCGGTCACCCTGGATGACAAGGGACGGATGAAAATCGCCGCAGATAAAGTGGATCCCATCGGCCGACTGGGTGGCTCAGAATATGTAACCTTCGGTGAGATTATCAGTATCGAGCGCGAGTAGGTTATTCGACGTTATACTGGTATGACGTATATCTTAGACCTGTTGCCCGTAACGGCAGTGGAGGTGGATTATGAGCTTGGAGAGTTGTAAGCCAGCAGAAATGGATTGGTTAACGCCTTATCTTACCGTGAGTGATGCTGACAAGAGTCTGGCTTTCTATCAGCAAGCCTTTGGTTTTGTTACTGGTAACCTGATGCCCGATAAAGCGGGCAAGCCAATGCATTGCGAAATGAATTATCGGGGGCGTATCTTGTTTATGTTTTCGCCAGAGGGTAGTTGGGGCAATATAGCGGTAACGCCTGAGCATTCAGGTCAGAAATCGCCTATCGGTTTGTATGTCTATTGCAATGATGTTGATGCTCAGGTTACAACGGCTGTATCGCAAGGCGCGGTCATGATTAATGAGCCCGAGACAATGTTCTGGGGCGACCGTGTTGCTTGTGTGAGTGATCCGGATGGTTATATGTGGACATTCGCTACTAAAGTGGCTGAGTTTGATCCTACTCAAATACCAGATATGTGATTGTTCTGGCTACCAAGGTGGCAAAGTATGATTCTACTCAAATACCCGATATGTGATTTTTCCGGCTACTAAAGTGGCTGAGTTTGATCCTACTCAAATACCCGATATGTGATTGTTCTGGTTACCTTTTCTGGCTACCAGGGTGGCAGAGTTTGATTCATTTATAACGGCTGAAATGTGATTCTTCTAGCTACCAAAGTGTCAAAGTTCGATCTCACTTTAATGGCTGGTATGTGATGCTGTTAGCTTTTTATTCTAGGTGTCTATTGTTGCCTGAAGGGGAGTAATTCGCACAGGGCGTTGATATCGGCTCTTACCAGTGGTTCCTCTTCTTCAAGAAAACGTTCGATCGCATCACGAAAAGCAGGGTCTTCAATCCAGTGTGCCGACCAGGTTTCTATGGGTTTGAAACCGCGTTGAATCTTGTGCTCTCCCTGAGCGCCGGGATCAAAGCGTTCTAAACCATGTTTAATGCAGTATTCGATACCCTGATAGTAACAAGTTTCAAAATGGAGACTGTCGAATTCATCCAGGCATCCCCAGTAGCGGCCATAAAGAGTCTTGCTGCTTTTTAGTGAGAGGGCTGCGGCAACCGGCTGCTGGTTCGCGTATGCGATGCACAGTACTAACTGCTGTGGCATGTTCCTTATGAGCAGCTGGAAAAACTCCTGTGTTAGGTAGCCCTTGCGGCCCCGCTTCAAATAAGTCATCTGATAAAACTGGTAAAACTGCGTTAGCAGCTGGGCGTTGATTTCATGGCCGCTGATGAACTGATGGGTAATGCCTTGAGCATTTACTTTTAAGCGCTCCTTTTTAAGGTTTTTGCGTTTACGGGAGTTAAAGCTGGCGAGAAAGTTATCAAAGTCGGTATAGCCCTCATTGAACCAGTGATACTGGGTGCCTAGTCGCGTTATCAGTCCGCAGTTGCGCAGCTGGTCAGTAATGCCCGGCTCTAAAAACAGGCCATGCCAGCCTGATGCGCCATGTTGTTGACCAAATTGTTGTAAAGCTTGTACTGTTTGGGCGATGAGTTGCTGTTTTTCCGGATCACTGATTGATGGCGCGAAGCTGAGGCGCGGGCCGCTAGCCGGAGTGAAAGGGATGGCGGTCAGGAGTTTAGGGTAATAGTTGATGCCGTGGCGGTGATAGGCGTCAGCCCAGGCCCAGTCGAAGACATATTCACCGTAAGAGTGACTTTTCAGATAGAGCGGCATGACAGCAATGGGTTGCTCGGCTTGACTAATTAATAGGTGGCAGGGTTGCCAGCCGGTATCTGCGCAAACACTGCCTGAATGCTCCAGAGCATGCAGAAACTCATAGCGCAGAAATGGATAGTCACCAGGGGTCAGCTGCTGCCAGATAGCAGAGCCGATCTCTTCGATGTTGTTGTGAAAACTGAACCGGGTCATTTTGGCCTATACTTTGACAGCTTAATATCAGCTATGGTTGATCAGTTGTAACTGCTAGAATTCTAAGAAAAAATCTCTCGCATAGGAGTAATGCAATGGATGAATTAGAGCTTGAGTTTGTGCTTGATTCCCGCTTAAACAATGACTGTATCACGTTGGGTGACTTTCCTTTGTGTCGCTTGCTGTTGATGAACGATGCTAATTACCCCTGGTTTATTCTAGTGCCAAGGCGGGCAGAAGTAACTGAGATCTACCACCTATCTGAGGAAGAGCAGCATCAGTTGCTCCATGAGTCCTCTTTTCTTGCCGAGAATCTGAGCGATATTTTTGCTGCACGCAAGATGAATATCGCGGCGTTGGGCAATGTTGTTGCGCAACTGCATATTCATCATGTTGTTCGCCAGGAGTCTGACCCAGCCTGGCCAGCGCCTGTTTGGGGGGCGGTTGCGGCGGTACCTCTTACGGATGAGCAAATTCATGATATTCACCATAAGCTGGAAGTAATGATGACCGGCGAAGTGAACTTTTTACCGGAGAAAAAATAACCGGATAAACACCCTGTAAGCGGGCTTTATTTCAGGTATAATTCGCGGTTTTCTGAATAGCGGCAAGACAGTAATAGACCAGAGGAAACCCGCAGCGATGCCAATCTTTGACTACGCATGTAATTCATGTGGCAACCAGTTTGAAAAGCTGGTGATGAAATCCGATGCGCCTGCACCGAATTGTGTTTCATGTGATTCCGCTGATGTGGAAAAGACGGTATCTGCACCTGGCTTCCGTTTGTCCGGAAGTGGTTGGTACGAGACAGATTTTAAAACCGGGTCAAAAAAGAATCTGGCTGGCGACAGTCAGAGCAACCCGGATAAATAATTTTCGATTCATCCAAGGGTAGTGGTACTGCCCTTATTGTTAAATAACAGGAACTGGTAATTATGCGCAGCCATTATTGCGGCGGACTAAACAAAACTCATATCGGTGAAGAGGTAGTCCTCAAAGGGTGGGTACATCGTCGCCGTGACCACGGTGGTGTTATTTTCCTGGACGTGCGAGATCGTGAAGGCATCTCCCAGGTGGTATTCGATCCGGACCGTGAAGAGAGTTTTGCCCTGGCTGATAGTGTTCGTAATGAATTCGTTATTGAAATTCATGGTTTAGTACGGGCACGTCCTGAAGGCACTACAAATCTGGACATGCCTACCGGTGAGATCGAAATACTGGGAAAAGAACTGGTTATTCTGAATAAGTCTGAAACGCCTCCGTTCCAGTTGGATGAGCATCAGCAGGTCGGTGAAGATGTGCGCTTACGTTATCGTTACATCGATCTGCGTCGTCCAGAGATGCAGGAAAAGCTGCGTTTTCGCTCCAGGGTGACCAGTGCTATCCGTAACTTTATGGATGAGAATGGCTTCCTGGATATTGAAACCCCGATTTTGAACCGCGCAACCCCTGAAGGTGCACGTGACTATCTGGTGCCTAGCCGTACCCACGAAGGTTCTTTCTTTGCACTGCCGCAGTCGCCACAGTTGTTCAAGCAGCTGTTGATGGTATCCGGTTTTGACCGTTACTATCAGATTGCCAAATGCTTCCGTGATGAAGACTTGCGTGCAGACCGTCAGCCTGAATTTACCCAGATTGATATCGAGACCTCGTTCATGGATGAGGAAGAGATCATGGGGTTGACTGAAACCATGATCCGTCAGTTGTTCGAGACTCAGCTGAATGTAGATCTGGGCGAGTTTCCGCGTATGCCATATTCCGAGGCTATGCAGCGCTACGGTTCTGATAAGCCGGATCTGCGTTTCGCGATGGAACTGGTAGACGTTGCCGACCTGATGGCTGAGATCGAGTTTAAGGTGTTCGCAGGTCCTGCCAATGATCCTAAAGGGCGTGTAGCGGCTCTGAAAGTTCCCGGTGGTGCTAAGCTAACCCGTAAGAATATCGATGAGTATACCAAGTATGTTGGCATCTACGGTGCTAAAGGCCTGGCATGGATTAAGGTAAACGAGCTGGAGAAGGGCGCTGAAGGCCTGCAATCTCCGATCGTTAAGTTCCTGGGTGAAGATGTTGCCATGCAGATCATGGAGCGTCTGGGTGCTCAGAACGGTGATATCGTGTTCTTCGGTGCCGATAAGGAAAAGATCGTCAGTGAAGCATTGGGTGCACTGCGTATCAAGGTCGGTGAAGACCTGAACATGAGTGAGCGTGAGTGGGCGCCTTTGTGGGTGGTTGACTTCCCGATGTTTGAAGAAACCGATAAAGGTGGTCTGACTGCACTGCATCACCCGTTCACCTCGCCAAGCTGCTCGCCTGAAGAGCTGAAGGCGAATCCGCTGGATGCGCTGTCCCGTGCCTATGATATGGTGCTGAATGGTTGTGAGCTCGGTGGTGGTTCTATCCGTATTCACGATCAGGCTATGCAGAAGACTGTATTCGAAGTGCTGGGTATCAGTGATGAGGAAGCAGAAGAGAAGTTTGGCTTCCTGCTCAACGCGCTGAAACATGGTGCGCCTCCACACGGTGGCCTGGCGTTTGGCCTGGACCGGCTTATCATGTTGATGACCGGTACCGATTCGATTCGTGAAGTAATCGCCTTCCCGAAAACCCAGAGTGCTTCCTGTATGCTGACAGATGCGCCGGGAGAGGTTAGTGCGGCTCAGTTACGAGAACTGAATATCAAGCTGCGCAAAACCCCTTAAGTCGGGCGCGTCGTTTTATAATTTAAAAGCCGTGTTTATCACGGCTTTTTTAGCCCGGATATTTCATGAGGGGATTGGGAATTCTGGGAAATCTGGCTAAGTAGTTGGCTTTTATGTACAGGATGTACGGTATGTCGCAAGCACATGGACGTGCTAAAGCGACGATCTTCCGCCAAGCCCTGGTACTCCATTATTTCAGGGGGCAAGGTTCAAGGAAGATGGAGTCAAATACAACGCCAGATTTTTTAGAAAACCAATCAGCGGCACTCTGTTATGTACAGGATGTACGGTATGTCGCGGGGACATGGATGTCCGGGAGCGACAACATAGTGTAAGTTTCTAATATAAGCTGCATTTGCAGGTATCATAAGGTCTGCAGAGTGATTGCAAGCGCCTTTATGAATTGTTCGGGTTGGATCAGCAGAGGTGAGTTATGGCGGGACATTCCAAATGGGCCAATATTAAACACCGTAAAGCGGCGCAGGATGCCAAGCGCGGTAAGATATTTACCAAGCTGATCCGCGAGCTGGTAGTTGCGGCAAAAGAAGGTGGCGGTAACCCGGACGATAATCCGCGGCTGCGTGCTGCGATGGATAAGGCGCTGGGCGCCAACATGAAAAAAGACACCATCGATAAGGCGATTCTGCGCGGCGCTGGTGGCGGCGAGACTGATCATTACGATGAGCTGACCTATGAAGGTTATGCGCCGGGCGGTGTCGCAGTGTTGGTAGAAACTATGACGGATAACGTCAATCGCACCGTTTCCCAGGTCCGCGCTGCATTTAACAAGGCCGGCGGGAATCTTGGGACCAGCGGTTCGGTGGCTTATCTGTTTGAGAAGAAAGGCCAGATCACTTTTGGCGACGACGCTGATGAGGATGCGATCATGGATGTCGCGCTGGAAGTCGGTGCAGACGATGTCGTCGGCAATGATGATGGCTCGGTTGATGTGTTCACGGCGGTGGCTGATTTTATGGACGTCAAGGACGGCCTGCTGGCAGCCGGTTTCGAGCCGGAGCATGCTGAGGTGGCAATGATACCAGCAACGGCGGTTGAACTGGATATCGAGGCGGGCAGGAAAATCTTGCGCCTGCTGGATGTACTGGAAGATTTGGATGACTCCCAGAACGTTTATCACAACGCCATTGTCCCTGTGGAATCGATGCAAGAATAAGTTTCGCTTGTTATAGAGCCGAGACGCAATTCTCGGCTTTTTATGTACAGGATGTACGCTATGTCGCGGGCATATGGATGTGCAGGAGCGATTTATGTACAGGATGTACGCTATGTCGCGGGCACATGCTTGCACATGGATGTGCTAGATAGAGCACTGTCGGGAACAAGTGCCGAGATGTGCAGGAGCGATTTATGCTCAGGATGTACGCTATGTCGCGGATACATAGAAGTGCTAGAGCGACGATTGGTCTGTTAACAGAATCCAGATAAGGCGATAATCCCTTTCATGTTAATTCTAGGTATCGATCCTGGGTCAAGGATCACAGGCTACGGTATTATCAACTCCGTAGGCAGTAAAAATGAGTATGTTGCCAGTGGCTGTATCCGTATTAAGGGCGATGAGTTGCCTGGTCGGCTGGGGCAGGTATATGCCGGCGTCACTGAGATTATCGAGCATTACTGTCCGCAGGAGATGGCTATTGAACAAGTGTTCATGGCACGTAATGCTGATTCCGCGCTGAAGCTGGGGCAAGCCCGCGGCGTAGCAATTGTTGCTGGTGTTAATCAGAATTTGCCTGTGGCTGAGTATGCCGCTCGAAAAGTTAAACAGGCGGTGGTTGGCAACGGCGGGGCGGACAAGTCTCAGGTTCAGCATATGGTGAGTTCAATTCTGAAATTACCGGGGCTGCCACAAGCTGATGCTGCTGATGCTTTGGCCATTGCGCTGTGTCATGCCCATACCCGAACCAGTCTGATTATGATGGCCGGTGCCAAGGGGAGCAGGGGAGGGAGACTTCAGCGGTGAGTACTGAAGCGCTGATTTATCTTTTTGATGTGGCTGGGGTGGCGGTGTTTGCTATAACCGGAGCGTTGGCCGCGCAGGGTAAGAGGCTGGATATCCTGGGTGTCGTCGTGTTGGGTATTGTGACTGCCCTGGGTGGTGGCACAATCCGGGATATTACACTGGATGTTCATCCTCTTATCTGGATTGCTGATACGACTTACCTGTGGACGGCGATTATCTCTTCGGTTGCTGCATTTATTCTGTGCCGATACCTGTCCTACCCGCGGCGGCTGTTTTTGCTGCTTGATGCCCTGGGGATGTCTTTGTTTGCTGTATTGGGTGCACAGAAAGCAATTGCCCTGGATATGCCGCCGGTTATAGCTGTTATGATGGCGATGATTACCGGCTGTGCCGGCGGTATGATTCGCGATATCCTGACCCGCCAGATCCCGCTGATCCTGCAGCGTAATGGTGAGCTGTATGCAACCTGCGCCATGATGGGGGCAATTGTCTATGTCGTGTTCAGCGGGTTAGGGCTGGGGGGGGATAGCATGCTGATGATGGTGTCGATTACGGTTGCCCTGGTGATTCGGCTGGCTTCAATGTATACCGGACTGGGATTGCCCGAGTTTGCCGTCAAAGGGCATAAACTTGAACCCCGTGATGTGATTAATGTGGAGAATAAAGAGCAGTGATAGGACGATTAAAGGGCGAGTTACTTGAGAAGCACCCGCCGCAGCTGGTGTTGGATGTGAACGGGGTTGGTTATGAGGTGGACGCCTCGATGAATACTTTTTATCGACTGCCGCAAGTGGGGGGCAGTGTAACCCTTCATACCCATATGGTAGTGCGTGAAGATGCCCAACTTTTATATGGTTTTTACGAGCGCTCTGAGCGTTCTTTATTTCGCACCCTGATCAAGGTAAACGGCGTCGGTCCTAAGCTGGCGCTGACCATCCTGTCAGGTATCAGTGTTAATGAATTTGTGCAGTCGGTCCAGCATCAGGATACAGCCGCTCTGGTGCGTTTGCCGGGAGTTGGTAAGAAAACCGCTGAGCGCCTGATTATAGAAATGAAGGATAAGCTGCAGGATTTCCAGTTTGGCAATCCTGATGAGTTTACCCTGACAGACGATCTGGGCGTTGCTCCGCAAGTGATTGTTGCTGATTACCGTGGCGAAGCGGAAAGTGCGCTGGTAGCACTTGGCTATAAACCGGTGCAGGCAACCAAATCGATCGCTCAGGCAGAAAAAGCGCTGGGTGCCAGTGTATCAAGTGAAGAACTTATTCGTGCAGCATTGAAGAGTATGGTGCAGGGCTGAAACAACTAATGCTGATAGAGTTCGGGAATGATACCCCGGTTAAATCAGCGCTAAGTAAGCAGGAAAAGGGTTAGAGTCGATGATCGAAGCGGATCGCTTTGTTACACCAGTCAGTACGCCAGTCGAGGAAGTTCACGATCGGGCTATCCGGCCGAAGACGCTGGAAGACTATGTAGGACAACCGGTAGTTAAGGAGCAGATGGAGATCTTCATTGGTGCCGCCAAAAAACGTGCCGAGGCGCTCGATCATACGCTTATCTTTGGACCACCCGGGCTGGGTAAGACGACGCTTGCCTATATAATTGCCAATGAGATGGGCTGTGAGATTAAAACCACTTCAGGTCCGGTGCTTGAGAAGGCCGGCGATCTTGCTGCTATGTTGACCAATCTTGAGCCTGGGGATGTGCTGTTTATCGACGAGATTCACCGTCTCAGCGCTTCGGTGGAAGAGGTTCTGTATCCGGCAATGGAAGACTACCAGCTGGATATCATGATCGGTGAGGGGCCTGCTGCGCGTTCTATCAAATTGGAGCTGCCGCCTTTTACCCTGGTAGGTGCAACTACGCGGGCCGGGCTGCTTACCTCGCCTCTGCGGGATCGCTTTGGCATCGTTCAGCGGCTGGAGTTTTACAATATGGATGACCTGACCAGTATCATTGAGCGTTCGGCTACCTTATCAGGAACCAGTATCGAGCACGAAGGCGCTGTTGAGGTTGCGCGCCGCTCACGTGGCACGCCACGGATCGCCAATCGGTTGCTGCGTCGAGCGCGTGATTATGCCGAAGTGAAAGGTACCGGTGAAATAACCCGTGAGATGGCGGATCTGGCGTTGAATATGCTCAATGTTGACGAGCATGGCTTTGATCATATGGACCGCCGTTTGTTGCTGGCCATGATTGAGAAGTTTGGTGGCGGTCCTGTCGGTGTTGACAGTCTGGCGGCGGCCATCAGTGAGGAGCGCGATACGATAGAAGATGTATTGGAGCCGTACCTGATTCAGCAAGGCTTTATGATGCGTACACCGCGTGGTCGTGTAGTCACGGACAATGCATATCGCCACTTTGGTTTTGATATTCCTGATCGGGATCAAAATAAAGGCTAACTATCGATTTCAACTGACGTGCGTCATCGCCAATGAGCTATGATCTGGTTACATTCAGCTTAAACTCTTCTGTTAAGGGCATTTAATTGCTTGAGGAAAGCACAATGAAAACCAATGGTCTGTCGCTAGCGCAGATATTAAGCCTGAAAAAGGATATTCAACAGCAATTAGAGCAGTTGCGTCATGACATGCAAACTGAGCAGGAAGACCAGCGCGTTGCGCTAACGCTGGTTGATAGTTCTGAGGTGTGTGATCGCAGTGAAGCGGCTGCTTCTACCATTAGTAATTTCGCCAGCTTGACTCATATCAGTCATCTGAGTCAGGAAATCCGCGAGTGTGAGCATACATTGAAGCGGATAGATGAGGGCGACTATGGTTTTTGTGAGGGCTGTGGTGATGAGGTGGAGCTGAACCGACTCATGGCTTACCCGACTGCGACCTTTTGTGTTGCCTGCCAGTTTAAGGAGGAGCAAGGGCGAAGCGCTAATAAAGTCGCTTCTTTTTGATCTATATTTTGTAACCGTCGGGGTTGTCTCCCCGACGTTGGCTGTTATTCTTAGCGCAACAAAAAGTCGCGACTAAAACCGTTAGCATGGCCTGAAATACCTTTGCAGTTTCCTTTCTTGTCTCCTTTTCAAGAGTATTTCGAAGATACTGACACGGTGGTATCGTCTGTTACGTTAATTATCTGAAGCTTTTTGAGCGAGCTCGTATCGCTCTGCTGTGTGCTATGGGTTTTGAGCAGCAGCGATTGCAACAGCAAGGGTTAATTTTCGTCGTTGCGCTGATGTTCAATGCCGATATCTGTTACCTGCCCATCTGGATGATGAACTAATTGCCGAGGTTGTTATCAAACGCCTTTCCGGTGCGCGCATACTGTCTATTCATACTGTTAAGTAAGCAGGCCTTAAGAGCGACCGATAATAGTATGCTGTGTGCAGCAAGTGCAGCAAGTGCAGCAAGTGCAGCAAGTGCAGCAAGTGCAGCAAGTGCAGCAAG
>JBALVQ010000069.1:26167-32063 GCA_036960915.1 Amphritea sp.
TGCAGCCGTGCTGCGTTAATGCTGTTTAGTCAGCAGGCCTTAAGAGCAACGGATAATAGTTACTCTGTGAAGCCAGTGTGGCCGTGGTGAGCGTTAATGATGCGAATCTTAAGCCGATACGGTTACCTGTTGTCATGGTAGAAAAATTTAAAGATTTTACAGGCTGATACAGCTACTATCTGTTGATGCCGATTTAGCGTTCATTGATAAAAGGGGTTTTAAAGCGTGCCGGATAAAATGTCGATATGGAGCCTGGTCGCTAATGCCAGCTTCGTGGTACAAGTGGTGATGTTGATTCTGATGCTGGCATCGGTGGTGTCGTGGGTAATGATATTTCAGCGCCATTTTGTGACACGCCAGGCGCAAATAAAGTTACGTCATTTTGAAGATCGTTTCTGGTCGGGTATGGATCTCAGTCAGCTTTTCCGTGAAGTAAATCAACAGCCCGATGCTGATAATGGTGCGGAAAATGTGTTTCGTGCTGGCATTAAGGAATTTACCCGCTTGAATCAGCAATCTGGAGCTGATCCTGATGCTGTCATGGATGGTGCCCAGCGTAGCATGCGTGTCGCGCTTGCCCGTGAAGAGGAAAAGCTGGAATTGCATTTGCCATTTTTGGCGACGGTAGGCTCAACCAGCCCTTATATCGGCCTGTTTGGCACGGTCTGGGGCATCATGAATTCATTCCGTGGTCTGGCGAATGTCCACCAGGCAACGTTGGCATCAGTTGCACCAGGTATTTCCGAGGCGCTTATCGCAACCGCTATTGGCTTGTTTGCAGCGATTCCTGCGGTTATTGCCTACAACCGTTATTCAGCCAAGACTGAGGCGCTGATGAACAGTTATGAAACCTTTGCCGATGAGTTCTCAGGTGTACTGCATCGTCGCGTTCATGCTACAAATTAACAGGTAGGCATGATGATTCGAAGACCGAAGAAGAAGCGCAAACTCAACTCTGAAATCAATGTTGTTCCGTATATTGATGTCATGTTGGTGCTGTTGATTATTTTTATGATTACGACGCCGATGTTGACTCAGGGGGTGAATGTCGAGTTACCCCAGGCCAGTGCTGATCCTGTCGATACCCAGGATAACGAGCCGGTGATTGTAACAGTGGATAAAGAGGGGCTGTTTTATATCGACGTGGGTGGCGACGCCACTGAAGCGGTAGATGCAGAAGTCGTCTATGAAAGGGTCAGCAAGGTTCTAAACAGCAATCCTAAAAAACTGGTGCTGGTACGCGGTGATAAGGGTGTGGATTATGAAACAGTCGTCAGGTTGATGACCTTATTGCAAGAGGCCGGTGCGCCAAGTGTTGGCCTGGTGACAGAGTAGGCGGTGGCGTGAAATATAATACTTACCTGTTGCCAACTTTTTTGGCCGTATTGTTACATACAGTGATTTTTTCATTGTTATTTCACTCCTGGTTTGGTCACGCTGCTGCGGATCAGGTGGTGGTCCCGCGTCATGTGAAGGCGCAGATAGTTGATCTTAGTTCGCAGCGTAAAGCAGAGGACAAGAAACAAGCTGAAAAGCGTGCCCAGCAGAAGAAACGCCAGGAAGAGGGGAAGAAACAACAGCAGGCGAAAAAGAAGGCAGAAGCGCTGAAGAAAGAACAGGCTCGCAAGAAAGAAGCGGCACAAAAGAAAGAGGTTGCACAAAAGAAAGAGGCTGCACGTAAGAAAGAGGACACGCGTAAGAAAGCTGAAGCCCGTAAGAAAGAAGATGCACGCAAGAAGGCTGACGCTGTAAAGAAAGAGCAGGCGAAAAAGAAAGAACTGGCACGTAAAAAGGCCAAAGCAGCTAAAAAGGAAGAGGCACGCAAGAAAGAGCTAGCCCGGAAGAAAGAAGAAGCTCGCAAGAAAGAGGAAGCGAGAAAGCAGCAGGAGCAGGAACGTCGCGAACAGGTGCTGGCGGCGGCAATGGCTGAAGAGGAGCTTTATCAGCAAGAGGCCAATGATCAGCAAAGCGTGGCGAGTTTTAAAGATTATATTATTGAGCAGGTGACCCGTAACTGGCGTCGCTCGCCCAGTGCCCGCAATGGTATGGAGGTCTTGCTCACCGTTCATCTGTTGCCCACTGGCGAAGTGGATAATGTCTATATAGCTAAAGGTAGTGGTGATGAGCGTTTCGATCAGGATGCTATCAGGGCTGTAAAGCGGGCGGAAAGATTCCCGCAGCTCCAGCAGATGGAGTCGGTGTTGTTTGATCGTTATTTCAGAAAACTAAACCTTAAATTCAGACCGGAGGATCTTCGCAGGTGAATACTCTGATTCAGAGTAGTGTCGCGTTTATGCTAGCACTGCTATTAAGTATGACTGCACAAGCAGAACTCACCATTGAAATCACCCAAGGGGTGGATGAGCCAACACCGGTGGCTGTGGTGCCATTTGCCTGGCAGGGGGCGCAGGCGTTGCCAGAAGATGTAGGCAAGGTGGTTTCTGATGATCTGTACCGCAGCGGTATGTTCACACTGATGCCGCGGGATAATATGCTCAGTTTCCCGACCGACCGTAATTCACTCTATTTTCGTGACTGGCGTATCAGTGGTAGCGACTACATTGTGATCGGACGAATTATACCCAAAGAGGGGCAGAATCTGGAGGTCGCATTCGAGTTGTATGATGTGCTGAAAGAGGAGCGCATGATCGGTGAAGTGGTGAATGCCAACTTCACAAACTTGCGAGCAGTGGCCCATTACATCAGCGATAAGGTTTATGAGCGTTTGACCGGCATTCGCGGAGCCTTTTCGACACGTATTGTGTATGTAACCGCGGAGCTGTTGAAGCCGCAGGTGTACCGCTATCGTTTGCAGCTTGCGGATGCTGATGGTCATAACCCACGGACTATTCTGGAATCGAAAGAGCCAATCCTGTCACCCGCCTGGTCGCGTGATGGCAAGAAGCTGACCTATGTGTCTTTTGAATCGGGTCGCCCGGCTATTTATATCCAATATCTGGAGACTGGACGGCGTGAAAAAGTGCAATCTTTCCGTGGCCTTAATGGTGCGCCTGCCTGGTCGCCTGATGGTAGTAAGCTGGCATTGGTGCTGTCTAAAGATGGTAATCCTGAGGTCTATGTTCTGGATCTGAATCAGCGTCGTCTGAACCGCATTACGCATCATTTCGGTATAGATACCGAGCCTTCCTGGTCGCCTGATGGTCAGTCGTTGATTTTTACTTCGGACCGCGGCGGTGCCCCGCAAATTTACTCGATTTACCTGCCTAGCCGAGATATTACCCGCCTGACCTTCGAGGGTAGCTACAATGCGCGCGGTCGCCTAACACAGGATGGGCGTTTCCTGGCGATGGTGCATCAAACGGGAGGCTCTTTTCATATCGCCGTACAAGACTTGAAAACCGGGCGCCTGGATCTGTTGACCGAAACCTTTATGGATGAGTCGCCGACTATTGCGCCTAACGGCAGCATTATTTTGTATGCAACGCAGGAAGGAAATCGTGGTGTGTTGGGAGCCGTTTCGCTGGATGGGCGGGTGAAATTCCGCCTGCCTTCATCTCAGGGGGATGTACGCGAACCTGCCTGGTCGCCTTATCTTTAAAGCCGGGTAGGGTGCCCGGTTTGGGATTCTGACACTGATTGGAAACAGAGTGACCCTGAAAGGGGACAAAGTTAAATCAATAACTTATAAATCTTGCCTAAGTTGCCCGTGGCTCTTGCATTCGGGCTTAGCAAGTTTTACTTTAGTCAGGATTTTTAACGTTTTGTTTGCAAAAGATAACAACTAGGAGTGATCGATGCGAGCTATGAATATTGGCAAGGCTGCCGCTCTGGCGCTGACTGTGGTATGGGCAGCAGGCTGTAGCACCACAAATACTACAGATTCTGGAAGCATGGGAGATTCTACGGCTACCACTGCGACTGCTTCTCAGGGTACGTCCGGTTCTTCAATGTCCGGCACCAGCATGTCTGATGTCGCGAGTCTGGCAACAGTTTTCTACTTCGACTTTGATCAGTCTCAGGTAAAGCAGGAATCCGTTGCTGCCCTGCGTGGTCATGCAAAGTATCTGGTTGCTAACCCTTCTACCCAGTTTGTTCTGGAAGGTCACGCTGATGAGCGTGGTACCCGTGAGTACAACATCGCCTTGGGTGAGCGTCGTGCACAGGCTATCTCTCGTGTTCTGACTGTAAACGGTGTTTCCAGCAGCCAGATTGAACTGGTTAGCTTTGGTGAAGAGAAGCCGGTTGTGATGGGTCACGATAAGAGCTCCTGGGCTCAGAATCGTCGCGTTGAGTTGAAATACTAATCACTACATCGGTAGGAAGTTAGTTCTAATGCTTAAAGCACGTTCTTTTGCAGTCGCTACACTGGTACTTTGTTGTACCAGTGTGCTGGCTGCTAACCCTGTTCCTGTCATCGAGTTACAAATTGATGACAGCAGTTCTTCTGTCTATCAGGGGGCAGGCCAGTCCGCAAGCAATAGCGGTGAGCTTCTAATCATATTGCAGCAGTTGCAAGATGAAGTGCGGTCACTGCGCGGCATGGTCGAACAGCAACAGTATCAGATTCGCAAGATGGAGCAGGAGCAGCGCGATCGCTACCGTGATCTTGATCGACGTATCTCGCAGGCCGGTAGTGGCAGCCCGTCACAATCAGCGGCAGGAAGCGCCTCTGTATCTGATATTACTGTTCCTTCTGCTCCAGTTGCTCCACTATCCGCTGCAGATAGCACACCCACGGATGCTCAGGCATACCAGGCAGCGTTTGCGCTGGTTCGACAGAAGGCATTCACAGAAGCTTTGAGTGCTTTTGCTGAATTCATCAAGCTTTACCCTGACAGTGCACGGATTCCTAATGCCTATTACTGGATTGGTGAAGTAAACCTGGCAGAACAAAATCTCAAGCCTGCCAAGGCTGCCTTCGAGAAAGTGATTACCAGCTATTCTGATCACCGTAAAGCAGCTGATGCTACCTATAAGCTAGGGGTTATCTATCATCAGATGGGGGATGCAGATAAAGCTCGTGAGCTGTTTATGCAAACCCGTAGCCGCTATCCTGAATCTTCAGCGGCGACTCTTGCACAGGACTATCTAAAGCGTTAGGTAGTCCGTTTTAAGTTTTACCCTTTTAAGGTTTTCACCCATGAATGACTCTTCCAATAATGCCGTGGTGTTGTTGTCCGGTGGTCTGGACTCAGCAACAGCTCTGGCAATGGCGATTGATAGTGGTTTAAATTGTTATGTGCTTAGTTTTGATTATGGTCAGCGCTCGCAGACCGAGCTGAATGCGGCTAAACAGATTGCCCAGCAGTTGGGTGCAATTGAGCATAAGATTGTGCGTCTTCATCTGGAAGACTTTGGCGGATCAGCGTTAACTGATCTCAGTATTGATATGCCTGAAGAGGAAGAAGAAGGCATTCCGGTTACCTATGTGCCGGCACGAAATACAGTATTTATGTCGCTGGCATTGGCGTGGGCTGAAGTGATCAATGCGCAGCGTATTTTTATTGGCGTAAATGCGGTGGATTATTCTGGCTATCCGGATTGTCGGCCAGAATATATTGCGGCATTCGAGAAGATGGCTAATCTGGCTACTAAGGCCGGCGTCACGGGCGTTCATTTGAAAATTGAAACGCCGTTGATTGATCTTACCAAGGCGCAAATCATTGAGGCCGGTACTGCACTCAATGTTGACTACGCGCTGACAGTTTCCTGCTATCAGGCGGATGATGAAGGTCGTGCCTGCCGGGTATGTGATAGCTGCCGGTTACGGGCTAAAGGTTTTGCCGATGTCGGGGTTGATGATCCCACCCGCTATATAGATTAAAATCGCACTTCAACCTTGCTTTTTAAGCGTGTTGCCGTATTATACGCAACCCGTTGGGGTCGTTAGCTCAGTTGGTAGAGCAGTTGGCTTTTAACCAATTGGTCATAGGTT
>JBALVQ010000070.1:0-2410 GCA_036960915.1 Amphritea sp.
GAGTCGAACTCGGGACCTACTGATTACAAGTCAGTTGCTCTACCAACTGAGCTATTACGGCAATGCAAACATGCTTTTGGTGAAGTTGAATTCAACGAATTGACGGCTGACAGCCCCCTGCCCTTCCTTTTTACTTGGTAACCTATTGGTAACCCGGAATACTGCATACAAAAACAGCCGCTCGGAATGATCCGTAAGCGGCTGTTTTTCTTAAAAATTTTGGTAGGACTAGGCAGATTCGAACTGCCGACCTCTACCATGTCAAAGGAGCAGTTATTTAGCTGTAAGCTACTGAATATAAAGATTATTCGCCCTATTTCATAGCCACAAAAACAACTAATACATGGGTAAACAAATCAATAACTTACGGAACGATTGGAAACTCAATTTAACAGTCAGCAATGTGCCCAGGCTAATGCCGACATTCCCGTCTGGTCTGCCTGGGCCGTTGCCACCACTTCAAATTTCCAGAAAACGGACACCCGGTCCAGGTCAATCTGAGCTTTAGCTTGCGGCAGGACACGGCACTGAGTGACCGCCTAGTGTGGCGGATCTATGCAGGCAAAAATCAACATACCAAGACTTCTTAGCGGGCCTGAACGTAATTGATGCCGGTCAGGTCGCCGTATTGTTTACCTCCATACCGGAACCGAGCACGGTTGCCCTTTTGGGGTTCGGCCTTTCTGGACTCGGGTTTGCCCGAAGTAGACGGAATACCTAACAAATTCCTTACACAGAACCCGCTTCGGCGGGTTTTTATGCCTACCGCCAGCCAATCTCGGCAGTGGCACCTTACTCAAATAGAAAAGCGTTAGCAGTCAGCAACCTAATTTTTCCAGTCTGTTCCTGCATGAGCAACAGTAAACTTTCCCATGTTTTTTAGGATGCCTACCTTCCACAGGGAGTGGACAAAATATTCGATTGTATTTCAAGCGGTTAAAATTTTTTTGGGCGAAATAAATAGATTGGTACAGGAACTGCAGTATTTCTCAGCGTAAGACACTCGTTTTTTTGTACCAAGACTTCTATACTGCGAGGAACTATCCAATGACTACTCTAGCACTCAACGATTTAAATGAAAGCCGGGAACTGGATCAACAAGCCATGAAAGCAACGACAGGCGGGTGGTGCGGGACCCCCTGGCCGCGCAGGCCATTCCCGCGTAGGCCTTATCTCCGTCTGCGTCGGGGATTAGGTAGAATTCCTCGATTGGTCCGTCGTATTTTTTAAGCGCCTAGAAGGAGAGCCATCTTAATGATGGCTCTTCTTGTTTTCATGCCCTACCGCCAATCGATCCTTTCTACGCTATCCTTCCTCCGGATCATCACCGCCCACTTCTGGCCCCCGTCTAAAGTAGGTCCAAGTACTCCAGACGTCCTCTCACATCAGAGCCGCAGGCCGGCTTGCAAACTGTAGCAGCTCCTGGATGCTGCCGTCCTGGTGGATAAGTTTGTTGTAGAAACAGTCTCCCGTATGAGCAAATGGAGTAGAGATTCAGTCCGGCGGGTTAAATGGGTTTTAATGCGGTGATTGAAGCAGGTTCACCGGGTCGGCTCGGATAACTTTAAATACCGTTATGCTGACAAGCGCCGATCATTGCTGCCGATGCCTATGTCCGCATAGGTTATCGCGAATTCAACTCTGAAGTGCAACACTCGCCTATGCAGCCTGACAGAGTTCGTCAAAGATCTTCTGTAGCTGCTTAAAATCGAAACACGTTCTCGGCCTTAAATTCATTCTGGTTTCTACCTGCTCCACTCGCTCATCGCTCATAAATTGCCGCACCCTTTAAACTAGGGAGGTCCTGCCCGGGTTTCTACGCTGTTAGAAAAACACTTCAAAGCCTACTGCGACTATAAGATCAGAGCTTAAACCGCTGTCATTTAGCGGTACAACAGCATTAGACGACACAATTATCTGTTTTGCAGGATTCCATTTGAGGTTTACTCCCAAGTCGGTCTTGTCATCACCTACATCATCGTCGTTGGGCTGGTAACGGTTCGCCAGGGCGGTCGCAATATCCAGATTCTGCCACTTACCTTGGTGGTGTTTGAGCCCGAACCCGTCTCATTACGCCTAGGCTTCGATGCCTTAAATCCCGATGTAATAACCTCTGCGGCAGCCACTAGAGGATCACACCAACCCCAGTATCTAGCTCTGTTACGTCCGCACCAACACTGTTGGAAAACACCTGCTCCGCGCTTGATTCTGTTTGCTTTACAACAACTCTTTTCTAGCGAACAGACAGCGCCATATTCCCTGCCCGTTTATATAAAACAAATAATTCCTTTTTTTCAGTAGGTTAAAATCAATTTCATTTATCCCACCAGACCTGGCACAGCCCCTGCTGTACTTCTTATGTATTCAAAACAAAAATGAAACATCTGGAGAAATCACATGAACGCTGCAC
>JBALVQ010000070.1:2510-31990 GCA_036960915.1 Amphritea sp.
ACTACTCCTTATGTATTCAAAACAAAAATGAAACATCTGGAGAAATCACATGAACGCTGCACTTAAAATTCAGGATATGGAGCTCTCTACAGAGCTGGACCAGGCTGCACTGAAAGAGATTATCGGTGGACACGGCCGGGGCTGGGGCCACCGGGGCCGTATGATGCGTCGTAGACGTGTGCTCTATCGCCCTTGCAAGAAGCACTACAAATATCGCCCGGTCCGCTTTGTGCGCATCTTGTAATCACGCCGACTCGAATTAAGTAAGGCAAAAAACCAACGGGGGCTTCGGCCCCCTTTTCCATGGCCGTTGCTCCCTCCAGCGACCGTTAATAACCAGGACAGCGGAACTGTCTGCATCGTAAACACCACGGTGTTTATCCCGTACCGTTTTTTCAACTGATCGTTTAGCCCCCCTCCCCCTTGCCTTTCCCTTGCGGCCATCACCGAAAGGCGTCGCTACCTTAAAACCCAATGCGGAAACCACCCTCCCTGCCATCAAAGAATTCGTCTCAACCCCCGTGAGGCTCTGTCACGCCCACAGCAACACTGTTTGATAAAAGCTGACTCAGTGCAGGATTATGTTTGACTTAAAACAACTTGTTTTTCCAAACGCGAAGACCCGTAGCGCTTTAACACTTGCCAACCAACAGATTAATTCCTTTTATTTCAATGTATTGAATATAATTTAAAAATATACCTCCTGGCTTGGCACACCCCCTGCACTACTCCTTATGTATTCAAAACAAAAATGAAACATCTGGAGAAATCACATGAACACTGCACTTAAAATTCAGGATATGGAGCTCTCTACAGAGCTGGACCAGGCTGCGCTAAAAGAGATTATCGGTGGACACGGACGTCGTGGCCACCATGGCCACCATGGCCACCATGGCCACCACGGCCACCACGGTAAGAAAGTATTCCGTCCTGGTAAGAAGCACTACAAATATCGCCCGGTCCGCTTTTTGTGCATCTTGTAATCACGCCGACTCGAATTAAGTAAGGCAAAAACCAAAGGGGGCGTCGGCCCCCTTTTTTCATCGCTGTTACCCCTAACCCGCAAAGAAACCATCTGCCTTATCCAACTCAGGAAAACGTTATGCCACTCCAAATAGAAGAACTGCACGACCAGGCATTGGAATACCCTGGCGTCTTAATTACGGATAACAGTGGACCCCAGACACTCTGTATTGCAGAACTACGCTTGGAAAATCGTCGCTTTGCTGATAGCGGCGGAATCAGTGAAGTAGCCAGTGAATATGGCTTTGTACCTGGCTTCCAGGATACTCTCACCGGCGTCGCTGAAATATCCCGCTATGGAAACGGTACTGCGGCACCTTTCCACTTGCTTGACGGTCTGCCGGAAGATTGGATTACAGAACAACAGAATGACGGCAGGGTTGTGTCGGTCAAGGCTTCAGTTGTAGCAGGATTTATACGCCAAAATTGCTTCTATACCCGAGAGCAAGCGGCAAAGGCGGTAAAAATCATTAACCTTGACGCCTAAAGTTACTCTTTATCAGAGATTAGCCTTCGCCACCTCAGGAAGGCTTGAGTAAACAGAATCGCGTCACGACAATGGCACAAATTCCGTAATAACCGCTAACGCTTAAGGCTTGGCGGCTTTAAAAGCCTTGGACTGGATCCCATGTTTTTTTAACAAGGTCTGTAAATGGGAGCGGTTAACCTCTATCTTTCGGGCCAACTCCGTAACATTACCACCAACCTCTTGCAGGCCCTGCTCAAGGTAGCGTTTTTCAGCGGCGTCACTGGCTGTTTTCTTCCATTCACTCAACGTTGCTGCTTTGGGCGACTCATCAGTTTCCGGCGGTTGGGAGGCTTGTGATGGTCGAATCCCTGGAGGAAGGTGCTCCAGATCAGCCGTGATATCCGCCAGGCAGGATAGGCGGTACACAATATTACGCAGCTCCCGGATATTGCCCGGAAACTGATAGTTAAGTAAAAACGTGCGCAACCGGGGCGCCAGCTTAAGGGGGCTACGCAGGAGCTTTTCCGCCGCCTCATCACAAAAGAAATTGATCAACAGTGGAATTTCATCCTTCCGCTCTCGCAGCGCCGGCAAGGTAACCTGAAGTACCCCTAGCCGATAAAACAGGTCTTCACGAAACGTCCCTTGTTGCACCATTTCCAGCAGATTTCGATTAGTGGCGGCAACGATGCGGGTGTCAACAGTAACA
Organism: Amphritea sp.; assembly: GCA_036960915.1. Classification (GTDB taxonomy): domain Bacteria; phylum Pseudomonadota; class Gammaproteobacteria; order Pseudomonadales; family Balneatricaceae; genus Amphritea. The sequence continues at coordinate 4,712 of JBALVQ010000070.1, forward strand.
ATCTGGTCCGAACCGACGCGCTGGATCTCACTGGACTGCAGCACACGCAGTAGCTTGACCTGCCCCTGCAACGGCAACTCTCCTACTTCATCAAGAAATATCGTTCCTCCGTCCGCACTTTCAAATTTCCCTTTGCGATCAGAAACCGCACCGGTAAAAGACCCTTTTTTATGGCCAAAAAGCTCTGACTCGATCAGGTTCTCAGGGATCGCCCCACAGTTAACAGAAATAAACGGTTTATCTGCCCGACTGCCGTTGGTGTGAACCACCTTGGCCATCAACTCCTTGCCGGTGCCACTTTCCCCATCAATCAGTACCGGTAAATCCGTCGGTGCTGACTTCTCGGCGATTTCCATCGCTTCCAGCAGTTGCGGGCTTTCGCCAAACACACCTTCAAATGTGAAGCTACGATCGATCAACTCCTGCCGTCGTTGCTTGGCGCTCTTCTGCCGTGACTCTTGCTCATCCTTGCCCCCTCTCTCATCAATGCGTCCCCTGAGCCTTTCGTGCCGGGACAGGAGCATCACTTCATTACGCAAGACACTGACCTGTGTAAGCAGTTTTTGCTTATCATCCGAACTGAGACTTGACGCCCAACGTAGGTTCGAGCGTAATAGCTCGATCTTCTCGATCAAGCTTCCATATGCGGCAGAAGAAACGCTCTTATCCAAAAAAGTCTTCACTGGGTACCCGCTAACTGTTTCTGTACCAGCTGGTAATACATTCCGCTCCGATTCAAAAGCTCATGGTGAGTTCCCTCTTCAACGATAGCTCCTTCATAAAGAACCAGGATCTTATCAGCGTTCATGACTGTACTGAGCCGGTGGGCAATCACCACTGCGGTGTGCCCCTCCAGAATCTGTTGCATATTATTAAGAACATTACTCTCCGACTGAGTGTCGAGTGCCGAAGTCGCTTCATCAAAAATCAGCATCCGAGGGTTGTGATAAAGCGCGCGAGCAATACAGAGTCTTTGCATCTGCCCGCCAGATAACCCCATACCACGCTCACCCACGCGTTGCTCATAGCCCAGCGGCAGGGTAGTGATAAACCCATGCGCGTCAGCCATTTTTGCCACCTCAATAATACGGCGCCGATCCGGGTTTTCATCGCCAGCCGCAATATTGTCGGAAATGGATCCCGAAAAAAGTAAATTGGACTGCATCACATAACCAAGCTGGGCACGATAGTATTCTTTATCAACCAGGGTCAGATCGTAACCGTCAACGTAAATCTTTCCCTCCGTGGGCGGGTAAAATCCAACCAACAATTTAGCGAGAGTGGTTTTCCCGGAGCCACTTTGGCCAACGATTGCAATCAATTCGCCAGATTTAATATCGCAGCTTATATTCTCCAGTACATAGGATGTCTCGTTGCCACCATAGCGGAAATAAACGTTATCAAAACGTATATCACCTTTCATTTCGGGTAAGACAATACGTGAAGGGATCTCTTCGGGTTTCTGCTCCGCCTCCAGATCCAGCACATCACCCAATCGCTCCATGGCAACTCCGGCTTCGTGCAACTCATCCCAGAGGTCTACCAGACCCATCAGGGGGGACATGATGCTGCCCATCAGCATAGTGAAAGCAACCAGCTGACCGATGGTCAACTCCTGACTCAAAACCAGCGACGCACCCAGCCAGAGTATGATGATGGTGACCGCCGCATTTAATAGCTCCGCCGCCATACTGACCAGGGCCGTGAATTTTTCGGAGCGATACTGAATTTCCAACGAGTGGGCATATTTCTTTTCCCACTTCATTCGCATTGTCCGCTCGATTCCCATCGCCTTTATTGTTTCAGCACCACTTAGGGATTCCATCAATACAGCTTCAGCATCTGTAGAAGCCTCGAAAGAGCGGCGAGCATAATGTTTAATTCTTGGTGTCACCGCTACGGTCAGGATCAGAATAGGGATCACCATCACCATCAATACCAGAGTCATCTGTACGTTATAGATAAACAGCACCATAAAATAGATAAATACCATCATCAGATTAAGGATGGTACTGATGGTCGACTCGGTGAGAAAATCCCGGACAGTCTCGTTTTCCTGAAAACGTGCAAAAATATCCCCGGTGCGCCGTCTGCTGAAAAACGACATAGGCAAAGAGAGGGTATGCTTGTAAAACTGCGACATCATGCTGAAATCCATATTGCGCACCAGGAAACTCGATAAAAAGGCCCGCATCACGGTAGTCAGCTGGACAAAAACATGGGTAAGGACTAGTCCTGTGATCAACACAGTCAGCAGGCTGTAACTTTGATGCACCACCACCCGATCCAGTATATTCTGCATAATTACCGGTGGCGCGACGCCCAGCAGCTCGATAACCAGTGTCGCAATAAAGAGATACCCCAGCAGCTTTTTATAGGGTTTGAGATAACCAACAAAACGTATCCAAGGGGAGCGACTCGCCGCCAGCTGGGTCAGGCTGGGCCCTGGGGTAAAAAGCAAGCAGGTACCGCTCCAACCGCGTTCAAACTCTTCCACTGTCATTTTTTTAAAGCCAACCCCAGGATCGGCGACCCACACCTCATGCTTCGAAATGCCGTAAACGATGACGTAGTGATAACCTTCCCAGTGGGCAATAAATGGCAGCTCGAACCCCAGCATCGATTGGAAGGTACACTGCACCCCCCGGGTGTTAAAGCCCAGCGACTCGCCTACCTTAGCCAGGCTTTCCAATGTGGCCCCTTCGGTAGTGACATTGGCCATTTCCCGCAACTTCCCAAGCGTCAGATTAATATCGTAATGCTTGCAGATCATCGCCAGGCAAGCGGCACCACAGTCCATCTCCTCTGCCTGCTCGATAAGCGGAAAGCGTTTAATAATCCGCTCGCCAAATTTCGCTTTAGAATGAAAATCCAGCAGGAGTCCACGGTTACGGTGTTCCTTAAGCTTCTTCTGACGCTGCAATTCCCGTTGACTGAACTGGATACGCTCTTCCAACACCTCTTTCAGGGCAGGGTTACGCTCCAGGATAAAGCTGACCGTCTCTTGCGGGATAACCAACAGCACCCCATCAACCTGCGCCACGGCAGAAGCAAACTGACCCTGGGCGTGCAGGCAGGCACGTTCGCCAAACACCTCCCCCTGCTCCAACGTAGCTAAGGGATATTCCTCATCCTTCTCTTTGTAAAGAATCTTGACGGTACCTTTGCGCACAACATACATCCGTCGGTCATCATGCGATCCCTGTTCAAGAATGACCTGATTCGCCCTGACGCGTTTGATACCAAGCGTGCGAATGTGGTTTTCCATCTCTTTCTTATCGATCTTGCCGCGCAGCTCAAACAGGCGGGTAACAAATCCTCCGGCAGCGCTGACGGCTGCGTAACGTGTGATAAAGTTCTGCGCTTCCTCATTTTGTTCCAGGATCTTGCTCAGCGGTTCGCGTGGAATCAGCAACAATTCTGTTTTGGCAGAGGCACGCACCGAATACTCCTGCTTGTAGTCGATTAACGCCGAAAGTTCTGAGAAAACCTCCCCCTGTTTTCGCACCCCCAGGCTAACCTCTTTTCCTTGCTCTTCGCTGAACAGCCGGACGGCACCGGAATGGAGAACGAAAATACCTGGAGCAGTCTCGCCTGCATTGATAATGGGGTCTCCAAATTCAAAGTTTGCCTGTTCGGCACACGCAGCCAAAACTTCAAGCTCCTCGGAACCGAGTGTAGAAAAGATCTCAACTGAAGCCAAAAACTCGGCTTTGGACTCAGGACTCATTAGGTATCTCCTGTTAAGCTGCCTGTACCCGGTGCCTCTCAGGTTCTTCGCGGATAGCCCACGACGCCAGGTTTAACAGCACTTACAAAACATCAATCACATGCTCTTGGGCTCGGGATTCCAGCCATTGACGGTAAATCAACTTGTGCACCTCGCGGGCGGTGACATCATCCAGCGTTGCCGGGTGGAAGGCCTCTACCTGAAAAATCTCATACAGCAAACCGTCATCGGAGGCGAAGGGCCCCAGCACCTCGCCACGCGAGGCATTAAAGGCTTTCGCATTAATCTCGTCAGGCAGTGTGCCGCGCCTCAATCTTCCCAACGCGCCCCCTTCTTTGGCCGTGTCAGCCGATAGCGAATGCTCATGCGCCAGTTCTGCAAACATCTCTGGTTCATCCTCCAGAAGAGCATATAATTCACGGGCCTTACTTTCGGCATCAACCACGATATGACGCATTTCAACAACATCAAATTTAGGCGAATTCAGGCGAAAGTACTCATTAATAGCGTCATCGGAACATATCTCAGCCACAACTTTCTGCTTCAGCAGTGCTTCGCTCAGGTATATTTCAAACTCATCGATAGTTATTCCCAGGTCATTTAAGTAATCCAATGTATCCTTGGCGCGATGCAATCCCTGTATACGGCGGAACTGATCCGCCCTTTCCTGAACTTCCTCATCACTGACCACCAAACCATGCTTTTTAGCTGCATGCACGGTAAGCTTGTCGCTCAGAAGAGCCTCTATATGTTCTTCGTAAGTGTCCTTAATTTTAAGAATCTTGACAAAGTCATCGGACGTAATGACTTCATTATCTATCTTCGCTATCACCATCATGACTGTATCCTCGATACGCCGTCATTGGCGTTATTGGTTGTGGTAACCGCCTTCAGTTCAAGCCCCAACCTATTGGCTCAATTACCGAGTCCTACTGTTTAAACGTATGTTCCGTCAACCGGGCCATCTCCGGGGTGACGGCCTGACTTAACGCCTGTCGACTGTGGGCCCTAACGTTGTAGCTTTTTAAAGGGATCCAAAGCCAAGTCAATCAACCGACGCCGTTCCACAATTATCTCCGCCTGTGCTGCCATCCCATAACGCAAGGGATGAATAAGTTCTCCGCTGACAAACTCAGTTTTTTCCAAACTGACCACTCCCTTGTAAACTGGCTTTTTACTCTGCTGAGAGATTATGGTGTTCGGAGATATAAACTCCAGCGTGCCCTCGATAAACCCGTAGCGCTGAAAGTGAAACGCATTAAATTTCATTTTCACAGGCATCTCTTCGTGTAATAATCCCCGGCTCACCTCGGGTATCTCCACCTGCAATATCATTCTTGAATTCTCGGCAGCAATACCAACAACAGATTGATTTTCAGGTATTTTGTCACCCGTCTGCGAGTAAGCCACATAGGTCACCACGCCGGATGTCGGCGCTAGAATACGTAAAAAATTATCTTCGTCGATATTATCGAAACTAATACGTGAAGCTGCATCAGCATTCATACGAGCAATTTTCAAACCAACGTCAACCTGACTTTTCAGATTTCTCAGTTTCAATACTTCAGTCTCAACTCGCGCACGAGCCTCCGCCAACTGTTGGTAGCTGGATCGCACTTCATACAACTTGTTTAAGTATTCCTTGTTCAGGTTTATTTCTAACTCACCCAATTTGGTTTCTTCCAACTTATAGTTGGTTACAGCAGCTTGGTAAGCCTGTTTTTTCTCCTCCACCTGTTTGCGAGACACCCCACCACCACCGGGTGTATTGAACAACCGTCTGAATTTTTCATACGAAACTTTGGCTTGATCTCTCTGACTCTGCGACCTTTTCAGCTCGAATCGACTCTTTTCCAATTGGAGCTTCTGTGCTTCAGCCAATTTTTCCATTCCAGCAGACATCCGCTGTTCGTAGACCGCTTCTTCAGCTTTAACCGTTAACTTAAAAGCCTCTATTTTCATCTCAGACAAGCGCTTGTTTTCAGGATAAAGATCATACTCACGCTGTGCGGATGCCAACTTGATCCGCGCATCCAGAGCCTGCGCTGCTGTCTGGACAACATCACGGGCATTGAGCCGGAACAACACATCCCCCTTGGATACAGGCATACCCTCAGCCACATAAATATCTGCCAAGTCTCCTTTTATCGGGGCATAAACTCGCTGAACATCAGCTTCAGGCACAAGACTACCTGGCACCGATACGATGATATCGGCGCGGCCGATAAAGGACCAGGCGACGCCACACACTAAAAGACCGATGATAAGCAGAATCGTGAGACGGATAAGCCGAGAGGGTTCTGAAGATAATATCTCGATTCCCTCTGCACTATGCTCAGCCAGAGCAGCTGTCAAACGCTGTAGTTTTTTTTCTTCTGAATTCACCATGTTAACCGTCTCCCTTTTGGGTTAGGCTGGCGCTTATAAAGCCGTGTTTTCATCCTTCACCTTTAAAAGACCGAGCTTGGATTGCACCAGTTCAGGCGGTAACACTATTTGCAGATCCAGAAGCCAGTTACGCTGCCGCCTCAATTCATTCTCAATATTAGCTTTCAGCTTTTCCCAGACAGGAGGGTGATCAAGCTGCAGTAATTTATAACTTCCCCCACCCCGTATAGCGCTGCTCTGAGCAGTGGTCAGCAGAGCAGCACGCTGTCGATAACGCCTCGAAATCCGATCTTCCAGACGAAGCAGACCGGTGATTCCCCCCGCAGCCCTATAACCTTGCCAGTGCTTTTCCGCCTCGCGAAAGTGATCGTCTGCCCGGTTTTTTACCTGCCCTTTGGCTCTTAGAAATTCATCCCGTAATTCCTTGCGGTAGTAAATATCGATCTCAGAATCAAGCTCACTGTAATAACGCACCAAACGGATATCGTAATCCCCAGGTTTGGGCTCTTGCCTGAAGACCTCGAATTGCCTGTGGATTTTCTGATTTCGCTCGATAATAAGCTGTGCAACGTCACCCCAGGGTTCTTTAGACAATGAGCCCAACATCCCGATTGCTCGCTCGGCATGTCCGGCTCTCCAGGCAGCCTCACTCTCCAGGTAGCGTTTGGCAATCTCATCAGGAGGTAACACCGCCACGATTCTCTGGGCCACAATTTGCTTAAACGGCGCCGTATAAAGCTGCAATGACTGCGTTTGGCGCAAGAGGGGAATCAACCGTTTCTGATCCAGATCACGCTTCAAGTTAAGATAGCTGTCAAGATCACCTAATAGCAGATCGATGCCGCCAATCTTGGGGTATTTGTTCTGAAAACCAAGCAATCGATCACGCAATTTGTCCATCTGGTTCTGAGCCAAGTGGAGATTTATGTCTGCTTTCAGCTCGTCGATTGCCTTTAAATAAACCGAGGCGTAATTTTGTAGTAAGCGCAAGTGGCTCAGTACCTGTACATGGGTAGTCTTAAAAGCGGGAACTTCCCTCAGGATTATTCCCAACCGACGCCTATATTCGGATGCATTATTCCGCCATTGCTCAGTCAGTACTTTTAAGTCCGCTTCATTCTGATAGATCACCAGCGGCTGATCCGCTTTAAGGCCAGCAACATAACGTTCCAGTTCACTCACCCAGTCAACCACCTCAAACAGCTCATCCGCCTCCTGATTATCCTGGGCGAGCATCAGCGTGTTGCGTGAGAGCTCTAGTGCCCTGTCAAAGTTGTGCTGCTCAATAGCTTGTTGCCAGTCGGGAATTGCGTAGTTCAAAATAGCCTTATTCGATAATTGACGAATCGTTTCATTCTGCGGAGACTCACTGAGAAGTCTGTTCGCCAATACCGCTGCAGCTTCGTAATCACCCTGTCCGAGCAGCGTTCTGAGTTCTCTATCGACAGCACCATGCTGATAAAGAGCAAAGCTCCCTCCAAGCACCAAGAGTAAAGCGCCGATCCATATCACTTTTCCCGGCCGTTTCTTTCTCGGCTCATCAGCGAATACGCCTTGCAGCTCGGACCAGAAAACCCGCACCTTATTCAGCCGCCCGCGTGACCGTTTCCCTACTTTGTGTTCCACCGGAGACACTTTCGCCTGTAAAAACTCAGGCTGACTCTCTACAGAAGCCTCTTCCTCCCCTATTCGGTCATAGAAGATATCCAGAAAAGGGCTGGCCTTGTCGACAAGGATAGTGCCATGTTCAACGATGCCTTCCCCAGTGTTATCGGCAAGAACCTCATCATCAGCTTGCACGGTCGTTAATGGTTCCTGACCGGCACCAGCATCACGTACAGCCTGCTTCCTCACCCGGATCCGGAACTCACACACCTCAGGGCCAAAAGCGATGGTATCATCGTCCTGTAATTCACGTACATGTTCATCCAGTCGCTCACCGCACACAAAAGTGCCATTAGTACTACCCAGATCTTCGACAAAAACACTGCTGCCCTGTAAATAAATATGGGCATGGCGCCGCGATATATACTGCAGCTGCACATCGAACAGCTCTTTATATTGGCTGAATACCCCTGTTGATTTGCTGACCAAAAACGGAAAACGATTTATTACGATCGGATCACCGCCACTCTGGGCGCTGGGTACGAGCGTTACCTGAACAGAATCAGATTCGATCACTTCCGTTTGTTCCAGCAACTCTCCATACTGAACAACAACCTCATAGCGAATGTCAGCGAAGCTGACTTCGTCATCATCTTGCAATAGAACCGGTAGCTGCTTAACGACCTGTCCATTCACCGTGGTACCGTTCATACTCCCCAAGTCAACCAGATAAAAACCGTTATTTTCCTGAAAGATTCGCGCATGTCGCCGCGACAGTTTGGTAATCGCTTCGCTTTTGTATGAAGAAAATGGTACTTCCAGCCGACCTATAGGGAACAAGCAGCCGTCAATCAAAATATCGCCCAGTTCAGGATGATTCATGGGTATAAGGCGCAGGTTTGGAGGGTGGTGAGTGGCCATTTTTAATTATCCTTGGCGTGGGCCATTACCATTAAGTCTTGGTTATTCCATCCCCCACCCAACGTTTTATACAGAGTCACGGTATCAACCAGTACCTGCTGCATAAGTTCAAGCTGACCGAGTTGTGCCGAGAGTATAGAACGCTCAGATTCAAAGACCTGCAACTGCGATACCATTCCTTCTTCGAGCTGAGCATGAATATTCCGATTAACCTGTTCCAGATAACTGAGTTGTAGCGTTACCTGTTCCTGCTGTTTTTTCCGAAAAGAAATATTAACCAGAGCAGTCTCTACCTCTTCGAACGCCTGCATAACTGTATTGCGGTATTCCTCCTCAGCCACCCTGGCCGAGGCTTCATTGGACTTGATATTAGCCTTGATTGACGGATCAAAGATTGGGATGCTGATAGCCGGCACCAGGCCTAGCGACCAGTTCTTAAGCAAAGCACTCAAAATATTGCTAGTGAAACTCCCGGTACCCGTCAAGCTGAACCTGGGTAGCTTTGCCAGGCGCGCCTGTCCCAACAGCTGGTGTGCAGCCAACACACGCTGCTCTTGGGCCACAATATCAGGCCGGCGCGAAAGAAGGTCTGACGGTAGTCCAACCGGTACCTTGGGAATACTGATTCCAGCCGCGCGTGCTGAGACCGGCACATGTAATTCGCCAGCGGGAATCCCTAACAACGTCGCGAGATTATTCTCAGCCACTGTCCGCTGCCGTTGCTGCTCCAGCTGATCCTTACGCAAGTCATTGAATTCCGCCTGCTGTTGCAAGAGTCTGGACTCGGCAACCAAACCCTCCCGGTATTGGTTGTTGTAAATACCCTGGATTTTCCGATTCATATTTATCGAGTTCTGTTGATACTCGAGCTGCTGATCTAACTTCCGTATCTCGAAATAACGGTTTGCGACATCACTGACCAGAGTCAAATACCCTGCACGCCAGTCAGCTTCAGTGGCCCGGTATTCAGAGATCTTAGCGCTAATACCCTGACTCACTCTTCCCCAGACATCCACTTCCCAGCTGGAACCGGTCTGGGCGCTATAGGAATGTGTAGTACCTGATTGCTCGGAGGAGCGGGTAATGGTCTTCGACAGATCCAGATTGACTTTTGGCAGGCTTTCCGCACGCTCCAGCTTAGCATCCGCCCTGGCAACATCAATGCGAGCCGCCAGAACTCTGAGGTCAATATCCCCCTTGATTGCCCTCTCAATCAACTTATTGAGGTACTCATCATTGAACTCTTTCCACCAATCACGGCGAATCACCTCCGCCGCAGTCGGCTTGCTATCATCACCGGACCACTCCTGTTTTGCCGGCACCGAGGGTCGTTCATACGGGGTCTCGCCTACGTTTGCACACGCACTTAGTCCCGTAATGACCATACTGATCAGCAACACTCGCCCTCGATACTGCAAACGATTGTCTATCATTGCCCAAGACCACGACGATCTGCAGCACTTTCTGGTTGAAGGTTCACCATCGCTCAAAACTGTGTCCTCACAGGTAATCTAGAAAGCCTAATATTATTTATAGCCTAAAGATGTGCTTTCGGTTAACAACAAACCGTCCCACCACCACCCCAGTGACAGGATAGCTGTCGCCTCCCCAGATTTAGTTAATAACCATGCAGGGGGCATACCCACTAAATGAAAATAAGCCTTTAGCGACCGCGGTACCATTTGTCACGGTCCAGAATCAAAGTTCATAGGGGAAACCTCTTGGGTGATGATGAGGCTCTTCGATCCATTAGCAATTTATGATACATAGATCATGCCAACCCCTAATATTCCCCCAACACAGAGCGTTACGTTGGCTAATGCATTGAGACAATCGGGTTAGATGCTTACGCCAAAACCTTCTTAGTCCATACAACTAGCGCTCCTATAAGCCCGCCATGGCAGCCTTCGGGTCAGTGCCTAGTAAGCAGAGAAAAGAACCTGAGTAGGGCACGTGTTATGTCAGGAAATGGCTTTGCTGGGAATAACAAAAGGACATCCAAACGCCAGAATGCATAACAATAGTTGCTTCAAACCCAACATACTTGCTGGATCTGTTAGCTTCTACGCGCCACCTTGGCGGCAAGTATGGAGATCAACATCCCCAGCATCATGTAACCGGTGACAACTTCGACCATCACCAGTATGGCGGCCGGCGGGGTTCTGGGCGTAATATCGCCAAAACCTAAAGTGGTAAAAGTAACCAGACTGTAATAGATCATGGTAAATAGACTCCAACTGAGGGAATCCTTATTGGTGATGGCGAAGGCGTCCTCACCAAGGCTGTAGAAGGCGACTCCGAATAGAATGGCCAACACTGCCGACCAGATAACAACCCGCAGCAAGGAGCGGCCACAATCGGTTAAAATAAGCCAAAAATAGTAGTAAAGCCGATGCGCATCCTTTAACTCTTCAATAAAATCCTGATCTTGGGCAAAACGCCTGAAGCGGCTACTGCCGTAACAGCTGGCCACACGGATACCCCGATAACGGCCGTTGCGGTCATAATGAATCCCTTCTACCTGAGCATCAGCCAGATTGGCCGCCTCCAGGTTTGCGCCTCTGATATTTGCACCGGACAGTTTGGCGCCGCTAAGATCAGTGTGCATCAGCATCGCATCCTGCAGATTTGCTTGCCGAAGATCAGTCTGGGCCAGGACAGCATTCGCCAGGACAGCGCCTGAAAGGTTGTTACCGGCAAGATCGGCACCTTTTAATTTAGATTTGGCCAGATACGCTTGAGAAAAGTTCGTACCGCTCATCCGGGCACCCGAAAAGTCAGAGCCAAAGCAATAAGTCCTGAACAAGCAGGCATCCGTCAGGTCCGCTTCCTTAAACTTGGGGCCCCGGCGGGTATTCACATAAGGATTTTCACGGAAAGGCGTTGCGCCGGAAAGATCCGCCGCACAAAGGCTGGCACCGGAAAAGTTTGCTAACAACAGGTCAGCTTCACGGAGATTAGCATGACTCAGACAGGCTCCGCTCAAGTCGGCATGGACTAATTGTGCGGAAGATAAATCCGCCCCTTTCAGGGAAGCTCCACACAAGTTTGCGCCAGCCAGCAGCGCTCCAGATAAATCAACTCCGTCTAGCATGGCACCAGACAGTTCCGCTCTATTACCCTGCTCCTTATCTGTTTCCAACCAGAGACGATGCGCCGTCAGAATGAGCTGCAATTCCTCTTGTTTATTCATTCGGCCATCCACCCGTCATGACAGAAAATACCAAGCCCCCCGCCAGTAGCAACAGCACGCCAATCACAGCGTAAATCCATACGGCTATTGAGGATATGCTGACCTTATGGGCATCCGAAGGCCCCGCATCACTATATGCGGTATGAATAGGTTTTGTTTTATCGGCTTCTTCGTCATCAACAAAACGCAGCTCAACACGCCCCATGCGCAGGCAGTCACTATCCTTTAGCGTCGCGGTTGTCACTTTTTGTTCATTAAGGTAGGTACCGTTAGTGGAGTTAAGATCTTTGATCTTCCAATCGTTACCGGCACGGTAGATTTCGGCATGCTGACCTGACACGCTCGACTCCATCAGCAGAATATCGCTTTCTTGCGAACGCCCTAGCAGTGAGCATTCTTTAATCAGGTCAAAACGACTTTCTTTAATGGGTTCTGACGTCCCCACCAAATGGGCTCTGTTTATCAGAATCATTTGCGTTGCTACAAAATTGGGATCAGTCAACTCCTCGTGCCCCATGGCCGCTGCATGAATAATAGTGGCATCGGGGTCTACGACGAAACGCACCTGGGTTTTGTTTCCATCAGCTTGTGACTCAACCTGCGGGCCAATCACACGGAAAGTCGCAGTATCAAAACGGATCTCATCGCCCGGCTTAGCCACTGCCATTGTGATACGTTCACCATTTAAGAAAGTGCCGTTGGCAGAAGCCAGATCCTCCACCTTCAACTCGCCATCTTCAATCCAAAGCCTGGCATGGTGCCGTGACAGCAGTTTGTCGGATACCATCAAATCACAATCAGGCTCACGGCCAACCATCAGAGCCCCTTGAATAGGGAAAAGCTGGCCGGATAAGCTTTCCAACTCCCCTTGCAAAGCCCAGTCCGTTGGCCTGCACGAAGCTGGATCAATAACTTCCAATTCTATCGACGCAATTTTTATAACGTCCCATGCTTTTAGCTTATGCCGTTTCGATACACGTTGATCGTTAACGAAGGTCCCTTTCCCACTCAGAAGATCAACAAGATAAATACTATCTCCCTCTGTTGTTATCTCTGCATGGAAGTCAGATACCCCAAGGTCAGCAATCACCAATTCATTGTTGTCATCCTGACCGATAGTCAATGTAGAACCGGTGATGCCAATGGGTTGTTGCCGATTATCCTTAAACTGTAACTTAAGCATAGGGACTACCTTATCCTTTAATCTACGGATTATTTTCTGGCACTAACTTCAAATACAGCTTTTATTAACTAGCACCCCAATCAAAGCCGATACTAAGAAAACTGCCGGATGCTCGGATATTCTATAAGACTTCCCTCGCCACCTTGCTGATCTATACATCTATTGATCTTTCTGCTCTATCAGGGGCCTGTTTTGGTTAACTGGCATATCCGCTACTAATCCTATGCTTAAAACGGCCAGGATTAAAAAAACAACGATGCCGATTCCTATAAATAATAGACGCTTACGCCGACGCTGGTTGAATCGCGGAAAAATGATTTTTTGCGTTTCAAGCAGCTCCCCATCCTCACCCAAAGCGTAAGCGGTATTCGCCGCTCCAGAAATAACCAGGACACTGATGTTATCGCGTCCTCCCCTTCGGAGTGCAGCATCTATCAATTTATCAACAAGGCTCTGCTCCGAATCATCGGTTAACATTATTTTGGTGATTTCCTCATCGCTCACCTCATCGTTAAGGCCGTCGCTGCAGAGTAAGATTTTTTGTTCCTTTTCCAGCAGTCCGGTCACCCTCTCAACTCTTATCGGCTGCCCGGGGAGCCCCAGTGCTTGGGTAATAATATTGGACTTGGGATGCTTCTGAGCCTGTTCCCTGGTAATTTCCCCTTTATCGACCAACCACTGCACATAGGAATGATCACGAGTGATCTGGCGAAGTTGACCGTCCCAAAGGTAAGCACGGCTATCACCTACCCATGCAATCTCATACTCCATGGTATTTTGCACCCGCAAAGCCACAATGGTTGAGCCCATGTTAGGCGCCCCCTCTCCCCTTTCAGCTGCAGCCAATACGGCCTCATGGGCCAGGTGAATGGCATCAGTTAAATTTTTCCCTTCCCGCACTGACTCAACCAGTGATTCACACGCAACTGAACTTGCGACTTGTCCACCCTTGTGCCCCCCCATACCATCGGCAATCAGCCAGAGTCCCTGTTCGCTGTCGGAGTAATAACTGTCTTCGTTTTTTTCACGAACGAGCCCCACATTGGAACCGTTACCGTATGCTAAGGTCTCCATTCAGCAAACCCTGTTTTGCCCCTCTGAGGGTTTAAAACCCAGAGGCGGAATTAAAAACATACCTAGACTATGCTCACTAGGGATATGACCTAATATATAAAATAGCAGAAGTTTTCCTAAGTTAAGTTATAACCCGGGTTACAAATTAGCTTAAAGGCAAGCCAAACGTAGGCTACGGACAATCAGTATCTTCGTCGTTAGAAGCACGCTTTCCTGTTCGCATCGTTGCAAGCTATGGCAAGTAATGCGCCAGAGAGGAAGCTAGCAGCAACCGCGCCTATTATGAAGCTAGCCGTTCGGCACCCTAGACAAAGGATCCACATTGATGGCCAGGCCGTTGAAGATAAGCGGATATACCATAGAAAAAGAGATTGGCAAAGGGGCGATGGCAACCGTCTACTTAGCCATTCAGGACTCGTTGAGCCGTCATGTTGCTCTGAAAGTGATGTCTCCCTTACTCGCTGCCGAGGAAACCTTCGCCAAACGCTTTATCCATGAAGGGAAAACCGTTGCCAAACTTGAACAAAACAATATCGTCAATATCTTCGACATCGGCACAAGCGAAATCTGCTGCTATATCGCCATGGAGTATCTCTCCGGCGGTACGCTGAAAGACCGCATGAGCAGAGAGATGAATCTTGACGAAGCACTGCACATCACAAGACAGATCGCGCAGGCATTAGGCTACGCCCACCAGCATAATTTTATTCATCGGGATATTAAACCTCTCAATATCATGTTCCGCGCCGACAAAACGGCCGTACTGACAGACTTTGGCATCGCCAAAGATATTGAAGAGGCAGCCACCGCACTGACCGCAACCGGCGCGTCCATAGGCACACCCTCCTATATGAGCCCCGAGCAAGCCAAGGGAGAAGAGCTTGATGGGCGTTCTGACATATACTGTCTGGGCACCGTATTTTACGAACTGTTAACCGGATCACGCCCCTATGTAGCTTCAGACCCGTTTGCCCTCGCACTCAAACACATCAGCGCCCCTATTCCGAAGCTTCCTGAACGGCTGGGATTCCTTCAGGGGACGCTGAACAAACTGATGGCGAAGCACCCAAACAAGCGATTTCAGACTGCAGAGGAGTTTATCGCTGAAATTGATCGGATTTTGGACAAGTATGACACCCACAAGATACGGGTGCTGCTGCAGGATGAACAAGGCAGCGATAAAACTGAACTCTGGCACCAGACAGTGCTTAGGCACCTTCCGTCTGGATCACTGCCTTCACGCTTAAAACAAATCAGCAAATGGGGCGGCGGTGTCCTAATGCTGGGAGTGGTCGTCTGGGCCGCCACAGAGCAGTATCTGAATTACCGTGATACGGTTAAACAGCAACAGATTCTTGAGCACAATCAACGCATCGAACTACTGCTTGCCAAAGGGGAACGGCAAATAGCATTGTCCCAGCTGTTTCTGCCCCCGGAAGATAACGCCTTTGATACCTACCTGGAAGTCATAGAACTGGAACCGGAAAACGAGCGGGCTAAAGCGTCCATTACAGCGCTGCTTGAGCAGATTCACATCCGGGCACAACAAGCTGTTGAGAATACCGAGTGGAATGAGGCATTGTCACTTATCGATAATGGCTTGCGCCTCAATGCTCAGCATGAACCACTACTGAGCCTCCAGCTACTTGTGAATCAGGCCCAGGAGCACGAGCAGCAGGAAAAGCTGGCGCGCGAACGTGAAGCCCGGGTTGCTGAACTGCTTGCCCAGGCCGAACAACAGATAAAAAACCACCAGCTGAGCCAACCAGCGGGCAACAATGCCTTTGAAACACTCAAAGAGGTACTCAAGCTGGCGCCGGAGGACTCGCGCGCGATGCAAAGCCTGCAGCAGATCGCCGACAGCTACGCCCAACTGGCACGTGAACAGCTGGATCAGGGCCGGTATGCACAATCTGAAGTGCTGATTGGACGCGGTCTCGCAGTCATCCCCGGGGACGCCGCCCTCGTAGCGCTGTTACTTGACCTTGAACAACGGAAAACCCAAAGCCAGCTCGAAGCATTACTGGCCGAAGCTGAAGCCTTGGCTGCACAGGAGCAGTTCAGTCAACCCACCGAGAATAACGCTGCTGACCGTTTTAAGGCGGTACTGGGGATTGACCCTGATAATGAAATAGCCCAGCGCCGTATGCAGGCACTGCCAAAGCAGATCCTTGCGCTGGCTGAATCGGCACGAGTCATGGGAAATTTGGCAAGAAGTCTTGCACTCACTGAACAGGGCCTGCTACTCAACCCCGACGGTGAGGAACTGTTGGCGCAAAAAAAGCACGTTTTACTGGATCAGCAAGTTGACCGTCTATTGGAAAAAGCACTGGATCAACTAGGACAACAACGAATCACCAGCCCGCAAAATGATAATGCCCTGGACACTTTAAGCGAGATCCTGGAGCACCCGCCTGATCATACTGGGGCGCAAGAAGAACTGCAGCAGATAGCAGATGCTTTTGCCGAAAGAACAAGTGCCCTGCTTGCCCAGGGGAAAGAGTCCGAAAGCCAGGCCATACTTGAGCAGGTATTGGCCTTCTTCCCCGGCAACAAACCCTTGCTGGCCGTCCGGAACGCGCTTGAAAGGAAGATTGCAGAACGAATACAAAAGCAACAGCAGATAGAGCAGTTACTGTCTCAGGCGGAAGTATTTATTGCCCAGGAGCGCATTAGCCGACCTGCAGATTATAGCGCCTATGCGCGTTATCAAGCCGTACTTAAACTTCAGGCCGACAATAAATCGGCCAAACGGGCATTGGAAACCCTCCCAGCAACAACCCAGATGGCAGCAGAAAAAGCCCGGCAGCAAGGCGAGCTGGAGCGTAGCCGGGAACTGATCGCTCAAGGGCTGGACATTGTACCGGAGCACATTGGCCTAAAAACGCTTCAACAACAAGTATTACAGGAACAGCAGATTCAAAACCTGTTAGCCAAAGCAGAACAGTTGGTCGCACAAAGACAACTCAGTCAACCACCGCAGAATAATGCTGTAGCTACATTCAAACAGGTTCTGGAAATATCCCCGGATAACCCCAACGCCCTGAACGGCCTGAAACGGATCGCCGATATTTACTTCGAGCAGGCCGGCAACCAGCTGAACCGGAACCGGGAAAACGAAAGTTTACAACTGATCGAAAAGGGACTCGCCCTGGAGCCTGATCACTCCCGCTTGCTGTCATTACAGAAAGATATTCAACAACGCCGGCAACAACGTGCAGCCCTCGAACAACAGCAACGTCAAATCGAAAACCTGCTGACCCTCGCTAAAGAACAACAAGACCTCAAGCATTTTGCTCAGCCGCCGGGGAATAATGCGCAAGAGAGTTACCGCGCCATCCTCAAGCTCGACCCCAACCATGCCGCGGCCACTCAGGCGCTGGCAGCCCTCCCGGACCTGATCCATGCGCAGGCCCAGACCGAACTGGACGGTGGCGCCCGGCTCAGGAGTCACGAGCTAGTTAACGAGGGGCTACAACTCGCGCCCCGACATCAGGGTCTGCTCGACCTCAAAGCCACGCTCCTGCTGCAGGAACGGATCGCCGCCTTGCTGGAAAAAGCCGAGCAACAGTTCAAAGCCGGGCACCTGAGCCAGCCACCGAACGATAACGCCGTCGCCAGCTACCTGGAGGTGCTGTCACTGGCAGCCCAGCAACCGCAGGCAGTTGCGGGTCTGACTCAGGTCGCAGATGAGTATGCCCGCCAGGCCCAGGCGCTGCTCGAGGAGGGCGACGAAACCGAAAGCCAGAACCGAATAACAGCGGGCCTGGCCGTAGTCTCCGACCATCCACCGTTACTGGCACTGCAGCAGAAACTGGCGGAACGTGAGGCAGCGCGCGCAGCCCAGGCACGTAAAAAAATCCAGTTTGAACAGCTGACGGAACAAGCCCGCACGGAACAGCAACAGGGCAGGCTGGATAACAGTCTTGCCATCATCGCGCAGAGCCTGGAGCTGGAACCGCAGCAGCCCGAACTGATCCGGTTACAGCAGCAGGTTCTGCAACAGCAACAGATCGTACAGCTGCTGGAAAAAGCCGATCAGCAGATTGAACTTAAACAGCTGACCCTGCCAGCAGGCAATAATGCCGTGGAGACTTTAAACGAGGTGCTCTCCCTACACCCCGAACACCCTCAAGCGATAAAAGGCCTGCAACATGTAGCCGATGCCTACCTCGAGCTGGCGCGGCTCCGCTTTGAAAACAATCAGCAAGACCGAGGCCTGCTGCTGATCGAAAAGGGCCTTGCGGTTGTCCCCGGGTATCCGCCGCTGTTGGCATTACAGGCAGCGACTGAAAAGCAGATAGAAAGCCAGTTACGCCAAGCCCTGATCACAGACTTCATGACACGAGCACAAGAGCAGCAACAGCTGGAGCACTTTACCCAGCCCCCGGGTGATAATGCGCAGGAGAGTTACCGCGCCATCCTCAAGCTCGACCCCAGCCATGCGGCGGCCACTCAAGCGCTGGCAGCCTTACCGGATCTGATTCATGCCCAAGCCCAGAGCGAACTGGATGGTGGCGCCCGGCTCAGGAGTCACGAGTTCATTAATGAGGGGCTACAACTTGCACCCCAACATCAGGGCCTGCTCGACCTCAAAGCCAAGCTCCTGCTACAGGACCGCGTCACCGCCTTGCTGCAAAAAGCCGCACAGCAGTTCAAAGCCGGGCACCTGAGCCAGCCGCCGGACGCTAACGCCGTCGCCAGCTACCAGGAAGTACTGGCGCTGGCAGCCGATCAGCCACAGGCAGTTGCGGGTCTGCAACAGGTTGCCGATGAGTACGTCCGCCAGGCCCAGGCGCTGCTCGAACAGGACGACGCAGCCGAAAGCCAGACCCGAATCACAGCAGGCCTGGCCGTAGTCTCCGACCATCCACCGTTACTGGCACTGCAGCAGAGACTGGTGGAACTTGAGGCAGCGCGCGCAGCCCAGGCGAGCCAACAGAAGCAACTTGAGCAACTATTGGCCCAGGCGCAATCCGAGCAGCAACAGGGCCAGCTGGATAACAGTCTTGCCACCATCGCGCAGAGCCTGGCGCTGGAACCGCAGCAACCCGAGCTGATCCGGTTACAAAAAGAGGTTCTGCAACAGCAGCAAATCAGGCAGTTACTGGATAAAGCCGACCAACAGATTGAAGGTAAACAGCTGACCCTGCCTGCCGAAAATAACGCGCTAGCTACGCTGCAAGAGATTCTGGCACTCGCTCCGGAACACCCCGAAGCGCTTAAAGGCATGGAACGCATCGCCGATGCCTACCTCGAGCTGGCGCGGCTCCGCTTTGAAAACAATCAGCAAGACCGAGGCCTGCTGCTGATCGAAAAGGGCCTTGCGGTTGTCCCCGGGTATCCGCCACTGTTGGCATTACAGGCAGCGACTGAAAAACAGATAGAAAGCCAGTTAAGTCAAGCGCAAATCACAGACTTAATAACCCAAGCGCAACAGCAACAGCAGCTGGAGCACTTCACTCAACCCCCAGGTGATAATGCCCAGGAGAGTTACCGTGGCGTTCTCAAACTCGATCCCAACCATATCGAGGCCACTCTGGCGCTGGCAGCCCTTCCGGATCTGATCCACGCCCAAGCCCAGCGCGAACTGGACGGTGGTGCCCGGCTCAGGAGTCACGAGCTCGTTAACGAGGGGCTACAGATCGCGCCCCGACATCAGGGCCTGCTCGATATCAAAGCCACGCTCCTGCTGCAGGAACGGATCGCCGCCTTGCTGGAAAAAGCCGCACAACAGTTCAAAGCCGGGCACCTGAGCCAACCGCCGGACGCTAACGCCGTCGCCAGCTACCAGGAGATCCTGGCGCTGGCAGCCGAACAACCGCAGGCAGTTGCGGGCCTGCAACAGGTCGCCGATGAGTATGCCCGTCAGGCCCAGGTTCTGCTCGCGGAGGGCGACGCAGCCGAAAGCCAGACCCGGATCACAGCAGGTCTGGCCGTTATTTCTGACCATCAAGGGTTGCTGGCACTGCAACAGAGGCTGGCGGAACGTGAGGCAGCGCGTGCGGTCCAGGCGAACCAACAGACTCAACTTGAGCAGCTATTGGCCCAGGCGCAATCCGAGCAGCAACAGGGCAGATTGGATAAAAGTCTTGCCCTCCTCGCACAAGGCCTGGAACTCTCCCCCCAGCAACCGGAGTTCATCAAGCTGCAGCAGGAGATCATCAAACAGCAACGGATTGCACAACTGCTGGCACAAGCCGAGGTGCAGATTAAACGCAACCAATTGACCCTGCCTGCCGGCAATAATGCCGTGACTACTTTAAACGAGGTACTAGCCCTACACCCCGAACATCCCGAAGCACAAAAGAGCCTGGAACAGGTAGCCGACGCATACGTGAGATTGGCCAGCAACAGGCTCGAAACGGGCAAGGAAAACCAAGCCTTGCTACTGATAGAGAGAGGGCTTGGGGTTGTGCCAGAACACCCGCCTTTACTGGCAATGCTTGAAGAGCACAAAGCCCTCACGGCGGCACGGGCGGATAAACAGCGACAGATCGATGACTTGATCACCCGGGCGCAACAGCAGCAGCGTGGTGGGCGCTATACCCGACCACGGGGTAATAACGCCTATGAAAGCTACCGTGCAATCCTGGATATCGACTCAAATAATAGAGCTGCCCTAAACGCCCTGAATGCGTTGGCAGACAGCATTCACAAACAGGCAAGCCAGGCCTATAAGCAAGACGATGTTAAAAAAAGCCTCGACCTTATCGCCGAAGGCCTGGTGATCAGGCCCGGGCATAAAGCACTGCTGCAACTGCAGCAGCTTGCAAAGGCAGGAAAACCAACCGCCGAGGAAGCGATCAAGGATCAGCAGACAGTGTCAATAAACCGTCTCCTTGCCCAGGTCGAAGAACAAATCAAGCGAACACAGTTAAGCAAACCACCCGGCAATAATGCTGTCGCCAGCCTGCGCGAAGTGTTGAGACTGCAGCCCAACCACCCTCAAGCGAAAGCCGGCCTGAAGCGGATTGCCGATCTATATGCCAAGATGGCCCGGGATCAGATAGAAGCGGGGCGGAACGCCCAAAGCCGCACTTATATTGATCAGGGTCTAACCATCATTGCCAATCACGAAGAGCTGCTTGCCCTGCAAAAGGAACTTGATGTTGCCCTAGCCACACCTGAAAAGCGCCCACAACTACGCCGTGGCGCTGAACTTCAGGAGCGCCTCAAAGATGGTGGCGTAGCGCCGGTACTGGTTTATATCCCGAGGGGGCAATTCTCGATGGGGGATGCAGAAGGCCAAGGCTTCCCGAATGAAAAACCGGCCCACCAAGTACAGATAAAACGTGCTTTCTACATCGCAAAATATGAAGTGACCTTCGAGGAGTTTGACCGCTTTACCGACGCCACTAAGCGCAGCCGCATTAATGACCAGGGGTGGGGGCGAGGCAAGCGCCCGGTAATCAATATCACCTGGCACGACGCCCAGGCTTATGTGAAATGGCTGTCGCAACAGACCGGGAAAAAATACCGCCTACCCAGCGAGAGTGAATGGGAGTTCGCCGCCAGAGCCGGTACTTCAACCGATTACTGGTGGGGTAACAATATGGTGAAAAATAATGCTAACTGCAAGGGATGCGGTAGTCGCCAGGGCGGTAAAAGAACGATGCCCGTGGGTTCCTTTAAAGGCAATGCTTTTGGCCTTTTTGATACGGCAGGTAACGTCTACGAATGGACAGGCTCGGCCTATACAAAAGATTACCGAAACTCATCGTCAAACAGTAGCGCTAACAAGGTTGCACGTGGGGGATCCTGGTTTGATCCACCCCGCTTCTCACGCGCATCAATGCGGTTAAACTTCAGCCGCGATTTCAAAAACTATTTTGTCGGCTTGCGCGTGGTTAGAACACTTTAAAAATACCCCCTATAAAACTCGCACAATAACACAAATAATAATTATAGCTGGCCATTCACAGTGGCTGAACTATTCTTACCTAAAGGCTCCTGGGTCGGGTAACTCTTACCTCATCGTAAAAGTTGCGCATAGATTTACGCCTGATCGGGTTGCAGTTAATCATTTCAACTAACATATAGCTGATTTGCTCAGAGGGATGAACCGTGAATAAAATTACCCCCCTTGCTCTAACTCTCTTCCTGATACCCACCTGTTATCAAACGGCCCAGGGTGCCGATCTGATTACCCTTATTCCCAACCTCTATACCAGTGATGGACAAGAAGGCATTACCCTGGCGCCACCAGCTGGCCCATTTCCATCACACGCAGCCCACTTTACCTTGTCTTCAAGTTCTGTGGTCAACCTGCTTAACTCTGTGATCGGCCAGGAGATACGTTCCCTGCCGATCAGTAGCACCCCCGGGGGGCTTTCCTACCGGTACGACTCTGAAAAAGGCACCTATAAGCTGGGCCGTCGAAACCTTGGGCCGGTATTGGCCCAATCGGGCCAGACACTGGGCAAAGGCAACCGGACCTTTGCGTTTACCTTCACGCATTTCGAATACGACGAATTTAATGGTGAGGATATCAGCCACCTGAGTGTAGACACACTACACCAATTTGATGTTATCGACCCCGATGACTCACCACAGAGCTTTGAGAACGATGTGGTCAATATCCTGTTCGATATCGACCTGGAGGTGGAGTCCTACACCTTTTACGGCGCTTACGGACTCACTGACAATCTCGATGTCAGCCTGACCGTTCCTATCGTCTCCGTTGATATGGATGTAAACGCCCTGGCAAGCGTTGTCGTATCCCCTGAGAACCCGTTTCCCAACGCACATCAATTTAGCGAAGAACCGAATACTGATAATCCCAATGACAGCGCCAGCGGTAGTGAGACCGGCATCGGTGATGTTGTGATCGCGCTCAAATACGGCTACGACAAGGGGCAGAAGATGGATGTTGCCACCTTCCTGGCGGTCAAGCTGGAGACCGGCGATGAAGATAACTTTCTGGGGACCGGCTCAACCACTGTACAGCCCGCGGTTTTTGCTGAATATGAAATCAGTGATCTATGGAGTGTGCATGGCAACCTGGGTTACGAATGGGACACTAACGATAATGACGAGAGTACCTTACGCAGCATCCTGGGTGTCACTGTGGGTCACTCAAAGCTCACCGGGTCTCTTGAGGTTGCCAACCGTTATCAGCCCGACGGCGATGATGTAGGTGATGACAAAACCGATTTGGGTATAGGTCTCAAATGGAATCCCGCACAACAGTCAATTGTGTCGGCCAGTGCCGTGGTACCGCTCAACGACGACGGCCTGCGCTCCGATCTGATAGTTGGCGTCGGCTATGAAATATTTTTCTAGCAGCATAACAACCCGAGCAGGGATGCTCCGGGTTTAAGCCGTAGGCAACCGGGTGCCCTGCCCGCGGGGGCTGCTGTTCATTTCTACCATACCCATTCCTCCGACCAATTCGAAAAAACCTCTGTCAGAGCCTAACATATCGGGTTTGCCAACAGCATCGGCAGAGCCTACGCTAGTAGAGGAAGCAGATCACTTGTCGCAGTGACAACAGTGACCGGAAAACCCGATCGAGGTCATCAAATGGCAAAGCTAATCATCAATGACCTGCCCGAAAGCCTGGAACTCGACCATAAAGCAATGTCAGAGATTTTAGGCGGGAGCAGATCAGCCGCCACGTCGCGCCCAGAAATGAACAGACAAAAAAGCGGAAAGAGCAGTTTACTCCAGCGGTTAAGAAAGGGGCGCTAGTTTTCAGCTCAATGCTAACATCAGTGGCACAGGGATATGTGCCAGCACTTGTCCGCAGTCACACCCCGGAATCTCCAATCGCGGGGGAGTCATATTCGTCCACAGAGTAACCGTTAGCACGCAGGCCTGTGTACACCACATATGTCTTAGTCCAGCCCCCCTCTTCGACGACACGACACTATATGGAAAAGGGTATCGTGGACGAACGTTCAGATTATCCAGTACCAATCAGAAGTGCTACAGAGAGAGTGGAGGGGAATACTGGGTACTGACAAGTTAACTAATAAGTTCATGCCGATCTCAGGCTACATTGCCTTTATACCGCCGTCGCATTCTTCCAAGAGACAAATGACTACCAGGGAAATGGAATGGACTCCCCCTGCATTCAACCACTTCACAGTATCCGGACAAAGGTTTAGCATCCGTTCTAGATCATCAAATGCCAATTTGGTTTTACCAAAGCCCGCTATCGCGGCCTCATGAAGAACGACAGTAAGTTGGCCACGCTGTTCGCTCTGGCGAAAATCTTCAGGGTTGATCAGATGCTCAGGACATAGGGTAAGTTCATCTGCATATCTGAAAACCAATGTACAGACGTATAAAATAGAACAAAAAACGAGCAATCATGCAGTAAAAATGTATGGCGCTTGCAGACGCTCAGAACGGCACAGCCTATGTCTGCTTTCAGATCTCCCCCAGTGGCAGGATAGTTGTCGCCTCCCCGGATTTAGTTAATAACCATGCAGGGGCGGTAAGTAGGGATTAATGTTTCGATACTCAGAAGAGCGGAAGAACGCTGTTTACAGAAGATGCTTCCACCCCAGAGCGGGATTTCAGATAATAAGTGCAACACTCATGGTTGAACGGTGGGAGGTAGCCAACTGCATGTCATTAGAAAATTGAGAATTGTATGCACGGCCTATACAGGTTTTTATAATTAATAGGTGCATATTAGCAGAGCGTTGGTGGGACAACCTGAATGAGGATGCCCACTAAGTCCCGTTTACGGAAGTTCAGCACTCCAAGCTAGAAAGACCGCTCAGTGCTGTTTGCGGTAGTTCAACAACCAAACTGAGAGGACCGTTAAGTGTCGGTAAGTACCGTTGGTTAAAGTACAAGCTGAGTGACCCATATGTCGCAGTGTGTCGTTCACAGACCTCTTCAACCTTCCCCGCATCGGTCAGCTACCGACCCAAAGCGGCCCTTGGAATCAGACTTGCAATAGCTTCTGCTTGCAGCCAAGAGTTGATGTACGCCTGATGTAACTACCTAATATCAGGAATTACATTTTCCTTATTGTCCTCAAAATAGGAAAAACTCTTAGAGCTAGAATCTTATTACTCTACTAGCTTGAATAAAGATGACGGAGGTAGCTGCCTGTTTTGTCAACTTTCAGGATCGTGTATTTGAGCATTTAGTTAAATAGTTTTCCTTAGGCAACGTTTAGCATATGTGATGCTATAAGGCCTTTGGTAAAAAGCAGCCCAAGAGTACTTGTTAACGAAGCTATGGATCATTAGCACTAAGAGCTATTAAAACGATAGGGCGCGTATTATCAAACGACTTGCTTTCCTAAACTGTTGGCTATACTGAGGAGCACAAATGAAGTCAATAACACTGTTAGTCTTATTTCTCTTAGCTCTTGGTGCTCATGCGTCGGATACAATAACTTATGATTCAGAATACTACGGATTACAGGTAGGAAAATCGACAGCTGCGGACGTGATTGACTTGTTAGGATATCCTATCGAAAAGAAGAGCTATAGCAATAATGTTAAATATATCTTTAATGGCATTCATGTCACCATTCAAGACAGAACGGGAAGAATAAATACCATCATCATCTTTGAAAATGATTATACGGATACCAACGGGATATGGGTTGGGTCTAATAAAGAAGAAGTTGAATACAGGTTAAATATATATATAGATTCCGACGTTGTCGTGGATAAAGTAAACGGAATTGTTTACTGGTTTGAAAATGGTCAAGTCTCAAAGATCGTTCTAGCGCATAAGTTGCGGTTATAGATAACCAAAGGCTGCATTGAACGGTCAAAAGCTTTGTGTTGATAACGATCGACCAATGTCTGTTTTGTGCCATAAGCGGGCATCAGCACGGTTTAAAAATTTTGGTCATTTTTATTCACTAGGTTTGTCCTTTTATGCTCCACAGTATTTTGTCAAATCCAACTCGAATCTTGCGAGTTTACCAGCCTTGTTCGGTTCATATATACAATATTAAAGGTAATTGTCATGAGCTATAGGTATGTCATTTCTATTATTCTAACATTGGTAATCATGCCTTCTTTTGGAGGCGATCTCCCCCTAAAGCGTCATGAACCTGAGCAATGTAAAAGTTGCATAAATTTAAAGTATGAAATTCCATATGCATGCGAAGGGAACTGGGACTGTAAATGGAATATGACAGGAATGCGTTATGGAAAATGCTTAGAGTCTTCGAACGAAAAATGCATTGAGTTAGCAATTGAAAAGCTAAAAAGTGTTATGACCTACGCTGGGCCGCCTAGAATTGACGGCAAAGAGACATATAGAGAAACATATTTAGCTGTGGCTAGGCATTTTTCTTGTGATATAGAAACAATTGAATTTTACCATGAGTCAGCATTGGTATTTGGTTATATATGTGACAATGAATTTTTTGATAAAGCCATAGAAACAATAGCTAAAGGGTGTCCTAATAAAGCTGAATCTAAAGCAGTTATCAATGCAATTTCAAAGGGGTACGACACGTACTTAATGAATTCAAGCAGTGATAAATTTAAGGCATCGACAACAGTAAGTTGGAATGAAGCTCGAGCCAAGTGCCTTTAACAATCACAGGCAAAAGGACGCTCGCAAGCTCGTGCTTATGCTGGAAGCGATAGTGACCGCTTTGTGTCGGTAAGCGACCAAACAGCACTTGAGCAGCTGTAGGCCAACGTTCTAGTCGCTTTGTGCCAACTGCGGACATTGCCTCGCGGTTTCGGCCTGAATTACCGTGCATGATTTCCTGCCCAGCATTTATCTTAGTTCTGCAGTGTCTTACCCAGCCCCATCGCTTGATACCGGTTAGCAGATAGAGCCGTATAACCTTGAGTATGCCTGATATTCTTATGTCCCAAGAAGCCTTGGATACTACGGGTATCGTCGCCTTTATTGACTAAGGCATAGCCTGTACTTAGGCGTAGCATATGGGGATTGATCGGCCAGGGTAGTTCAGCCTTCTCACCCAGCCGGGCAAACAGCTTGCGGAAGCCTGCCGCACTGATTGGCCCACCGCGCTCGGACTGAAATACAAAAGAACTTACCGGATAGTCCCTCTTCACCTGGCGTAGCGCTCGCAGTTCTACTCTACACACAGAGGCTGAAGACTCTGGCTGCCGTTTTTCAAACGCTGAACCTCTATCAAACCCAGGTCAAAGTCGATCTGATCCCAGTGGGTATTCTGGCCAATCCGATCATCCGTACTGGTTTATTCCGATCACTTCCCAA
>JBALVQ010000071.1:0-31668 GCA_036960915.1 Amphritea sp.
CATTCAAAGGCGTGGCCACAAAATACCTCTATCGTTACTTGGGTTGGCGACGCTTATTAAGTGGCAACTCATTGACTAATAAGGTGTTAGTAGAGCGAATTGCCGGACACTGGGGGTAACAACTTTTAAGCCGAACAGAGCCAAACTGTACCGTTAACTGCCTTGCTCATTTATTAGCTTACTGAAGAGTAGACGGCTCCTGAAATGCCAACCTCCGAGAAATTTCCGCGTTAAATCTTCCGTTAAATACACCGAGTTTTACAAAGCCTTCCTCTCATTTCTTCTATATCAGTTCACTTTTTAACTGGTGTGACCGGATTCAACCGGGTTCATGTCCGGTTTGTAGTTGGTCTGAGCATTGTCATCTGTCCAGAATAATTGAATCGGCCAATATGTGTGGCTAGGTGTACGCAATTTAATTCATTTGAACTGAATGCACACGCGAAAGGAAACTGCTACTGCCCTTGAGATTACACAATTGTGTTCTATTGCCTGTTTCCACAAATAAAAAAAATATTTCGGAGCAATTTCTATGTTTGAGCAACAGTATTCTTCTAATAAGGCGATATTTGCCACCTGCCTGCTATCCGCAGCCGGAGCCCTTGTGTTTAATGCCTTTCCCCAGGTTCTAACCGCCATCGCTATCCAGTTTGAACTGGGCGAAGCGGAAGTTGGCTCGTTGATCAGCGCCTATATGGGAGCCTTTGCCTTGTTGGCTTTGTTCGCACCGTTGTGGATGAAGGCCTTGCTATGGAAGCCTACGGCTATGGTGGCTTATGTGGTACTTGGCACAGGCGTTGTAATGCTACAGCAAGGCGGTAAAGACCTTATAGGTACTGCCATGTTTATCATGGGCTTAGGAGCCAGTGTTTTATTTACCATAAGTGTGGGTGTCATTTCGGCGGCTCGTGATCCTGATAGTGGTTTCGGTTTGAAGTTAACAGCGGAAATGGCGCTGGGAGCCGTACTGATTTTTGTGGTGGCCAAACTGGTAGTCGAACAGTTCGGTTACAACGGTTTTATTTACGGTACTTTGATTTTATATGCACTAACAGCTCCCGCGATTTTATGGTTACCTAATAAAGTAGAATTTGCTAAAAATGGAACCTCTGGCGAAGTTGTAGTCACAGGTTTCAACTGGAAAGCTCTGCTCTCAGCAGTTGCCTTGTTTGTCTTTTTTGGCGCCTATACTGCGGTATGGAGTTTCGCCGGACATATCGGTATCCAGCAGGGCTTGCATGAAGCCCAGATCAGTACTGTATTAACCTTTGCCCTACTCACAGGCCTGGCTGGTGCTCTGTTTTGCGCCTGGTTAGGCCTGCGTCAGGGTCATCTTAAGCCACTGTTGTTTGGAATGGCACTGATGGCTATGTGTTTTATCGCCCTGATTTACAGTGAAGGTATGCTGTTTTTTGCCATCGCGGTTTGCCTTATCAACGGACTGCTGCAGTTTGTTGCAGCGTATCAGATGGGCCTGCTCGCTATGGTTGATCATAGCGGTCGCTACACTTCCTTGATCGCTTTTATTCTGGCCTAGAGTGCGGCGCTTTGTGGTGATTTAATGGGCACTTTAATCGAGTCACAAGGTTTGGTTAATGCCATATTGATTGCCGCTACAGCAGTGATTGTGTCAATGATATTAACAGTGTTTGTGCTGAACAAAAAAGCCAACCCACAGCGCAGTGCCACTGCAGAGCTACTAGCTGATTAGCAGCAACAGTGACTTGTTGCTCGATGGCAAATAAATACCTCACTGATCCTCAAGTTGAGCGTAGGGTGCAATAACGGAGCGTATTGCACCATTAACCTTTGCACGGTGCGTTACGCTTCGCTAACGACACCCTACGGGAAGTTTCTAGCGGATAATTGTACTCGTCCTTATGGCAGCTTAGTTGAAACCAGCGTTTGGGTTGTTATAAGCCTCTCACCGGAGCTGGTTGTTAGCTAGAGGTAGCATTACGGTAGCTTCCCGGGCTTGTTCCATAGTAGCGGAAAAATGCAGTATGAAAAGTGGCTGGTTGAGAGTACCCCAACAGGTAGGCGATCTCTTTGACCTGCATTGACGTAGAAGTAAGGTATTGGTGTGCTAGCTTCATACGCACCTCGAAAGCAATCTGGCGAAAACTGGTGCCTTCACGATAAATCTTCGCACGAAGCGTTCGGGCAGGAATGTGTAGCCAGTCAGCAACCTCTTCCAAGGACGCACTGGTCTTCAGGCCGTAGATCAATGCACGTTGGACTCGGGCACTAATGCTCTCAGGTTGGTTTGAGCTCAGGATTTTACTGCATTGTCGCTCGCATAAGTATGCGACTTCCTCGGCAGCTGTTTGAAGTGGGAGGGGTAACCATTCTGTAGGGAATGAAACAGCACAACGGCTGCTCTTGAACTCAATCTGGCATGGGAAGCTGTCGCGTCCTCGAGGCCAGTAGCCGGGTTTGGCAAAATCAAGCTCCAGCCTCACCCTTGCAATATTCACCGAGTCCCCCAGCAACAGCTCCAGCATCCTCCAGTAACCGGAGATAAATTCCTCACCGATATCAATGCGCTCATGCAGACGGTCCTGTGCCACGATGGGCGTCAGGACTATTCGCTCTTTCTCCTGATGCTGGCTGATTCTAAAACGCTCGGTCGTCAATTGCTGAAAACGGATCGAGCGCTCGACAGCTTCCTGTAGGTTGCGACTGGAGGCAACCGTATAGCCGGCCAGGCCAAAGTCTGACAGTTGTATCTGACGGTAATAGCTGAGAGTGATCTGGGGAATGCCGAGTTGTCTTAACTGCAGCAACAGCCGATCCAGATCCCGAAAATGCAGTTGTTGATTTACCAGCTCCAAATCTGATAGTCCTAATGCATTTAACGCTCGCCTAAAAATAGCCGGATCAATCGCATTTGCTGCCGTCTGAATTCTGTTAACGAAGCGTTGTGCAACAGTATTAATCTCTTCTGCAAAGAGGGAGTCTGAAGCGGTCATAGGAAAAAATCGCCATGTCTTAAATGTAATCAGTAATGTCTTAAATGTAATTTAGTTGCTAGCCCCTGTCGATTAATATTTTCTGGAAGAGAAATAAAACAACTATTTATCAGGAGGCTACTGATGAGTGACAAGAACCAAGTCCTACGTATCGAACAGGGCAATGCCGAAGTCATCGAATTACCAATGCCACATCCCAAAGCGGGTTTTGTGGTGGTACGCCAGACCATTGCCCCCAACTGCATAGAGCATCGCATCCATAAAACGGGATTCTACGAGTTTCATGAGTCGCCAACCCATGCCGGCCATGAAGGTGTTGGGGTGATACATGAATTGGGTGAGGGTGTAACCGAGTGGCAACTGGGTGATAGGGTGGTGGTATTCCAGGGCTGGGCCTGTGGAAAGTGCTGGGTATGTGAAAACGGCCTGGGTGCGACTCACTGTATTAATTTGAAATTGCCACCGGAGGTAGAGGCGTTTAATCAGGCTTCCTCTGGTGGTAACGGCTTCTGCGAGTATCGCCTGGTGCCGGTAAACATGCTGACGCGGATTCCCGATGAGCTGGATGATAAATATGCCTCTGCAGCGAATTGCCTGATCGGTTGTACTTACTCCCCGGTGCGGGATCATAATATCACTAAGGAACATGTCTGCCTGGTGGGCGGGGTCGGCTTTATCGGTCTGGCGACTATCGTCAATCTCAAGTACCGCGGCGCAAAAGTAATCGTGCTGGGGCGTGATGAAAAGCGTATGAACGCGGCAATGGAGATCGCGGAAGCCGATCATTTTGTTAATCCCGAAGATCCGGATTGGCTGGAGCAGGTGCAGGCACTGACCCCGCATGGTCGTGGCGTGGATTTCGCTTTCGAATGTTCCGGTTACCCTTATTACCAGCAGAAATGCCTGGATGGCTTGCGCCACTATGGCAGCTTGATTCTATTGGGCTATGCTGCCCACGAAGGGCCAGAGCTGAAGTGGGATCTCAATACTGAGTCCGGCCTGTGCTGGGGACACAAGCATATCACCGCGCACTTCGATGTTAACTTCAACCACCGCGAAGATATCCTGCGCACTCTGTGTGATCCCTGGATGCAGTCCAAAGTAGATCAATTGGTGACTCACACCTTCCCGATGTCGAAGGCAGCTCAAGCGTTTGAGTTGCTGAATAACCGTGGCAATACAGAGGAGTTTATTGGCAAGGTGCACTTTATTCCCGGCGAGTGATGTCTGTCAGAACTGAATAGTTGACTGTGCCAGGCAGTGGCGATCAATTATTACAGAGCATCAAAGCAGGTTATCAAACTAGATTCTACTGGCGGCTTGCTGGCAGGGATAAAGCCTGCCCAGCATGCTGCCAGATTGAGTTAGATAGGTGAATCAGACCGAAGCCTTAGCCCGCTGCTATGCGTCGCACCAGATAGTGCGGATTGGTTCGCCAAAATCGTCCAGAATAATTTTAAACTTGCGTTTGGGCGTGGTGGGCCTGGCTTTCGCTTTAACTTTCTGGTCGACGCGGCGCGCCTCAATCGCGAGTATCGCTTTAGTGACCGGTGTGCGGGATTTATGTGTGCCATCCAGACGGATATGTCGGTTCTTGTACTGGCCGTCAATCAGACCGCTGGCACCGGGAGACACTTGTTGGATCTTGCCTTTGTGGGTAAGAAAATCCTTGATATGTTTCTCATGCTCGAGACGAAGTTGAGCTTTAGTAGGGTGATTAGCGAACATTATTATTGAATCCGGTTTAGTCAATCGAAGTGTTGCGGATTCCCTTTCTATTAAGCTTCCAGACCGTTCAGTGTAGTAAAGGATTTACATTCCTGCTGGTGAGCATGAATGTTGTTTTTGGTTGTTATTTGCGCTAGCCCGACTAAGCCCTATGGCAGACTAAATAGCAGGGCAGGTAGATGACTGAGGTGAGGCAGACTCAATCTGATCCACGCTGGCCGTCAAGTGATCTGGAAGCCAACCACCAGGCCCTGCTGCGTAACATTTCCCTGATTTACACATCTAATAAAGGTAATGGAGACAAAGTAGCGTACACAGGTCAGTCAAACACTGATCGGGAGTAATTGTATGAAAAGTATACTGGCTTTATTTTCAGGATTGTTGCTGGCATTAGTGATCAGCTTGCCGGTTGGGGCTTCGGGATTTACAGGACACGGTTCACCCGCCCTTATTGGCGGCCGTATTTTCCCCCTGACAACTACCGAGAACCTTAACGACCTGCGTATAAAGGTTACAGCCGCTAGCATTGGCAGGGTAGGTGTGGTTCGCCTGGACAACAAACGAGTCTATTGCAAGGCCCTATTCACAAGTGGGCCGGAAAAGATCGGAATGCGCAGAGCCCACCTGGACCCCGGAAAAACAGCCACTATGGCTAAAACAGTGTGGCGATATGCGTCGCGGATGAATATTGAGATTACCTGTACGGAACCGCGAAGCTGAGTTAGGAAAGGCGTGAATCTATAACCGTAGCTAAATAAGGGAAGATTACCCATGCTTAGGCCTTAACAGAGTCTACTGCAGAGAGGGGTCTCTCTAATCCTGCATTAGTGGTTCGCGAATTCAACTCCGAAGTGCAACACTCCCCTATGCAGTCTGACAGAGTTCGTCAAAGATCGTCTGTGGCTGCTTAAAACCGAGACGCTTGCCCGGAGAGTGTATCCGGGCAAGTGAGAGTTCGCTTTTCAAAATGGTCCGTAAGCTTCATCCAGCACTTTGCCCATAAGAGACATCGGCAGCAGCACCGGTTTGCCGGTGGTCTGGCGTACCCGTTGCCAGTGTTCACGGGTAAATGCCAGGCAGTCCAGTACGATAAGGTCAGCACCCTGATTGACTAATCCTTGTGTTGCTTCGGCAAGTTCTTCAAGGCTGTTTTCGTGGGGAGATATTATGCTGCTGACGACCGGCACATCCAGCGCCTGCCAGTGCTTGATCTCCTCATCCCAAGTATTGCCATCGGGCTGTACCACTCCCAGGGTTCCTCCTTTGGGTAGCAGCGCGAAAGCGTTGGCTTCAAGCACACGGCTGGGACAGATAACCCCCGGTACTGCTTCCAGAGAGTGCCATGGCAACGTGCAGCACATCATGATAGTTTCGGTACCGGAGGCCCTGAGTGATTCGATAACGCTCCTGGCCAGCAGGTCGATCTGCTGGTGGTCAACATAGATCCAGTTGCCGTCCTCCAACTCTACCGGTACCCCTTTGTTAATAGGCACTGCAACCATTGCTTTAAGCTGCTCATCGCTGAGCCCATCCAGTGCACCGCTTACCTGGAACGGAGCATTTGTTTCCAGGTGCTGGCGTACAAACTCAGCAGTGTCCTCGGAAAACCGGGAGTAGAGAACAATCTCGACTTTCTTCATAGTATTAACTCCTGCAGTGGCTTGCGCTTAAACTTTGATCCATACGCCTTTGGTTTCCAGGAAGTGCTCCAGCTGTTCCGGCCCCAGGTCTTTACCGATACCGGATTGCTTGAAACCACCGAAAGGCATTGCCGGATCGCCGGGATCGTGGATGTTAACCCATACGCTGCCCGCGTGCATTTGTGGGATCAGACGATGGGCGCGAGACAAGTCTTGCGTCCAGATACTGGCAGCCAAACCAAAGATGCTGTCGTTTGCCAGTGTAATTGCTTCTTCTTCATCATCGAATGGTGACATTACCAGCACCGGCCCGAAGATTTCCTCTTGAACGATAGTCATATCGTTACGACAGTCGGCAAACAGGGTCGGCTGGATAAAGTGGCCAGGACCGTCAATGGAATTACCGCCAGTTACCAGGGTGGCGCCTTCGGCCTTACCCTTATCGATATAGCCCATAATACTGTTACGCTGTCCTGAAGAGATGACAGGTCCCATTACACCGGTAGGATCAAGACAGGGAGCTAGCTTTATCCCTTCGGCGATGGCCTTAACCTTCTCGACGGCTTCCTCATAGCGTGAACGGTGTACATAGAGGCGGGAACCTGCAGAACATACCTGGCCGGCGTTGAAGTAGACGCTGTTCAGCGTCGCTCTGGCAACAGCATCGATGTCGGCATCTCCAAAGGCGACCATCGGTGACTTGCCACCCAGCTCCAGCGTCATATGGGAGACATTATTGACGGCGGCTGCGCCAACCATCTTACCGACCGGAGTAGAACCGGTAAAAGATACCTTGGCAACATCCGGGTGACCAACCAGATGGTTGCCCACAGTCGAGCCCTTGCCGGTGACGATGTTGATTGCACCGCGTGGCAATCCGGCCTTAACACAGAGTTCCATTAGGTAGAGCATCGAAAGAGAGGTCAGCTCGGCAGGCTTAAGTACTACTGCGCAACCTACGGCCAAAGGCGCTGCCAGCTTCCATACTGCCATGGCAAAAGGCCAGTTCCAGGGCACAATGGCACCGACTACGCCAACCGGCTCTTTACGCGTATAGGTGACGCATTCGATTGGGAAAGACGTCTGACGGCTCGCGCCCTGAATTTTAGTGGCCCAGCCAGCAAAGTATTCAAAGGTGTTGGCACCCACATTGATGTCGACGTTCTTACAGCCGGTGATCGCCTTACCGCTGTCCAGACATTCAATTTCAGCCAGAGTTTGCGCGTTTTCGCGGATAAGGTCAGCGATGCGGCGCAGGACTTGTTCACGCTCTCGTGGTGTAAATTTGGACCATTCGCCACGGGTCATTGCATGCTTGGCAGCTTCTACTGCTACATCCACGTCATCTGTTGTACCTAACGGGATCTCAGTCAGTTTACCGCCGGTGGAAGGGTCTTCTACCGATGCCATCTGGTGATTACCCTCGATGAACTGTCCATCGATGAACATGCGCTTGGGCTGTTCTAGGAAGCGCAGGGTTTCATTGGTGACGCCAAACTGATCAATCAGAGCGCGAACATTAGCATCCATAATTCTCTGCCTTTTTTATTGTGGTCAAACGAATTTGTTTTTTGATTATTGCTGCGTAGTTATTTATTTTTGCTTTGCTTTGCTTTGCTTTGCTTTGCTTGCCAAAATTTTGGGTACTGCTGGTATTAAGAGACAAGAACAATTCTTATGTAACGACGCCTTTTGTAACTACTTAAAGCTATTTAAGCACGGGCAACGAGCGAATGAGTTACCACCTACAGGGTACTGAAGAGGTTCTGTCTATCAGTGTCATTGGGCTTTCAAGGCAGATTTGTGTCGCTGAATATGCTGCTGTGGATGCCGGCTCAGTCTCTGTTACCGATAAGTCGGCGAGTTCGCTATAGACTACTATTTGTGTATAGGTTGGAAGCTGTTTTTTGCGTTGACTTTAGAGATCGGAAAATCAGGAAATACGTGATGTTATCTGCCCGAAAGCAGGGCGCTCAAATGCTCGATTGCGTCCTGGAGTATTCTTACAATATCAGGGAGGATTTTGATAACCGGGTGCTGTTTAATTCCTTGCATCTGCTACTGGCTGAGAATAACCGGTTTCTAATCGAAGAGATCCAGAGCCGGGCCGTTATTTATGACCGCTATTATGTCGGTGATGGTGATGACGAAAATGCATTTATTCAACTGACCGTCACCTCAACTTCACCGCTGGATCAGCGTCTGAAAACCGAGCTTGGCGATAAACTTGCGGCCTTGCTACAAGCCGAATTCTCATACTCTTTAAGTCAGTTAAACTGCATTATCACTGTAAAGATTAACGAGGTGGCTACAACTGATCATATCAAATTAATCGCCAGCGACGTCAGCTAACTGTAGGCTTACTGTTGTTCGGGTCTGTGAGAGGTATAACTTTCAGACAGGATTTGGCTTGGCTACTTCAGCGCATGACTTTTTCAAGGGCTTGCAGGGAGTTATGTGGCAAAATTCAGCTTAAGGAGGAAGACCTTAGCGACAGTTGGAGAATACTACTTTTAGGATATTGCCGGTTGCTGGAAAACCGGCAATTAGGAAATAAAAGTGATCAAATATTCCATGGATTTCAGAGTTACAGCGGGTTGATTACCTGTCCGCCATCCACCGTAATGACCGATCCAGTCATAAAAGAGCCGGCATCACTGGCAAGTAATAGCAGCGGTCCTGCCAGCTCATCCTCCTGTCCCAGTCGGCGCATCGGCATATGCTGTTTGATGTAGGTTTTGCCCGGATCGCTGCTGAAAAACTCCTCATTCATTTCCGTCTGGATATACCCCGGTGCAATGGCGTTGACCCGAATATTGTGACGTGCCAGCTCAAGAGCAAGGGCTTTGCTCAGCTGGATAACACCTGCTTTAGCCGTAGCGTAGTGGCTTAGTTTAGGCGCTACCCGTAACCCCAGGATGGAGGCAATATTGATGATACTGCCGCTTTTTCCGGTCCTAATCAGGCGCTGTGAAGCCTCCTGCGCCAGCCGCCAGACCGATTTCAGGTTGGTGTCCATCATTGAGTCCCAGGCGTCTTCGCTCATATCCAGGAAGCCCCGGGGATCACCGACACCGGCATTGTTTACCAGAATATCGATGCTGCCCAGTTGCGCTTCGGCAGTGTCAAAAGCCGCTTTAATGCTGGCATTGTCGGTAACATCCATCATCACTGGCAGTGCTTTGCCACCGGCGGCCTCAATCTCGGCTGCCAGTGACTGCAACCGCTCAATACGGCGTGCGCTGATCACAACAGTCGCGCCGGCATCCGCCAGCACCTTAGCAAAATGCCGGCCCAGTCCACTTGATGCACCGGTAATCAGGGCTGTTTTACCCTCAAGGGAAAATCTTTCAGTATTCATTGTGAATGCTCCAAATTCGAAACTGAGGTTTAAGTCACGCCACTTCAAACAAACCGGCAGCGCCCATGCCACCGCCGACACACATTGTGACTACTACGTATTTGACACCACGGCGTTTGCCTTCAATCAGGGCGTGCCCCACCATACGGGCACCGCTCATGCCATAGGGGTGGCCAATGGAAATACCGCCACCGTTAACATTGAGCCTGTCATTGTCGATGCCTAATTTGTCCCGACAGTAGATAACCTGACAGGCGAAAGCCTCATTCAGCTCCCATAAGCCGATGTCATTAACGCTAAGTCCGTGTTGCTTTAGTAGCTTAGGCACTGCGTACACCGGTCCGATACCCATCTCTTCCGGGGCCAGTCCAGCGACGGCTATCCCACGGTAGAGGCCCAGAGGTTCTAGACCCCTGATTTCCGCCAGCTTAGCGTCCATTAACACACAGGCCGATGCGCCGTCGGATAGCTGGCTGGCGTTACCGGCAGTAACGGTACCGCCATCAATCACCGGATTGAGACTTTGCAGACTCTCCAGTGTCGTTTGCGGGCGGTTACCTTCGTCGGCGGATAGGGTGACATCTTCGTCAGTTGTTGTTTGCGTCTGTTTATCGAATACCGTCTTGGTCACATCGATGGAGACAATCTCATCATCGAATCTGCCTGCCTGCTGGGCAGATGCAGTACGTTGCTGGCTTTGAAACGCGTACAGGTCCTGTACTTCGCGGCTGATAGCGTACTTCTGAACCACATGTTCTGCTGTTTGCAGCATCGGAGCATAGGCCTGTGGCGCATGTATTAATACATTGTCGTCCGGCTCATTAAATGCCCACTCAAAGAAATGTTGCTGCACAGCACTGACATTTTCATGGCCTGCTGCGATGGTTATATCCATCCCGTCGACCATGATCTGTTTAGCTGCGGTAGCAATTGCCATCAGGCCTGAAGAGCACTGCCGGTCCAGTGTTTGTCCACTCACCGATTGCCCCAGCCCGGCAGCCAACGCACTCATGCGGCCAAGGTTCCAGCCGGCGGTTCCTGCCTGCAGGGCCGTACCCATAACCACGTCTTCTATTTCTGTCGGTTCGATTGCTGCGCGCATCACGGCCGCCCTGATAGCATGTGCCGCCAGGGTGGGAGACTGTGTGTTGTTAAATGCACCGCGGAACGCTTTACCAATGGGTGTGCGAGCGGTGGAGACGATAACTGCTTCTCTCATCATGATACTTTTCTCTTTTTATAGGGACGATTCTGGTAATTACCGGGCTTACTGCACCAGATGATCTGCAAAAGTCTTACCCTGGGATACCAGTTTTTCCAGCAGAGGAGAGGGCTGGAACCACATTTCGCCATAAGCTCCCAACTGCTTACGGTACTTCTGGATACATGCAAGCACCTTGTCGAGACCGGTTTCGTCGGCGAACTGCATTGGGCCACCACGCCAGGCGGGGAAACCGTAGCCGTTTACCCAGACGATATCGCAGTCGCCGGAGCGGTAAGCGATACCCTCACTCAGGATGTCGGCACCTTCGTTAATCAGGCTGTAGATGCAACGCTCGAAGATCTCCTGCTCGGAGATCTGCCTGC
The DNA here is from genome assembly GCA_036960915.1 of Amphritea sp. Lineage (GTDB taxonomy): Bacteria > Pseudomonadota > Gammaproteobacteria > Pseudomonadales > Balneatricaceae > Amphritea. The sequence continues at coordinate 11,289 of JBALVQ010000071.1, forward strand.
GCTCAATACCCAGCTCGCTGGCCAGTTGCTCGGCAAGCTGCACGACCTCTTCATCTTCCTGTTTATCGCGCCCCTCGTAGATGTAGAATCCGCGTCCGGTTTTCTGGCCATAGCGTCCCAGATCATAAAGTTTGTCGGCGATTTGATTATAGGAAGGGTCATGGGCAATGGCGTCGCGGCGGCTCTCGCGTATCAGGTAGCCGACATCGATGCCGGCCAGGTCGTACATAGAGAGGACACCCATAGCCAGGCCAAATTGACTCATAACGCCGTCGATCTGTGCCGGGCTTGCGCCTTCCAGAACCAGGCGATGTGCTTCCCGAGCGTAAGGTTCCAGCATACGGTTACCGACAAACCCGAAGCAAACACCCACGACAACGGGCACCTTGTTGATGGTTCTAGCCATGTTTAGAATGGTGACAATGACATCCCCGGCAGTCTCGTTACCCCGGACGATCTCCAGCAGGCGCATGACATTGGCAGGACTGAAAAAGTGCAGGCCGATCACATCCTGCGGGCGTTGGGTAACATTAGCAATCTCATTCACATCCAGGGTGGAGGTGTTGGTGGCGAGAATAGCTCCTGGCTTGCAGACTTCATCCAGTTTTTTGAAGACTTGCTGCTTGATCTCCATGCTTTCAAACACCGCTTCGATCACCAGATCTACGTCGGCTAGGTCTTCGTAATGAAGGCTGCCTTGCAGCAGGTCCATTCGCTCTTCAACCTGAGCGGAAGTGAGACGTCCTTTACGAGCGGAGATCTCATAGTTATTACGCACCTGATCCAGCCCCCGTTGCAGGGATTCTTCCCTGACTTCGAGCAGTGTTACCGGGATGCCCGCATTCACGAAGTTCATGGCAATACCGCCACCCATGGTGCCGGCACCAATCACCGCTACTTTGTTTACTGTGCGAGGTACTGTCCCTGGATCAACACCGGGAATTTTTGTGGCTTCACGCTCGGCAAAGAACAGGTGTTGCTGAGCCCGTGCCTGAGGCGTATCCATGCAGGCATTGAATAGCTCATGTTCTTTCTCCAGGCCTTCTGCCAGGGGCAGTTGGCAAGCGCTTTCCACCGCCTGAATGCAGCGTTCCGGTGCGAAGAACCCACGGCTCTTACGTGCAATGGAGGCACGAAACTTATCGAAGAAATTTACCTCCAGGTGAGCGGTATCGACGCTCATCCCGGCGCAGGGTCGTAGCGCTGCCTGGGTTGTGAGCAGCATTTGGGTGTAAACGATAGCCGCGCTCTTCAGCTCAATTCCGGCATCGCTAACCTGGTCTAGCAAGCCTGCTTGCCGGGCCTCTGGGGCCAAGATCGGCTTGCCGCTGGTAATCATCTGCAAGGCGAGTTCAGGCGTTGTCAGTCGCGGTAACCGTTGGGTGCCGCCAGCGCCGGGCAACAATCCCAGATTAACTTCAGGCAGGCCAAGTTTTGCGCTGGAGGCAGCGATGCGATAGTCGCATGCCAGAGCAAGCTCTAGGCCACCACCGAGGGCTACCTTGTTGATCGCCGCCACGGTCAGTTTTGGGGAATCGTCTATCAGGTTGCACAACTGCGGCAGGCTTGGCTCCTGCCAGGGCAGGTCGGTACCGAATTCTGCGATATCGGCACCGGCGCTGAACAGGGCAGGGGAGGTCAGTATAATTGCTTTTATGGCATCGTCTGCCAGCGCCTGCTGATAGGCAGCCTGAATGGCGCTACGTAGTCCCAGGCCCAGGGAGTTCACCGATGGGTTGTTCAGGGTGATGATCGCGATATTACCGCGACGTTCGTAAAGTGCTTGCTCGGTCATTGTTTGTTTTCCGTTTGTTGTAATCTGACAGGTTCTCAGAACCAGTTATCCTGCATGTCGAAACAGACAGCGTTGGCGCCTTTGAGTAATTTAGCCTGCGGCTCGATAGCGGGCAGTTCCCACTCGATGTAGTAACGGGCTGCTTGCAGTTTGCCGTGATAAAAATTGCGTTTTTCTTCGCTAATATCTGCAGCTTGCAAACCCTTAGCTGCCGCTATCGCCTGACGCAGCCAGATCCAGCTGGCCACGATCCGACCGAACAGATCCAGATAGACCGTGGCATTGGCCAGTCCCAGATCCAGGTTTTCATTCAACTGCTCGCGCAGGGAGCTGGTGACCTCGTTCAGGGTTGCAATAGCGTCTGCCAGCCCTTTGACCAGGCTGCGGGTTTGCTCCAGGCCTTCGGCTTCATTCAGAGTGACCATCACCTCATCGCGGAACAGGTTGTAACCGGCCATCTGCTTCATGAAGACCTTGCGACCCAGCAGGTCCAGACCGTGAATAGCTTCGGTTCCCTCGTGGATAGGGTTAAGACGGTTATCGCGGTAGTACTGCTCTACCGGATATTCACGTGTGTAACCCGAGCCGCCCAGTACCTGAATGGCTAACTCGTTGGCTTGCAAAGCGTATTTCGAGGGCCAGGATTTAACCATGGGGGTGAGCAGGTCCAGCAAGGTTGCTGCGCGCAGGCGTTCTGCTTCGGTTGCGGCCGTATGTTGATCTTCGAACAGGCTGCTGGCGTACAGGCAGAGCGATAGCGCACCTTCGGAATAGGCTTTCTGGGCCAGTAGCATGCGGCGAACATCGGCGTGCTCGATGATATTAACCTGTTTGCTCTGCGGATCTTTATTGGTTGCCAGGCGACCTTGCGGACGTTCCCGCGCATAGTCCAGTGAGTGGTTGAAGCCCTGGTATCCCAGCGCTGCAGCGCCCAGGCCAACGCCGATGCGGGCCTCGTTCATCATCTGGAACATGTATTGCAGTCCCTTGTGTGGCTCGCCGACCAGATAGCCGATAGCACCGTCTTTTTCACCGAAATTGAGTACCGTCGAGGTGGTGTTGCGGTAGCCCATCTTGTGCAGCAGCCCTGCCAGAGATACGTCATTGCGCTCGCCAATGGAGCCATCCTCGTTAAGCAGGAATTTGGGGCAGATAAACAGAGAGATGCCTTTTACCCCTGTCGGAGCGCCCTTGATCTTGGCGAGCACCATATGCACGATGTTGTCGGTCATCTCATGGTCACCGCCGGAGATAAACATCTTGCTGCCTTTAATCAGGTAGTGGCCTGCTTCAGTGGGTTCGGCTACCGTCTTGATATCGGCCAGTGCCGATCCCTGACCCGGTTCGGTCAGCGCCATGGTGCCGCTGAAACGTCCCTCCATCATCGGGGGGAGAAACTGGTTTTGCAGTGTCTCGCTGGCAAAGGACTTAATCAGATTAGCCGCACCGATACTAAGGAACGGGTAGCCGGTTGTGGCGATGTTGGCGGCGCTGAAATAAGCCATGCAGCTGCGCAGCACAACTTCCGGTAACTGCATGCCACCGTCTTCGAAGCTGTGGTGGGCTGCCAGAAAGCCTGCCTCGGCGAAGGCATCCCAGGCTTGCTTGGTTTCCGGGATCAGGTGCACTTTCTCTCCATCAAAGCTGGGCTCATTCGCGTCCCCCTTTTGATTCATGGGAGCAAAGTATTTCTCGGCCACTTTACGAGCAGTTTCCAGGGTGGCATCGAAAACTTCCCGGTTATGTTCGAAATATTGAGGTCGTTGGATCAGGGCTTCAGTATCCAGGACTTCGTAAAGCTGAAACTCGATATCCTGTTCGTTTAATAGTTGTTCTGACATTGGACGTTCCTAAATGTTGGATGGCTAGCATCCTTACCAGTTTTTTTAATAGGTGTAGTTACGTTATGTTTTATAAAATCTGGCAAACAAGAGCGTCCACCCGGGGGTGGATTTGCGGGTGGAATCTACGGCATGGGTTTGAGAGACGAGATGGTTGGTTGGTTGGTTGGTGGATAGTCCCGGGATGGTTCGATCACGCCGGAGGTTAACTGGTATCATTGGATGAGTGCGGCCTGCACCCTTTTACTGAGATTCAAGGCCGCCCTAATCTCTCTTATCGTACAATCTCAAGAGTCAATCATCTTATCCCGATCAAAGGGTTAGCTTCAGGATTGGAGCACATAGGTGCCAGGGGCATCACACAGTGGCTCATAGCCTTTGGCTTGTGCGCCTATTGTTGGCGCCGCGGTTTCTCCCTCGCTACGCGTCCTTAGCCACTGTTCCCAGGCGGGCCACCAGGAGCCTTTGATACTTGGTGCCTGCTCAAGCCAGGTATCCGGACTTAATGTTTCTTTGGCGTTGCTGCGTGTCAGCATTTGGTAACTGCGCCGCGGATGGCTGGGACCACTGACGATTCCAGCGTTGTGGCCGCCGGTGGTCAGGAGGAAGGTCAACTCCTTGTTGGTGGTTGAGTGATGGATCTTGAATACTGATTTCCAGGGCGCGACATGATCGGTCACCGTACCGACCACAAACATCGGTACCCGGATGTTGGCGAGATCAACCGGAGCACCCCGTACCTGGAAGCGGCCCATCGCGAGATCGTTGTTTAGATACAGCCGTCGCAGGTATTCGGAGTGCATACGGTAAGGCATACGTGTACCGTCTGAGTTCCATGACATCAGGTCATTCAATGACGGACGCTCGCCATGGAGATATTTCTGCACCATGGGTCCCCAGATGAGGTCTTCTGCACGCAGTGCCATGAACGAGCTGCCCATCTGCTTGCTGTCAAGATAACCTTTGCTTGCCATCATCTCGTCTAATGCCTGGAGCTGCATTTCGTTGATAAACAAGCGTATTTCGCCAGCCTCGGTAAAATCGGTCTGGGCTGCGAGCAGGGTGATGCTTTGCAGACGGTCATCGCCATCCCGAGCCATCGCTGCCGCACCGATTGATAACAGGGTTCCCCCGATGCAATACCCAACAGCTTGAACTTTGTTATCGGGAACAATAGTGGTTACGGCATCCAGCGCCTTCATTAAACCAAGATTCAGGTAGTCATCCATACCGATATCTCGATCTTCTTCAGTAGGATTACGCCAGCTTATGGCGAATACAGTATGACCCTGATCAACCAGATACTTGACCATCGAATTGTGGGGCGAAAGATCGAGAATGTAATACTTCATGATCCACGCCGGGACGATAAGTACTGGGTTTTTAGAAACATCCTTAGTCTGGGGCTCATACTGGATAAGCTCTATTAGTCTGTTGCGGTAGACCACCTTTCCGGGAGTAACCGCTACCTCTTTGCCTGGTCGGTGCTGCCTCGATATCTGTGGTTTGTTTTCCAGTTCGTTTTGCCTGTCTTCATGGGCAATCTGCATTCCGCGTCGCAAGTTTTCGCCCTTCTCAGCGACAGTACGCGCAAGGATCTCTGGATTGCTATGAATGTAATTATACGGCGATAGGCTGGTATAAAACTGGGATGACAGGAAGTTAACCAGGCTCTCACTTTCGTCGCTCAGACCTTTAACATCAGTGAATAGCGTTTCCCGCCACTCATCCAGCATCAAATACCACTGTGTGGAGATGTTGTAAGGCCACTGTTGCCACTCTTTGCCCGAAAATTGGCGCCGCTGACGCAGGGGGGAGGGCTGGTTTTCGCCTGTAATGGCTTGAGCATGATCCATGAATTCGGTTATGTCTTGCTGGAATTTCTTTTCCAGTTCCTGCCGCTTTTTTGTGTCAGCGCCTAAGCATTGGAGCCATTCGCCGAAAGATTTCGCAATATGTTCTGGCGGTATGCCGCCAAACATATTGGCCCACGGATTACGCTCACTCTGGTTGCTTTTAATTGCGTCGTTTGGGTCGCTGATGCTCTGTTCAGAGGCTCCTTTTTTTTCAGTCATTAGGCTGTAAAAATCAATCAGGTCGTTGCCGGTCAGCATTACTTATTCTTCCTTTTGCGTAATGAGTTAATAGTGGAGTAAAGGACAGGTTCTGAGTACTGGAGTGGTGGTGCCACGGGACACTCCGCAATGGCGCTCTAGCTTAGGTTTCGCTTTCCGCCCCGGAGATTTGCTCTAGCGTCTTACGAGCAGTGGCTAGGCCCATATTTATCTCAACCAGGGTGAGACTGTTTTTTTGGATGTAGTTTAGAGCTTTCGAAACTAGAGTGATGGCATCTCTTGAGTCTTGGCTACTAAGTGCTTCATCCAGCATGATTTTCAGATCGGGGTGACGATTGAAATGGCTCATAGCAAATCTCCCATAATAACTGGTGTACCCAGGTTTGGTTTGCCCGGGAGGCTTGCACCCATTTGGGGTGCTGCTGTAATGACTCTATTTTTACCAAGGCTCGTCTATGGATACGTCCACCCTGGGGTGGTTATTAAGGTGGATATTTTGGTTGTAGGGTGGAGATCGCTGTGCATTCATAGACAGCGTAAATCTATCCAGACTGATTTTTGATCAACTGGAGGGGGCTCCAGCTCCAGCGAGGAAGCCCACTCCCCACCGCTGGCAAAAGCCAGCGCGAGCCCACGAAATACAAGGAAATTGACATATCTTCGCCAGTATTTCGTGGGCGACAATCAATTCGATCAGGACGATCTATTTGATTGCCAGGTTAATAATGCTGTCTGCTAAAAAATCTTCTTGATCAATTTCTGCAACTCACCCACGATCCCGCTGCGAAATGCCAGAACACATACGATGAAGATCAGTCCCAGGATCACCGGTACCCAAGTACTCAGCGGGCCTGAGGACAGCTGGTTTTGTAAAGTTACTACTGTGGCTGCTCCTACTACGGGACCGAAGATGGTTCCCATGCCACCCAGCAAAGTCATAAGCACCACCTCACCGGACATATGCCAATGTGCGTCAGTCAGAGAGGCAAGTTGGAACACCAGCGTTTTGGTGGAGCCTGCCAGTCCCGCCACGCCAGCAGACAGCACAAAGGCCAGAAGTTTGTATCTCTTGACGTCATATCCCAGAGAGATGGCTCTCGGTTCATTCTCCCGAATCGCTTTTAAAACCTGGCCGAACGGGGAGTGGATAGTGCGATGGATAAGCGCAAACCCCGCTACGAATACTGCCAGCACAAAGTAGTACATTGTCAGGTTGTTCTCTAGGTCGAATAACCCGAACAGGTGGCCGCGTGGCACGCCCTGGAGCCCGTCTTCACCGCCGGTAAAAGGGGCCTGCAGGAAGAGAAAGAACAGCATCTGTGACAGCGCCAGGGTAATCATCGCAAAATAGATGCCCTGTCGTCTGATCGCCAGAATACCAAATAAGAACCCCAATGCTGTTGCCGCTACTGTTCCTGCAAGGATGCCGATTTCCGGCGTTAGTGGGTAGGTTGAGAGCAGGTGGCCGGTGACATAACCGCCGGTGGCCAGAAACGCTGCGTGGCCAAATGACAATAACCCAACATAACCTAATATCAGGTTGAAGGCGCAGGCGAACAGGGCAAAACACAACAGTTTCATCAGGAACACAGGATATATGGCCAGAGGTGCGATAAGTGCTAACGCCAGCAGCAGGCCGTAGCCAAGTTTCTTGTAGCTGCTGCTCCTGGTTTTTTCTGTGCTGACGCTTTGTATGGCAGACATAATCAAGCCTCCTTACCAAATAGTCCGGCTGGACGGGCTAATAGGACGATAATCATTACAAGGAAAATTACGGTACTCGATGCTTCTGGATAGAAAACCTTGGTGAGACCTTCAATCAGTCCCATCGCCAGGCTTGTCAGGATGGCACCCATGATCGAACCCATGCCGCCGATGACGACCACCGCGAAAACGATAATCAGCAGGTTTGATCCCATTACCGGGCTAACCTGGTAGATTGGTGCAGCAAGCACACCGGCAAAGGCTGCCAGGGCTACGCCGTAGCCGTAAGTGAGCGTTACCAGAACCGGTACGTTAATACCGAAGGCTTGCATAAGTTGAGGGTTTTCAGTTCCTGCACGAAGATAAGAGCCCAGTTTGGTGCGCTCGATCAGGTACCAGGTACCGAAACAGAGAGCCAGAGAGGCTATAATGATCCAGGCGCGGTAAATGGGCAGGTACATAAAGCCCAGGTTTAAGCCTCCCTTCAGTAGATCTGGTGTGGAAAAAGGTTGTCCGGATACGCCAAACCAGTGTACAAAGCTACCTTCAATCATCATCGCCAGGCCGAAGGTCAGTAATAGTCCATAAAGGTGGTCCTCCTTGTAGAGACGTCGCAGCATGGTGTATTCCAGCAACACTCCCAGCATCCCTACCAGTAGGGGGGCGAGCAGCAGGGAGGTCCAGTAGTTTAAGCCAAGCCACTGTAGTGCGAGCCAGGCGGCAAAGGCGCCAAGCATGTATTGTGCGCCATGGGCGAAGTTGATGATGTTTAACAGTCCAAAGATGATAGCCAGGCCCAAGCTTAGCAGGGCGTAGAATGAGCCGTTGATTAATCCGAGTAGTAATTGGCCAAATAGAGCCTGGACAGGAATACCTAGCAATTCTGTCATCCTGATGTCCTTTGTTGTTAGCGTCTAATTCAATAGTTACAGTGATTGGGAAGATAAGTGTTCCTCCCGAGTTCATTGCTATTGCATTTGAAAAGAAAGGAAATATCGGATTGCCGGTGCGCCCGGCAATCCGGGGCATTATCAGTTGGCAGATAACTGCTGGTTCTTTATCAGCTTGCACTGGCTCTCAGATAACGGGCGAAAGGCCTGATCACCGGGGATAGTACGTAGAATCTCGTACAGGTCCCAGTCGCCGCTGGCCTCGCTTGGTTGCTTCACCCGGGCCAGGTACATATCGTGAACCATGCGCCCATCCTCGCGAATCTTGCCGTTTGTGGCTAAAAAGTCATTTACCGGTGTTTTCTTCATTTCAGAAATCACCGCTTCAGTATCATCTGTAGCGACCGCTTCAACTGCTTTGAAGTAGTGCGTCAGGCTGGAATAGACCCCGGCCTGTTGCTGGGTAGGCATCTTCCCGGTGCGCTCATAAAAACGTTTAGACCAGGCACGGGTTTCCGGGGTCCGATCCCAGTAGAAGCCGGTCGTCAGGTTTAGACCCTGGGAGACCTCCAGGCCCAGTGCGTGAATATCCGTTAGCGTAATCAACAGGCCTGCCAGCTGCTGACCACTTTGCACCACACCAAACTCATGCGCTGCTTTCAAGGCGTTGATAGTATCGGTGCCGGCGTTGGCCAGACCGATTACCCGGGCACCAGAGGCCTGTGCCTGTAGGATAAAGGAAGAAAAATCACTGGTAGGGAAGGGATGGCGTATGGCGCCCAGTACCTGACCGCCGCTCTCCTTGACGACTGTGGATACGTCTTGCTCAAGAGCGTGACCAAAAGCGTAGTCGGCGGTCAGGAAATACCAGGTGTCCAGGCCTTCTTCCACCACCGCCTTGCCAGTACCATGCGATAGCGCGTAGGTATCGTAGACCCAGTGAACGCTGTTGGGGGAACAGAATTCGTTAGTAATGCTGGAAGAGGCGGAGCCGGAAACCAGAATGATTTTGTTCTTGGCTTCTACCACTTTGGTTACGGCCAGGGTCACCGAGGAGGCCACTGATCCGGAAATGACATCCACGTTGTCTACATCAAGCCACTCGCGCGCCTTACTCGAACCGATATCCGGTTTATTCTGATCGTCAGCATGTACCAGAGTAATGGGTTTACCATGGATCATGCTGCCAACGTCTTCGATGGCCATTTTGGCTGCTTCCAATGCTCCGGGGCCGTTGGAGGCACTATAAGGGCCGCTCATGTCAGAAAGGAAGCCAACTTTGATGGCGTCATCTGATATTTGGCCCGCTTGTGTGGTTGCTGCTATCGCGGCCATCACAGTGCTGCAGATTATTTTATTTAATTGTTTCATTTCATTCTCCTGAATCGTTTTTATTTTTTTTGTCCGCTGGGAACCAGCTATTTTGTTTAAACACCCAGGTAGGTGTTCAATAATTCTGTTTTGTGTTCCAGTTCATCTTTGCGAACCTCCTCTACGATATGGCCGTGTTCCATAACGTAGTGGCGGTCCGCGATAGGCGCTGCAAAACGGAAATTCTGCTCGACCAGCAAAATAGTCAGGCCACGCTGTTTCAGCATCACAAGGACTTCAGCCAGTTTTTGCACGATCACCGGGGCGAGACCTTCTGTAATCTCATCGAGCAACAAGATATTGGCACCGGTTCGCAGAATACGGGCCATCGCCAGCATCTGCTGTTCCCCGCCGGACAGGCGGGTCCCCTGGCTATAGCGACGCTTTGCCAGGTTCGGGAAAATTTCATAAATCTCTTCAACCCTCATGCCATCGGAACGTACGTCCGGCGGTAGCATCAGGTTCTCTTCCACATTCAGGCTGGAGAATATTCCGCGCTCTTCCGGGCAGTAACCCACGCCTAAATGCGCGATTTTATGGGCCGGCATATCGATGGTTTGATTACCATTGATATTGATCTGGCCGGTACGGCGGCCGACCATATTGATGATTGACTTTAGGGTGGTAGAACGGCCGGAGCCGTTGCGGCCCAACAGGGTCACCAGTTCCCCCTGCATAATGGTCATATCGATACCGTGCAGGATATGGGACTCACCGTAATAGGCATGCAGGTCTACGATACGGATCTTTTCACCGCTGCTGCTCATGCGACAGTCTCCTTATCAGCAATATTATTGGCAGTCGCATTCATCGCAGTAATTTCTGCAGCCCCGCGCCGGGCAACTTCATCATCAGCTTCAACACCCATGTAGGCTTCACGTACAAGTGGATCCTGAGACACCGTTTCGTAATCACCCTCGGTAAGAATGGCACCACACTGTAGCACGGTAATTGTGTTAGCCAGTTCCGCGACTACGTGCAGGTTGTGCTCGACCATCAACACGGTACGCTCAAGCGATGCCTGCTTGATCAGTTCAGTCACCTTGCTGACGTCTTCATGGCCCATGCCCTGGGTCGGTTCGTCCAGCAGCAGTAATTCTGGCTCCAGTGCCAGGGTGGTAGCCAGTTCCAGTGCACGTTTACGCCCGTAAGGCATCTCGACAGTGATGGTATCTGCCCAGGCTGACAGCCCTACAGATTCCAGTAATTCCATGGCGCGGTCGTTTAAGACGTGCAGACTCTGGTCCGATTTCCAGAAATGAAATGAGGTGCCAAGCTTACGCTGTAACGCAATGCGCACGTTTTCCAGGACACTTAAATGCGGAAAAACAGCGGATATCTGAAAAGACCTCACCATGCCGCGATTGGCGATCTGGGTAGAGCTGAGTGTGGTAATGTCCTGGCTGTTGTATAGAATTTTCCCCCGGGTAGGAGATAGGAATTTGGTAAGTAGGTTGAAACAGGTTGTTTTGCCAGCCCCGTTTGGACCAATCAGGGCGTGGATGGTGCCTCTCTCAACGCGCAGGTTTACAGCGTTAACGGCGGTAAATCCTTTGAAATCCTTACTCAGGTTTTGGGTTTCGAGAATGTAGTCTCTTTGCATGCGAAGGCGTCCTCGTTGTTATTTTTGTCGGTTAAGTCACTGAAACAGGGTGAATAAAGACCTTTCTGGAACTAATCAGCAAGCCGGCTAAGGGCTGCTCTGATTTTTTCGGGTATCGGTACCGGTTTGTTAGTGGTGCGATCAACAAAGACGTGGACAAAGTGTCCGAAAGCACTTGCCTGATCCTGGCCTTCGGCAAAGATGGCGACGCCATACTGAACAGAGCTGTTACCCAGGCGGTCTACTCGTAGCCCTGCTTCCAGTCGCTGGGGATAAGCGACCGAGTTTTTATAGTTGCAGCCTGAGTTAACAATCACGCCGATTACCGGGCTGTTGCTGATATCCAGCCCGCCTTCTTCAATCAGATAGGCGTTGGTTGCGGTATCGAAGTAGGAGTAATAGGTCACATTGTTTACGTGGCCGTAGGCATCGTTATCCATCCAGCGGGTCGTTATTTCATGAAAATAGTGATAGTTTTCCCGGCGTTCGTTGTATTTTGTGTCCATGTATCTTTCCTTTCCTTTTAGTGGGTATGAGAGGACCGCCTTATCAGGCACTTAATACGCGGCCTGATAGATCGCCAGAGCATCCTCGAGGGCTATCTTTCGAGGATTATTCATCAGTAATCGTTGTTGCTTCATTGCGTCACTGGCCAAAATCTCTAGCTGCTCCTCGGCAATTCCCATATCCCGCAGCCTTGTGGGTAAGCCCAGGTCCTGGATCAATGCTTGCAGCGAGTCGATCAGCTGGCTGGTGATTGCCTTCTCGTCACCACCGGGAAGAGGTGAGGTGATGAAGGGGGCCAGCTCGGCATATTCGGAGCTGCTTACTGCTGCGTTAAAGCGCATTACATGGGGCAATACCAGTGAGTTACTTAATCCGTGTGGGATGTGAAAATGTCCTCCCAGTGGGTAGGCCAAGGCGTGTACTGCAGCCACGGGTGCGTTGGCAAAAGCCTGACCGGCCAACATCGAGCCGAGCAGCATTCTTTCCCTGGCTTCAACATCATCGCCGTGCTGAACGGCGATGCGGATATTCGCCGCGAGTAATCTTAAGGCTTCCTTGGCCAGACAATCGGAGATGGGATTTTTCTTCAGCTTACTGGTGAAGGCTTCAATGGCGTGTACCATGGCGTCAATACCAGTGGCAGCGGTTACTTCAGCTGGTAGCCCCAACGTCAGTTCCGGATCCAGCAGTACCTGATCAGCTATAAGAATCGGCGAAACGACGCCTTTTTTCTCATTGTTGCTGGTCGTCACGATGGCGATCGGTGTTACCTCAGAACCGGTACCCGCCGTAGTGGGTATCTGAATCAAAGGCAGGCGCTTGCCTGTCGCATTATTAACACCGTAAACCTCATGTAAATCCTGGTCGGAGTGAGCTAACAGTGCTACCAGCTTGGCACAATCCATAGAGCTACCACCGCCAAAGCCGATAACCGCCTCAACCGATTGGGCTTGAGCAAGTTTCACTGCCGCCAGAACGATGTTTTCACTGGGATCGGCCTGGACATCGTTGAAGATGGAATAGGTGATCCCCGAGGCTTTCAAGCTCTCAAGCAAAGGGGCTATGAGGTTCAATCGGATAATACCCGGGTCAGTAACAATCAGTATATTTGTAGCGCTGCGTTCGAGTAGATAATTCGTTGCCTGACTGACGGATCCTGCACCATGGATGAGGCTTTTACAGGTATGAAAAACGAAATTGGTCATGGGCTCACTCCGGCTTGCTGCGGATAAGAAAACTCTCCGCTGGTGACCGCATAAATTTAAGCAACAGCCGTGATGTTAAGCATCCACCTCAGGGTGGATTTCCGGTTGGAATACGGGGTTAGGAGGGTGGAGTTGTGTTAGCTACAGTCGCTTGATAGGAAACATGCGTGCACGGTTATACCGAAATTAATAGCCAAAAAGAGTAATGCTCGTTGTCTTTTCTTGATGAAGCTGTTTTCTCTCTAGTGCAATAGCTGCAAGGCTTGTGACTTTTCAATAGCGTCCTTGCGGCTGGTAACATCCAGCTTTTTGAAGATGTTATTGATGTGGGTTTTAACCGTGCTGATACCGACATAGAGGGTAGCGGCAATCTCCTGATTGCTTTGCCCTTGAGTAATCAGACGCAACACTTCCATTTCCCGCCTGGTGATCTGCTCAAAGGGGAGTTGTATGCTGTACGGTTGGTTGTCGGGCAGTTTTTGGCTCATCAATACAAGTTGTTGTGCTACGAAATCGGGATGAGTCAGTCCTTCCGTGATACCTTGTTCATGCAACTTTTTCTCGGACAAGCCCAGCTTGAACAGATCGGTTAATTCCTGGCCTTCGAACAGGAACAGATGAGCAGTACCCTTATCAGCGCAGAGTTCGAGCCCTTTATTAAGGGCTTCTAGCGCCAGCTGTGTTTGTTCGTGATCATGGTGCAGGCAGGCTTGCAGCAAAAAGGCATCAATCAACAGCAGCATATTGTTCTGCTGTTGCAGTTCGCAAACCAGCCGTTCGCTGCAACGATAGGCTTCATCCCAGTTTCCCTGTTGGCGTTGAATCCAGCCATTGGTCAGTCTTTCTTCGGGGAGTGTTGCTTCGCCATATAAGCTTAGCCAGCGATCCCATCTGGTTAGCCATTGACTGATGATGTCATGCTCGTTGCGTCGAATTGCCAGGCGGGTCCGGTATGCGCTGCATAATCGATAGATGTTATACAGCTTATGGCGGGCAGCGATGCGTAACGCCTCGTCCCATACATCGGCCGCGTGCTGAAGATCATCTTCAGCACAGTGGAGCATGCCCATGTAAAAGAGTACCCAGGGTAGTGCTGCAGAGGGCTGAAATTTCAGTGCAATATCTGCTGCCTCGTTAAGGTATTGTCCGGCAATTGCCAGTTCATTTTTCTCGATATGGACGATGCCGAGCCCTAAATTACTGAAAATATCATAGAAATTGTGCGGCGCAGTCTCATTGTCACTGTGGGGTTGGAGCTGTCGGAAACGCTGCTCTGCCAGTGTGATCTGTCCTTGGGCCAGCTCGATCTGCCCGAGTAAAAAACCGAGGCTGTTGATATAGCCGGACAGACCGAAATTTTTTAGCTCTGCGTGTGCCTGTCTGGCATCGTTTTTGGCACTTTGCAGCTGTCCCAGTGAGAAATAGCAACTTGCCCGGTTGAAGCGGATTACCGAGAGTGCCGCATTTACTTTTTCCTGTGGTTTTAAGGAGATGTTGCAGGTCCTGATGCCATGGGCAAGGTTTCCGCCCAGATAAGCAAGGCGGCTGCGTAGAAAGTTGATGGTATGGATTATACGACTGCTGTCAGTCTTGGGGGGGAGCTGCGTGACCAGTTTTTGCAGACGATTAATACAGGCCTTGGCCCGGATGACATCGTTACTGACAATGACCACGGATGCCTCAGTAACAGCTAATGTCAGATGATCTGCACTGAGTGTATCGGGTACGTTTGCCAGAAAGCTGACAATTTCGTTTACCTCGCCCTCACGTAACAGATCGAAGGTATGCTTTTCAATGACGGTCAGCAAGCTGGATAAGTCATGACAGTGTCCGTATTGCTGGATACCCTCGGCAAAGTGTTCTCGTTGTAGTAGCCATTCGGCCGCTTTGCGATGCAACTCGGTCGTCTGCTCGGGTTGCTTTATTTTGCTCTGGTGATATAGGAATTGCTGGAATAGGGGGTGATAACGATACCAGTCGATAGGTCGTTTTTTTGTCTGTATGAACAGGTTGTCTTTCAATAAACGCTGGATTAACTGGCTGGTGTTAGTTTGACCGCTAAGTTCCTCGGCCAAGGGGCCATTGATCGAGTTGACGATACAGGTACTCTGCAAAAAGTGTTTTACAGAACGACTGAGGGGGCGTAACACCTCTTCATCGAAGTAATCTGCAATATAACGGTAGGCCTGCGAGGTCACACTTGGTGCTTCAAGGGTGATTTGATCTTTAGCACCAGTTTTCCGCAAGGCTACCAGCCAAAGTTGAATGCCGGTTATCCAGCCTTCGGTGCGTGAGTTAAGCTGGTAAATCTCACTGGCGCTGGCGTTAACCTCGTGTTGTGTTAACAAGGTTTGTGTTTCGCCAGCCTCAAAGGCCAGGTCACTCGTTTCAATTTCAAGCAGCTGCCCAGCGGCTATATAGCGGGTGAGCGCCAGGCCAGGTTTGCGGCGTCCGGCGATGATGATGTGGCATTGCGGCGATGCAAGCTGCAGTAGTTGTTGGGTTAATTGCAGCACCTTATCTGCCTTAAGGCAGCTGCCATTATCCAGAATCAGGCCAAATGGCGAATGCTGCTGTTGTAACTGGTTGAGCATGAGAGCCCACGCCTGCTCGAAATCTGCCTTCAGAGTATCGAGGCAGCGACTTAGCGATGTATCGGTGATTATCGCTGCCTGTTGAAAAGCGGTTACTAAATGGGCAAGGAATCGCTCAGGATTGTTGTCCTTGGGATCCAGTCTGTACCAGGCTACAGGGTATCCTGCTTGCTGTGAAAATTGTGCCAGCAGGCTGGTTTTACCATAGCCGGCCGGTGCTGTTACCAGCGTCAGTCTTGTATGGGGTGCTTTGCTAAGCTGCTCGATAAGCCGGGGACGTGCCATGAGATCAGGTGACAGATCGGGAGGGATCAGTTTGCTGATAATCACCGGTGTTTGATTCATCATGGCAGCGTATCCGGACTATTGTATAAGAGTTACTTTAACCGTTCTGGCACCTGGTGCCTGGAAAATACTTCATCCAGGGTTTCGTGGCGTTTGATCAGGTCGGCCTGTTCGCCGCTAACCATTACCATGCCGGGGCGGGGCAAGGCGTTGAAGTTGGCGGCCATAGGTTCAATATAGGCGCCGGTATTCAACATTGCGATAACATCACCGGATTCAAGCTCAGGTACCGGCACCTGTTGATAGAGCCATTCGGCATTACAAGTGACGCCTACAATATCAAAGTAGGCATCGCTGGGTTGATCGGCCTTGTTGGCAACTACGTAATCGAATGGAGGTGTAGGGTTCACGCCCATGATGCCGAGAAATACTTCAGAGGTGTCTACTTCTGCCCACTGATGTTCCAGATTGATGGTTTCGTGCTTGATATTGTGCACTCGGGTGAGATGGAGCATGGTTTCATTGTGCAACCCCCGGCCGGGCTCAACTTCGATCATGATGCCATTTGTTGCCAGTCCATGCTGCTGCATCGCGGTGCGAAAGCTGGTGGTGATGGCTTCTGCGTATTGCTCCAGTGTCGGAGTAGGGTAGTCTGTAACGGCAACCCGTGTTTCTAGATCCTGGGATGAAGCAAAACCACCACCGAAATCTACCTCCTTGGGAATCCAGCCATTCATCAGCTCGCTGAGTTGTTTGATCAATGCCACATAGCTTTCGATCAGTTGACACCAGACACTGAGTTTTTTGCTGTGACGGCCCATATGAATATGCACCCCAATGGGTTCTACGAAGGGAAGCTCCATCGCTCTGGGACCCATCGGTAGCACTTCAGAGGTGGGAATGCCGTACTTGATTGTCTGGGTAAGTTCCCGGATCTCTTGCTGTGGCAGAAAATCGGATTTTTCTTCAAGCTCGGCCAGATAAGGTTTGAGGCGTAGCATCACCCGGGCTTTCTTGTTGAGTTTCTCGCCAACCTGATTGCAGATCTCCAGCTCCTTTGGGCTGTCGAGTACAATGCGGGCACCAATGCTCACCGCTTTTTCGATGATTGCGTGGTCTTTAATAGAGCCGTTTACTGAAATCATTTCAGGAGCCACACCACCGCGCAGTGCGCATTCGAGTTCGCCCGGGCCGAACACGTCACAACCAGCGCCTTCCTCAGACAGTACCCGGCGAACCGCAATGGTAGGGTTGGCTTTTATCGCAGGCATCACCCGTACTTCGCCTTCGGGCCAGCATGTCTCAAACGCTTTCTGATAATGGCGCAGGTTTTCGCGCAAATGGTTTTCGGAAACGACGAACAAAGGTGTGCCAAACTGTGCAGCTAATTCAACGGTATCGCAGTCTTCGATATACAGATGGCCGTTGCGGATACTGAGGGTGTTTTGGAGTTTATTATTATTGTGGGTTTTCATTTTGTTTTACTCTATGGAAGCATGTTTTATTGCGCACTGTCTTGATGGAATTTACAGCGGTAATTTAAGGGTAAAAAAAAGGCTGCCCGAAGGCAGCCAAGAGACAAGACAGGTTAAAAAAAACTGTTTACTTTATAGCCTGTGCCACCAATGAGCGGCGTAAGACGCTTGATGCTAGCTTCATTAATAGGTGGTAGTATGACTGGCAGGATTTTCTGGAAGTGCTCGCCTTCGATTTCCTGGCAGTAAATATTCCACGTCATGGTGCCCTGTCCGGGCTGGCTTTCTACAACTTCAATTTCTGCGATGTAATCCTTTATCGGGAATTCATCGCCTTTCGCCAGATACACATAGCGGTGGGGCGGATCCCAGTGCAGCACTTCTTCGTACACATCACCGAAAAAGGTAAACACCACGTTAAAGGTGACATCGCCATCCTCCTTGGGGGGATGCATACGGACCTCTTTGGCCAGCAAGTACCAGTCCGGAATCTTTTCCGGATCGCCCAGTACGGCAAACACCTCTTCCGGTGTCTTGCCCTGATATTCGATAACCGCCTGCATCTTCAAAGGGGCAGAGGTGTAGCGGGTAATATCAAATACTTCAGTCGCTGCCATACTAATATCCTGTCGCACCTATTTTTATATTTCTTATTTCTTATTTCTTAATTACTGCCTTCTTTATAGCTTAATCCAAGCCTGCTTAGTTTTTATAAACAGCGCGAAAGATTAAGTCATGGACGATATCAGAATTGGTCAGTTAGTTTAGTCCGTAGCTTATTCATAGGCCCCGTAGTGATGTGGGTATCATTAAATTTTACGCGAATATCAACGGGCGGTGAATACCCATAAAGGGTATTAATCGAGTGTTTATCAGCTATGCCTTCCTTAAATGAAAATATCTTCTTATCTCTAGTCGCATGCCCCTTGCGGGCAAGACTGCAACTCATTCAACGCGTTAACCTGTTGTGGGTATTTTCGCTCAAGCTCTGGTTGGCTAGGGTAGAAGTGTGATCGGAAATACCCGTTTTGATGACACTGTGAAGACTGGCTTACTGTTGTCTCGCATGGCTTGGATGAACGCTGATCAGATGTTTCCGTTCTTGGCTCATTTGGATAAAAAAAACTTTTAGTGGCATGAGTGACAAAAAACATTTGCTTCCTGAAAAAAAATAACAGGAATGCAGGAATAGGAATTCCAGTTTTGTCGCCTGATTCACTGTGCAAACATTTAACTTGCAGCACGGATAGATCGATGAAAAACAATAAAGATAATTCGAACATTAATGATGGCAAATCCCTGATCCGCTCACGTCGCGGATTAACACTGCCGGGGTTGGCTATGGCTACGTTGTCGTTGGTTATCGCGGCCAATGTACATGCGGTTGAACTGGACTTCGGGGAAGACAGTGAGCTGTCCGGTAATCTGGATATGACGCTGGGCTACGCGGCTTCAATCCGCGCAACGGATGCTGATTTGTCTCCGGGGGCTCTGGCAACTGCACCCAATGTGGCGTCCGATCTGCGGGTGCCGGATGCCGGCGATCTGATTTCGAATG
This sequence comes from Amphritea sp., assembly GCA_036960915.1. Taxonomy (GTDB): domain Bacteria; phylum Pseudomonadota; class Gammaproteobacteria; order Pseudomonadales; family Balneatricaceae; genus Amphritea. The sequence continues at coordinate 30,192 of JBALVQ010000071.1, forward strand.
TCTTTAAAGTCAACGCGGAGCTGGGGATCGATTGGCGCAACTACGGTCTGGTGAGTAATTTTGCTTACCAGTACGATACCGAAATCATGGACGGAGACCAGGCGGATATCGGCCTGGCGAATGGCAGTAACTGGACCCGGGGGGCGGAGAGTTACTCCGGAAATGCATTCGATGTACTGGATGCATATGTCTACGGTACCTTCGATGTCGGCGAAAACCCGCTGGAACTGCGCGTCGGTAAACAGGTGATCAACTGGGGTGAGGGGCTGTTTTTCCTGGATGGCGTATCCACCCAGGTACCACTCAATATCAACAAACTAACCACTCCGGGTTCCGAACTTAAGGAAGCCTACATCGGGGTCGAAAGTATCTATGCCCAAATGGGTGTCGGTGATGCATCTTCCCTGGAGGCCTATGTACAGACCAATTGGCGTCGTACGGAGTTTCCACCCCATGCCACCTTCTACGGTGACGATGCCTTCTTCCGCGGCGGTCAGGAAACCGGCCTGCGTGATTCCGATATTGAAGCGGATAACAAAGGCCAGTGGGGCCTCGCCGGACGCACCACGGTGGGTGATGATACCGAAGTGGGCCTCTACTACTCCCGCTATCACGAAACCTTCCCGTTTGTGCAGATCACAACTCCGGGCAGCCCGGGCGATCTGGGTTCCATACTAGGCCTGCAGCAGGTCTATCCGGAAGACCTGGAGATGATCGGTGCCAGCGTAGCGACGACATTGGGTGACTGGTCAGTGAACGGTGAGATTGCCTACCGACCGGACAGACAGTTGTTCAAGGACATCAACGGTGCGAATGGCTTCAGCAACGGCGTCAATAACTTCGAGGAGCACGATACAGTGAGTGCCTCGGTACACGGCATCTGGTTGGGTGGAGCTTTACCTTTAGGCATCGACTCTCAAGTGGCGCTGGTACAGTTTGGCGCTGACTACATCGACGGTGACCTGTCGAATTTAGCAGCTAACAGCTCGATCACTAAGGAGGCGCTGACGCCGGATGATCTGGCTTATGGCGTAGCAGTGGAGTGGGTTGGTACCTGGCAGGCGATTCGCCCGGGTGTTGATTTGTCGCTGGATATCTTCCTGCAATATGACATTGATGGTAACTCCCACTTTTGGGGTAACTTTGCCGAAGACCGCTGGCTCGGGGCAACGACTCTGACAGCCAATATCGGTAATGAATGGGAAGCGAGTGCGGGTTACTCCTGGGTTGATCAGGACAACTCCCATTATGACACTCAGGATGTCTACAACCTATCGGTTAACTACAAGTTTTAAGTCGTGCTGAAATTGAGAATCACTGAATGAGTTACAACTGCAGTTGAGGGTGGAGCCTTCAGCTGAGGCATGCTCCGTGTATCTATCCTATTCTTAGGGTGATGCAGAGGTTTGCAAATCTTGTTCGGAGATTCTCCACAATAATAAGAGGATTATCTCGATGTTATATAAAAAGACCTATT
>JBALVQ010000072.1:0-30926 GCA_036960915.1 Amphritea sp.
ACGCTGAGCGTTTCACGGGGCATACAAACCAGCCCTCTACAAAAGATCCACGCTACCTGACGAAGACCCTTTTTATGTACAGGATGTACACTCTCTAACAAGAAATGGGCTGCAAGGAGCCATGGATGGCGTTGCAGCGATGTCCAGCAATGTGCAGGAACGACTATGGCTGTCTGGGAGGCTTGTTACAACAGGCGGCCTGATGGTTGGCGCTATCCCGAATATTCTGGTCGCTAAAGCGGAACCAGCAGCGCTTTAGCCGGTTAAGAAGGCCTGCTGCCGGAGCTACCTGATGCTGTTGCAGTAAATGTTCAATATCCTGCCAAAGTATAATTTGGCAGTCGTAACGTATATCCAGCAGCTGTTCGCGCACCGAAACCTGCAATACGCCTTCGCAGGCAAGCAGGACTTCCTCTAGCTCCCGCTGCTCCGGGATATCTGACAGCCTGATACGGTGATGGATAGTGCTGTCATTCATAGAGTGACCTCAACTGACAACCTTAACTAACCACTAGAGTGCCCCGGTACATCTTCATCTGGCAGGTGAAATCAAACTCCCCCGGCTGATCGAACCGTACGACTACGTCAGTGTCATGATTGAGGCTCAGCTCGGCGCTGAGGTCAATATCCTCAAATACCACTTGCGAGGCACAAGGAGAAGCATCCTTGCGGTTGAATCTGAGTAATACTTCCTGGCCTGCGGGGATTTCAATCCGGGCTGGTTGGTAGCTGCCGTCATCGACGAGTATTTGAATCGCCTCGCCGGAGCGACTCTTGTGGGTCTTACTGGTGCTGTAGAAGAACCACCAGAGGATAAACAGAATCAGCGCAATACCGCCGCTGTTTATGAATAGGCTTTCCATGGTTATCGCTCCTGTGATGGCTTGAACAGACGCAACTGAATGGGATTGGCGTTACTGACGACAGTTACCCAAGAGAAGGCCGTCGTCGCACCTGAAGGTACAGGATTAAGTTGTTGGTCAGCATTTTTAAATGAATTTTGCACAGTTAGCGTTCCTGTGATGGCTTAAACAGGCGTAAGCGATTGGCATTACTGACCACTGTCACGGATGAAAACGCCATGGCTGCACCGGCGAATACCGGATTTAGCAATAAGCCGGTGAATGGGAAAAGCACCCCTGCGGCCACAGGGATACCCAGGCTGTTGTAGATAAAGGCACCGAACAGGTTCTGGCGGATGTTGCTCAGTGTAGCTTTAGACAGTTCGACTGCATCGGCCACGCTATGTAATGAGTTTCGAATTAACACCATGTCGGCACTCTCGATCGCCACATCGGTACCGTTGCCGATGGCAAAGCCCACATCGGCCTGGGCTAGTGCCGGCGCATCATTGATACCGTCGCCGGTCATACCGACGACTTGACCGCTTTGTTGTAACTCGCTGACTTTACTGGCCTTATCCTCAGGAAGGACTTCTGCAATAAAGCTATCCACAGCGACCTGTTGGGCAACTGCGGCGGCTGTATGCTGATTATCTCCGGTGAGCATAATAACTTTAATGCCAGCTTGCTGCAGGCGTTTGATGGCTGCGGCAGAGTCGTCACGGATAGGATCGGCAATCGCCAGTAATCCGAGTACTTGTTTGCCCTGGGCAATATAGATCGGTGTCTGGGCGGCGGCTGCCAGTTTGGCCGCCAGAGGTTCTTGCTTTTCGGTATTCAAACCGTTTTCCTGCATAAAACGGCGGTTACCCAGCAGCACTTTTTGTCCGGCAATTTCACCTTGTACGCCGCGACCTGTTACCGCGTGGAAAGCAGTAACGGCCTGTAGATTGATCTGTTTCTCTTGGGCACCGTTTACAATCGCTTCAGCCAGTGGATGTTCCGAATGGACCTCAAGGGATGCGGCGATTTGGAGCAGTGTTTGCTCATCACCGTTGTCGGCAACGAGTTGTGTCAGGCGGGGTTGGCCTTCGGTAATGGTCCCTGTTTTGTCCAGCACCAGCGTATCAAGTTTGGATGCCGTTTGCAGGGCCTGGCCGTTACGGATCAGAATGCCATACTCAGCCGCCTTGCCGACGCCCACCATCACTGACATAGGGGTTGCCAGTCCCAGTGCACAGGGGCAGGCGATGATCAGCACGGTTGTCGCTGCTACCAGCATATAGGCCAGTTGTGGTTGTGGTCCAAGGTTGTACCAGAGGAGGGCGGTGATCACACTGATTACCAGCACCACGGGGACGAATACACCGGAAACGGTATCGGCCAGCCGGGAAATTTCGGGCTTACTGCCCTGGGCCTGTTTAACCATTTCGATAATCCGGCTTAGCGCGGTATCGGCGCCGACCTTTTCGGCCACGACCAGCAGACTGCCGGATTTGTTCAGCGTGCCGCCGGTGACTGCATCGTCAACCTGCTTGGTAACGGGCACCGGCTCACCGGTCAACATCGATTCGTCGACCAGGCTCTGACCTTCACTTACACGGGCGTCGACCGGGATCTGCTCACCGGGACGAATGCGGATCAGATCACCGCTAATCACCAGCTCCAGAGGCAGATCCTGTTCTTTGTCGTTGCGAATCACCCGGGCTGTCTTGGGTTGCAGATTGAGTAATCGCTCGACCGCTTCAGAGGTGCGGCCACGGGCACGGATTTCCATCGCCAGACCGAAATTTACCAGGCCGATTATCATTGCGGCCGCTTCAAAGTAAACATGACGGGAACCTTCCGGAAGAAACGCAGGAAACAGTACTACGGCCATTGAATACAGCCATGCACTGCCGGTACCCACGGCGATCAGGGTATCCATAGTGGCACTGTGATTACGAAATGCAGTCCAGCCGCCAACGAAGAAATGACGGCCGGGAATCAGCAGTATTGCCAATGTAAGCAAGCCGACGATGCCCCATAAAACCTGATCCTGAGTGCTGCGAACACTCATCTCTTCCATCAACAGACCCGCGATCATCAGGGGGATACCGAGTCCCAGGGCGAGTGCCGCATTAAGCAGGCGTTGCTTATAGAGGCGCGCTTCGAGTTGTTTCTGCATTGCCCGATCTTCAGCGTCATTGCGCGACGGGTGAGCTTTATAGCCGATTTTGGCCAGCGCAGCTACCAGCTCATCATTGCTGATATCGCCTTCTACGTTGAGGCGGCGTTGTGGGAAATTGACCGTTGCCTGGTCAACTCCAGACAGCCCCTGCATGCCGTTTTCAATTTTCTTAACACAGCCGGCACAGGAGACATTTTCGAGAATCAGTGTGGTTGTCATGAGTATTGTCTCTAGCTATAACTTTTTTAGTTGCTCTAAGGTTAGAGCTTCCAGTAACGGTAAGGTCAACTTTTTATTTGGAGTTTGTCGAACTTAACCGATTGTGGCGCGGAAATAACGGTAAGATTAACTTTTTTTGATCCCGGTATTTGCTTTTATGCTCAAACCGGGGGAACCTTTACATTCTACATCGCTCATAGTGCACAAATATCAACGTTGTTTGTTTATGAAATTGAAACCGATCTACACATTGCTACTGATGTTGCTGCTGCTTGCGGGGCAACTGAGTGCGGCCGCAGAACAGCCCGTTGGCGTTTTTATGCCGGCTATGCAGATGACGTTAGATATGGGTGAAGCGGGTGATATAGAGTGTGGAGAAGACTGTGTAATGGCCGACAGTGCCTGCCCGGATAACTGTATGGTCGAGCTTTCCGGCTGTGCCCAGGCTCAAACTGCAGTTTTTCTGCCTGCTTCTATTGCTGTTGGTGATCTTTCTGTTGAGCGGTTATTTACAGAGCGCATATCGGCCTATCATTATCAAAGCCTGCCATCCATCTATCACCCGCCTCAATCCCCAATCGCTCTCTGATCGGCAGGCATTTATCGCTTGCTACTCACGCTGGTTTAATCTTCAGGTACCGATAGCAGGCCTGAACAGATTTCGTTAAGAGGTCCTGAAATGAATATTTCCCAGGCGGCCAAGTCCGCTGGATTGAGCAGTAAAACTATCCGTTTTTATGAGCAACAGGGCATTATTCCGCCTGCCGAGCGTGCGGCCAATGGTTATCGCTACTATACCGACAGGCAGTTAGAAAAGTTGCGCTTCATCAAACGGGCACGTTCACTGGGTTTCTCGCTTGAGGAAAGCCGCGAACTGTTGCAGCTCTCCCAAGACCCTTCGCGTACCAGTGGTGCAGTAAAGCAGAAGGCACAACAGCATATTGTTCAGATAAATAAGCAGATTGAACAATTACAGCAAATGCGTGATGCACTGATAACTGTCGTCGAGCAGTGTCGTGGCGATAACGGTACAGAGTGTCCGATTCTGGATCAGTTAAATGGTGAAGAAGCCTTGGAAAAGGCTTAGCAACTAGTCCTGTTATACCTTATACGCAGGATTGTTTAGGGGAAAAAAATGAAGAAGTACTTTATTACGTCATTAATTGCGTTGTTTATGACGCTATCTTCCAATAGCTATGCGGGCGATCCCGTGTGGCTGGAAGGTAAAACCGAAAAGCAATACGAAATTACCGTATATCGCAGCGCTACCTGTGGCTGCTGCAAGGGCTGGATCAGCCATCTCAAGGATCATAACTTCAGCGTTAAGGATGTCGTTGTTAACGATGTGAATCCCCATAAACAGCGCTTGGGCGTCCCTCAGCAGGCGGCTTCATGCCATACCGCCGAGGTGAATGGCAAAGTGATTGAGGGGCATGTGCCGGCGCAGGATATCAAACGCCTGCTAGCTGAAAACAATAATATTCGTTTATTGGCAGTGCCGGGTATGCCTTCCGGAGGTCCGGGTATGGATATGCCGGGCGCGCCGCGTAATGATTTCAAGGTATTTTCGGTCGATGATAATAATCAGGTTGGAACGTTTAATAGCTATAGCGGTTATTAACCCGAATATTTATAAAGGCGCTTGAAATAACCTTGTAGGCCTGATGATGACTGAAAACGCAGCTTATATTAGACAGTTACACTATGAACGGGCTCTTGTAACGAATACCGCTGATCGGTTTTCTGAAAAATCTGGCGTTGCATTTGTCTCAATCTTCCTTGAGCCTTGGAGTAACCAGGGCTTGGTGGAAGATAAAGCCAACTGCTTAACCAGATTTCCCAGAAATACCTATCCCTTCACGAAATATCCGGGTTAAGGAGGTCTGAAATGTTTATGTCTGAAGGCTGGAGCATGGGCTTCGGCCATGGCTTTGGAATGCTTCTCTGGTTGGTCCTGTTTATTGCCATTATCTGGTTGCTGGTAAAGGCGTTTTCCGGGCGTCAACTGGATCGCTCAGAGGCACAAAAGATTCTTGCTGAACGTTTTGCCCGCGGCGAGATTAATGAGCAGGAATATCAACACAAGCTTGATCTGCTGACGCGGGAGGAAAAGTGATGCGTACGGCAATAAAATTCTTAGTGACAGCCGGTCTGGTCATTTTTCTGACCGCTTGTGGCAATAGTGAACCAAAAGTGGAGGGCCGCTGGTATACCCAGACCCAGGTGGATCAGGGCAAACAACTGTTTCTCGCCAACTGTGCCCAGTGCCATGGCGCTGCAGCACAGGGGACAGCAGATTGGCAGACGGTACAGGCGGATGGCAACTACCCGCCGCCGCCACTGAATGGCACCGCCCATACCTGGCACCATAAACTGAAAGGGCTTAAGACCACTCTGAAGACAGGGGGTGCTCCTTACGGCGGCACGATGCCTGGGTTTGCTGACAAGCTGTCTGACGATCAACAGGACGCGGTGATCAGTTTTTTTCAGAGTAAATGGAACGATAAGATTTATCAGGCGTGGATCGGCCGTGGCGGGCTGAAATAGTTACAACTAAAACGTTGTCGGGTTCAGCAGGCAATCGCTTTGTGAACGGTAGTTACCGGCCGGGATGATAAGGGATTATCTGCCTGGTGGTGTCTGTAATTCACAGCTAATCCGGCTTACCTGATTTCTCTGTTTCATGCCCTGCAATGGCGTAACAGATCTCCGATAAGATGAAGGATGGGGGTGTGTAAGTTTATGATGCGCATGAACAGCAAGGAAAAGGCCAAAACTGGCTCACAAACAGTGAAGCCGTTCGCACCCCTCAAGGGGGGGGGGCGAAGGGTGAGCGAAGCGAACAACATGCACAGTGGAAACGGGAAAACCACTTAGGCATATAGCTCCGCTGTTACACCTGTTTAACGGGTGTGCGAGTTATCTTCGGTTGTTGCCTTCGCTACGGCTCTACTGCTGTCCTGCTTAGTTTTTGCGCATTTTGTCTTACACCCCCCCAAAAGCGATATTTTGTTTGTTAAATAAGCGGAACAGTTGATTAATGTACACCCAGCTTACGCAGCGTATCGATCGTTAGCTGCCCGGTCGCTAATCCCTGGGCTTTCTGATAGCGGCTGACAGCACCTTGCGTTTCGACACCATATACACCGTCAATCGGGCCAGGATTATAGCTTTTGTCGTTAAGCGCTGTTTGCAGGCGGCTGATCAGGTCGGGAGTTGTGTTGGTTTCACACAGAATTGAGCGCCACTCCAGATAAGAGTCAGCGGTCTTGGTACGCTTTGTTATGGTATCTATTTTGCCAGGGATCGCGACGACATTCTGAGTCGCTGGTTTAACCAGCTGGCGAACCCTTACCGTCTTGTAGGTTTCAGGAATCTTGATTTCCCGGGTGGTTGCAGCGCGGTCAACGACATGGCGGGTGATTGTTTTATTCTTGCCTGGTATAGCGATGCGACGAATGCTTTCGGGGGTATCAACAACGCGCTTGGTTACTGTACGGTACTGCGCGGGCACTTCCACCAGGCACATGATCTCGCCGGTTGATTCATCGAGACGTTGGATAGGTCCGGTACCTTTTTTCCATTCGGTACGGGCAGGGCTGACAAGAATGCGCTCGGTAACCGTTTTGTAAGTCGCCAGAACTCGTTCCAGTCTTTCAGAGGGGTCAGAAACCTGAATTGTTTCCGTCACATCCTTGTAAGTTGCCGGTATGACTTCCAGACGCGTGCTGGCTTCAGTATGCACAACACGCTTTTCTACCCATTGGTATTCAGGCGGGGTTACGTCGATACGTTCCGATGGCGCTATTGTCTGGACTGTCTCAGAAATCGTCTGGTATTTAGCCGGGATAACGACGCGGGCGTAACATTCACCTGGTTTGGGGTTTGGCGGTAGCAGGCTGCTGTCCTGGTTTTGCAGGCGGGCGATTTCGCTTTCCAGTTCTGCATTTCGCGCGTCGGCATTTTTGGTTTCCGCCAGTTCGCGTTCCAGTGCCTGGTACTCAGGGGTTCGGGTGACGTCCCTCTGTGGGTGAGTTGTGGAACAGCCGCTGAGTACGGCCAACGAAAGCGCTGAAGTAGCAAATATTGCCAGATGTTTATTCATGATCAAGGTTTCCTTACCTTTGGTTTTTTCGCTTTAATGTAGCCCTAAAGCGGTACGGAGTCAGAGTTCCTTGCCGTTGGGCTGGAACACTACGACATAACTGAAGCCGCTTAATTGGCGGCTTCGAAATGATAATCTTAAATCAGCATAGAAGTATCGGTGTCCATTATCAACTCCCCTTTTCCCTAGGAGTTACTGCTTAGATCACACTAGATTTAAGGATTATTGCTTAAGCTTAGCTGAACAACTCCCTAATCCCTGGCGCTTAGCTGGTAGTGGCTATATTCAGTCATCAAATCGATAGCCGATACCGTGGACGGTGCTGATGATCCGCGGCTCCCTGGGGTCCAGTTCAATGGCTTTACGCAGCTTGGATATATGCTGATCAAGCGTACGGCTGCTGGCGAGGTAGTTGCGTCCCCAGCAATGGTTAAATAAAGCGTCCCGATCGACAACTTTACCGCGGTTCTCGAATAGCAGACGCAGAATCTTCAGGTCGCGCAGGCTGAGTTCAATGGTCTGATGGTTGCGCAGTGCCCGCAGTTCTGCGGGTTTTATTTGCAGGTCAGCCATCGCAAAGCTGTCGCTGTCCTGCTGGCTGGCGTTAATGCGCAGGCAACGGCGCGTCACCGCCCGGATGCGGGCGATTACCTCGCGGCTGCCGAAGGGTTTCTTGATATAGTCGTCGGCGCCGAGTTCCAGTCCCAGAACCTGGTCGATTTCTTCTGATTTAGCGGTAATGAAGATCACCGGCAGTTGCTCATTGTGCTGGCGAATGCGACGACACAGGGCATAGCCATCCTGTTTGGGCATCATGATATCCAGCAATACCAGGTCCGGTTGCTGCTGTTGATAGAGTTGCCATGCCTGTTCGCCATCAGCCGCCTCAATGCAGTGATAGCCCTCGGTTTCCAGCAGTGCTTTAAGGCCCTGGCGAATGTGCAGATCATCTTCGGCGATTAATAATTTCATGGTGATTCTTCACTCTGGTTGCCTGGCGAGCTATCCGCCTCAGGCAGAGGGGTGAGCAGGGTTATCAGAAAGCAGGCTCCCTCTGGGGCATCTGCCTGAGTGGAGCTCTCCACAATCAGGTCGCCGCCATGCGCGCGTGCCAGATCACGGGCCAGTCCCAGCCCGATACCGGTGCCACTGATACCGTCGGTGAGTTTATTGCTGATGCGGTAGAACGGCATGAAGATTGATTCAGCCTCGCTGCTCTTGATACCGGGGCCATAATCTCTGACCCGGATATGGCTGTAGAGACCAGCATCAGTCTGCTGTTGCCAGCAGCGGATATCGATGTAATGCCCGCTAGCGGCATATTTCTCGCAGTTACTCAGCAGATTATTGAGGATTTGCTCCAGCGCTTCGGCGTCGAACAGACACCGAGATGTTGCCTGACCCTCAAAGCGGATAGTGACGCCGCGTTCTTTCAGGGCGGGGGTAAATGTCTGCATTATCTGCTGGATGCATGCATCGATAACGCCCGCTTGTGGGCGGGTATGGGCGCCTTCACGCTTGATCCTGGAAAAGCTCAGTACATTATCTATCAGTCGTGACAAACGCTGGGCTTCACTGGTAATTACACCCAGGTAACGTTGTGACAGTGATTGCTCTTCCTCAGGCGGTAGTTCACTTGCCAGCATTTCCGCATACAGCCGGACGTTGGTAAGTGGGGTTTTTAGTTCGTGGGACACCTGGTTGACGAAGTTAACCCGCTGTTCTGCCAGGCGCAGCTCCCGGTTGTGTTCGCGATAGAGCAGGTAAGCCAGGGTAGACAGACCGGTAGTCAGCAATATCAACAGCATCGCCAGTCCCAGCCAGCCGGTTGTTACCGGCTGCTGTGCAACGGCGTAATAGGTCAGGCGCCAGCTGCCCAGGGGATGGCTCAGGGGCAGTATCTGTATGGGCTTGCTCTGCTCTCTATGCTGATAACCTCCCCAGCTGTAACTGACTTCGCCGCGATTATTGATCAGCTGTATTTCCGCACTCTCCTGCGCTGTTTCAGTCGCGCTGCTGTCAGGCAGATAATTGATCAGGTCGGAGAGCAATCTGGCCGAATTGAGTGCGAATCCCAGAGTATTTCCCTGTGCATCCTGCCACCAGAAAATATGCTGCAAACCGGTTTCAGCGTACCAGGCGATCCAGCCATGGGGGGAATCCTCTTTGCGAAGAGCAGGTTTAAGAGAGGCTGTGTTTTGTGGCTGTGGTTTTGAAGACTCTTGTTTTGACGACTCTTGTTCAAAAGAGATGGCCTCTGCGGCAATGTCGATCGGGGCTGATGCATAGCTGTCCTGATGTGCTATTGCCTGTGATTGAGGAGCTCTCAGGCGGGCACTGTAGAGCGTATCGTTGCTGCTACTTGAGACGGTCTGAGCCGCCGGCTTACCTGGCGCGAACTGAGGGTCTGCTGCAGGCGTGGTAAAGCGCTCCGGTGAAAGTAGTAAGTTGCGTGTCAGTTCAACAAAGTGCTGTTCCTGGCGATTTAGTGGCTGATCCTGAGGCGGGAAAATACGCTCTCCCTGATCAGAAAGTACGAACATCTGCTGAATCTGGGCAGAGCGACTGATAAATTGGCGTAGCGTATTGGCATCATACAGTGCACCGGTTTCCAGATATAACTTCCGCGCCTGGGGTATGAATGCGGATTGCAAGGAAAAGAAGTGGCCTTGCAGTTGCTGATCGATACCTTGCAAGCGGCTTTCAACCAACGTTTTCAACTGGTGTGCTACTACCTGCTGCTGGTCCAGCTGCAGGCGAACCCCAAACCAGGCCAGTAACAGCATGGGCAGCAGAATAATGACTGCAAGCAACAGCGGGGTTCTTTTCTTCAAGGCCTGTCTTCCGGTTTGTGGTTGATAAAACCATCCTGCCGTTTTTTCATATATTTACCAAGCCTCTTCATGCGGTTGCAGGCTTGGTGCAGGATTCGCAAGTTACACTAGTACGTCTGCTGGGTGGCCCGCTTATACTGGCGTGCCTTTAGTTCCTTCCGCTGCTTGTTCCAGTCTTGCCGGTCATCCATCTCTGCAGCATCCTGCAGGGCTTCATCTTTCTGTTCCTGCAAGCGCGGTGAGCTCAATGCTTCAGCCTGGGATCCCAGATAGGTTGCACTATCCTGCAGGATCTTCTTGGCGCCCTGCAGATCACCGCTGTCACGCGCCTCGAGTGCTTCGCGGCTAAACTCATTAGCGACCTGCTCGACGGCGTCTTCATAGGCTTCGGTATCGATAGCTGCTTTTACGTCCTGCTGTGACTGGCTGAACTTGGCTGTTGCTCGCCCTGATAGCTGCTGGTTCTGCTGGGTATACAGGTTGTCGTATGACACATTGATCTTAACCAGCTCAATCTCTGTATCGGCTTGCTGTGCCGGGACTTCAACTTCAAGAATGACAAACTTTTCCTGTTCACTATACAGCTGATTCAGCCGTGTAGTGACGCGATCGCCCATGATCTCACTTTCACGGCCTAGCAAACGCAGGGGTTTTACACCGTTCTGGCAGTGGATTTCGATATTCACGCCCTGGGCGACGACCGACAGCACATCTCCGAATTCGTATTGAAAGATAGAGGCGAGGTCTTGCGGATTTTCCACAAAGGCATGGTTACCATCGCTGAAACCGGCCAGCTGGGTCATCAGATCTTCGTTGTAGCCCAGACCGAGGCCGATCGTGGTGACGCTGATCCCTTCTTTGGCCAGGGAGGCGCCGAGTTGACCCAGTTCTTCTGGCGACTGCGGGCCGACATTGGCTAGGCCGTCGGACAACAGAATGACACGGTTGACCTTATTGCGATTAAGAAACTTGCGCAGCTCGTTAGCCCCCTTGCTGACGCCGGCAAACAGGGCGGTATTGCCATCGGCATGAATACGGCGAATCGCTTCGTAGATGACCTGCTTGTTACGTACCTGGGTGGCTGGGACAACCACTTGCACGCGAGAGTCGTAACTGACTACAGAAACGATGTCGCGCTGATCCAGTCGCTGTATCGCCATAATGGCCGCCTCGCGGGCGTGCTGGATTTTTTCCCCGCCCATGGAGCCTGATTTATCCAGTACGATAGCGACGTTGGCGGGAATGCGTGCTTGCTTATCCTGCTGCTTAAAGCCCTCCAGGGAAATTTTAATGAAGGCGCGATGGGCTTTTTGCGCTTCCATGACCGGGGTGGCAAGGTTGATATTGAGATCAACCTGATTGGCCTGGCTCAGCATAGGAAGCAGGCATAGCAGGCAAAGACCGACTCCCCGGGGAATTTTTTTTAGCATATAACTGACTGATTGAATGTTCATGATTAGCTTCCTGAGTTGTGAGTATAGTGGAGCAAGGAGACTGCTGTATTCACTGTACGCCTCAAGCCGGTGGGAAAAGTCAGATGAATTTATCGATTTTGTAAGAAATTTGTAAACGCTGATATTTTCCTGTTGAAGGGCCAACGCCTGAATAGTTATGTAAAAGATATCAACTGTGACTAGGCTAACAGGCAACGACGTAATTCGGAATGCCGTGTGCTGCTATGGACTCCCTGAATAATGATGCTGATCTGTTGCAAGCATTGCTGCGTGGCGATGACAGTGCCTATCGCAGAGCTGTACGCCAGTTTTCAGGCGGCATGCTGGCAACCGCAAGAGTGCTGGTGGATGCGTCAACCGCTGAGGATGTGGTACAGGAAACCTGGGTTGCGGTCGTCGATGTGATTGGCCAGTTTGAGCAGCGTTGCGCACTGCAGACCTGGCTCAATACGATCACCGCAAATAGGGCAAAATCACGTTTGCGGCGTAGCTGGCGGGAAGTGAATCTCGACGGGCTGGAAATAGAGTCCGGCTTTGCGCAACGCTTTGACGGTGCGGGCAGCTGGAAGCAGCCGCCAGTGGCGTGGAATTCGGTTTCTCCCGATATGGTTTTGCAAGGTGAAGAGCTGCGTCAGTGCCTCAGTATTCATGTTGCGTCCCTACCCGAGAACTTGCGTACGGTGTTGCTGATGCGTGATCTGCTGCAGCTTGAGTCAGGACAGATCTGTAACATTCTCGATATCAGTGCGTCTAATTTCAGAGTCCTGCTGCATCGGGCAAGGCAGCGCATTTATCTGATGATGGAGAATTTCGAGGAGACCGGCGAATGTTGAAATGTAAGGAAATTGTTGAACAGACCGGTGAGTATGTTGATAGCGAAATGGTTTGGCAGCAACGGCTGGCGTTTCGTCTGCATATCCTCATGTGCGGTCGCTGCCGGGGATTTGTCGATAATTTTAAAACGATGCTGGTGATATTGCATCAGTCACGCAACACCGAGTTGTCACCTGAGCTGATTGCAAGGCTGGATCGGCAGGTAAGTAAGGAGCTGCAGCTGGCCGGAAAAAATGCCGATAGTCGCTAGCGGGTGCTGGTTGATTCTATTTAGGAGACTAGAACTGTGGATTCTCAAACAGTGAAATATCTACCTCTATACCGGGCATTGTTTCCAGGGTTGGTTCTGGTGCTGTTTATGGTCGGTATGCTTTGCCGACCGGTGTCCGCCGGCACTGAGTTTACGGGATCTTCCCAGCCGTTCGTCTTCACTGACAGGTCTATATCTGCACCCACAGTGCCGTTTTTTGATGTTGGCAATGTTGTCTCGCGACTTACCGATTACAAAGGGCAGGTTGTACTGGTCAACCTGTGGGCAAGCTGGTGCGGCGCTTGTCTGTATGAAATGCCTGAGCTGGATGCCCTGCAACAGGCAATGGCGGGAAAAGGCCTGACAGTACTTACCCTGAATCAGGATCTGACAGATGGGGCGGCAGTCAGGCGCTTTCTTGATGAGCGTGGTTTCACCGGTTTAACCGCCCATCGCGATCTGAATATGCTGTTTGGCAGTGCCGTTGGTCAGACATTGTTGCCTATGACCCTGTTGTTTGACACTGAAGGGCATGGCATAGGGTATCTGGTAGGCCCGGCCGAGTGGAATTCTGTCGCTGCCAGGGAGTTTATCGGGGGCTATTTACCGACCGGTGCTGCGGACTAAATAGGACGTAATCATTAAGTGCACAGTGATTCAATGCATTATTATGAGTCAATACGCGCAAATAAAAAGGCTAATTGTGTAACGTTTGGTGTTGTCGAGCGTCTCAATCTTTGGGAGTGCTAAAGAACAGATGTTTATAGAACAGGTTTTTATAGAATATGTGTTTTAGGTAGGGATAGCTGTCAGTTGAAGCGCAGAAAAAACCGCCCGCGCCAGTGATTGTAAGGTTGTATAGCCAGCCTCGGACGCACCGCTCCTTAGAGAATAAAACCAATAATGAGGAGGATGTGTGCAATGGACATAATTAGCAAACGATGTTGCATGGCCTTATGTAGCCTTTTAGCAATTTTTCTGTTGAGCAATACTGCAGTTGCCGGGCCTGAAAATCAGCCCCTTTATACCGGTCTGACAATTTCGATGTCTGATAAGCCGGCAGAATCTACTAATGTATACGCTACAAACCCATGTGCCGCTAAGAACCCCTGCGCTGCAAACCCATGTGCGGCTAAGAACCCCTGCGCTGCAAACCCATGTGCGGCTAAGAACCCCTGCGCTGCAAACCCATGTGCAGCTAAGAACCCTTGCGCTGCAAACCCGTGTGCGGCTAAGAACCCTTGCGTTGCAAACCCATGCGTAGCCAACCCCTGCGGAGCTGCAAACCCATGCGCAGCAGCAGGTGGTGTTGATCCGGCATTAATTACCCGTCCGGCAGGCGTTTCTAGCTGGCAGGGCAATATTGCGGAACTTGCTATGCTGGGGGAAAAGCTCTGGAATGATACTAGTCTCAGCACTAATGGACTGAGCTGTAATGCTTGTCACCAGGGCAATGCGCTATTTCAGCCTAGCTTCAAGCAGCCTTACCCACACCCGGTGAAAATGGCTAATGACAGGGCTGGAATGAAGACTATTGATATGGATGAGATGGTGCAAATCTGTCTGGTGGTGCCAATGGCGACTAAGACAATGCCTTGGGATTCCAAAGAGTTGGCAGCACTGACGGCCTATACCGGAGTGGTACAGAAAGGCTACCATATGGCGGCAGTAAATCCCTGTGCAGCGAACCCTTGCGCGGCCAACCCTTGTGCAGCCAAGAACCCCTGTGCAGCGAATCCTTGCGCGGCCAACCCTTGTGCAGCCAAGAACCCCTGTGCAGTGAATCCTTGCGCGGCCAATCCATGTGCGGCCAAGAACCCTTGTGCAGCGAATCCTTGCGCGGCTAACCCTTGTGCAGCCAAGAATCCATGCGGTAACTAGGGTGACTATCGGTAAGTAGCTTACCGATAAGTCATATAGGAGGTGTCACTGGAAAAGGTGCATAACGGTTCTATGGGAATAATTATCTTCAGTGTTGGCTGGATATCCCGCTGGGGGGTTATCTGTGTGTTATTCGCAGGTGGTAACGCTGTGTGGATGGCACAGGTAGCAATCGCCAGCGAACAGGATAGCGAGTCTTTCCTGCGGCAGCATTGGCAATGGCCACTAGCGCCGCAGGGGTCTGCTCCTGAGAGCTATAGCGAGTTGGAAGCATCACTCGCTCCCGAGGCGTGCGGTGCATGCCACGAGGAGCAACTGGCCGATTGGAGTACCAGCCTGCACGGCCAGGCGATGGGGCCCGGTTTAATGGGGCAGTTGCTGGATATGGCTCCCCATGCGAAAGGCGAGCATCAGGCTTGTCTGCGCTGTCACGCGCCTCTGGCAGAGCAGGCTGACAGTCTGGTTGCCGAACTGCAGCAACCGACTAATCCATCTGCTCGCGCAGCAAAACAATTGTCCCAGAAGGAATCAGAACAGCCTGCTTTGCATCGGCAGGGGCTGGTGTGTGCTGCTTGCCACGTAAGAAATCATCACCGCTTTGGACCGCCACGCAAGGACGGTTCGACTCCAGCGCCGGCTGACAGGTTGCCCCACAATGGCTGGCAAGTAACTGATGCTTTTCAGGACAGCCGTTTCTGTGCGGCCTGCCATCAGTTTGAAGCTGGCGAGTTTTCACTCAATGGCAAGTTGCTGGAAAACACCTATGAGGAGTGGCGACAGAGTCGTTATGCCTCGGAAGGTGTCAGTTGCCAGCAATGTCACATGCCTGAGCGACGTCATCAATGGCGAGGCATTCATGATCCCGAGATGGTTCGTAGCGGGGTGACTATCGACACCTCCGGAGTTGAACTCACTGGTAATGAGATCACCGCGCAGATGCGTATGACCAATACCGGCACGGGTCATCGCTTTCCAACCTATGTGACACCCCAGGTGGTGATGCACGGGTTTCAGGAAACGGCCAACGGCGTGAGGCTGGAAGGCACCGACAGTTACTTTGTGGTTGCCCGGCGAGTGGCGCTGAATTTATCGGCCGAGATTTTTGATACCCGGTTGGGCCCCGATGAAACCGCCGTACTGGATTACCGGATTGTACGGCATCCGCAAGCCCGAACACTGGTATTTCGGGTGTGGGTCGAACCGGATACCTTCTATCAAATGTTCTATGCCAGCAGGTTGCAATCGGGACAAACTAATCGGGGTAGCGCGTTACTGCAACAGGCGCTCAGGGCTGCAGAGGCATCCCGTTTTACGCTCTTTGAAAAGCGCATGCCGCTGTTATAGCTAGTAGGCTTTTCAGAAAACCGATCCCTTCACGAAATATCCGGGCTGGATGAGGTAATGAACATGATGAGCAGTTATAAATACTTGAGTGCGGGGTTGGTCGCGCTGTTGCTGGGCAGTAGCCAGGTACTGGCGGCGGATGCTCCCGAGGTTGTCGAATTGACCCAGATACCCTGCCAGTTTATCGAGAGTGAAAATGGAGTTGATCATGGCTATCAATCAGCCAGTGCGGATGACTGTATAGCGGTGAATAAATCCACGGGTGAATCTCGCATACAGCAGGCACAAGAGCTGAAACTTAGCCCTGGGAATTACATTTTCAGAGTCACCAACAAAAATGTGCCCTATGAATTAGGCTTCTGGCTACGTGGTGCAGGGGTGATCGGCTATGCAACCTTGCCGAGTGTCTCGGGAGGCGGATTAGCGCTTGGTAAAACCCAGGATTACCTGATTGAGCTTAAGGCGGGTGAGTATGTTTACTCCTGCCCCCTTAACCCAACCCCGGACTATCATCTGAGCGTCAGTGAATAGCAGCGCCAAAGCTGAATCAAGCCAGCTTTTTCAGGGGAGTCTACCGGATTGTTCGTTAATTACTATTGGCGCCTTGGTGAGTAACGCCTGTGGGCCGGCCATTTATGGCACTTCAAGTGTTCAGTGTTTCAACCGAAGTGGGTGAATTTGCAGCCTGTTTCTGTAGGAGGTGCGCCCCGCGCCGAGAGGTTGTGCGGTAATGGCTAGATATTATATTCCTTTGAGTATTTTTCAGCCATGAATAACAGCTAAACGTGTCAAAGAACATCCCTTTTAACTTGCAAAAAAATTTTTGAATCGACAGGAAAGCTGTAACCTAGGGCATGCTGCTTTGGTAAAGTGCGGGTATTTTTTGCTTAGACAGTGAAAAAATCACGCGAATACTGCCGTCTGGATATGTTTATTTGCATGATTCACTTCCAATGCTGCAGGCGTAGCGTTTCAGGTTGCGCCCAGAATTGCCGTGGAGTAGTTATCTTACCTGGATATTTATTGCGTTTAAATTTGTGACTGAGGTAAAAAAGCCATAGACTGCTGCTTGTCTTGTTTTGGATTATTGGTATTACCAATATGCTTTGGTGAGACGAATAATATAATTATTCATTGCAGGAGTACAGTCTGTGTTACAGGGTAAAAATGCAATAGTTACAGGTTCTACCAGTGGTATCGGCTTAGGTATCGCTACCTCATTTGCCCAATCGGGCATGAATGTTATGTTAAATGGTTTTGGCGAAACGGATGAGATCGAGCAGGTACGCCGGGCGTTGGCAGATCGCTATGGCGTCGAGGTTATGTACAGCGCTGCGGATATGACCCGACCTGATGAGATTCGGGCGATGATCGAATCGGCAACAGACCGATTCGGTCAAATCGATGTGCTGGTCAACAATGCCGGTATTCAGCACGTTGCGCCAATTGACGAGTTTCCTGTTGAAAAGTGGGATGCGATTATTGCCATTAACCTGAGCAGTGCTTTTCATACAATTCACAGCGTGCTTCCTGGCATGAAACAGCGCGGCTGGGGTCGTATCATAAATATAGCCTCTGCCCATGGGCTGGTTGCTTCGCCCTATAAGTCGGCCTATGTTGCGGCTAAACATGGCATCGTCGGGTTGACTAAAACGGTCGCACTGGAAACGGCGCAAGATGGCGTTACGGTGAATGCGATCTGTCCCGGCTATGTACTGACACCGCTGGTGGCGAATCAGATACCGGATACAGCCAGGGCGCGGGGGATCAGTGAGGAAGAAGTGAAACGCGATGTGTTACTGGCAGCTCAACCGACCAAGCAGTTTGTAACCACCGAGCAATTAGGCGCATGTGCTGTTTTCCTCTGTAGTGATGCGGCCGCCTCAATTACCGGTACTTCGCTACCGGTCGATGGTGGCTGGACTGCGCAGTAATCGTTTAGTCTAAATAGTTTGAAACTGGCTCAGGTAGCTTTTCAGTATGTTTATAGAAGTTATTCCTGAGGATTTCAGGCCCCTGTAATCACCGCAAGGCTGTTAATTGTTACCGGGGTGTAACAAGTAATTGGGTCAGAAACGTTCGGCTAAAGTTGCGCGAGTTGATTCAAATCCGTACAGTAGCTTGCTTTGCAGAGAGTGCCCGTTGACGGGCGATAGGCAGGATTATGGTTGATAAAGTTTATCTGAGTGCGCAGGAGCTGTTGGAAGATTCTTTCCGTCTGGCGCTTGAAGTGTATAACAGTGGTTTCCGCCCGGACTTTATTGTCGGAGTCTGGCGTGGTGGTACTCCGGTCGGCATCGCAGTGCAGGAGTTGCTGGATTATTTTGATGTGAAAACTGACCATATTTCTATCCGCACCTCTTCCTATACGGGAATCGGTACACGTGGTAAGGAAGTACGGGTACATGGCTTGGATTATCTGATCCGCAATGTAAATGCACCGGATTCACTGCTGATCGTGGATGATGTTTTCGATACCGGCCTGAGTGTTAAGGCGGTGATCGATACGCTGAAGGATAAGGCACGTTTGAATACCCCGCTTGATATCCGTATCGCTACCCCCTGGTTTAAGCCGTCCAACAATAAGACGGCCCTGGAACCGGATTATTATCTCCACAAGTCTGAAGACTGGCTGGTTTTTCCGCATGAACTGCAAGGGTTGAGCCGTGAAGAAGTGATTGCCAACAAGCCGGGTCTGAAACAGATCTTTGAGGAATACGGGGTATAAACCCCGCTCACAGCTTTTGGCCGCAGGCCTTAATGCTCAAGCTTTTGGGGGTTAAGGCCGTCTCTAGTGGCTATCTGATGGGGTTGCTGGTAGCTTCTGGGAATAACCGCTATAGATGTAAGTAAAACAGCTTTTCCTATTTGCTGTAGGAAACGGTATCGTCTTGCCGCAAGCTTTTCTTAGCCGTTTGATATTCTTCTATCCAATGCGGAATTTGTTCCCCGGGCATCGCTTTAGCGATACCAAACCCCTGGCCAAAACGGCATCCCAGCTGCAGCAATTTTTCACCGTGTTTGTCTGACTCAACACCTTCTGCGATAACCGCTCGATTGAACGCGTGCGCCAAGCTGATTACGCCCTCAACAATGGTAAAGTCTTCTTCATCGTCGAGCATACCCATAACAAAGTCGCGGTCGATCTTGACGGTATCAATGGGCAGGCGCTTGAAGTAGGTCAGAGAAGAGTAGCCGGTGCCAAAGTCATCCAGGGCGATTGTCACACCCAATTGACGGCACTGGTTAAGAATTTCAGATACCCGCGCTATATCCTCCAGTGCACTGGTTTCGAGAATCTCCAGCTCCAGGGTATTCCTGGGTAGCTCCGGGTAGCGGCTAAGAAGTGCTTCCAACTCAGGAATAAATCCCGGATCCTCAAGGTGGCGGGCGGCAATATTTACGCTGATACTCAGAATTAGCCCCTGTTGGCGCCACTGGTGCAGTTGGGCCAGGGCCTTATTCAGCACCCATTGGCCAAGCTGTGTCGCGATATCGGTGTTTTCTATGGCTGGTAAGAAGGTATCGGGAAACAGTAACTGTTGTTCTGGATGCTGCCAGCGAATCAGGGCCTCGGCGCCTAGCACGCGTTTTTCAGACATGTCCACTTTGGGCTGGTAATGGAGGATAAACTGATCCTGTTTCAGTCCTTGCTTTATATCGTTTAAGGCATCCTGTTGCGCTTTAGCCACCTGTTCATGGCTAGGGTCGAAGAAGTGGTAACAGTTGCGGCCACTTTGCTTGGCGATATACATGGCCTGGTCGGCATGTCGCAACAGGGTATCGGCGTCGGCTTTATCCATCGGGTAGAGGCTAATACCAATACTCGCCGAGATACTCAGTTTATGCCCGTCGATATAATAAGATTCGGCAAGACTGGATATGATGCGGTTGAAGGCGACATTGCACTTCTCCACCGAGTCTAATTCCGGCAGTAGCAGGATAAATTCATCACCGCCAAGCCGTGAGATAGTATCGTCAGCGCGAACGCAATGCTTGAGACGCGAGGCTACCGCTACTAACAGTTTGTCACCGATTTCATGGCCAAGGCTATCGTTGATCGGCTTGAAATTATCCAGATCGAGATAGGCAACCGCGAGGATATTGCCCATTCGATCCGTATGGGACAGCGCATGCTCAAGCCGGTCGGCCAGTAAAATCCGGTTGGGCAATCCGGTCAGGGCATCATAGTGGGCGAGTTGTTCCAGGCGTTGCTGGTTCTCCTTGAAATGGGTTATATCAGAGAAGATTCCTACATACTGATCAATTTTACCATCCCGGTTTTTTAATGCTGAAATAGTCAGCTGCTCTGCATATAGGTCGCCATTTTTTTTGCGGTTCCAGATTTCCCCTTTCCAGTATCCCTGTGATTTCAGATCGTCCCATAGCTGCTGGTAAAGCTCTGGGGGTTGCTTACCAGACTGCAGGAAATTAGGGTTCCTTCCGATCGCTTCCTCGCGGCTGTAGCCTGTCAGTTGGCAGAAGGCCCGGTTTACATCGGTAATTATATTTCTGTCGTCAGTGATCAGAATGCCTTCATGGGCATGCTCAAAGACCCGTGCTGACTGGCGCAGTTGAATTTCAGTTTTCTTCTGCTCGGAGATATCCTGCAGGGTACCGATCATGCGTAGTGGTTGGCCTTCTTCTGATCGTTGCACGACCTTGCCCCGGCACTGCACCCAAACCCATTCACCGGATTTATGTTGTAACCGCATTTCACATTCGAAATGTGCTAACTCACCGGCATAGTGGCGTTCCAGAAAGCTGCGCGAGAGGCTGTAATCGTCAGGATGGATGCGTTGCATCCAGGTTGTGATTTCAATTGGTTGCAGCTCTTCAAGGCGGTAGCCGATGATCTCTGCCCAACGCTCATTGAAGACGGCCTCACCGCTCTCTACATACCAGTCCCACAGTCCTAAACCTGAACCCTCGAGGGCCAGCTGTAACTGCTGTTTGGTTTTAGCCAGTTCCCGGGTACGCTTTTCAACACTTTTCTCCAGTAGATCATGGGCCTGCTTCAGCTTAGCGGATGCTTCTTTCCAGTGGCCACTGAGTACCATCGATACCCATACCCCGAAGCCACTGACAGTGAGCAGGATGATCGCGATTAGTATAGTTGTATTGCGGATATGATTGGAAAACTCATGCAGGACACTATCGACTCTGCGTTGTATAAATAATCCCCAACCGTTGTTGATCTCGGTATGAAAGCTAAGCCACTGGGTTCCAGTACTGTCTTGATACTGCTCAACAACATAACTGTTTTTCTTATCTTCTGATGTATGGGAATGCTGTTTTTGTATCAACGGGTGCTGGCCGTATTGCTGGCGTTTCTCAATGCTCAGCTGGGAAGTATTAGAGTGTGCGATCAGCGCGCCTTTGCTATCAACCAGCATGGCCTGTTCAAAGGGGGCTATTGCTGTCGGATGAATCATTTCGGACAGGGCGTCAAGGTGGCGGACCCCGCCCAGGTAGGCGATGATCTCTCCCTGAAGATTACGTACAGGTACGCTTACCGCAACGGCAAGAATACCATCTGCGCCTATAAAACTATCGGAAACGACTGTTGCTCCGGTTGCGGCGGTCTGTTTGAAGTATTCCCGATCAGCCAGATTATAGCGTTGCAACCCTTGCTGCACAGTAAAGGGGTGGGATAGATAGTGATCGCCGTTGGGCAACAGCATAAACACAACCGAAAAAGGACCGTTGTCTCCGGTTAATCTATCCAGTGCAGTGCGTTTACTGTTTTCAAACGCTAATGGTATGCCGTTGATCGCCAGGTCAATCTGGTCGATTGCCTTGAGCGAGCGGAAATTCGGTAATTGAGCGGTGTACTCGAGCAGGTTGCGGGCGTTTTTCAAATCATTGCCGACATTATTCTGCAGTGAAGTGATCAGCAGTTGCTGATCTTTAGACCAGTTTTCGACAGCGAACTCTTTCAGGCTGCGTTCCAGGAAAAGTGAAACAAGAATGACGCCAAAGATTGTCGAAAAGACAAACGCCAGGATGATTTTTTGTCGGATAGTCAGTGTCACTTTTCAGCCTCCATGCCGAACCCAGCATAGCTGTCAGTGGGATCAGTGCGTTAAATCTAGCACGTTGCAGTTCGATTAGGTTGCCAGCAACAGGATTAATTCCTCACTATGGGTAGGGTTTATTATGTAGGGAAAACCATCAATCCAATAAAGAGTATTTCTTCGGCCTGCTGTTGGCCAAATCTGCCTGTAATACATTGGAAATGCTTTACAGATCGCAGGCTTGCGACATTGAATAGTATTAAAAATCAATAGGTTATAAGTTCTTCTTGGGCTGTTGCCGGTTGATGGAGACAGTTGTGTCTCTGCATACGCTTGGTGGTTTTTATTAAGCTGTTGATTTATAGGCAAAAAACAGATTGGCATAATGTTTGATACGTAAAGGCTCGTATCTGTCGGTTTTGTTGTACGACGGATCGATTGATGAAACTAAAATGAATCAAACTTAAGGATATTCAGACATGAACATTAAAACTCTAAGTGTAATTGCCCTGACTGCCGTATCAACGACTGCCTTTGCGGGTGAACAACCTGAATTTAAAGCTGTTGATATGGATTCCGATGGTTATGTCAGCATGGAAGAAGCTAAAAGTGTACCGGGACTGGCCGAAATTTTCAGCATTGCTGACGTTGATAATGACGGCAAGCTGGATGAAGCGGAGTACAGCGAAGTTACCCAAAGTTAATCAACAAGCCGCAGGGCTGATTGTTGATTCTTAGCGATTTATTCAATATGAATCGGTGCGGTTCGCAGGCTCTACCCAATAGCCAATAGCCAATAGCCAATAGCCAATAGCCAATGGCCAATGGCCAAAACACTTCGTGGGCCACGCTGAGCACTTCGTGGGCCACGCAACCCAGCACCCTACGATTTTTATCGAGCATGTAGGGTGCTGGTGAGGCACGAACCGCACCGCACTACACCACACTATGGATCAGGCGGATGTTAACCAGGGTGGAATTTTTCCCAGATAATTCTCGACGCTTTTAACCCCGGGGATACTTTCCGCTGCAACTTGAGCCGCGTGTTTCTCTGTCTCGCTGTAGACAACTCCCCACAGCTGTACAACGCCGTCATTGACAACCACATTGATCCTGCCCGCCATGAGTCCGATCTCTTCGGATAACTCATGCTGCAGGCTTGCCCTGATAGTGCGATCATCGGCAGGGGCCGACGGGCCAGTACCGCTGCCTTTTGCCGTGAGGCCATGGAGTAAATTCGCCCGGCTAACGAGCCCCACCAAATGCCCATCGCGGGTAACGGGAACGCGCTTTATATGGTGTTTCTCGAGTAATTGTGCGATTTCGTATAATGGCGTCTCTTCCCGAATCGAGATAATGTCCCGGGTCATGACTTCGTGTGCTTTACGACCGTGGGTCTTGAGGTATGTGTCGGGATCGTGGGTATTGAAAACCAGTAACTCCATCCACCATGAATGCCGCTGCTCGGTGTCGTTTTCCACGCGTCGCAACAGATCGCCCTCGCTGACGATTCCGAGTACGCGTTGCTCCGCATCGACGACCGGGACGGCACTGATTCTGTGTTTCAGCAGTAGTTCGGCGATCTCCCGGATCTCGGTTGTCAGCGAAACAGTAATTACATCTGTCGTCATTATGTCTGCTGCCTGCATCTCTTCTCTCCTACAGCAAGTGAAAATGATGTACTAGATACAGTATAGGATAGGAAATACCTGCACTCTGGTGCCTGGATGTGAAAATTAGGTGAGCATATTAGATGTGTTAGTCGGTTGCCGCAGTATTCAGAAGTAGACGCGCCAGCGTAATACCGCGCTGGCTGGCAGGTGCCCAAATTCTGATTGCAGCTCATCCTGTTGATTCAGGCCTTTACCGCTGGCATAGAGCAGCGAAAACAGCAGGTCGGATTCGTTACTCAACGAGTAGGTGAAATTAAGCTGATGCAATGTGGATGTATGGCGTTGTCTGTCGGGATCGTCCAGCGCACTGATCAGCATTGTGTAACCGGCATGCAATAGCGGTGTGATGTCTCTGTTCACTGCCAGGCCAAGCATATTTTTACTCAGATGTTGCAGCAATCCGGAGGCAAAGAGCAGCTCCGCTTGCCTGTCGGCCAATGCAAGTTGATTACTGGTGCCCAGGCCGTTGTGGTACCACTCAATGGCAATTAGCGTAGTGTTGTTAAATTGATAGTCGATACCGCTGATCCAGAAAAAATCATCCTGGTCAGCCTGATCGCGGTCGTAGTGAACACCTTCAATACGCCATCCGATACCGGCCCAGTCGCTCTCTAAGGATGCGCCCATCACGTTATTGCCAATAATACGCCCGGCCAACAGTGCGATCTCCAATTGGTTGCCAACCAGGCGGCGGTAGTACAGGGCTGCGCTGTCTTCAATATCATGGCTATGTTGAGGGGAAAATGCATACACCGCGGTCAATGATGAAAGTGCCCCAGGGTACCAGTCGAACACTGCTGCATCGATGCCTGGCTTATAGTCTGTATCGAGATCGGTGGGTGCAAACGCACCAAACACATTAAATGGCTGCCAGAAACGGCCAGTGCCCCAATCAACAGGCTGGCGGCCCAGGCCAACGGTGATGGTGTCGAAACGCTGTTTATAAACGGCATGATCGATTTCGTAACCTATGCGGGTAGAGCTGCTACTGCTTATGTCATTTAACCAATCGCCAGATAATTCACGGTAGCGGAACAGATCACTTGAGTGGCGATCGTTTGCCACAAACCCGCTAAAGTGCTGCCTGCTGGTTATCAGATGGACGCCCCACTCGGCGTTAGCTTCAATCTCATCCAGCATCAGGCGCAGGCTCTGTTGATCGGCTGTTAGCCTATTGCTATTTTTATTGATATTGGCATCACCAACATCGCCCTCACCGGGCCATGCCGCAGTGCCGAGCAGGGATAGTCGCCCGGTTAGCTCGGCGGCATCAACGCTGCTTGAAACCTGCAGCATCGCGGCCAGCAAGCAGATCTTAAACCGGGTCGGCATGCTGTTGACTCATTTGTTTATCCTGAACAATTTTTCCGTCACGCAGGGTAATGATCCTTTCTGCTCGCTCCATCACGCGTGGATCGTGAGTGGAGAAAATAAAGGTGGTTTTTTCTTCATGGGAAAGTCGATGCATGATGTCGAGTAATGCCGTGGCGTTCTCTGAATCGAGATTAGCTGTTGGCTCATCGGCTAATACAAGGCCAGGACCTGCGGCTAATGCCCGTGCCACTGCAACCCGCTGTTGTTGGCCGCCGCTGAGTGCCGCAGGGCGTCGAGTCATGACGTCCTGTAATCCGACCATCTCTAAATAGCGTATGGCACGCTGGCGACGCTCCGCGGTTGAGCGGCCTTGTAGCACCATGATCAGCTCAACGTTTTCCAGCGCGTTGAGGACCGGAACCAGATTGTAGGCCTGGAAGATAAAGCCCAGCTGGAATAAGCGGAAGTCTGATAACTCAGAATCTTTCAACAGGGAAATATCGGTACCGTTAAGTTCAGCCTTGCCCCGGGTTGGCGTATCCAGCCCGCCAATGATATTCAGCAGGGTGGTTTTTCCCGAACCAGAGGGGCCGACGAGAGCTGCAAACTCGCCTGCATTTACTTGCAGATTGACATTATCCAGAGCCTGAACGTTAATTTCTCCCTGGCGGTAGCATTTGCCAATCCCCTGTAGCTTTAACAGTGCCATATCATTGCTCCGACTGATCCCTCTTGCGGGTTATTCTTGTAGCTTGCTCTTGTATGTAAAGGCACAGGCTCATGTGCGCAGTGCCTCAACCGGCGTTATCCGTGCCGCCTTGATAGCAGGATAGATACCGCTGGCCAATGTGGCGATAAAGATAACCGCGGTAAGCTGAAATACCCGCTGCCTAGACAGTTCTGTATAGACGATGGGGTCGATAAAGGTTCCCATAATGGTTGTGCCTTCTGTCATCAGCGCTGAAAAATCGATTCCGTGACTGGAAAACCATAAATGGATGCCGCCACCTACAATCCAGCCAATGCACACTGCCAGTATGCTCAACAGTAAGGATTCGCAGAACACCAGCAGCAGCAGATGATGACGGCTGAGCCCCAGTGCCCGTAGCAAGCCAAACTCACGGGTGCGTTCCAGCACACTCATTAATACAGTATTTACAATGCCAAACACTACCATGATCAGAATCAGCGACAGAAAGATATAGTTGCCAGCATCGTCCACGATGATAAATTGCACCAGCTGTGGCATCAATTCCTGCCAGTCCAGTACCACTACCGTGTCGTTTTCGAACAGCGATTTAAGCTGTGCCTTCCAGGTTATCAAGCTATCGGGATCATCAAGGAATACCGCGAAGCGCGTGACCGGCGCTTTCGTCGGATCTGCACCTTCTCCCTCAAGAAAATAGCGGGCAAATTGAATATCACTGAGCACCAGAAAGTTATCCAGATCATCAATGCGAGAATCGAAGATACCGCGCACTCGGCCGAGCTGTGCCTGTGAATCGCCGCCCTGTTTGCCGGCCATCAGCACCACCTTGCTGCCAACCCTGACCTTGAGCTTGCGTGCCATGCCGTCACCGATAACGATGCCGCGGTAATCGCCGCGTTCAATCCAGCTACCTGCCACCAGGCGTGGCTTGAGCTTCGCAATACGCTGGTCTGTGGTTATATTCATGCCTTCAAGGCCGGCACCGACCGAGTTGTTGGCAGTACGGGCCAGTACCTGTAAGGATATGCGCGGTTCGACGCTGCCGGGAATCCCCAGGCTGCGAAGCCGTGTGGCAAGCTTCAGGCCTTCTGCCAGATATTTATGGTTGGCGGGTGCCTGCAGATAGCCGCGAGACTGAATGGCAAGGTGTCCTTCTCCCAGTTGGATGGCATTGCGGATCATCGAGTTGTGGCTGCCATCGCCCAGCCCGATAGACAGTACCGCCAGGCCGAACCCGACGGCAATCGAGCTAAGGGTAATAAGGGTGCGTCGACGATGTCGCCACAGATTACGCCATGCCAGCATCAGCAGTACCGCCAGCGACAGGCGGCTGTGCTGCCGGATCATCGCATCACCTCGGCAGAATGAGAATGGAGGTGTACCGTGCGCCATGCCAGCATTAGCAGTGTCGCCAGCGACAGGTGGCTGTGCTGCCGGATCATCGCATCACCTCAGCTGAATGAGAATGGAGGTGTACCGTGCGCCATGTCAGCATTAGCAGTATCGCCAGCGACAGTTGATTGTGTTGTCGACTCATCGCATCACCTCGGCAGAATGAGAATGGAGGCGTACCGTGCGCCATGCCAGCATAAGCAGTATCGCCAGCGACAGGTGGCTGTGCTGCCGGATCATCGCATCACCTCAGCTGAATGAGAATGGAGGTGTACCGTGCGCCATGTCAGCATTAGCAGTATCGCCAGCGACAGTTGATTGTGTTGTCGACTCATCGCATCACCTCGGCAGAATGAGAATGGCGGCGTACCGTGCGCCATGCCAGCATAAGCAGTATCGCCAGCGACAGTTGATTGTGTTGTCGACTCATCGCATCACCTCAGCTGAATGAGAATGGAGGCGTGCCGTGCGCCATGCCAGCATTAGCAGTATCGCCAGCGACAGTTGATTGTGTTGTCGGATCATCGCATCACCTCAGCAGGCTTGAGGCGTACCGTGCGCCATGAGGGGATCAGTGAGGCGATAAGGGTGACAATAATCATCAGGGCAGAGGCATTCACCAGGTGTTTGGGCTCGAGGTAAACCTGCATGACCGGCTCAAACACGATGCCGGCCCAGTCATAGCCATCGGGCATATAGTGGCTGAAGTCGATACCGTGCTCAGCAAAATAACCGACGATCAGGATACCAGCAAGAGTACCTAGCAGCGCTGATACCACTGCCAGGAAGAACGACTCGAACAATACCATCAGTAACAACAACCTGCGTTTCATGCCGATAGCCAGCAGTATGCCGAACTCGTGGGTACGCTCATGTACGGCCATCAGCATGGTGTTCAGCATTCCCAGGGAAGCCAGACTTACGACGATAAGGCCAATAGCCAGCACCATCGATTTACTGAGCTCAAGCATGTCTGCAACGGCCGGTGTCAGCTGGCGCCAGTTACGCACCAGTGGGTTACCGCCCAGGTCATCCAGCGGCTGTTGTTTAAGCAGCGCAATCAGCGACTCATCAAGGGTGCTCTGGAGCATTGCCAGCTGGTTGATATCGTCCAGCGTGATGACAAGTTCGTGGAAGCCATCCTGCAGATACATAAGCTGCTGATAGGCCTCTATAGACATCAATACTCCCGTCCGGTCGAAGTTTGGTTCCAGAGGTTTGAGGACACCGGCGATGCGGTAGAGGGCGTTGCCGATACTGCCATCGGCAGCCTGGGTGACCAGAATCAGTTCACTACCAGGGGCAACACTCATATTTTTTGCCAACTGTGCACCGATCACCAGATTGTAGCGTACCAGACCGTCCGCGGTGGTATCGGCTACCTCGAGGTTAAATTCACCAGCACGGAGATGGTTGTGCATCCGGGTGGCCAGCGTTTCCCTTTGTGGGTCGATAGCCTTGATCATGACTCCGGTGGATGCTGCCTCTGAGCTGGCCAGACCTGCTGCGTAGAGCCTTGGGGCGAAATGAACTTGCGGATATTGCTGCTCGATCTGTTCCATGTATGTCCAGGGCAGCGTGGCATAGAGGTCCTGATCTTCGATAAATGCCTGGCGGTGTAGCTGCAGATGCCCGGTCGAAATCTCGGTCGCATGCTGCACCATCTGGCGCATCATCCCCTCCAGCAGTGCCGAGTAAAGGATCACCATTACCAAGCCGCCGGCAAGTGCTGAAATAGTCAGCATACTGCGCACGGGATTACGCCAGATATTACGCCAGGCCATGAAGAGTAACATCGGCAGATAGCTAAGGGATGAGGTACTACTGACGCTATTCATGTGTGTTTAGCGACGTTGTCGCAGGTTTTGCAGTGAGAAAAAGGATTCCTCCAGCGGCACTTCAAAGGTTATGTCGTTATATATAAGCACGGTTGATTCATCGGGTTTCTCCTCCGGCTGCAGAGTCATACGCATGGGTATCGTCCGGTCATCAATTAGCTGGAATTGATCGAAGCGGATGGTTCGGATCAGGATATTTTCTTCATCGAAGTAATGGGCTTTATAGGGGGCAAGCGTTGTCTGTTCGATGAGCATGACTACTTTGCCCCAAATGACCGCCGCATCCGCTTTGGGGAGCGATGTAATTTCATAGATGCTGCGTCCCTCGCGCACGCCTTCAAACGTAATGCTTGAAGTGTAGTCATCCTCGAAGGTGCTCTCCTTGATCAGGTCGTCATTGGTAAAGTGGCTGCCCATCCAGGCGCCGGACATCATGCTTGATGGAATTTTAGTCACGCGATTAATTTTGGGCAGGTAATTCCAGATATTCGTGGCAACTTTAAGAGTTGCGATACCACGATCTTTCACCGGATCTCGGATCACTACCAGAGAGAAATTTTTGCCCCGGGACCATGCCTCCATCGTCATGTTGCGCTCGTAGCGTCGGGTTTTCACCAGCATCGTCATAGACGCCTGTGAGGTCTGTCCACGCCATAGCTGATCGATGTGTCGGATGAGTTCTTCAACCTGGGTCGCATTGGCTGAAAAGGAAACTGATAGCAGTGTAATAAATAATATTGCAGAGAAACACGGGCCGGGGTGCGGGTATCTTAACCGGCCAAGTAGGTGGGGTTTTCCGCGGGACGTATATGCAGCCATTGCTATGTCGCCTCCTTAAGTCCGAGATAACCTGATACTGAGATATTTATTTTAGCACCCATGGTTGCATAGCGGCAGCTTACAGTTACGCACATTGGCAGGTTGTACAGACTGAGAATAGTGGTGCTATGGCGGATATCAGGCCTGAGATTGGCATCAGTTT
Organism: Amphritea sp.; assembly: GCA_036960915.1. GTDB lineage: Bacteria > Pseudomonadota > Gammaproteobacteria > Pseudomonadales > Balneatricaceae > Amphritea. The sequence goes on from JBALVQ010000072.1 coordinate 29,859, forward strand.
CCGGATTCAGTTGCGGGTATGCAGCCAGACAGTGATTGGAATAATGGCTATAGCTGTACCAGGGTTTCGGTATTAATCAGTGCGTGTATCGGATGTACTGATTTTCTATATCCTGAGGGGTTGTGATGATCAAAGGAATAGCAATGACATACCGTAATTCTTCTGCCTTGTTAATCGTTCTGGTTATTTTCCTGTTCAGTGCTCAAGCATTGGCTACACATGAGGCTAGCGAGCCTACCGACGGTAAAGTAGGCAGTTTTCGCTGGCTTGAAAACCCGCAACCCGTGAGTGAAGTCCAGATATCGGATGGTGCAGGTAAACGTCTTAGCCTGTCCGACTTCAAGGGTAAGGTTGTGCTGCCCAATTTATGGGCCAGCTGGTGTCCGCCCTGTATTCGCGAACTGCCGGCGCTGGATCGCTTGCAGCAGCGTATTGGCGACGAGGACTTTGTGGTGGTCGCGGTCTCTATGGACAGTGAAACCGAGCTTGCACGTCAGGTGTTTGTCGACCGACTGTCGATTAAGCACTTGAAACTCTATACCGAACCTGCCGAGCAGCTGGGTAAGGTCTTTCCTGTCGATGTGTTGCCCGCGAGTTTCTTCATTAATCGTGACGGCCAGGCGATGAGCGTGCTGCGCAGCTATGTTGACTGGGATGACCCACAGGCAGATGAACTTATCCTGCGCTTGACTGCCGGCGTCGAAGCTGCCGCTCTGAAGACAGAAAAAACTCAGCGTGATCAGGAGCAGGCCAAATAGTCCGCGCAGAATTCTGCTATACAATGAGCCAGCGCTGCAGGTTAGTTATGGCATAGGCTTAGGCGGCGATGGCAACTTTCTGTCTGGTCATACTTTGAACCGAAAAACGCTTGCTAGTGTTCGTCCATAAACGAGGTCGTAGCGAGGGCGATCCAATGTTGCGATATGGGCGTTTAGTTATTCTAAATAACTGTATCGTGTGGTGTTCAGATTGCGCCAGTGGGACATTCACAGTAGACATCTGTTTATGGATGGGCACTAGCTAGTTCCCATCCATAAACGTAACGTACTGATATATAGACAAAAAACA
>JBALVQ010000073.1:0-30790 GCA_036960915.1 Amphritea sp.
GTCTAAGAAGTACAGCTGATCAATCCTTCTGCCGCGCAGCGGCTTCGTTCAACAAAAGGGTTGACTGTGAGTCTTGAACAATCTACCGACTAGAGACCAGCAAAAAATGCCAGCAGTTGCTGCTGGTCAAATGGCCATCGCAATTCATTACCGCTCTGCTCATCAAGCAATACAGGAATGAGCAATGCATAACGCTCCATTAAGCCATCCTCAAAAGCAATATCAACTTCCTCAACCTGATGCTTCAGGGGATCCATAGTCGCAACAACAACCTCAACCGCCTCATCACATAGATGACAGCCGCTGGTACTCATTAATAGAAAATTTCTCATTATTGAATCAGACTCTCCAATGCGTAAACTATCAGCTTTGCCAAAAATACAGTGATGCAAATAAATGACCTCGATAGCAGGATTGTACTGACTAAGCCACCTAATGGAACACTAAATCTATACTACTAAAAAAATTCTTCATGCTGCCACTTACCGCAAATCTAATAATCACCGGCTTTTACCAATTACCAGGAAGCAGGTGCACAATTTTTTTTAGCACACCCCTAATCTTCAAAGCCCCTCATGCTTCCATTTATAAGCACTAAATAACGGCTCAAAAAAGATAATCGCAAACAAAAACACGTACAGCTAATACCTTGATATTGCAAACAATCTGCCTTGAGAAGGTCTAAACAATTCAGAAGTGGTAATAAAATTTTACAGCATATAACTGCCATACTGTACAGACAATGACGATAACGAAGCGCAATTTCGCACCAAAGTAGCGTTTTAAATGCTTGCTGCACTGCATCAAGTTGTCTATGCTCGTAGGCTCTGTTTGAAAAGAGTCGCTTAAGGGCATAGAAAAACGGCTAACTCAAACCAGATTCGATATACAGTCAGGTGCTAACTACAGTAAGCGGGCAGCGATAAGCTCGCACTGATTAGTCAGATAGGCATCAAGAAGAAGGCAGTTTTATGGAAAACAACAGCAATATCCTTTCTAACCCGCAAGAATTCATCAATTACCTCAACCTGGAAAGTCAGAAAGTACTGGAAATGTACTCCTCCGTTGGCAGCGAGGACGTTTTCAAAAACTTCTCACAATCGTGGACGGAGCTGGCGACTCGTTCATTTGAAGACCCATCCGTATGGGTGCGCGCAATTACTGATTACCAGCAGGCGCAAATCAACCTGTGGCAAAATATTTTGACCGGCAAGTCGAGTGAAAGCCCGGTTGCAGAGCCACAGAAAGGCGACCGCCGTTTTGCCGCTGACGAGTGGAGCCAGAACCCGGTATTCTCCTACATCAAGCAGTCCTATCTGCTAACCTCCAACCTGATGAACGAGATGGCAGCCAATGCCAATCTAAATGAGACCGAGCAGAATAAGCTGGAATTTTACACCAAGCAGTATATCGATGCCATGTCGCCAACCAACTTTGCAGTCACCAATCCAGAAGTACTGCAACAGGCACTGGAAACTAAAGGCCAAAGCCTGATCGACGGTCTGCAGAACCTGTTGGGAGATGTAGAGAAAGGCCGCATCACCATGTCTGATGAGTCTGCCTTTACCCTGGGTGAGAATATCGCCACCACAGCAGGCGCTGTTGTCTTCGAAAACGAGTTACTGCAACTGATCCAATACAAGCCTACCACTGAGCAGGTGTTTACACGCCCGACCCTGATCGTGCCACCTTGCATCAACAAGTTCTACATTCTGGATCTGCAGGAGCATAACTCCTATGTAAAGTACTGCGTAGACCAGGGCCAGACAGTCTTCCTGATTTCCTGGGTGAACCCAACCGCAGAACAGCGTGATCTCAGCTGGGACAACTACGTTGAAGACGGTGTACTCAAAGCAATGGACGCGGTGAAGAAGATCTCCGACTCCAGTAAGCTGAATGCAGTTTCATGGTGTATCGGCGGTACTATCCTGGCCTCAACCCTGGCAGTAATGGCCAATCGCAAGGATGATTCTGTTGCCTCCGCAACCTTCCTGACAACGTTGACCGATTTTGAAGACCCCGGTGAGCTGCGTGTTTTCATCGACGAACAGCAAGTTAAGCAACTGACCCAGAAAATCGATGATGACGGCCTGCTTAACGGTCGCAATCTGGCAACCGCTTTCAACATGTTGCGCTCAAACGATCTGGTATGGTCTTACGTTGTTAACAACTACCTGAAAGGACAGAACCCTGCACCTTTCGATATCCTGTACTGGAACGGCGATTCCACCAACCTGCCCGCCAACATGTACAACTTTTACATCAACAACATGTACATCGAGAACAAGCTGGCGCAGCCTGGCGGTTTGACCATCTGCGGTGAGTCCATTGACCTGCGCAATATCAAAGTACCTACTTACTTCCTGTCCACCATCGATGACCATATCGCCCCCTGGAAGGGTACCTTCAAGGGTACCGAGATGATGCAGGGCAATATCGAGTTCGTTCTTGGTGCCAGCGGCCACGTTGCCGGTGTTGTAAACCCTGCATCCAAGAACCGTCGTAATTACTGGACCGGCGGCGAGCTGGGCAAGGGAGCTGATCACTGGCTGGAAACCGCTGAACGTCAAGAAGGCAGCTGGTGGACTAACTGGGCCAAGTGGGTGAAACCCAAAGCCGGCAAGAAGATTGATGCGCCAAAAGACTTCGGCAACGCAAACTTCAAGGCAATCGAACCTGCACCGGGCCGCTATGTAACCACCCGCGTAGAATAAGCCTTTCCTGTACCAAAAAACCGGAGTTCAACTCCGGTTTTTTTATGCCTCCCCCTCCTGAACATACGCATATTTTTCTACCTCCCAAGCTAAAGAGCGGTTATCATTCCCCTCCTCAGGACATCCTTCAGATCTCATGACGCTAACTACTGGCCCAAGCCTACATTGTGAAATCATTTTCTTACCCTAACCACACTCGCTATCAGGAAATCAGAGCTATTCTCACTCTGGGCCTGCCAATCATGATTACTCAACTGTCGCAAACAGCCATCGGCTTTGTCGACACCCTAATGGCTGCTCAAGTCAGCGCTGAAGACCTCGCGGCAGTCGCTCTGGGGTCCAGTGTTTGGTTACCTTTGTTTCTATCTATTGGCGGCGTCCTGATGGCAACGACTCCGCTAGTCGCCCAACTGGTTGGTGGTAACAAAGAACAGCAAACCATCCGCATTTTTCAGCAAGGACATCTGGTCGCTTTCGCCATGACAGTGCTGGCGTTTTTCCTGCTGCGTAACTGCACCCCACTGCTTGAATATATGGCCATCACAGGCAGCCTGTTAAGCAAGACTCAACAGTACCTGGCAGCTCTTTCGTGGGGTGTTCCAGCCCTACTCTTCTATCAGGTTTGCCGCAGTTACTGTGAAGGCTTCGGGAAAACCCGCGCCATAATGAAGATCAGCATTATTGCCCTGCTATGCAACATTCCACTTAATTATGTTTTCATTTACGGAAAACTGGGATTACCAGCGATGGGAGGCGTTGGCTGTGGCTGGGCCAGCGCTATAGTTATGTGGATTATGGCTATCTCAGCGGTTTGTTATCTGAAATACTCTGTACACTTTAAAATATACAAACTACTGTCAGGATGGCACTGGCCAGCACATGAGGAGATAGCAAGTTTCCTTAAATTAGGCCTGCCGATCGGCTTCACCCTACTCATCGAAGTAAGTATGTTCAGCATCATCGCCCTGCTTATCGCACGCCTTGGCGATGTAATAATAGCTGCTCACCAGATAACCCTTAGCTTTACCGGCATAATATTTATGGTGCCTCTAAGTATCTCGCTGGCATTAACGATACGAGTAGGACAATTAGTTGGCCGCCGTCAACATGCCGCTGCACGCTTTGCGGCATCCACCGGCATACTCATAACCTCAGTCTGCTCTGTAATCACCTGCACCCTGATATTGTTACTCTCCGAGCAGATCTCCATGCTCTACACTGAACAACCCGATATTATTTCTCTAGCATCCAGTCTGCTGGCCATAGCCGCCATATTTCAAATTCCGGACGCCCTGCAAGTTTCATCAGCGGGCGCATTGCGCGGCTACAAAGATACGACAATCCCGTTAGCAATGGTGTTTTTCGCCTACTGGATAATTGGCTTACCGATAGGCTACCTACTGGGGTTAACTGATCTTATACTACCCGCAATGGGTCCCGCCGGCTTCTGGTATAGCCTCGTTATCGGACTAACCGCAAGCGCTATACTGTTAGCAAGCCGCCTGAGAATTATCACCCGCCAATGCGAAAAATTTGCCTGAACCTTTTTTTAACCCTGACACTGCTAAACACTGGTTGTTCTGAAAGCACGCCAGAGAGCAGATTAGAAAACTACGCGCAACGTGTCGCAACAACCCTTGATCAGGACAGCGATTTAAATCTCAATCAGCCACTAAGCATCCCCTTGCTACCCAGACGCAGAGAACGTCTATTAAAGGCAGAGGAAATCAGGCAAGGATTACTGGAAGTACTCAATCTACGCCATTGTGAGCTGCTCCCCTTAATTGCCGAGCGCAACAGCTCGCTGGGTCGGATAATGCGCCCGTCACAGCAGCTTATATACGAGATGAAGCTATATAACGGACTTAGAGACTGTCAGCAAAACCTGCCAGCCATGGAACTCGAAGCTGAAGTGATAGAACAGATCAGAGAGATCTGGGCGATTAAACAGCGTAACCTGCCAATCGTGCTCTGGAATTCAATCTATAACAACGAAGAGATGGAACGCAACTTCTCACTCTCCGAACCCTCCCTCCCCCTCAGTGGTGAGGATACGTTCTCGGGCACTATGACGGCATTAAAGCACTTTAACATTCTGGCATCATTGGCTAGCAATCATGCACAATGGGCGCTCCCGGAATTTATTGACCAGCTCGAGCAAGACTACCTGACACTGTATAGCAACCGCTACGGCAGTCGCTGGATTCGATCAATTTATCAGCTAACCCGTACACTTAACCATACGGCACAGATCATCGAAAACCGCCTGCAAAAACGGCCACTGTGCTTTAACCGTCAACCAAACCCTCAGGCTCAAATAATAAAGAATGTATTCCATAAATATTATGCTGGCGAAGTTCAGCCCTACATGGCCATGCTGGATAATCAGGGCAGGCGCTGGTTAACTGCTCAGGCCGAGCTGCTCAACCACTTCACCGCATTAATGCCTGCAGTCATGCGAGACTACCAACTTAAGGTATTGAGCCTGAAAAACCCTCGCGCGCTCTGGCCTCAGTATGTCGCAGCACGCAACCGTCACACCCGGGCATGGCAAGAACTTCTCTCACAATGCAACCTGATGCCAGGCAGTGATACAGCGAAATAACTGTATTAATTATTTCCGTTCAATCAAGCCACTTAACGCCTATAGGCCAGCCTGAGACAACACCATTTTGGGCACTCTCAGTCAGCATCCTACCGTCAGTTATGAAACAATTATGCTTATATTTCATAGCCATACATCAGGTATTTAGGTGTCGTCAGCACAACCCGCTAAAACCAAACCTGGACAGTCGAGACTGATCAACAGTCTTCGCAGGTCTGTGTACCTGGTTTTATTCTTACTACTGACCACCTACACTCTGCAGGCCGACCCCGATCTTGATGTCCGCATGGATGATGCGGAAATAGCAAAACTGGGTGACAAGTACGGTGAGATGGCGCGACGCAGGTTGAATGCCTGGCAGCAACTCATGGTGGATCTGGCTGATGAAAGCGAAGAGGAAAAACTTCTCCAGGTAAACCGCTTCTTTAATCAGTTGCGTTTTATTGATGACATTCTTCACTGGAAGAAGAGTGATTACTGGGCCACCCCAGTAGAGTTTCTAATTACCAATGGTGGTGATTGTGAAGACTTTTCTATCGCCAAGTACTACACCTTGCGGGAGCTAGGCGTTCCCATAGAAAAAATGAGCATAGCCTATGTTAAGGCGCTACGCCTGAACCAGGCACACATGGTTTTGACCTATTACCCAACCCCCACGGCAACACCACTGATCCTGGATAACCTTATTCCCGAAATCAAGCCGGCAAACCGTCGTCCGGACCTGGCTCACGTTTACAGTTTTAACGGTGACAATTTGTGGCTGTCCAAGAAGGGGCGCCGTAGTACACTGGTTGGCACATCCGATCAGCTAAAACCCTGGGTACAGTTGCGTTCGCGCATAGTAAATCAGAATATTAACCTGCAATGACCAGGTATAGAGGAGTTCTTCATGTCAATCGTTAACCAGTTAATGGCCGCAGTATTAGCCGTGCTGATCGGACTAGTATCTGGCTCTGTGTATCTCATGTCAGATAGTTCGAAAGCGATGCTGTTAAACCAGCTGGAATCCCACGGTCAGGATACAGCCACCCATCTCGGTTTATACCTGGCACCCTATATCGCTACACAGGATAAAGCGGTTATTGAAACAACAGTTAATGCCCTGTTTGACAGTGGCTATTATCAGCAAATAAAGATTGTTGATAGCCACAACGAGGACCTTTTTGTTAAGCACACACCGCCACAGGTTAGCAAACAGGTACCCCAATGGTTTATTGAACTGGTAGAAATCACACCACCTGAAATGACCCGTGAAATTACCCACCAATGGCAAAAAGCCGGATCTATTTACGTCCAGAGTCGTGCTGGCTATGCATACGAGCAACTCTGGCGCGGCACCAAGCAAACCTTCCTCTGGTTTGTCGTTCTGTCCTGTATCAGTATCTTTTTCATAGGCATCTTACTGCGTTACATCCTGTCACCCCTGAAAGGAGTCGAAGAACAAGCAACAGCGTTATCCCAGCAACGCTATATCGAACAAACAAACATCCCCGGTTCCCGAGAGCTAAAACGAGTAGTAGAGACGATGAACATGATGGTTCGCCGGGTGAGGACCATGTTTGATGAACAGGCCAAAAACATCGAAGAGATCCGTCGAACCGCCTACCAGGACGAGCTTACGGGACTTGCTAACCAGCGCGCCACGCATTCACAGTTAGCCGAGCGTTTGGACTATCGCAAGGACTTTGGCCCAGGCAGCATGGTTTATCTACATATTTCTGATCTACAAGATATTAACCAACAGCTGGGAATAGAGAAAACCAACAATTTTATCAAAGCCACCGCCGATCAGCTCAACCAGTTATCCCATAAGTGCGACCAGCCCGTATTAGGTCGAATTACCGGTGCAGACTTTGTCTTACTGACATCCCTGACGGATCCTGATCAATTACAACGCGAGCTTGAAGCTATCGCCAATAATCTGCTGGATTTTTACCAACAGCTGAATACACAGTCCGATACCAGCCAGTCACCGGTATATATTGGCGCCACCCCTTATCACGAGAATATCAATGCCGGGCAATTAGTAGCAAAGGCCCGCATAGCTTCGCAACAGGCAAAACAACAACAAAAACCGCTTAATTACATTATTGACACTGCCCGCAGCGAACAAAATAGCTGGCACCAACACGTTGCCGATAGTATTAAAAACGATGAGATTTTTCTGCAAAGCCAGCCAGTTAAGTCGATCGGCAACCCACAGCACAAAATCCATCAAGAGCTATTTGCACGCATTCTTAACCAACAAAACCAGCCGTGTATGGCCGGTGAATTCATCAGTGTAATAAAACAGCTGAACCTGATGGTCGAGCTGGATAAGGCAGTAATCAACAAAGTAATCAATCGCCTGCAACACAACAAGGAAGACACATACTGTATCAACCTGAGTAATGATGCGTTAAAAGACAGCGAATTTTATGACTGGTTTATCCATAGCGTTGAAACACTAACCAACCCACAACAGCTGCATGTCGAAATTAACGAATCATCAGTACTCAACAACCTCGAGAGAATCACCGAATTTCGCCAGCAACTCAAAGACAAGCAGATAGGCTTTGGTGTAGATAATTTTGGCGTCCATCCGGCAGGATTCTCTTACCTGTACACCGTACACCCTGACTACATCAAGATTGATGGTTCCCTGATCCGCGAGCTGGATGAAAATCCCGAAGATCGCTTCTTCGTGCGCAGCCTCATAACCTCCGCTCACAGCCTGGATATTCAAGTCTATGCCGAACATGTGGAACGCAGCAATCAGCTCAGCTTCCTGCAGCAGCTTGAAATTGATGGCACCCAGGGCTGGATTCATGGACATCCCGAGACTCTGGACTAACCAAGGCCGATGTCTATAGCATAAAAAAAACCGCCATGAGGCGGTTTTTTATGTTCGGGGACGGACTGTATGCTGCAAGGAGCCATGGATGACGGTGCAACGAATGCCCAGGGACAAACAGTTGCTGCAAGGAGCCAGGGATGGCAGTGCAACGAATGCCCAGGGAAGAACAGTTGCTGCAAGGAGCCATGGATGGCGGTGCAGCGACTGTCCAGGGACGAACGGTTGCTCCAAGGAGCCATGGATGGCGGTGCAGCGAATACCCAGGGATGAACTGTATGCTGCAATGCGCCATGGATGGCGGTGCAGCGAATGTCCAGGGATGAACTGTATGCTGCAAGGAGCCATGGATGGCAGTGCAGCGATATATCCAGGGATGGACTGTATGCTGCAAGGAGCCAGGGATGGAGGTGCAGCGGTTAATGACAAGCCTCGAGAAAAACCAGCCATTAACACCCGACATTCATTAGAACAACTTAGCTGTGCTTACCCAGCAACTGCTCAAGCTTGCTATTTATACGCGTTTCCTTCTCTTTAACCTTCTTTTCTTTCAGGTTTTGCTGGCGACGCTTGTTAATTTCTTTTAGTTGCTCCTTTGCATAATCAGCTTCAGAGGCTTTTACCGCTCCTGCGGGATTACCGTTCAAATCGATACGATCAGCCCCCTCTTTCAAACTGCGAAAATAATGCGGCGAACGCACATAAGAAGCCAGTGCTCGCTTGATTTTATTCTTCGCCAACTTTTCTTCAGCGATCAGATCTTCCTGTATGCCAATTTTAAGCGGTCTTACATTTTCACGGTTAAACACTAGCGGGTAAGTATCACAAATCAATTGCAATGCAGCCTGATTGGCAGCACGGTTCTTCGACTTGGACTTAGAAGGTACAACGGTATTCTCAGAAGTAGTGTCTGTTGCAGTTGCAGTCACAATATTTTCTCTCAAATTTAGAGCCTGAGAAGCCGTCAAGCCCGACTTCTCATCAACAATCTGTTAAAGGATAAAAACACGCAAGGGAGTTTAATGCCACTCTCATATCAATTTGATTAACAGCAGCACCAAACCAATAATCCGTTACTGTCCTTTCCTGATCAGATACATAAAACGGTCATCTTCAGATTTCTGAAATAACAGTTCATGCCCCAGAAAAGTGCAGAACTTAGGAATATCACGCTGGGTTGAAGGATCTGTCGCCGTCACTTCCAACACTTCACCGGCATACATTTCACGCACTTTGTTATGCAACAGCATCACGGGCTCCGGGCAATACAGCCCACAAGCATCCATTGTCTGATCTGCTTTTATTTCAACCATTCAGTTAAACCTCAACTACAGCAATAGCGTCTATTGTCGCAAATAAAATGGCATAGAAAAACCCATGATTCACGAAGTTAATATTTTACCCCTGCCCAGAGTGCATTTATTATAAAAGATATCACAATCATTTTCAGGAGAATTACATGGTCCGTGTACTTATTGAGCGCCACATTGCCGATGAGCTCGCCGAGCACTATGAGAAAGCTGCCCGCACTACGCTACAAAGAGCCATGCAAGCCCACGGATTTATCTCGGGAGAAGCGTTACATAACGCCGCCGACCCAAATCACCGTGTTGTTATGGCTACATACCGGACAATACAGGACTGGCAACGCTGGTACTCCTCTGTAGAACGCAAGGAGATGATGGAAGCCATCATGCCAATGCTGGAAACTGATGAAAAAATCACCGTTCTGGAGCACTAGGAGAACGCTAACGATTTAGAATACGAACGTGCACAGTAATTTCCTCGCGGTCATGATACAGATGCTTTGCTGCGAGGTTATACTCCAGCCCCGCATCTTGTAACTCGGCTTCGAGGTATTGCAAACAACTCTTTACTTCGGCATAACGCTGCTTCATCGGCAGCTTCAGATTGAAAATCGTCTCACGACTCCAGCCATTGACGAGCCAGCTGGTCATCAACTTGATCACCCGGGTAGGCTTATCAATAATATCACACACTAACCAGTCGACCCGCTTTCCCGGCTGGTAAGTGAAAGCATCCTCAGCCAGGTGTGTCACCTGGCCGGTTTCCATTAATGATTCTGCCATCGGACCGTTATCAATGGCGGTGACAAACATATTCTGGTTAACCAGTTGCCAGGTCCAGCCCCCTGGGGCAGCTCCCAGGTCGACAGCTCGCTTGCCGCTACTAATAAATCGATGCCAGTCATGCTTGGGAATAAACCAGTGCCATGCCTCTTCAAGTTTCAGTGTCGAACGACTGGGTGCATCTTTTGGAAACTTAAGGCGCATAATCCCCATTGGCCAGGGTGCCGAATTATTGACCGGAACATATCCCATATAAAAGCAGGTGCCACTCAACGCAAAAATATGCATCCGGCAACTGGCAGACCGTTTTAATACCGACATGTTACGCAGACGCTGACTCAGAGCCGAACTAAAGCTATTGCAAAAACGCTGCATTTCACGGCCTTCAGTCGTATCGGCTGGCTCAACAATAAGCTCACAACACTCTGGCAACTGTTCTACACGGCCGAGCAATTGACTGATACGATCACTGGCTTCGATATCATCAACCAGCGCCAGGCAGGCCAGCCACTGGCGTGCGAAAATCAACTGCCTGAAGTCGATCAGCTCAACAGCCAGGGAAGCACCATCGGGTTGGTGACTGATATACAGCACATAGCCACTGTTCTGTTCGAGCTTACAATAACCATAGATACCTTTGGCCTCGCACAACTCGCGAATTTCCGCCGCACACTCTTTCTCAAAACCTGGGCGACAATACAACAGCAGGTGATTCATCCGGTAAAGCCTCTGGATATCTGGTGGCAAATTTGCAGCGTGCATTCTACTGCATGACGGATATGTGCGTCCTGTGTTAAGCCCGATTTTATCCGCGGTTTAAGGTCGTGATCGCCATCTTCCAGCCAATTCAGATGCAACGCATCAGACAAACCGTATGCGCTCACCGTTTCAAAATCCCCCATCCGATCCCGAGTCCCCTGAAAAACATGTACCGGGCAGAGCAAACTCTGCAGATGCTCAATCCGGGGACGATCCTGCTTACCAGGTGCATAAAAGGGATAACCATAGACAAAACAGGCGGCTACTGATGGTTGATCGCAGAGCATAGTTGCCATTCGCCCGCCCATTGATTTTCCCGCCAGAAAAAGCGGCACATCGTCTTTATTCCACTGCTCAATCATACGGATATATACCTCAAGCAGTTTGGGCTGACGGTCCGGCGGACGCTTCTTACCATCTTCGCGTCGTTTTTCCATATATGGAAACTCAAAACGAACCACCTGGAGCCCGCCATCGGCCAAACCCTGGGCAACTGTTTCCATAAATTCACTATCCATGGGCGCACCTGCCCCATGAGCAAACAGGATACGGCCTGTTTTTGCTGTGCCCGTAACGATCATCAATACTTTATCTCTGAGGAAAATAGGTGAATTATGCCGCAATACCCACTTGATCTATATCAATTAAAGACAAATCAGTAACATCTGATACAACTTAAAAAACTAATAAAAACAATTAGTAGCGACGCAAACAGGTAAAAAAAGCACTCAACACCGATCACTACAATAACAATAAAACCTTTAATATCATAAGGTTACTAACAAACAATGGACAAACAACCCTGTATAGAACAGCAAAGAAGCACCTATATTAATGCGACACGATGTCGCAACTAATACTCCCGTCGCATTGAAATATCACGCCTGTTTAAAGATAATAGCCGCGGAATTTACTTTCTAAACCTTTCTAATAGCTTGTTGATGAGAGCCTGATATGAGCACAGCAGCTGAACACCCAACCTATAATTACAAGGTGGTGCGTCAATTCGCCATCATGACAGTGGTATGGGGAATTGTAGGAATGGCCGTGGGGGTCTTGATTGCCTCCCAGTTGGTATGGCCGGCACTTAACTTTGATACGGCCTGGCTGTCTTTCGGTCGTTTACGTCCGTTACACACCAACGCAGTTATCTTTGCATTTGGAGGCTGCGCCCTGTTCGCAACCTCTTACTACGTCGTACAACGTACGTGTCAGGTCCGCCTGATTTCAGACAAACTGGCCGCGTTCACCTTCTGGGGTTGGCAACTGGTTATCGTCAGCGCAGTAATCACTCTGCCGATGGGTCTGACCTCTTCAAAAGAGTATGCCGAACTGGAATGGCCAATTGACCTACTACTTGGCGTAGTTTGGATTTGTTACGCTATCGTATTCCTGGGTACCGTGAAGATTCGAAAGACATCTCACATCTACGTGGGTAACTGGTTCTACATGGCATTTATTATCACTGTTGCTGTTCTTCACATCGTAAACAGTGCGGCTATGCCGGTATCCCTGTGGAAGTCTTACTCTGTATACCCTGGCGCTGTCGATGCGATGGTACAGTGGTGGTATGGCCACAATGCAGTAGGCTTCTTCCTGACTGCGGGCTTCCTGGGCATGATGTACTACTTCGTACCCAAGCAAGCTGAACGCCCGATCTTCTCCTACCGTCTGTCTATCGTGCACTTCTGGGCACTGATCGCGACTTACATGTGGGCTGGTGGTCACCACCTGCACTACACAGCGCTGCCAGACTGGACTCAGTCGGTTGCGATGGTAATGTCTCTGGTTCTGCTGGCACCCTCCTGGGGCGGTATGATCAACGGCATGATGACGCTGTCCGGTGCATGGCACAAGCTGCGTACCGATCCGATTCTGCGCTTCCTGGTTGTATCCCTGTCCTTCTACGGCATGTCTACCTTCGAAGGCCCAATGATGGCGATCAAGACCGTCAACGCCCTGTCCCACTATACTGACTGGACTATCGGTCATGTACACGCAGGCGCGCTGGGCTGGGTTGCAATGATCTCTATTGGTGCGATTTACCACATGATTCCTAAACTGTGGGGCAAGACCCAGATGTTCAGTGTTGCGCTGATTAACACGCACTTCTGGCTGGCTACCATCGGTACTGTACTGTACATCTGCGCGATGTGGGTTAACGGTATCCTGCAGGGTCTGATGTGGCGTGCAGTTAACGCTGACGGCACCCTGACCTACAGCTTTGTAGAGGCTCTGGAAGCAAGTCACCCTGGTTACTTTGTACGTGCCCTGGGCGGTGTATTCTTCCTGACCGGTATGTTGCTGATGGCCTATAACGTATGGCAGACTGTGCGCAAAGACAGCACTGCTCCATCAGCTGACGCTTCTGCGCAAGCAGCTTAAGGATCAGAGGAGCACAATTGAAATGATCAAACACGAAACGATTGAAAAAAACATTGGCTTGATGATCCTGCTGATCATTCTGGTGATCAGTGGCGGTGGTCTGGCTGAAATAGTACCTTTATTCTTCAGTAGCTCGACTACCAAGCCTATCGAAGGACTGCGTACTTATACTGCGCTGGAACTTGAAGGTCGTGACATTTACATCCGTGAAGGCTGTAACGTATGTCATTCCCAGATGATCCGTCCTTTCCGTGCTGAAACCGAGCGCTATGGTCACTACTCAACGGCTAACGAAGGCGTATGGGAACATCCGTTCCTGTGGGGATCCAAGCGTACAGGTCCTGACCTGGCACGTGTCGGCGGCCGTTACAGTGATGACTGGCACCGCGCCCACCTGTACAACCCTCGTGATGTTGTACCGGAATCAAAAATGCCATCCTATCCCTGGCTGTTTGAAAACAAACTGTCAGGAGCGGATACGGCTGCCAAAATGCAAGTACTTGCCAAGCTAGGTGTTCCATACACTGAAGAAGACGCTGCTGCAGCGCGCGAGCAAGTAGAAGGTAAGACAGAGATTCAAGCTGTCGTCGCATACCTTCAGTCATTAGGCAAGCTGCATTCCGTTTACGACAACAAGCGGTAATTAAAAGTGAGCTACGAAGTTTACGGTCCCTATATTCCCGTCGTGATGTTAATCACCTTTCTCGGGCTGTTTATCTGGGTACTTTTACCCGGTAACCGCAAAGGCTTTGATGAAGCATCAAACCTGCCCTTCGCTGACGAAGAGCAAGAAGACAACGGAAAAACCGGGAACATTAACCGGAGAAATGAACAATGAGTGCTTTCTGGAGCGCATGGATAACTGTAATCACTCTTGCAGTAATCTTGGGTTGCGCATGGCTTTTACTAGCTACGCGCCGAAGCGAATCGTACAAAGAAGCGACCGAGGAAACTACTGGTCACGAGTTTGACGGTATCGAAGAATACGATAACCCGATGCCAAGCTGGTGGCTGCACATGTTTGTAGCAACCATTATCTTCGCACTTGTTTACCTCGTCCTGTATCCAGGACTGGGTAACTTCAAGGGCGTACTGGGCTGGACACAGGTTAACCAGTGGGAAGAGGAAATGCAGCACGCGGAAGATGTTTACCGCCCTGTATTTGCCAAATACGCAACGATGTCTGTCGAAGACCTGCAGGCTCAGCCTGAAGGTCTGAAAATGGGTCGGCGTATGTTTGCCAACAACTGTGCTGTATGCCATGGCTCAACAGGCAGTGGCGCACACGGCTTCCCTAACCTGACTGATGGCGACTGGCTGTACGGTGGTGCACCAGACACAATCAAGCAGACCATCACCAACGGTCGTACCGGTGCAATGCCTCCCTGGGGCGCCGTACTGGGCGAAGAAGGTGTACGTGATGTGACAAACTACGTAATGTCACTGGGCGGCAGAAACCATGATGCTGATGCGGCTGTTCGCGGCCAGCAACAGTTCCAGGCACTGTGTACTGCATGTCACGGCCAGGATGCAACAGGTACACAAGCGTTGGGTGCACCAAACCTGACTGACGATGTATGGCTGTATGGCGGAACTTTTGAGAAGATCAGCCACACTATCCGTACCGGTCGCAGTGGTGTAATGCCTGCACACAAAAACCTGCTAAGCGACGATAAGATCCATCTAATCACCGCTTACGTATACAGCCTCTCTGACAAGTAAGGCTGCATACCACGAAAAAGGCGATATGATTGATTTCATATCGCCTTTTTTTGTAGAGCTAGTTAACTCTATTCATAAAGCAGGTATAATATTCAAGATTACTAATAAACCAATCTGGTCCTGGTTTAGAGTACGCTGAATTCGACACACTGACGGTGAGGGGTGGTATGAACCAGATACCGGTAAAAGACGTAACACCTAAAGGCAACAACCAACCTGAAACGTTTGACCTGTATGCCAAACGTGAGCACATTTACGTTAAATACTACAAAGGTCTGTTTAAGAATTTCCGTACCATTTCCGGCTTTATGATGCTGGCAATGTTTTACGGTTTTTCCTGGCTACAGTGGGATGGTCATCAGGCCGTACTGTTTGACCTGCCGAATCGTCAATTCCATGTGTTTGGTTTCACTTTCTGGCCGCAGGATTTCATCCTGCTGTCCTGGCTGCTGATTATTCTGGCGTTTGTTCTCTTTCTGGTAACCGTTTTTGCCGGCCGTATGTGGTGCGGCTATGCCTGCCCCCAGTTTGTCTGGACCTGGTTCTTCATGTGGGCCGAGCGGGTTACAGAAGGCGACCGTAACCAGCGCATGCGTCAGGACAAGCAGCCCTGGAGCGCCAACAAAGCCGCCAGGAAAACAGCCAAGCACGGCCTCTGGCTTGTGATCGCAACAGCGACAGCCGTTGCTTTTGTAGGCTACTTCACCCCCATTCGTGAGCTGAGCCCCGCTGTACTGTCATGGAATCTTGGTCCCTGGGAAACCTGGTGGATTGGTTTCCTGACTGTAGCCACCTATGCCAATGCCGGCTGGCTACGCGAACAGGTCTGTATCTATATGTGCCCCTATGCACGCTTCCAGAGCGTCATGTTTGATCAGGACACCCTGATCATCTCCTATGATGAAGTCCGCGGTGAAAATCGCGGCAAGCGCAAGAAAAATACTAACTACAAAGCACAAGGCATGGGTGACTGTATTGACTGCGGATACTGCGTACACGTCTGTCCGGTGGGAATCGATATCCGCGATGGCCTGCAGTACGAATGCATTGCCTGTGGCGCCTGCGTCGATGCCTGCGATGACATTATGGACCGCATGGGTT
The DNA here is from genome assembly GCA_036960915.1 of Amphritea sp. Classification (GTDB taxonomy): domain Bacteria; phylum Pseudomonadota; class Gammaproteobacteria; order Pseudomonadales; family Balneatricaceae; genus Amphritea. The sequence continues at coordinate 16,210 of JBALVQ010000073.1, forward strand.
ATGACCGGGGCCTGATACGCTACACCACGGAACATGGCTTGGAGGGCGGTAAAACCCACATCCTGCGACCGCGACTGATCGGCTACTTTGCCGTACTCTGTGTAATGTTTATCGCTTTCGGCTACAGTCTGTTTACCCGAATTCCTCTGGAAGTCGACATCCTGCGTGATCGAGGCCAACTCTATGTGGAAGCCTCCAATGGTACGATTGAGAATGTCTACACCCTCAAACTGGCTAACAAGTCTCAGGATGTTCATCGATACAGTATCGACGTATCAGGCCTGGACGGCCTCGAACTAATCGGCACTAACGAAGTTGAGATCCAGCCCGGAGAGCTTTTAGATTACCCGGTGCGCCTGCAAGCTGATCCGCGTTTCCTCGAGCGACCGAACTATGACATCATTTTCCGCGTTCAGGCACTTGATGATGAATCAATCCTGCTGGAACAGGAGAACCGTTTTATCGGCCCCTCAACGCTACGTTAAGCCTATCCTCCAGCCCTTTGACTAGGTTAAAATAGCTGCCCGATACTCAGGCAGCTATTTGTTATTTTTTTAAGGAATGTTATGACCAACCCTCGTTCAGTTTCACCCTGGTATAAGCAGCCATGGTTATGGTTTCTTCTGCTGCCGCTTATCGCAACCGTTCTTTACTCAACCGTGTTTATCTCAGCGTCACTATTAACCAGTGACGGTCTGGTTAAAGATGATTACTACAAGCAAGCCAAAGAGATCCACCGTGACAACAGCAAGGATCAGATCGCCTTAGAAATGGGCCTGATCGCAAGCCTGCGTCTTGACACAGTGACTGGCGATATTAACCTTGAAATCACCAGCACTACAGGCGCTCAACTGCCTGTTGAACTCATCCTGGATGTTATCCATCCGACTCAGGAAAGACAGGATACCGCCATCACACTGAGACAGGTACAAGCAGGCATCTATGTGGGTAACCTGACGATCAACCTGCTGGGTAAAAAATACCTGATACTGCGTCCACTAGAAAACAACTGGCAGCTATTCGAGACGGTATACCCACCTTACGACCAGCAAACTGTTCATTTTCAGGCGAAATAAGACAGTTTAATGCATCAAGACATCCTAACAGGTCAAGGGGATCAAGCCTGCTTTCACTGCGGGCTTGATATTCCTCCTGCCAGCCAGTATTACTCGATTATCGGTGGTCAATCCCGGCAAATGTGCTGTCCGGGCTGCCAGGCAGTGGCAACAACCATTGCCGAAGGCGGTCTGGAAAATTATTACAAGCACCGCACGGCAGACGCCCAGTCACCGAATTTCGCTGATCAAGCTGTCACCGAGGAACTACTCTGCGAGCTGAAACTTTATGACCAGGCTTCCGTACAGAAGGCATTTGTCACCGCCACTGCGGAAGGAGAAAAACAGGCCGCCCTGGTCATCGAAGGGATTACCTGTGCAGCCTGTGTCTGGTTACTTGAGCATCACATTAAGTCCCTCGACGGAGTGCGTAAAATATCGGTCAATCTGACCAATCACCGTGCTCAATTAAGCTGGGACGATAGCATTATCTCTCTCAGCCAGATTCTCACCTCAATTTATCACATTGGCTATCGGGGTCACCCGTATCACCCGGATAAAGAAGAACAACTGCTAGAACAGGAAACCCGTAAAGCAACTCGACGCTTAGGCATCGCCGGCATTTTCACCATGCAGGTGATGATGCTGGCGATTGCCCTCTATGCGGGTGAAACCCAGGGACTAGAAGACCACCTGGCCACCTTTATCCGCTGGGCCAGCTTTGTGCTGGCCACCCCGGTGGTTTTTTACTCCGCACGGCCGTTTTTCGAGGCAGCCCTGCGTGATCTTAAAACCCGCCATCTAACCATGGACCTGCCGGTTTCCATCGCAGTTGGTAGCGCCTACCTGGCTAGCATTTGGGCCACCGTTACCGCCAGCGGTGAAGTCTATTACGACTCTGTCACTATGTTCACCTTCTTCCTGCTGATCGGTCGTTTTCTGGAAATGAAAGCCCGCCACAGAACAGGACGTGCCGGCAACTCCCTGCTTAACCTACTACCCGCCAGCGCCGTAATACTCACCAATGGTGAGGAACAGTTGATTCCCGCCAATGATTTGAACATCGACGATCATGTGCTGGTTAAACCTGGCCATATTATTCCGGCAGACGGCACCATTACCCAAGGCAACAGCAGCATTGATGAATCGGCGTTAACGGGTGAATACCTGCCGCTAAGCAAAAGTACCGGTGATACGGTGGTAGGCGGTACTATCAATGTCGAAAACCCGATTATTGTAAAAGTTACGCAAGTTGGAGCTGCAACCCAGTTATCAGCTATAGTCCGGTTATTAGATCGCGCTCACGAAGAAAAACCCAAGGTAGCGCGTATAGCCGATCAGATGGCGGGATATTTTGTTACTGCCGTACTCATAACTGCCGCTACGGTAGGCCTATCCTGGTGGGTAATTGCCCCTGAACACGCCTTCTGGATTACCCTGTCCGTACTGGTTGTCACTTGCCCTTGCGCACTCTCTTTAGCCACGCCAACCGCCCTTACGGCAGCCACCGGATCCTTGCGACAGGGCGGACTGCTAATCACCCGGGGACATGTCCTTGAAAGCCTCTCCAGAGCCACGCATATCGTGTTTGATAAAACAGGCACCTTAACTGAAGGCAATCTCTCTCTGCAGCACACACACACCCTGGCTAATCTCTCACAAGATGAATGCCTAAATATCGCCGCTGCCCTTGAGTTACATTCTGAGCACCCGATAGCAAAGGCATTTCACCAACACGCCATGCAAGCAGGCATTCGCCCTGCTGAAGAGTTGAACAACCACGTTGGCCAAGGCCTTGAGGGCCTGGTGGCCGGCAAACGCTACTTTATTGGCAAGCCCAATTTTGCCAGCCGACAATCAGCCTGCTTACTGTCTTTCGCTGATGCCCCCGACAACACCGGCCAATGGCTGTTGCTGTCCAGCGAAACAGAAAATATTGCCTGGTTCGGACTCAATGATCCCGCCCGTAAACAGGCTCGCAGTACCGTCCAGCAACTGCAGCAGCAGGGCCTCAAAATACAGATGCTCACTGGCGATAGCTCCGCGGCAGTAGAGCACATTGCTGCTAGTCTGGGGATTAAAGAGGTTATTTCAGGCGTCAGTCCCGAACAAAAACTGCAGCACATTCAGGGCTTACAAAAAGACGGCGCTCGCGTAATCATGGTTGGTGACGGCATTAATGATATTCCCGTGCTGGCTGGCGCCCAGACATCTATCGCTATGGGGTCCGCCACAGATCTGGCCAAAACCAACGCCGACGCAGTACTCATCAGCGGTGATTTATTGCGCCTTCCCCAGGCGTTGAACCTATCTAGAAAAACCCAGTCTATTATTCGACAAAATATGAGTTGGGCAATCATATACAACCTTATCGCCCTACCCCTTGCCGCCACTGGCATGATCGCGCCCTACATGGCTGCTATCGGTATGTCGGCAAGCTCTTTGGTCGTGGTGGGTAATGCATTACGTTTATCTAAACTCGGCCGAGTAAATCGGGTAGAATCACCCTAATTATTTTATTACACAGTACTCTTATGGACATTCTTTACCTGCTTATACCTATCGCTATCATTCTCGCAGGCCTCGCAATATGGGGTTTTTTCTGGTCTGTAAATAGCGGCCAGTACGATGACCTTGAGTCCCCTGCCCACAGCATCTTATTCGATGATGACGAACACCTGATTCCTGATGATGCCAAAGTAGGCAAAAGAAACTCTAATGATAACGATAAATGACTGAATCTGTCACAGCCTTGACGGCTATATTACTCGGTTTACTGGGCAGTGCTCACTGCCTGGGTATGTGTGGTGGCATCTCTGGCGCAGTCTCCATGGGCATCGATAAGCGCAACCGCAATCCTCTGATACTGTTACTTGGCTTCAATTTTGGACGCATCACCAGCTACAGCCTGGCGGGCGCTCTGGTAGGCGCTCTGGGATGGCTTATCAAATCCCCTGAAGTCGGTATTATTCTGCGCACGTTAGCAGGATTAATTCTAATAATGATGGGCCTGTATGTAGCTCAAATATGGCGCGGCTTAAGCTACATTGAAAGAGTGGGTAACCTGCTATGGCAGCGCATTCAGCCACTCAGCCGCCAATTGCTCCCGGTAAACTCTGCCGGACAGGCGATGTTATTAGGCGGGTTATGGGGCTGGCTTCCCTGTGGACTGGTCTATAGCACCCTGATTTGGAGCGCCACCGCTGACGACTGGAAATTATCCGCCCTGATGATGGCCTGTTTCGGTCTGGGTACGCTGCCGGCAATGCTGGCAACGGGATTGCTGGCCAGGCAAGTACAAAACCTGTTACGAAGCCGGAAAACCCAGATTATTGCAGGCATGCTGATCATTGTTTTCGGTGTATACACAATTCCTTTTCAAGGGCTGGCTTCTGCTTGATAGATATCAAGAAAGCGCCATCAGAAATGACTATAATTTATTCTTTGCAGTTTGAAGTGAGATTTTCTTGTGAACCAGAATAACCTGATCAAGTGGGATCTAGAGCTGATCCGCCGCTACGACCTTTCGGGGCCACGTTACACCTCTTACCCGACGGCCATTCAGTTCGATCCGAACTTGTCAGCTCAGGACATGGTGTCCGCGGGCCAGCAGACCACCGACACCCAGTCCCCCCTGTCACTCTATGTGCATATCCCGTTCTGCGCCCACGTTTGCTATTACTGCGCCTGTAACAAGGTGATAACCCGCAACCGCAAGAAGGCTCAACCGTATCTGGATACCGTTTACCAGGAAATGGAACAGCTTTCTAAATGGTATGCCGACGACCGCATCGTTAAGCAGCTTCACTGGGGTGGCGGCACACCTACCTTTATCAGCAATGTTCAGATGCGCGAACTGATGCAGCAGATGCGCAAGCATTTTAAGCTGCTGGACGATGACTCAGGCGATTACTCTATTGAAATCGACCCACGCGAAGCGGATGCTGAAACCTTACAGGTGTTGCGTGAAATCGGTTTTAACCGCATTAGCCTGGGTGTGCAGGATGTCGAACTCAAAGTACAGGAAGCGGTAAATCGCGTCCAACCTGTCGAGCAGGTTGCGGCGGTACTCGATGAAGCCCGCCGACTGGGCTTCCGATCCATCAATATGGATCTGATTTATGGCCTCCCCCACCAGACGCTGGAAAGCTTTCAGCGGACCCTTGATACGATAATTGGCCTGAGTCCTGACCGTTTATCGGTATTCAACTATGCACATATGCCCGACCGTTTCCGCTCCCAGAGACATATCGATGCCGACGACCTGCCAAGCCCTGAAACCAAGCTGGCCATTCTGGAAACGACGATTAGCACGCTGATGAATGCCGGCTACGTATATATCGGTATGGATCACTTTGCCAAACCGGATGATGAACTGGCGCTGGCTCAGAAAAATGGTCAGCTGCACCGTAATTTCCAGGGATACACGACTCACAGTGACTGCGACCTGATCGCGATGGGCGTTTCGGCCATTAGTCAGATTGGTGATGTATACTATCAGAATGAACATGAAATTGCGGCTTATACCACGGCGGTTGAAGACCGTCAGAATGCGGTCAAGCGTGGCGTCACCCTGAGCCTGGATGACCGTATACGCCGCGCTGTTATCAATCAGCTGATCTGTCACTTTGCACTGGATAAGCAACAGATCGAAGCAGAGTTTGATCTTGATTTTGCTGATTATTTTGCTGCAGAATTAAGTGAGCTTGAGCATTTTGCCTCTGACGGATTAGTCGAATTAGACGACAAAAGCATCAGCGTAACACCATCAGGGCGACTATTAATCCGGAGAATTTGTATGGCTTTTGATGCTTATATTCCAAAACAACAACCCACTATGGGTTTTTCCCGTATCATTTGATACGGGAAACGCTTCACCCCGTTACGGAATTAAGCCATAATTTGCCTAATAGCTATTGTGCAAAAAATTAAACACTAGGATTTTATTATGGGTACCCATAAGGTAACAGAAGGGAAACTACACAGCATTAAGCAGGCACATTGCAGTACCTGCAGTCTGAGTTCATTATGTTTGCCTGTGTCTCTCAACATGACTGAAATGGAACGCCTCGATAACATCATCGATAAGAGCCGCCCCCTGAAAAAAGGCGAGCATCTGTTCCATCAGGGTGAAACTTTCTCAAGCGTCTATGCACTGCGTGCCGGGTCGATCAAGACCTACACCCTGACCAATGAAGGCGAGGAGCAGATTACCGGTTTCTACTTCCCTGGCGAACTGGTGGGTATGAGTGGTTTCGACAGTGGCGAATACCCGGTATCCGCCAAGATTCTGGAAACCACAACGGTCTGTGAAATCCCCTTTGAACGCCTCGATGATCTGTCCGGTCAGATGCCCGAGCTACGCCGTCAAATTTTGCGCACCCTTAGTAAAGAGATTCGTGATGATCAGCAGATGATGCTGTTGCTGAGCAAAAAAAATGCCGAACAGCGTGTTGCAACTTTCCTGGTGAAGTTATCCAGCCGCTTCAAGGTACGCGGTTACTCCGCAGCAAACTTCCGCCTCTCCATGTCGCGTAACGAAATAGGCAACTATCTGGGTCTGGCGGTAGAAACAGTTAGCCGGATATTTACCCGCTTCCAAAAGATGGAACTCATTCAGGTAGATGGCAAGGAGATCCAGCTGACCAATCTCGAAGATATGTATAACCTTTCGGGTGAATGCCCGGCATCAGAGATACCGGAAAATAAAACCTGCCCCAATTGATAGCGCAAAATCTCCAATACGCTTGCCGCACTTGCGACAGGCGTTTTTACTATCAGCAGTGTAATAATCGTGTCAAAATATCTCCAGATCACCCAATTACAGCGCTTCAACAGCCTTAGTCCACCCAGCTGCATACAGCGGGCCCTGGTCGATATGCAGAATTTCAGTTCTATAAGGATCCACAATGTCTTTCGATGAATGCTATATAAAATCAGTTATGCGCACGATACCGGACTGGCCCGAAGACGGCATCATGTTTCGCGACATCACCCCGCTCTTCAAGGATCCCAAAGCACTGCGCATGATCTCGGATGCTTTTATCCAGCGCTACATCGATACCGACATAACCCATATCGCCAGTATCGATGCCCGCGGCTTTTTGATCGGCTCGATCATGGCCTATCAGTTGAATATCCCGCTGGTGCTGGTGCGCAAAAAAGGCAAGCTGCCCGGCGAAACCATCCATCAGGAATATAAGCTGGAATACGGTACAGCTTCCGTTGAAATGCAGATAGACGCCGTCACAGAAGGCGATAAGGTACTGATTTTTGATGATCTGATCGCTACCGGCGGTACGATTCTCGCCGCCAGTACAATTATCAAGCAACTGGGCGCAAGTGTTTATGAAGCTGCAGCACTGATCGACCTGCCTGATCTTGAAGGCTCCACCAGGATCCAGGAATCAGGTATTCCGGTACACACGCTGCTTGCCTACGAGGGACTTTAAGTCCCTCCCGACTTATTTCCTGAACGTCCTCTATTGAGCTTGCGCCTCCTGTTTAATCCTCAGCTCACTGCATCCCGTCGCTATCAACTTTCGCTGAGCTGATTAGCATACCTGATTATCCCTGACTACAGAGGGCGCGATTAACCAACCATAAAAACCTGTGAGCTCTACTGCTAATGCTGCCCGCTCAGCCTTCTGCCAAGCCAAACAGGCCAGAATGCAACGCAGTAACATCACACCGAATATCTTCGGAGAACAGAAAAACAAACACTGATTTTCCTCTGTATCCTGCCCGTTAATTAGTTACAATACCGCGCTATTTCATTCCGCTTCTCTTTTTTATTGTTTATTACAGGGTGCCCCTATGTGGTTTAAAAACGCTATTTTTTATCGATTCAGTCAAACATTTACTTACACCCCGGAAGCCCTTGAAGAAAAGCTCAACGAAAAAGAATTCACCCCTTGCGGAAGCCAGGAGCTCAGCCGCTTTGGCTGGGTAAGCCCTTCAAACGGACTATCCGACATGCTGGTTCACGCGGGTAACGGTTTTATGTTGATTGCCGGCCAGAAGGAAGAAAAGATTTTGCCTGCCGCTGTCATCCGTCAATTGCTGGATGAGAAAGTACAACTGATCCAAGATGAGCAGGCCCGCAAGGTATTTAAGAAAGAGCGCGATCAACTCAAAGATGAAATCGTTATCGACTTGCTACCCCGGGCATTCAGTAAATACCAGAAAACCTGGGCACTGATTGCCCCGCAACACAACCTGATGATAGTCGATGCCAGCAGCCATACTCGTGCAGAAGAGCTGCTCAGCCATCTACGCAGCCTGCTGGGCTCTCTGCCAGTAGTTTTACCGGATGTAAATCATTCCCCATCAGCCATTATGTCTCATTGGCTGGAACACCCTGAGGAGCGCCCAGCGGGATTACTGCCGCTGGATGAGTGTGAACTGCGTGATACCGCCAATGAAAACGGCGTCGTACGTTGCAAAGGCCAGGATCTGGACAGTGACGAAATCAAGCAACATCTGGAAGTTGGCAAACGGGTGGTCAAGCTGGCGGTTGACTGGCAAGAAAGCCTCAATTTCATACTCCAGGATGATCTGTGCATCAAGCGGATAAAACTCTCCGATCAACTTAAAGACAAAATGGAGCAGGAAAGTCCCGAAGAGGCGTTTGCATGCTTCGATGCTGACTTTGTACAGATGTCACTCGAACTCACGCGACTTATCCCCGCCCTTGTCGAAGCCTTTGGCGGCGAAGCACAGCGCCAGTAAATTTGAACCGCCCGCACAGCGGGTAGCTTACGAGGTGTTATTCACCAACAACAGGCCATGTGGAACATGACTCGATACATCGACCAATTTATGGTGTTTCTAAATTAGGCGTCCATAAATTAGCGATTCCCAAAATTTATTTTGCCGTGTAATTCAATATTGACCAGTGCGGTTCGTAAACTCACCAGCACCCTACAACCTTTATAGAACATGTAGGGTGCTGGTTTGCATGCCCCGCGAAGCGTTCAGCGTGGCCCACGAAGTGCTTTGGCCATTGGGTAGAGGCACGAACCGCACCAAGCTTTTTCAATTTACACCACCCCCATTCTTATAGTGTTTTAGTCTAATCAGACAAAACTGATTGATCTATGCTGTTCACTGTGTAGACTACGCGGCAATCGTAGGTTCCCTAACTACAGGTATCAATTGTGCGTTCAATTTACAGCGTAAAAGAGATGTTTTATACCCTCCAGGGCGAAGGCGCACAGGCCGGTCGTCCGGCAGTATTCTGCCGCTTCACCGGCTGCAACCTCTGGTCGGGAAGAGAACAGGATCGTGCCAAATCTATCTGTAATTTCTGTGACACTGACTTTATCGGTACCGATGGCCAGAATGGTGGTAAATTTGACACTGCACAAGCACTCGCAGACGCAGTCCTGGCGCTCTGGCCTGACCCGGCTATGGGTAAGCCCTACGTTGTCTGTACCGGAGGGGAACCGTTACTGCAACTTAACCAACCTCTGGTAGATGCTTTCAAGGCCAACGGCCTGGAAATAGCAATCGAAACCAACGGTACTTTACAGCCACCAAAGGGAATTGACTGGATCTGCGTAAGCCCCAAATCAGATGCCAAGCTGACAATAGTTAGCGGTGATGAGCTAAAACTCGTATACCCGCAACCTAAAGCCGCACCGGAGCAGTTTACCGGGCTTGAATTCAAGCATTTCTATCTGCAACCATTGGATAGCGCCCTGCAAGCTGACAATACCCGGGCGACTGTGCGGTACTGTCTGCAGCATCCACAATGGAAACTGAGCCTGCAAACCCACAAACTGCTGGGTATCGATTAAAGCCAGCTTCCCTCACACAGGCTATAATCCCGACTTCAAAGCGCCGCATCAGAACACCCAGGCTTTATCGCCGTAACTATCTTCGGGGCGCAACTATATTTCAAGGCACAGCTATATTTCAGGATGCAACACTGGCTGGCTCAAAAAGAACTCAACTCAGCACATGCCGCTTACTGGGGGACAGTGGCGAAATTGCCCTGTGATTCAGATTCCGGTAGAGAATTAATAGCAGTGCTGGCAGTTGCATTAAAATGCCATACAGTAAGGCACTCATCGACATTTCGGGATTATGCAATATTACCCCGGTTACCATTAGCGCAGTGCCAGCATTCTGAACACCCGTTTCGATGCAGAGCGTCAATGCAATCTTGCGGCGATAGCCAAACAAGTAGCGGGAGTAACACTGAGAGAATCGAGCCACCTTCCATAGCAAATTTATCCTGTATATGTGATATTGACCACTAATGTTATGCAGCTCCAGTATCGATTTCAACCGTCCCCAGAAGCCCTATATATAGGGGCTAGAAACAACTACCCACACATATTGTGGATAACGCTGTGGGTAGACCAATTTCTCTCCCTTCAAGCGCCCATAAACCCACACTTCGCGTCAAACTGGTTATTTTTTAACCATCTGGTTTTATTGCTTAATTACAATAGCTTATAAATACTTAACCGTTAACAATGCAATGATTTTTATACATTTTCCCACTTTTTGTTGCTAATCCGCGTCACTCCTGTGACACAAGGAAGTCAAGCTATTTTTTGTAATAAAAACCGCTAAAAAAACACTTCTCCACTGGTTAAATCTGCGCTGAATTCGTAACATTAGTTGTCTTTCCCCAAAACTGATTTTTACTTCCTATGCAGACCGCAGAAAACAAACAAAAAGAAGCTCAACGAGTAACTCTGGTTGGCGCCATACTCGACACAGTCCTGGGTGTCGTAAAAATTGTTATCGGCATGATTGCCCACTCCAGCGCTTTGATCGCCGACGGCATACATTCTCTATCCGACTTGCTTACCGATTTTCTTGTCGTCTTTATTCTTAAGTTTTCCCATCAGGAACCCGACGCAGATCACCCCTTTGGTCATGCCCGCTTCGAAACGATCGGTACGGTCATTCTAGGTACTATTCTTATCGCCGTTGCTGGTGCTATGGCTTACGAGAGCCTGCTAATACTGATTCGCGGTGACGCAATAATCCCCGAATGGCCGGCGCTGGTAGCTGCCGCTATCTCTGTTGTCGCTAAAGAATGGATTTTCCGCTATACCCTGGAGGTGGGAAAAAGAATCAAATCCGACTTGATTATTGCCAATGCCTGGCACAGCCGTACAGATGCACTCTCCTCAATCGTCGTATTCGTCGGCGTAGCGGGTTCCATGTCGGGACTCTTATGGCTGGATGCTGCGGCAGCAATATTAGTTGCCCTGCTGGTCGGCAAGATTGGTTGGCAACTCACCTGGAAGAGTATCAAGGAGCTAGTCGATACCGGGCTGCCTAAAGAACAGATCAAGGCGTACACAAATACAATCATGGATGTTGAAGGTATTATCAGTGTGCATAATTTCAAAAGCCGCAACATGGGCAGTCAAAGCCTGCTGGAGATGCATTTGCAGGTTGCGCCTCACCTGAGTGCCTCAGAAGGCCATTATATAGGTGATGGCGCCGTATACCGCCTAAAGGGAAAGTTCGACGATATTGGCCATGTTATTTTTCATATCGACACCTATAACGATGAAGAAGAAGAAAACTACTGCAAAACCCTGCCTATGCGCACCGAAGTCAGTGGCCTGCTATGGGATGAGTTAGATGAACTCGATGCTGCTCAATTGGACATCAGCCGCCTGACACTTCATTACCGCAATGATAAAATCGAAATTGATCTGCTATTGCTCGACACCAAAGCGAACCGGACATTAAACATTTTGGAGCTGGAAAAGAAACTTGGACATCAGCTGAGCAAGTTTAGCTGGTTTGGTGGAATCAGCCTCTGGCAAGGCTCCCAGACACATAAGCTGAACTAGCAGCTAAGTGAGTTACTTTAGACCTGCAGGCCCAATAAGCGCCAAACTGGAAATCAGAAAAAGTCGCTTTATCTGCTATCTGTCTCCTGTCAGTGGCAGAGCAGCGGCAGAGCGCTTCGTGCAATCAATTAAGACACTCCATCCCAAAGCCAGCCATAATTGCTGGAGCTATATAGCCGGCACCCCATCCGATGCCAGTCAATGGAACTGCAGTGATGACGGCGAACCTAAAGGTACAGCGGGGCAGCCTATGCTGAATATTCTTCAGCACAGCGGACATGGCGAGTTATGTGCTGTTGTCACCCGATACTTCGGCGGCATCAAACTAGGCACCGGCGGGCTGGTCAGGGCTTACGCTCAGGCGGTCCAGGAGGCTTTAAAAATTGCAGAGTTTGAAGAAGTGGTTCCCAAGCTGAACATTACTCTGCAAGCCCCCTATGAATACACAGGCGATCTGGAACAGCTGGTTAGTCGTTTCAACATTGAAGTACAACAACGCAGCTATGATCAACATCTCATATTACAAGGCATAATCGAGCAGGCATTACTGCCCTCCCTGCAGCAATCACTCGAACCGGTGCAACACAAAATATCACTGCAGATCAGTTGAGTTTATCCAAGTATAGCTGCTGGTAGGCGCTTTCCAGCGCATCTCTCCTGTTCTTATAACAAGATGCCTCAGGAATCAAATCAAGAATTTTCAACCGCTTAAGAATACTTTCAACAATATCGTTCAAGCCAATAATATGTACATCACGGCCCACTTTCTGCGCATCAAGAATCACATCTTCTATAGCCAAAACGGTTGAAACATCAATCAGCGGGACAGAACTAAAGTTAAGAAATAACGCGTCATGACTGCGGCAAGCTGCCAGCTTACTGGATTGCCCCTTAGCAGCCGCATAGCTTATCGGGCCATCAAAATGATACCGCTGATCTGTTTTCTGAAAAACCTGGCGTTGCATTTAGCTCGATCTTCCTTGAGCCTTGGCCCTTGGAATAATGGAGCACCAGGGCTTGGCGAAAGATAGTCGCTCTTGCATGTCCATGTGCTCGCGACATACAGTACATCCTGTACATAAAAGCGAGCTGATTAGCCAGATTTCCCAGAAATTCCAATCCCTTCAAGAAACATCCGGGTTAATCCATAGAGTTCTATGACTTGGCTAATAAGTTCAATGCCAAACTAGTCTTACTCATGACCTTTTAGCACCCCTGAAGAGGGTAACTTATGTGCTATAAAACAAATAGTTACGCCTCTTATGGCTAGTTCAACGAAAAAACCCTACTCAAACAAGTGTTTAACTTTTTCAATAAAGGTTCCATTTTGAGGTATAGGGGAGCTTTCATTAGTGCTATATTCCTGCATAATGATACGCCGCAAGTTATTTCGATGTTTGCATACATCGTTAAGCAGATACTGATGTTCCGTAGAAAGGGATTGTATGAAGTTCGCAGATAATACGACACAGGCCGCCGATTTTTTACGTCAATCTATTCCGTTAATGGTCAAGCACAGCATCCCCCCCAATCCATTGAACTACTCTCTCTGGTACGCCTATGTATCCCAGGCGATACCCAAGCTGAATAGCCAAATGGATAAAACCATCGCAACCTACGGTACCTGTCCTAACATTGTCAGTGAGCAGTTATTTCGTGATTATCTGATCAAAGACGAGATCGATAACGCAGAAGATGTTCAAAAAGCCCTGTTGTCTGTCATGGGTGACCTGGAAGTGCAGGTGTCTGACACAGCACAGGATACGCAAGCCTATAATGAGGTGCTCCAGGATAGCCTGACCGCGCTACGCGACAGCAGTGATGATCAGTCACTGGAAACTATTATTGAGAAGCTTGCGGTTAATACCGAAACCATCAGTGCCAGCGCGCGTCAGTTCCAGAAAAAAATAGATGAAGCTCAGGCCGAAATAAACTCCCTGAAGCAGGAACTGGAAAAATCCCGTGAGGATGCCAGTGTCGATCCACTGACGAGCCTGTTTAATCGCCGCGTGTTTGACATGGAACTCAGCAAACATGCCAGTAGCGCTCGCCGAAATGTATCCCTGATGATGATCGACATCGACTTCTTTAAGAAGTTTAATGACACCTACGGTCACCTTATGGGTGATAAAGTACTGCAATACGTAGGCAAGATGGTTAAAAGTGAATGTACTGATCCACTGTTGCCGGTGCGTTTCGGCGGCGAGGAATTCGCTATCCTGATGCCGAAAACAACCACTGAAGCAGCCGCAGAGCTGGCTGAAAGCATCCGAGAAAAAATTCAGGCTATCCGTATCAAGCAGAAAAAATCCGGCGATGTTATCAGTTCGATTACCGCCTCCTTTGGAGTAGCAACACTGGCTGCCGAAGAGTCTATAGAAACTTTCATCGGACGCGCGGATGCTGCCCTGTATCAGGCTAAAGAAGCGGGTCGCAATAACGTTCAGAAAGCGCAGTAAGCTCCCCAGGTTACAACAAGGCCGCTTTCGCGGCCTTTTTTGATGGTTCTTCGTCAGATAGCGTGGATCTTTTGTAGGGCGCTGGTTAGCATGCCCCGTGAAACGCTCAGCGTGGCCCACGAAGTGTTTTGGCCATTGGGTATTGTATTCCCCGCGAAGCATTCAACGTGGCCCACGAAGTGCTCAGCGTGGCCCACGAAGTGTTTTGGCCATTGGGTAGAGCGGAACCTGTGGGAGC
>JBALVQ010000074.1:0-18524 GCA_036960915.1 Amphritea sp.
CCGACACCCTACACATTGAATGGATAACGCAACAGTTAGTTCAGACATAGCCTTTTTTTTGCCTAAAGTTCTTGCCATAACAGGCGCTTAGCGCTATCACTGCAACTATGTTTTTATTTTAATTTGGAATACCTGATGCCCTGGTTACAGATCAAACTGGATGTTTTACCGGACAACGCCGAACAATACGAAGACCTTTTGCTTGCCGCAGGCTGCGCTGCCGTAACTTTTCAGGATCGTGAGGACCAACCAATCTTCGAGCCGGACCTGGGCACTACCCCACTCTGGAGCAACACCGTATTGAGCGGGTTTTTCTCCGCCGACCATGATCTTGAAGCAACCACCCTGTTCCTGCATGAGTCGCATGAGCAACTGTTTCCGGGAACCCCCTTTCCACAGATGAAAGCAGAGATCCTTGAAGATAAGGATTGGGAACGGGAGTGGATGGATAACTACCATCCCATGCAATTTGGCAAGCGCCTCTGGGTATGCCCAAGCTGGAAGCCGGTACCCGATCCGGATGCGGTCAATTTGATGCTTGATCCCGGCCTTGCGTTTGGCACCGGCACCCATCCAACAACTGCACTCTGCCTTGAATACCTGGATGGCCTGCCACTGGATGATAAACAAGTCATTGATTATGGTTGCGGCTCGGGCATATTAGGTATTGCAGCCCTGCTACTGGGCGCAACCAATGTGATGGCCGTAGATATCGATCAGCAAGCCCTGGATGCCAGCCTGGATAATCTGGGACGCAACAACATCGCCCCGAACAGGATGCAGGTCTATTTGCCGGAAAATACGCCGGCCATGGCAGCAGATCTGGTAGTGGCCAATATTCTTGCCGGACCGCTTGTTCAACTCGCCCCCACCCTGACAAAACTCACCAAAACCGGTGGTCAACTGGTGCTATCAGGCTTGCTTACCCAGCAAGAAGATGAGATACGTGAAGCCTACAGCAAAAATTTTGACCTGGATCCTGTAGCAGAGAAAGAGGGCTGGATTCGTATCACAGGAACGAAACGGTAGAACTGTAACCCATGACACGCCGCATCATCACCGAATGCCCCGCTTGTACCACCAGGTTTCAGGTAACCGATGGCCAACTGAAAATCGCCAATAGTAAGGTGCGTTGCGGCGCCTGTCTGGAAGTATTTAATGCAGAATTGTATAGCGCAAGCCCCGCAGTCACAGACTCAGATACGGCCCCTGATAAAGGCTCTGCAATTCAATCCACAACTAATATTCCAAATCGGGCTTCAGATCAGGACCTCGCCGACAAAGACCCTCTCTTTGATCAAATTCAAGTAGCTGAGTTTATTGCGCCGCAAACCCGCCAATCGCGCATTGTGGATAAGCGCTACCCATCCAGTCATGAACAGGAGGAAGCCCTGGTTGAGCAGTCAACCCGGGCAACCGATATTACAGACCCGCTAGCCACTGAACCGACAGGCCAGACTTCAACCGCCGATACAGTAACCGACCACACAGATGTAGAGCCGCAATTAGACCTGGACAAACCCATTCAGGAATATATAACGCAACCTTTAACTGTTAACCCTGAAGAGACGGACGAAGCAGCTTTAACTTTGAGCGATCAGCTAACCGATGAAATTAACCTCGAACAGATAACCAATAAGCCTGTGGTGTTTAGCCCCCCGGAACATGCAGCCAAAACACAGAAAAAAAACGCCAAGCCAGGTAACACATTAGGTTCGGTTGCGAATCCCACCACTGGTGCATTAAAAAAAGCGCCTCCGTTTACTGCAGTCAGAGCTGAACCAGTGATGATTCGCGCCACTGCGCAACCTTCAGGTTTAAGTGGTTGGTGGGCCTTTAGTTGCCTTATTGCAGCCTTATTATTAGCCAGCCAATACCTTTGGTTCAACCGCGCCACACTGGCACGTCAACCGGATCTTGCAAGCCTGTATGAAATTGTTTGCCAGGAAATAGAATGTAACCTGCCTGTACGGCAAGACATCGGCAGCATCAACACCGCAAAACTGGTTGTACAGGAGCACCGCGAATATCAAGGCGCGCTGAGCGTCAACCTGCTGCTGGAGAACCAGGCAACATATACTCAACCCTACCCCGCCATTATACTCTCCTTTGCTGATCGCAAAGGCATAGCCATCAGCCAACGCATATTCCAGCCCCGGGAATACTTGCACGAATCAATCGTTGACCTGACCAGCATGCCGGTTAATCAAACGCTGCAGATCAGCCTCGATATTCTCGATCCCGGCCGTCGTGCCGTTAGCTATCAAGCAGAATTGCGACCAGCAAGCCTGTAAACAAAAGGCCAGAAAAGCCGCGTACCTAGCATTTTTTATCTATTTTGCAACACTAAATATGGTTAAAAAATCATCAAAAACAGCTTGGCCCCTCCACTCTGAGAGAGTATTATTATCCGCCTTCCAAACGGCATCGCAGTACGGGACTGAAGTTAAGTCGCGCCGTTAGGATATTCATTCAAATTTCAGGGTTGGCGCATGTTTCAAATCGGACCACACAGCATTGATAGTCAGGTTATCCTGGCACCAATGGCTGGTGTAACCGACCTACCGTTCCGACAGCTGTGTAAACAGCTTGGTGCCGGCATGGTGGTCTCCGAAATGGTAACCTCTGACACACGACTCTGGAACACACGAAAATCCAGCCTGCGTTTACAGAAACAGGAAAACGATCCGCTCTGTGTTGTACAGATAGCCGGTGGTGATCCCGATATGATGGCCGAAGCCGCCCGCGTTAATGCTGCTAACGGTGCGCATATCATCGATATCAACATGGGTTGCCCGGCAAAAAAAGTCTGTAATAAGGCGGCAGGCTCAGCCCTTCTGAAAGATGAACAACTGGTAGCGGATATTTTGAATGCAACCGTTACTGCCGTTGATGTACCTGTAACACTTAAAATCCGTACCGGATGGGATACTGACCACCGTAACGGCGTAAGTATTGCTCGCATCGCAGAAGATGCTGGAATTCAGGCGCTGGCCGTTCACGGGCGCACCCGTGCCTGCGGTTACAAAGGTGAAGCTGAGTACGATACGATCGCCCGGATACGCCAGGCTATCAGCATGCCATTATTTGCCAACGGCGATATCGCGTCCCCCCAAAAGGCTCGGCAAGTTCTGGATCACACCGGAGCCGACGCCATCATGGTCGGCCGTGCAGCTCAAGGCAACCCCTGGATTTTCAAAGAAATAAATCACTACCTTGCCACAGGAACGGAGCTTCCGGCTCCATCCTCGACTGACGTTAGAGACACCCTTCTTGGCCACCTTCAAGCCCTGTACCGTTTCTATGACGAGTATCTGGGTATTCGCATCGCCCGCAAACACGTGGGCTGGTATCTGAAGAACAAGCAAGGTGTTACCGACTTCAGGAAGGAATTTAATAAATTAGAAGCAACCGAACTGCAGGAACAAGCAATCAGGAACTATTTCGCGACTCTGCCACTAGCAGACGCAGCAGCCTGAGTTACGGTTTAATTTGGATATATGCAAGTGGAAAATAATACGTTGAATACACAACTGGCAGCAGGGCAAACAGCCGAAGTGCAGGAAAGAACACTGCGTGACAGCGTGGAGGTTTCGTTATCCAACTACTTCCTTCAACTGGACGGACAGCCTGTAACTGACGTATACCAGCTGGTGCTTTCTGAAATCGAAGCGCCACTGTTTGAAGCCGTGATGACGTACACCAAGGATAATCAGACCAAAGCGTCTGAAGTCCTGGGCCTGAACCGTGGCACCCTGCGTAAAAAATTAAAGCAATACGGCTTGCTGTAAGCGAATTAACCTTTAACCGAATTGAAGACTAATACCCATGGCAGAGCAGAAAATTACTCCGGTTCGTCGCGCACTGATCAGTGTTTCAGACAAAACTGGCATCGTTGAATTCGCCCAGGCACTGAGCCAGCGCGGTATTGAGATTCTATCCACCGGCGGCACCTACAAGTTGCTGCAGGAAAACAGTGTCGCCGCTGTCGAAGTATCTGACTATACCGGCTTCCCCGAGATGATGGATGGCCGCGTTAAGACCCTTCACCCGAAAGTACACGGTGGAATCCTGGGTCGTCGTGGTATCGATGATGCAATCATGAACGAACACGGTATCAACCCGATCGATATGGTTGTCGTCAACCTGTATCCATTCGAGGAAACGATTGCGCGTCCGGATTGCGACCTGCCAATGGCAATTGAGAATATCGACATTGGTGGCCCTACCATGGTTCGCTCTGCCGCCAAGAATCATAAGGATGTCGCCATTGTTGTCAGCGCTGACAACTACGAGCGTATCATCAAGGAACTGGATGAAAACCAGGGATTGAATCACGCAACGCGCTTCGATCTGGCAGTACAGGCATTTGAGCACACTGCCGCATACGATGGCATGATCGCCAACTATCTGGGTGCTATCACCGATGGTGATATCGATGCACCAGCGACATTCCCACGCACCTTCAACACTCAGTTCATTAAGGCACAGGAAATGCGTTACGGTGAGAACCCTCACCAGCGTGCAGCATTCTACGTTGAAGCTAAGCCATCTGAAGCCAGTGTATCCACTGCGACCCAGTTGCAGGGTAAAGCGCTGTCTTTCAACAACGTTGCTGATACCGATGCCGCCCTTGAGTGCGTTAAGCCTTTCAAAGAGCCTGCCTGCGTTATCGTTAAGCATGCCAACCCTTGCGGTGTGGCAACTGGTACTGACATCCTGGAAGCTTATACCAAATCTTTCCAGACCGACCCAACTTCTGCTTTTGGCGGCATTATCGCGTTTAACCGCGAGCTGGATGGCAAGACTGCCCAGGCCATCGTTGAGCGTCAGTTTGTAGAAGTAATCATTGCTCCAACAGTTACCCAGGAAGCATCTGACATCGTTGCCAGCAAGCCAAATGTACGCCTGCTTGCTTGCGGTGAATGGACAACAGAACGTAATAGCCGCTTCGACTATAAGCGTGTTAACGGTGGTCTGCTGGTTCAGGATCAGGATCAGGGCATGGTTGACGCCGGTGGACTGAAAGTTGTTACCGAATTACAGCCAACAGAGCAGGAAATTCGTGACCTACTGTTCTGCTGGGAAGTCGCCAAATACGTTAAATCCAATGCCATTGTGTACGCCAAGAACGGCCAGACTATTGGTATCGGAGCCGGCCAGATGAGCCGCGTTTACAGTGCCAAGATTGCCGGTATTAAAGCCGCGGATGAAGGCCTTGAAGTAGAAGGCTCAGTGATGGCATCTGATGCCTTCTTCCCGTTCCGTGATGGTATTGATTCAGCCGCGGCTGCCGGCATTAAAGCCGTTATCCAGCCAGGCGGTTCGATGCGCGATCAGGAAGTGATCGATGCCGCCAACGAACATGGCATGGCGATGGTATTCACTGGCATGCGCCATTTCCGTCACTAACAGTCACTCCAGGAGCCCGCTATTAGCTGGCTCTCTGCTTTCTGAATAGGCAAAAAAAATATGAACGTATTAGTCATTGGATCTGGCGGACGTGAACATGCACTGGCATGGCAGGCCGCACAGGATAGCGCAGTAGAAGCCGTTTATGTTGCACCAGGTAACGCCGGTTCAGCGCTTGAAGCCAAAGTTGAAAACGTTGCTATTGATGTAATGGATCAGGATGCTCTGGTGGCATTTGCCAAAGAGAATAACATCGCACTGACCATCGTCGGCCCTGAAGCTCCGCTGGTTGAAGGTATCGTTGACCGTTTTGCTGCTGAAGGCCTGCGTTGTTTTGGCCCGAGCAAAGGCGCAGCTCAACTGGAGGGCTCCAAGGCATTCACCAAGGATTTCCTCGAGCGGCACAAGATTCCAACCGGGGATTATCAGAACTTCACCGAGATTGAGCCTGCCCTGGCCTACCTGCGAGAAAAAGGCGCTCCGATTGTAGTCAAGGCTGATGGTCTGGCTGCCGGTAAAGGCGTTATCGTTGCGATGACTCTGGAAGAAGCCGAAGCAGCCGTTAAGGATATGCTGGCTGGCAATGCATTTGGCGAAGCCGGTCACCGGGTAGTCATTGAAGAATTCCTGGATGGCGAAGAAGCCAGCTTCATCGTCATGGTCGACGGTAAAAACGTACTGCCGATGGCAACCAGTCAGGATCATAAGCGCGCCGGCAACGGTGATACCGGACTGAATACCGGCGGCATGGGGGCATACTCTCCAGCACCAGTAGTGACGCCGGAAATCGATCAGCGGGTGATGGCCGAAGTTATCCTGCCAACCGTTAACGGTATGGCTGAAGAAGGTAACACCTACGTTGGTTTCCTGTACGCCGGCCTGATGATCATGGCCGATGGTACACCTAAAGTGATTGAGTATAACTGCCGTTTTGGTGATCCTGAAACTCAGCCGATCATGCTGCGCCTGAAGTCCAGCATCGTTGAGCTGGCCAATGCCGCTCTGGATGGTCAGCTGGACCAGACCACTGCCCAGTGGGATTCTCGCTGCGCAGTTGGCGTTGTCCTGGCCGCTGGCGGCTATCCGGGTGACTACGCCAAAGGCGACGCGATCAGCCTGCCGGAAACAACTCCGGAAGGCACCAAGATATTTCATGCTGGCACCGCCGAGAAAGATGGTCAGGTTGTAACCAGCGGTGGTCGAGTACTCTGTGCAACAGCACTGGGTAACAGCGTTACAGAAGCCCAGCAGCGTGCTTATGAGCTGGTCAAACAGATTGACTGGAAAGATGTTTACTATCGCGATGATATTGCCTACCGGGCAATCGCGCGCGAGCAGCAATAAACAATCAATCTGATTGATAGTTAAATACTAAAATAGCCACTATTATGTGGCTGTTTTTGTCTCTGCAATAAGTTTGTAAAAACAGGGCTTACCCGGTGTTTTTTTCAGGCTAGAATCGCCTCTACCGGATTTTTTTTACCGGTTAAACCGGCACTACCCTTAAGCTACTGGATTTCATGCAATGGCTTTTAGACGTAGCATCTGGCAACTGACCAACCGCATTACCCGGCAGCTCCCACTGGCTCTTGCAATTGCAGTAGCATGCAATGGATCGGTCCAGGCAGAAGATACTGCATCCAGCTATTGCTTGAATGCCGGTGCAGATAATTACTTCAACTGCTCTAAGGCCGCAACTGTAAATACTAATCAGGCGGACATCGATAGCAAACTATCTGAGTTAACCCGATGGCTCGAGGATGAAGAGCGCGCAATCAACGGTGAAAGCAGCCTCACACAGGGACAGCCTCATACACGCAACGCCGACTTACAGCAGAAAATCGATTTTAACGCGCAGTTACTCGCCGATCAGCTTAAAAAAGCCCACGCCCTACAAAGCCAGGGGAATTATGGTGCAGCATTTACTGAGGTGGACAACTACCTTGTGAGCCATCCTAAAGATCCTAATGGCTGGTTGCTCTATGGGATTGCGCTGATGGATCAAAACAAGCTTTCAGCCACCGAAGATGCGTTCAGTAAATTGGTTAAGCTGTACCCAAATGCCCCTGAACCTTACAATAATCTGGCTGCAATTTATGCTCGTCAGGGTGAAAACAATAAAGCAGTTAATACACTGCTACAGGCGTTTAATACCCACCCTAGCTATGCCTTGGTACAGCAAAACCTTAAGACGGTTTATGCCTCTCTGGCTACACAGGCCTATAACCGCGCACTGGACCTTGATGAGTCAGTGAATACGCCACGGCCAGATCTGGCTATTCTAAATCAGGTTTATCAACAGCAATCGATTCCTTTGAGTTCGACTGCCGTTGCACAGAAACAGACCCCATCGAAGCCCGATACTAAAGAAGTATCAGAAGCGCAACCAAAGCAGGTTCTCGCCAGTCAGATGGCTATAAGCACTGAACTGGTTATAGAGGAACGCAAGGTTTCCGAAGGCACCGTTCCAGCCCACCAGGAAGAACTCGCTGAAAGTGCCTCTCCAGCTATATTCAAAACCATCGCAGCTGATAACGCCGCTGATAACCAGGCAAAAGCAACCCAGCCAGTCGCCAAGATAGCAGAGCTGAATGATGCAACGGCCCAGGAAATAAGCACACTGATCAACCAATGGGCAGCAGCCTGATCTGCTCAGGATGTGACTCAATATGTAGCGTTTTACAGCGACCAGTATCAACCCAGTGATGAAGTTAGTCATAAGCAGTGGAAATGGGGACGTAACAAACGCCTGAAAGCACCGAAGTACATCCAGGTAGCTGTCTCTGATATCTCCATGATTGCGATGCCGGACGGTCGAATTCGCACTGTATTCCTGCAAGACTACAGATCGAGAACTTTTAAGGATGAAGTGTATAAGACACTTATATTATCTCCCCTGGGAGACGGCTGGAAAATCACATCGGAGACAACGCTCTAGCAACGTTGCCACAGCCATATCGCTACACCGCCATCCATGGCTCTCTGCTGCCGAATTCTCGTTAAAAAGCGTACATCCTGTACATCGTCGCTCTTGCACATCCCTGTGCTCACGACATACCGTACATCCTGTACATAAAAAAGGGAGCCTAGCTCCCTTTTTTATTTTTTATCTCAACGACATATTTCAAGAACGCAAAAAGATCACGGCTTTCCCTTCGACGGCGCACCTTCGTAAGCAGTTTTTCACTGATCATTTTCCCTAACCCAGTATTGGCGCTTCATATCACTGCCAGAATAATTATCACTGCTGTAGTTCTGGTTAAAGGTAGCAACAAACAGGTCCGGATTATCCGGATACTGATAAATACTCAGATCCTCAAGCTCTACATTGATATAGGTTTTACGGCTATTCACTTTGCGCTTATGGTCGACAAAACGGTCGTAGTTCTGCGCGCCATTATTAAAGCTCTGGGAATAATGAGACAGATAACTGTCCATATTAAGGCTCTGCCAGTCGGTACGCCAGTTTTCCACCAGCTGCTGATACTTTTCCTGCTGCTTCTCCCAGGTTGCCTGATCCAGCCACTCAAATTGAGTGCCAATCAACACCGGCGTTGCTTCGAAATCGACAATACCATCCAGCTCGGTAAAATGCGCATTCGTCAGTGACAGGCATCCTTCACTGGCTTTAGGCGGTCGACTGAAAGTATCTTTTGGCGAGCCATGCAACCAGATGCCGTTCCCCGTATACCCCTGGCGCGTATCCCAGGCATTCGGGTAGTTAATCGGTAAGGCGCCGGTTCCATAACGTGGCGGGAGTTGTTCATCAGCCAGTCGTCCGGTGCTGAAGTACACCCCCAGCGGGGTTTTCAGATCACCTTATGCCCGCTTCTCGACACCACCTCGACCATAGGAAACGTAATAGTCCTTGATCAGCACCGGAGTACCATCCTGGTTTTCAAATAGGAACAGGCGAGAATAATTTATGTCTATCACAATCACGTGTTCCTGATCGGAAGACATTTTCAGCAGACTATCAGGAATCATTCCCGCGGTGGGCTTGCGACCTTCCATGCTCATTCTGGCCCGAGCTTCGGAAATCAGGCCTTCGAGTACTTTGTGGTCACTGTTGCCGTTATTGCCGACCGAGCTTAGAGGCGCACTCTGGGCGGCCAACAAATCAGCGTAGATCAACTGCGCAAGGCGAAAATCCGGCTGTTTATCCACCAGCGTCTTCAACTTTTCAACGGCACCGCACATCTGATTTTGACGCAGATCACCCAGGCTGGCCAGTAGCAGATTTTCACGATCAATTGCTACATCAGGCTGGTTTTCAGCGAGCGCCAGACCTGGCCCGGAACACAACGAAAGTAATAACAAACTGCGGCCGAGTATTCCATTTCCCTTAAGAAGAATCTGCTTCATATTTTAACCAACAAAACCTTTGTTACTGCGAAGGAACCTGCGAATAAGTCCAATACTTTCTCTGCGGGCTATAAAACGGTCAGTACCCAGAGGGCATGCTATACCCAAGGGGCACGCTGATACGCGAAAGGCAGTGCAGGAAATGTCCTGACCTTTTCAAGCTGACTGACAAAGCAGATGGCCGTTTTAGAGCCCGCCCTTTGGGGCTTTCAGAGAGATAGGAGCTCTACGTTAACGATTTTCGTCCGGCAGGCGTTCCTGATACAACCAGTATGCCTGTAATTAGCATGCCCTCTGGGTGCGTTGTCTTAATCTCCAACCTCTCTGAAAGCCAGTACCCAGAGGGCATGCTAAGGCGTAAGGGACTTGTTCGTAGGTTCCCTATCCGATACAAGTCGAGAAATCATACCCGTCAAAAACCTATAGCCATAGATCGAATACGCAAGAAACACGCAGATAGCACCACTTTTTATCCTAAAACCATCTATTTTCTGATATCTAGCGGCAAATAGCGGCACTTTAATCACCCGATAAGCAGCTAACTATCAGAAATCAAGCGAAAAAAGTGCGTTTTTTTATTGCCCGCCAGTTTTCTCATCTCGGCTAATTGCGTATCTGCTCTACCCCACAGCAACAGTGGCGTTAACGGGTTTCAGCAGGTGCATAACCGGACTCCCCACTATGACAACAGTGCCTGGAAATAATATATATTCCCTGAACTTTCCTAAATCCTGTGCTATCAAAAAAGGGAGCCTTTTCAAAAGATAGAGGTTCTAAAGATAGGGGCTCTATTGAAGAAATTTGTTTCCAACCTTTGATGTGCGTCAGGAGGATCCCGTCATGTTTGAACAGCTGGAAAAAGCCGATGTGCAGGAACTGCATTTCTGTAGCGACACCGCAACAGGCTTGCGGGGCATTATAGCCATCCACGACACCTATCGCGGCCCTGCGATTGGTGGTTGTCGTGTTATTCCTTATCCAACCACCGATGCCGCCATCGAAGATGCCATCCGGCTGGCCAAAGGAATGAGCTACAAGGCTGCACTTGCCGGTTTACCACATGGAGGGGCCAAAGCGGTGATCATCAAACCGGAAGCAACCATCAACCGCAGCGCCATGATGCAATCTTTCGGTAATTTCATCGACAACTTAAATGGCCGGTATATCACGGCAATGGACAGCGGCTCACAGATCGAAGATATGGATAACATCGCTCTTTCCACGCCCTTTGTAACCTGCACCAGTGGTATGGGAGACCCTTCAACGGCAACAGCCAGCGGGGTATTTGCCGGCATCCGGGCGACAGTTGCCTTCAAGCTGGGCCGGCAGGAACTGACCGGAGTACATGTCGCCCTGCAGGGGCTCGGCCATGTTGGCTACGAAGTTGCCCGCCTGCTTTATCACGCCGGCGCACGCCTGACAGTGACCGATATTGATAGCCGCAAAGTAACCCGAGCCTGCAACGAGTTTAAGGCTGACCCCGTCAAACCCGATGAAATCTACAGCGTTTACGCCGATGTTTTCTGCCCTTGCGGCCTCGGTGCGATTATCAACTCAGAGACGATCCATCAACTTAAGTGCCGCTGTATCGCCGGCTCCGCCAATAATCAGCTAGCAGATGATAAACTTGGAAGGGAGTTGATGCGCAAAGGCATTCTGTACGCACCGGACTATCTGATCAATTCCGGCGGCCTGATTTTTGTCGCCCTAAATTACGCCAAGCAGCATGAAGATCAGATTCAACGCAAGGTAGCAGGCATCTATGACGCCCTGTTTGAACTGTACAAGCTTGCCTCACTAGACGGTCAGGCAACAAACCTGATTGCCGATCGTCGGGCAGAGACCATTATCAGCCGCAGCAGCCAGAATCATCACGCAGCGGCCTGATATCAGGCTCAAGGAGATCAAATCATGGACACTGTTTATCAGGATACAATCAATTACAGCTGCTTTCTGGCGCCTGATGGTACCCCTCAGAGCACACTCCCTGAGTGGGCCAACAGCCCGGAAATTCTGGTTAGCTATTACCGTAATATGGTTCTTGCCCGCCAGCTGGATACCAAAATCATTGCCTTGCAACGTACCGGTCAGATCGGAACTTACGCATCCCTGCTAGGCTCTGAAGCAATTGACGCCGTCACCGGTACATTAATGGCCCGCGAAGATGTGCTGCTCCCCTATTACCGCAACCACGCCCTGCAGATCATGCGTGGTCTGGCGATTGCCGATATGCTCGGTTATTGGGGCGGGGATGAGCGCGGCAATTCATCTCCGGAAATGGGTCAGGACTTTCCCAATTCCGTACCGATTTCAACCCAGGCCCTGCACGCCACAGGCGTCGCTACCGCCTTCAAGGTGCGCGGTGAAAAGCGTGTTGCTGTCACTATCTGCGGCGATGGAGCCACCTCTAAAGGGGACTTTCTGGAAGCCCTGAATGTTGCCGGTGCCTGGCAACTACCCGTGGTGTTTATCGTCAATAACAATCAATGGGCAATCTCAGTGCCCCGCTCTATCCAGTGTGGTGCCCAGACTCTGGCACAAAAGTCCTACGGTGCCGGTATCCGCGGCGAACAGGTCGATGGTAATGATGTCATCGCCTTGCATGAGGCCATTACAGAGGCCCTCAAGCATGCCCGCGAAGGCAAAGGCGCCACCCTGATTGAAGCGATCAGTTATCGTCTGTGTGATCACACCACGGCCGATGATGCCACCCGCTACCGTCACAGCGATGAACTCAAGGCTGCCTGGGAACGCGAACCCATCAAACGCTTGCAGAAGTTCCTCCACCAGCAGGGATGGTGGGACGAAGTACAGGAAAAAGCCTGGCAGGATGAAGTCAGCCAGATTATTCAGCAAAGTGTCGAGCAGTATTTGGCCATGCCCGCGCAGCCGGTAGAAACCATGTTCGACTACCTTTATGCCGAATTGCCCAGAGCGCTTGCGGAACAGCGCGAACGCCTGATCCGCAATGCCCAACCGGGAGGTAATCATCATGAGTAATCCAATCACCATGATCGAAGCGGTTAACATGGCGCTGATGTCAGAGATGAAACAGGATGATTCCGTGGTTGTGCTGGGTGAGGATGTCGGCATCAACGGCGGCGTATTTCGTGCGACCGTCGGCTTGCGCGAAGAGTTTGGAGTCAAGCGCGTGCTGGATACACCGCTGGCTGAAACCATGATTGCCGGTCTATCCGTCGGCATGGCAGCCCAGGGGCTGAAGCCGGTAGCCGAAATCCAGTTCATGGGCTTTATCCTGCCCACCCTGGAACACCTGATTGGGCATGCGGCACGTTTACGCCACCGTACCCGCGGTCGTCTGCAATGCCCGCTGGTTATCCGGGTACCTTTTGGTGGCGGTATCCACGCCCCGGAACACCACTCGGAAAGTACCGAAGCACTGTTTGCCAATACACCGGGATTACGGGTTGTCATCCCCTCCTCCCCGGCACGGGCTTACGGTCTGCTCCTGGCTGCAATCCGCAACCCCGATCCGGTGATCTTTATGGAACCCAAGCGGATCTATCGTCTCAACGCACAACCGGTGGAAGACAACGGTGATGCCCTGCCACTGGATACCTGCTTTACCCTGCGAGAGGGGGCAGATATTACCCTGATAAGCTGGGGCGCCATGATTAAGGAGACCCTGGAGGCAGCTGACCAGCTAGCCGAACAGGCTGTCAGCTGTGAGGTGATCGATGTCGCGACCCTCAATCCGATCGATAATGAAACCATTCTCGCCTCGGTCGCCAAGACCGGCCGTTGCGTGGTGATCCATGAAGCTCCCAAAAGCTGTGCCGTGGGTGCCGAAATTTCTGCCACGATTGCCGAGAAGGGTCTACTCAGCCTGCAGGCCCCGGTCGTCCGAGTGGCCGGCTATGACACAATAATGCCTTACTTTCGATTGGAAAATCAGTACATGCCTAATACGGCGGACATTCTGGAAGCCGTAAAAAACACATTAGAGTTCTCATGAAGTATTTCAAGCTACCAGACCTTGGAGAGGGCCTGCCCGAAGCTGAAATTCTGCAATGGTTTGTCAGTGAAGGGGATAGTGTAACCACCGATCAGATAGTGGTATCGGTGGAAACCGCCAAAGCTGTAATTGAAATCCCATCGCCCCAGGACGGTATTATTGCTCACCTGTTTGGCCAATCGGGAGACACTATTCACACGGGAGAACCGCTGATCGAGTTTGCCGGTGATGAGCATGAAGACAGTGGCACCGTGGTGGGCGAGTTGAAAAGAGAAGCAGCGACGCCCAGCTCAGATCACTTTTTTATCGGCGCAGCGCCTAGTACCGCCCAATATCGCCAGCCAATGACACCGGCTATCCGCGCCCTGGCGGGTCGACTCAATGTCGACCCGGATACCCTCAAAGGCACCGGTCGCGACGGCCATATTACCCCTGAAGATATTGAACGAGCCGCACAGATAGACCGAACTCACGGTAAGGCCGAACCGCTACGCGGTGTGCGCAAACAGATGGCCAAGAACATGGCGATGGCTCGTGCCGAAGTCGTCCCCGTTACCCTGTGCGAAGATGTTGATATTCACGACTGGGCAGACAGTGAAGATATCACCATGCGTCTCATCCATGCGATTAGCCAGGGCTGTCAGGCAGAACCCGCCCTCAATGCCTGGTTTGATGGCCAGCAGCTAACCCGCCGTCTGCACAGTAAAATTAACCTGGGCGTCGCTGTCGACACCGAACAGGGACTGTTTGTACCAGTAGTACAAGATGTCGGCAACCGCACCCTTGAAGATATCCGCAGCGGTCTGGACCGCCTGCGACAAGATGTGATTAAGCGCACCATTCCACCAACCGAACTACAGGGCGGAACGATCACCCTGAGTAACTTCGGCACAATTGCCGGCCGTTACGCCAGCCCGATTGTGGTTCCCCCTACGGTGGCGATTCTTGGTGCCGGTGTGATCCGGGAACAGGTGATGCCCGTACAGGGTGAAATAAAGGTACGCAGGGTGCTGCCACTGTCATTAACTTTCGATCATCGTGCTGCTACCGGCGGAGAAGCAGCACGTTTTATGAGGGCCGTTATAGACGATTTATCCAGAAAATCAATCAGTTAGTTGTACGCTTTTTAACCAGAACAAAGGTATAATTTTTACTTTTTTTTACGCTAGAGAGTTCAGCTTGGACTAAACTGAATACAGACGAGCAAGAGTGATGTTGTTATGAGCCCATAAATATTACCGGGAGGAAGCCAGTTCGGCTCCCGAATAAGACATCGAAAAGAAAAAAGGAAGGTGGCATATGAGTATTTTCGAAAAGTATAAGGCGCGCTACGACTCCACGCAGGAAGAGGAGTATACCCTGCAGGAATACCTGGAGATCTGTAGAAATGATCCTATGGCCTACGCCAGCGCTTCAGAGCGGCTCCTGCTAGCGATCGGTGAGCCCGAGATGGTCGATACTTCCCGCGATCCTCGACTGAGTAGAATATTCTCAAACAAACTGATTCGCCGTTATCCATCCTTCAGTGAGTTCTATGGCATGGAGAATGCGATTGAACAGATTGTTGCCTATTTCAAACATGCTGCCCAGGGCCTTGAAGAACGTAAACAGATCCTCTATCTGCTGGGTCCTGTCGGTGGTGGTAAATCCTCCCTGGCGGAACGCCTCAAGGCTCTCATGGAAAAAGCCCCTTTTTATGCCATCAAGGGTTCGCCGATTAACGAGTCTCCACTGGGCTTATTTAAACCCGAAGAGGATGGCACTATCCTCGAAGAAGAGTACGGTATTCCACGCCGTTATATAAAAGGTTTGATGTCCCCCTGGGCCGTCAAGCGCCTGCACGAGTATGGCGGTGATATCACCCAGTTCAAGGTGGTGAAACTCTATCCGTCCATTCTTAACCAGATTGCGGTCACCAAAACCGAACCCGGGGATGAGAACAATCAGGATATTTCCAGCCTGGTGGGTAAAGTTGATATCCGTATGCTGGAAGAGTTTCCACAGCACGATCCTGATGCATACAGCTTTTCCGGCGCACTGTGCCACGCCAACCAGGGTTTGATGGAATTTGTCGAGATGTTCAAGGCACCGATCAAAGTACTCCACCCTCTGCTGACCGCCACCCAGGAGGGTAACTACAACAGTACTGAGGGCATGGCATCTATCCCGTTTGACGGTATTATTCTGGCCCACTCGAATGAATCGGAATGGCACAGTTTTAGGAACAACAAGACCAATGAAGCCTTCATCGACCGGGTCTATATTGTCAAAGTGCCTTATTGCATGCGCGTTTCCGAAGAAGTACGCATCTACCAAAAACTGTTGGAAAACAGCTCTCTGCATCAGGCGCCCTGTGCACCAGACACCCTGAGTATGCTGGCACAGTTTTCAGTGCTATCGCGTATTAAAGAGCCGGAAAATTCCAACATTTACTCCAAGATGCGTATCTACGATGGTGAAAACCTTAAAGACACCGATCCAAAAGCCAAATCCATGCAGGAATACCGGGATACAGCCGGTGTTAACGAGGGCATGGAGGGCCTATCCACCCGCTTTGCCTTCAAAATATTGTCCAAGGTGTTCAACTTCGATCCTACCGAAATTGCTGCCAACCCTGTACATCTGATGTATGTGCTGGAACAGCAGATCGAACAACAGCAGTTTGCACCTGATACTCAGGAACGGCTGATCGGTTACCTGAAAGAATTCGTAGCGCCGAAATATATCGAGTACCTGGGCAAAGAGATTCAAACCGCGTATCTCGAGTCCTATTCGGAATATGGCCAGAATATCTTCGACCGTTATGTAACCTATGCAGACTTCTGGATTCAGGATCAGGAATACCGCGATCCGGAGACCGGCGATATTCTCAACCGTCAGGCTATTAGCGAAGAGCTGGAGAAGATAGAGAAACCTGCAGGCATCAGTAACCCCAAGGATTTCCGTCACGAGATCGTTAACTTCGTACTGCGTGCCCGCGCCGAGAATGAAGGTAAGAACCCGGCCTGGAGCAGTTACGAGAAGATGCGCACCGTGATCGAGAAGAAGATGTTCTCAAATACAGAAGATCTGCTACCGGTCATCTCCTTTAACCCTAAAGCCTCAACTGAAGATCAGAAAAAACACAGTGAGTTTGTGAAACGGATGACCGAACGAGGTTATACCGAGAAACAAGTTCGCCTGCTGTCTGAATGGTATATCCGGGTGCGTAAATCCCAGTAACCACTTCAGCTATGTCGGGTCTGAGCAGGAGAGCGCAGTATGAGTTATATCATCGACCGTCGCCTCAACGCGAAAAAGAAAAGCGCTGTCAACCGACAGCGCTTCCTGCGCCGCTATAAGAAACATATAAAGCGCGCAGTTGAAGATGCAGTTAACAGTCGCAGTATCAGAGAGATCGATCAGGGTGGCCAGGTAACCATTCCCAGCAAGGATATTTCCGAACCTATCTTCCACCACGGTGAAGGTGGTATTCGCAAACGGATATTCCCCGGCAATACGGATTTTGTTGTCGGCGATGAGTTCAAGCGCCCCGAAGGTGGCGGTGGCGGCGGTGCCGGCGAAGGCAAGGCCAGCAACCAGGGTGAAGGCGAAGATGAGTTCTCCTTCCAGATCAA
This sequence comes from Amphritea sp., assembly GCA_036960915.1. GTDB lineage: Bacteria > Pseudomonadota > Gammaproteobacteria > Pseudomonadales > Balneatricaceae > Amphritea. The sequence goes on from JBALVQ010000074.1 coordinate 17,371, forward strand.
CCAGGAAGAGTTTCTGGACTTCATGTTCGAAGACCTTGAACTGCCCTACATGATCAAGAAACAGCTGCGTGATGCCACCAGCTTTGAAGTCCGTCGCGCCGGTTTTACCAGTGTCGGATCACCGGACAAACTCAACGTCATACGCTCCCTGCGTGCCGCCCATGCACGGCGTATTGCACTCTCGGGTAAAGAGAGACGCCAAATACGCGAGCTGAAAAAAGAGATTAAAACCCTCGAAACGCGCCTGCCGGATACTGAAGCCGAACAGCAAATTGTCAGCCTGAACGCTGAGATAGAGACCCTGCAAAAGCGCATCAAGCGGATGCCGTTTATTGACGAATTTGATCTTAAATACAATAATCTGGTGCGTGTCCCGGTACCCAGCAGCAAGGCGGTGATGCTTTGCATCATGGACGTATCAGGCTCGATGACGCAATCGATCAAGGATATCGCCAAGCGCTTCTTTATCCTGCTGTATCTATTCCTCACACGTAACTATAAACAGATCGAAGTGGTGTTTGTTCGCCACCATACCCACGCAAAAGAAGTGGATGAGGAGGAATTCTTCTACTCCCGCGAAACCGGCGGCACCATCGTTTCCAGCGCATTGACCCTGTCAGCCGATATCATTCGTGACCGCTACCCCGCCGGTGACTGGAACATCTATGTTGCCCAGGCTTCGGATGGCGATAACTGGGACGGCGATTCCCATATCTGCAAAGAGGTGCTGGAGCATAAAATCCTGCCGCAGGTACAGTACTTTGCCTATGTAGAGATCACCACCGGGCCGCATCAGAATCTGTGGCTGGAATACGAACAGATCCGTGAAGCGTTCATCGAAAGCTTTGCCATGCAGACAATCGTCGAACCCAATGATATCTATCCGGTGTTCCGTAAACTGTTCGAAAAAAAGGAGTGACCCTATGAAAAAGCATCTGTCTATTTCAACCGGGTCTGTTCTGTTTTACGTTCGAACTCGCTTTGACCAAAATACAGTTCGGCAAGTCAGCCCTTCAGATATCTATCCACTCTCTGTGTATTGGCCGCAAATTGTTCGAGAAAAAGGAATGACCCTATGAAAAGCATCTGTCTATTTCAATTGGGTCCGTTCCGTTTTACGTTCGAACTCGCTTCGACCAAAATACAGTTCGGCA
>JBALVQ010000074.1:18624-30609 GCA_036960915.1 Amphritea sp.
AGTCAGCCCTTCAGATATCTATCCGCTCTCTGTGTATTGGCCGCAAACTGTTCGAGAAAAAGGAATGACCCTATGAAAAAGCATCTGTCTATTTCAATTGGGTCCGTTCTGTTTTACGTTCGAACTCGCTTCGACCAAAATACAGTTCGGCAAGTCAGCCCTTCAGATATCTATCCGCTCTCTGTGTATTGGCCGCAAACTGTTCGAAAAAAAGGAGTGACCCTATGAAAAAGCATCTGTCTATTTCAACCGGGTCTCACTTTCAGAACATTCGACTGGCGTCCCGTTCGCTGATTGAAATAAAAGGAGTGACCCTATGAAAAAGAAAGAACCTATTTCAACCGGGTCTGAATGGACGTTTGAACTGATCCAGCGCTATGACGATGAGATCAGTCGCGTTGCCAAACACTATGGACTGGATACTTACCCCAATCAGATAGAAGTCATCACCTCGGAACAGATGATGGATGCCTATGCATCTGTCGGCATGCCACTTAATTACCACCATTGGTCCTACGGCAAACAGTTTGTCTCCACCGAGCAACAATACAAGCGTGGCCAGATGGGATTGGCCTATGAGATCGTCATCAACTCCGACCCCTGTATCGCCTACCTGATGGAAGAGAATACCATGACCATGCAGGCGCTGGTTATTGCCCATGCATGCTACGGTCACAACTCCTTTTTTAAGGGCAATTACCTGTTCCGTACCTGGACTGATGCCTCGGCAATTATCGATTACCTGCTGTTTGCAAAGGGTTTTATCTCCAAGTGTGAAGAACGCTATAGCGTAGATGCGGTCGAGCAGCTGCTTGATTCCTGCCATGCCCTGATGAATTACGGTGTAAACCGTTATCAACGCCCGCAGCCAATTTCGCAAGAAGAGGAAAAAGAGCGTCAACTGGAGCGCGAAGAATACATCCAGCGGCATATTAATCAACTGTGGAATACTATTCCCCAGAAAGCCGAAGAAAGTAAGCAGAAAGAGATCCGCTTCCCGGAAGACCCGGAAGAGAATATTCTCTACTTCATCGAAAAAAACGCCCCGCTGCTGGAATCCTGGCAACGGGAGATTGTGCGTATCGTGCGCAAAATAGCCCAGTACTTTTATCCACAGCGCCAAACCCAGGTAATGAACGAGGGCTGGGCCTGCTTCTGGCACTATACCCTGCTGCACCACCTGCATGATGAAGGACTGGTCACCGATGGCTTTATCATGGAGTTTCTCCATTCCCATACCAGTGTTATCTACCAGCCACCGTTTGACTCCCCCTACTTCAACGGAATCAACCCGTATACGTTGGGTTACGGAATGATGCAGGATATCCGCCGCATCTGTGAACACCCCACCGATGAGGACCGTGAATGGTTCCCGGACATCGCCGGCAGTAACTGGAATGAAACCCTGCTGGACGCCATGCGTAACTACAAGGATGAAAGCTTTATCCTGCAGTTCCTGTCACCACACATGATTCGCGAGCTGAAACTGTTCACCATTACCGATGACGCCAGCAAACCCACCCTCAAGGTGACCTCGATCCACGATGATCCAGGTTATCAACAGGTTCGTGAAGACCTCGCCGCCAGCTACAACATCGGCAATCGCGAGCCCAACATCCAGGTTTACAACGTCAACGTCCGCGGTGATCGTTCACTCACCCTGCGACACTATATGCACAACAATCAGCCGATGGCCGACTCCGCCAACGAAGTACTCAAGCACATGCACCTGCTATGGGGTTTCGATGTACACATGGAATCTGTCACCCCGGATGGCGAAGTCGTCACCAGTTATCACTGCCCGCCGCAGCTAATTGTCGATGAGGCCAGTTAGCCATAGGTAGCTACTAGTAGCGAGCTGCTAGTCGCTAGGAAAAACCGCTTTTTTAGCGGTTTTTTATTTTCGGAATTCTACTTGAATCTGTGCCTCGGTGAGTGGTGTAATGCCCATCAATGCATCTGTTTGATTTAGAGAGTAACTGCTATGGATTGTCTGTTTTGCAAGATCCTGAATAACGAGATTCCCGCCGATATTATCTATGAAGATGATAAGGTAATCGCCTTCAACGATATCAACCCCCAGGCTCCGACCCATGCTCTGGTTATTCCGCGCAAGCATATCGCGACCCTGAACGATATCCAGCCCGAGAATTGCGACCTGGTCGGTCATATGGTGATGGTGGCAGGCAAGATCGCAGAACAGCAAGGCTTCGCCGCAGACGGCTACCGGACAGTGCTAAACTGTAATTCACATGCTGGGCAAACGGTTTACCATATCCACCTGCACCTGCTGGGTGGCAAGCCGATGGGGTGGCCGCCATATCAGGAAACGCTCAAGGTTCCTGTTTAGCTCGCTTCGCCAGAAGAGTGACTAGTTGATAGTGGCGAGTAGATAGTTGATAGTGGCTAGAGTAAACATAGGACCAGTGTATTTAACTCTGGCCCTATTTTACCGACCCTCTTTTTTACAACTGCAATTCGCATGGCAGGCAAACGGTTTATAAGGGATCAATCCCTATAAGAACTATCCCTCTTATCCAGCATCCCTTTCAACTGTTCAAAGTGCGCAACCGATGCACCGCGAAACTCATCCCAACTCTCAGCAGTTTTTAAGGCCAATTCATGCGGCAATACATTTAACGGTTGCCCTGTAGAATAAGCCAACACCATGGTTTTGCAGGCTTTTTCCAGATAGTACAATTCTTCAAAGGCTTCAGCGATTGTTTCACCCACCACAGTAATGCCGTGATTGCCCATCATAAGCGCGGTTTTACCCGCGAACGTATCCATAATGCGCTTACCTTCTTCATCGCTGGTGGCAATGCCGCCGAAGTTGGTGTCATAAGCGATGCGCTCGTAGAAACGCGCTGTATTGTTATCAAGCGGCAAAATGCGCGGGTCTTTCAATGTTGACAGTGCCGTTGCATAGGTGGAATGCACATGCAGAATGACGCGTGCAGCGGGAAGCGCTTGATGTACATTGCCATGAATGCTCCATGCAGACGCATCAGGGGCTTCATCGGTTTGCATAATGCGGTCATCTTCGCTGTTGAGTAGTTGCAGATTACTCGCAGTGACATTCGCAAAGTGCATCCAGCGGCGATTCATGAGGAATTGCTTGCCATCTTCGGATACCGCCGCACTCAAATGGTTAGCCACCGATTCGTGCATATCCAGTTCATAAATGAGTCTAAAAGCTGCGGCCAGGTCAATGCGTAATTCGGTTTCTAATGGCATGGTGATTCCTCACAGTAAGCCTCTTTGAAAAAATGAAGAACGGGGACACCCCGCAAATTACCTGTCGTAATAACCCTACTCTTTTATCCATATTCAGTCACAGCACCAAAGCATACAGTAGCTTAGCCTGTGCAACACCTTTCACGTTGATTCTTAACCGTGTTTTTCTGACTTAATCCAAACGTCTGGTTCGAATCAATTGCTGGGCGCTCTTCTTATTCTTCTTGCACCAAGGCAGAAGACAAAACCTGACCCAGTTTTTTCTCTGAAAGCCTGTACCCGTAGTGGTATATTAAGGCGCAATGGAGTTGTTCGCAGGTTCCCTTGCAGGTTGTTGAAAATCTATCTGCGTTGCCACTACTGCGTTAAAAATAGGCTCTCAAAATGCAAAGCTAGTGAACAGCCTAAAGGCTGGCCCGAAGTGCGAACGAAGTGAATATTAGGCTTACTTCTTTCAATAATACCCAAAGGACACGATGGTTCCGCGTTTTTGCCTGTTTTTGCCTTGTATTGCCAGCCTCGAAAACGTTTTTCAACGGCCTGCCAGATGTACTGATTTAGTGAGATTTATATGACTGAAAAAACTTATCTTGATCCGCAAATCCTGCTGGAAGACTCTTTTCGTTTAGGGGCCAGAATCCTGAATGATGGTTTTAAGCCAAACTATATAATAGCAATTTGGCGTGGCGGCACCCCTATCGGGGTGGCAGTGCAAGAATTTTTAGCTTATTACGGTGTGAAAAGTGACCATATAGCCATCAGAACCTCCTCTTACAGTGATGGCATCGATGGTCGTTCAAAAACCGTACTTATTCACGGCATGGATTACCTTATTAAAAACATCACCGCGGCAGACAAACTGCTTATTGTTGATGATGTCTATGATACGGGCTTAACGATTCAAGCGGTCATTAAAGAGCTCAAGCAAAAATGTCGTCTGAACACTCCGGATGACATTCGTATCGCGGTGCCTTACTTTAAGCCCGCTAGAAACAAAACCGGTGTTGATCCTGAATATTATCTGCATGAGACAGAAGCCTGGTTAAAGTATCCTCATTCGCTTGAAGGATTAACCGCCGATGAGATCGAAAAACATCGCCCCAAGCTGTTTGAAATCATCAAGCATTTAATACCCAAAGAAGATTAAGCAAGCGACGATAGAGCCTCCGTGCCAAGGTAACCGGAGCCAGTTCGAAGATTCCTTAACTCCTGGATACGCAAAACATTCGCGGCGTATTCAGCCAATTAACCGGTTTAAGTCAGGTTATTATTTTGGAAAAATTATATATCTCAGAAAGTGAACTTATTTGCGATTCATTTCGCTTGGGTACTCAAATCTTTGAAAGTGGTTACCGCCCTGATTTCATTGTCGGCATTTGGCGTGGCGGTAGTACCGTCGGTATATACGTCCAGGAGTGCCTGCAATATTTAGGGGTTAAAACCGACCACATTTCCATCCGCACCTCTTATCAGGGACTGCCAAGCTATCAATCGATGATCGATAACAAGCACGATATAAAAGTCCACGGCCTGAAATATTTAATAGAGAACCTGAATCGCGATGACAAACTACTCATTGTCGATGACGTGTTTAGCTCAGGCAACAGCATAAACGCGGCGATAGAGCAGCTGTCACAACGTGCAAAGCGAAATATGCCAACCGATGTAAAGATAGCGGTCCCATGGTTCAAGCCGGACAATAACCGCACCGGTCGTAAGCCCGATTATTTTGTTAATACCAGCGATCAATGGTTAGTCTTGCCCTATGAAATGGTGGGTTTAAGCGAAGCAGAAATTTATGCTAACAAACCAGGGCTACAGGCCATCATGGAAAGCGTTAAACTTGGCTAGATAAGTGGCTAGTTGATAGTAGCTAGCGACGAAAAAACCGGGGGCAAAGTTGATTACTCTGCGCCCAGTTTTGAATACAAGGTCTTGCAATAAGTAGCTTATCCCACTGCAAGCGTTTATTAGCTTGCTGGCGTTAGTTGTTTGTTATGTGGCTTTGCTACTGGAACTTCGACACAAATTTATGCACAGGAACCATGACATCACGGCCTGTTTTTTTAAAGATCTTATATGCCGCCGTGATTCTATGACCGCCGTCTTCAAGCATGTATGTTTTTCCACAACCGCAGTTCAATAAACGAATCGGTTCCTTAATGCTGTCGCCATCCTTTAGTGATTTAAAAACTGTTTTAAGTCTCTCGTCATCGCCTCTAATCCAGGTTATTGGAAGCTGGATCAGCTCACTGACTGGTACCTTGGTGCACATATCTATACTGACTCCTAGTCATTAGTTCTAACCTAAAAAAAAGTAGATATTCAACGCTTCAATAACAGGCCGAAAAACGCGTAGTTCTTGGATGTCCAAGCCAACTCACTGGTGCTAATTGATTGTTTTTTTTGTAAACAGTTCATGTGCTCTCCAGAACCTGTTTGATAAATGGCCATTTCTCGCTTGTATATAGCTCGCGGTCATTCTTGTACCGCTTAGCCAGCGTGATTTTCAATGCGGAATAAGCATCTGCCACGTTCCTGTTATTGCGGAGAATATCTCTAAATTTAATGCGTTCATTCCACAACGGGCTTTGAAACGGTATCAGATGAAGGTGGTGAGTCCTGAATTCATTGGATGGTTTACAAAACCAATGCATGACATCACCCTTAATATGGAAAGTAGCAGTAGCCATTGTTAGCGAGAATCCCGATGGCGGACTTTGACTCTTCAAGCGACTTAACCCCAAACATAATATCAATGACAGGTTTTGCGATTAAGCCAGGAACAGATGTGCTGCCGACATGCTCGATACTTCCGTGGTTATAGGACCCAACCAGGTCAAGAAGGAAAGTCTTCTCAGCCTCAAACTTTGAAGGCCAATCCGGGCTGTATCCTGATAGCTTTACTGATGCTTGTTCCATGCCTTCCATGCCTGAGGTGATTGCTTATGCCGCTGACAAAGGCTGGAGCAAGCGCAGTTTGCTGAGGTCCAGCCGAAGACGAACATTGACCGTTTTGTTGAACAAAACGGATATGTCGCGGCTACGCGCGACATATTCTTATTCGTTATGAGTTTTTGATGACACAATTGTATACCTTACCTCTAGCTGGATAAGCCGAGCGCCACTCACTGTCCGGGCTTGGATTATTTTTAAAGGTGATACCAACTCCAGATTTGTCTATGAGATAAATGGTATTACCGCCAGCATCGAAGGCTGTACTTTTTAGTTTATAAATTGCTTGTTCCATGCTTTGAGAGCTTTGCTCTTGAAATTGCCCGATATAAACACAATTATTTGGTGACGTTTCTACCAAGTTAACATCAATTCCCCGAGTAAATGCACAGTTTGAAATTGCAGGGATTATTAAGACGGCAGCGATATTCCTTATCATGTGATATTCCTTATCATGTGATATTCCTTATCATGCGTGATTACGCATAAGATTTTTTAAAACTGTGCGAGCGCGCATTGCTGCTGAAGACAATCAGGTAAGAAAGTGTAAGCTATTGATGAGAAAGCTTTATTTGAAGCATGTGCTTTTTCTTTCCCTGGAAACACGCATGCGCGTTTTGCTGCTTTGAGGCTGGCACGGAGTCCCGCCAACCCAGTATCCTATCTGCTTGATATTGCATCATTTGTGCTTTCAATGCCAGTGACAAAGCGTGCCTGCAAACCACAGTAAAAGTGACAACGCGCGCCAAATATATTGGTTTATCTCAATATACTGTATCGATAATCAAGTTTTAATCCGGACTTATCCACAACTAGAAACAGCCAACAAAGAACCGGGACATCCATCAAATTGCCTGCCGTAATAACCCTCCCCCTGTATCCACACTCAGCCACATCACAGACGGATAACAGCTGCGATTTAGATTCATCGACCAGACTGCCAGCTGCCGTGAAGATGTCTAAGCAGGGATGGTCCTTGATAAAGAAGGCCATTATGGATCTGAACCAGAGCGGCACCGGCTGCGAGACGACTTTCTACATCCTCTGCTGAGCTGATTCCTCCCACCGCGATGATTGGCAGCTCGCCTCGAAGGGCGGTGTGTAACCTGCGAATCTGTTCACAGGCTTGTTGCTGTTGGACTCGGTTCTGCCAGCGGGCGACCTTTGCCGGAGTTGCCGGTTTTCCGGCATCAATCGTTGCAATTATTGCCTCGAACTTCAGTTGCCGCAGGCGCTCAATCACAGCGGGCTGCTGAGGGTTGTTGATATCCAGCTCTATTTTTACCGCCAGCGGGACAAAGCGACCCGTTTGATCGCTGAGCATCTGCTGCCCCTCTTTTAGAACAACCAGCAATGCCTGCAATAATTGCCTGTTGTGGCAAGCTAGCAATGGTGCGGCGGCAGGGTTGCAGAGGTTAATGGCGATGTAGTCCGCCAGCGGCCAGGCCCGGGCGAGGCAGAACCTCAAGTCATTAGCAGCCTTGTCCGGGGGGGTATTCCGGTTGATGCCGATGTTGATACCCAGTTGTGCTGTTTGTTGATGCCTGGGCTCTTCGACCAGCGACTTCAGGGTGGTGATCCCCCAATTATGGCCAGGTTCTGCGTGACGTGTGAGGGTACCGATTTCAATATGGCCGAACCCCAGATGTCCCAGCTTGCGGCCGATCTGACCATGCCGGTCGAACCCGGCGGCAATCCCCGCCGGGCTGGCAAAGCATAGTCCCATCACCTCGGTTGTTTGTTCTGAGTTACGCTGATAACCGCCGATCCAGTGCTGGATTGCACGCAATGCCGAGACCCACTTGAACCCCGTATGGACAAGTTTACGGGTTAAGCCGGGGTTATAGCGCATTAGTACTGCGATAAACCGGTAATATAATTTAGCCATAGCGGCTGGCAAACTCCGCCATGAACTGTTCCAGCGCCGCTACGCCGACGTCCGGCATGGCGTTATAGAGACTGGCCCTCACTCCTCCCATGGCGGGATGGCCACGCAGATTAAGCAACCCCTGTTCTTCAGCCCGGGCCAGGAAAAGGTTATCCAGTGTCGGGTCGGCCAGGGTAAAACATATATTCATCTTTGAACGGTACGCTAGCGCAACCGGACAGTGGTAAAAATCGCTGCTGTCGATCGCCCGGTAGAGACGCACACTTTTCTGTTGGTTAAACCTGCTTACCCGACTTAATCCACCTATCTGTTTTAGATGTTTAAACACCAGCCCCGCCAGATAGATCGCATAGGTGAGCGGGGTGTTGAAGCGACCGTGGGTTTCATTGACCACCTTATAACTGAAGGCGGAAGGGGTGGTAGGCATCGGGGGTTGAATCAGGTCTTCGCGGATCACAACGATCGTTAACCCGGCGGGGCCGATGTTTTTCTGGGCACCGGCGTAGATCAGGTCAACGCGGTCAAAATCGATCGGCCGAGAGAGAAAATCAGAGGTCATGTCGGCAACCAGCGGCACCTTCCCGATATCGGGGATCTCAGAGTACTGCACCCCGTTGGCGGTTTCATTGCTGGTGATATGGCAGTAGGCTGCTGCCGGGTCGAGCTGCCAGTCGCGCCGGGGCGGAATAACACTGAATGCGGTGTCAACGCCTGAGGCGGCAACACTGACCCGGCAGTAACGCTGCCCCTCGATGATCGCCTTACTGGACCAATGTCCGGTTTCGACGTAGTCAGCACGTCTTTTGCCGCCCAGCAGGTTCATTGGCACTAGGGAGAACTGGGCCGAAGCCCCACCCTGCATAAATAGGATGCGGTATTGCGGGGGGATCGCCAGCAGCTCACGCAGGTCCTGTTTCGCCTGTTCGGCGATCGTTTGGAAGGTTTCGCCGGTAAAAGGCATCTCCCACACCGAGATACCTCTTTGCTGCCAGCTGAGCAGCTCGGCCTGCGCCTGTTGTAACACCTCTGCGGGCATCATGCCGGGCCCGGAGCCAAAATTATAAATCCTGTTGATAGCCATATGTATGCCTTACCCGGTTACATAAAGAGCTGCGGATTGTGGCTGCCTGCAGCCATAAAAAACAGCAGTGGCATAGAGAGGATGGTGTTAGTCCTGGATGACAGAAAAGTGATTCGGGAGCAGCGTACCCGCTCCTCAAGCGGTGCCGGCGTAAAACCCAGCACCTTCTTCTGATGAGGCCACATAATCAGCCAAAGGTTGAGCATCATCAGGGTGCCGATCCATGCCCCTATTCCGATCACCGCATAGGGGCCGCTCAGGGTAAGGACATCCTCCAGCCAGCCACGGTACCAGAGCATACCCATGCCGGATACCCAGACCACAATGGCGGCATAGCGAAAAGTGCCATGCTCCCGCTGCATTCGAGTTTCCAGCGCGGCCGTTCGGGCGTCTTCGCTGGTTTCAGCATTAAAGGGCCGGAAGTGCGGGTTCTGCACCACACTGGCATAGTTATGTCCCACCCAGATAAGCGCAAAGGCGATGTGAAAGCAGCGCATCAGTATGTCGAACAGTGGCATATCCATAATCGGTTACCTCGTCACTCAGTCCATCATCTGGCAATCAGCCTGCATTGCTGATCAGCATGTGGACCATCAGGTAGAGCACAACGGTCAGCAGCGAACCGGCTATCAGGGTGCCTTGCAGGGAGTCATGGGGTAGTTTCATAGCTCCACCGCTCCGGCTTCCCGCACAATCAGTTCATATCCCAGCTCTCGGGGCTGCTCGGACTTTTTGATCGCTTCCTTAATCAGATGGTGGTGGGGTGATTTGCTGCAGGCGGGATCAGCGTTGGTCGGGTCGCCGGTCAACGCCAGAGCCTGGCAGCGGCAGCCGCCGAAATCCTTCTCCTTCTCATCACAACTGCGGCAGGGTTCCTTCATCCAGTCGTTGCCACGGTAAATCTTGAAGGTGGGGGATTCCTCCCAAAGCCATTTCAGGCTGTGCTCCCTGATAGTCGGAAACTCCAGTGTCTCAATGGATCTGGCCTGGGAACAGGGCAGTGCTGAACCATCCGGTGCGATGGTAAGATGAATGGCTCCCCAGCCGTTCATGCAGGCTTTAGGCCGGCCATCGTAGTAATCGGAGATCACAAAGAACACCGTGACCTTGTCTCCCACCCGCTGGCGGAACTTATTCACCTCGGCCTCGGCCCACTCCAGCTCGTCGCGGGTCGGGAGCAGGTGATCCCGGTTTACCAGTGCCCAGTTGTAGTACTGCACATTGGCCAGCTCGATATACTCCACCCCAAGTTGTTCCGCCAGGGTAAGGATATCAGGCACCTGGGGCAGGTTCTGTCGGGTGACGGGCACGTTGAGTACCATCGGGAACCCCAGCGCCTTGATCTCTTTGGCGATGGACAGTTTCTTGCTGTAGCTGTCAACTCCGGCCATCTGGTTGGCGACCTGTTCATCACAGGACTGAAAACCCAGCTGAATATGCTTCAGGCCCACCTGTTTCATTTTTTGTAAACGGCTGGAAGTAAGTCCAATGCCGGAGGTGATCAGGTTGGTGTAGAAACCCAGGGAATCAGCGTAGGCAATCAGCTCCTCCAGATCCTTGCGCAAGGTGGGTTCGCCGCCGGTGAAGCCTATCTGCATAGCCCCCAGTTCACGGGCTTCGCGGATCACCCGTTTCCATTCTCCGGTACTCAGTTCACCGTCGCGGTAGCTATCAAAATCCAGAGGGTTGCTGCAAAACACGCATTTAAGCGGACACTGGTAGGTGAGTTCCAGCGAAATCCAGATCGGTTTGCCTTCACCATCAATTGTTAAGTTTGATCCAGCCTTTGTCACGGGACACCTCCAGAAATTTCACAACACTTTGGGCGATAGTTTCACGCTCGGCACCCTCAAACTCATCGGTCAAAGCGTCGATCGACTGATTGACGGTATATTCGCCGGTACAGTATTTAAGGATTGCTGCGGCGGTATCATTGAGTTTTACGATACCTTCAGGGTAGAGCAGTACATGGGCGTTCTGAGAGTCCTCCCAGCGAAAAAGAAATAGGGGGTTGATGATATAGCTGGCCTCCAGCGTGGTGTGCTGTGCTGTTGTCATGATTCTGACTCCGTCGCTGTAACATCCGTGGTTATTGTTGGAATGAGCCGGGAGCATTAAGAGTTCAGCCCCCGGCGAGGTATTGAATCAGCGAACGTAGACGTAAGCTGTTACTTCAAAACCAAGACGTAAATCGCAGAATGCGGGGTCTATCCACTGCATAGTCAAGCTCCAGTCAGTTTGTTTTTATTGAGTTCAGGGTGCTCATGTTTTGAGCAGTATTTAGGTTATCAACTGGTGGGCAGAGGCAGATATGGTACTTCTGTACTGTGCGACGAGATGATTGTCATAGGTCAAAAAACAGGCAGCTTTTAGATTCTTAGAGAGAAAATCAGCTGCTCTGGATTGATATTCATCACGTTTGATAAGAGCGGATTGATAGAAATTTAAGATAAATTTGCTGTGTTTTCAGGAAATTACTACCATAGTACTATTTTTTACCTGTTCTTTTAGAGCAGCAGGGGCGGTTTTGGATTCTTAAGGCCTTTGTCCATAACTTGCCAGCTACAATAAAATTGGGAGCCAAAAAGCAACACAAACAATGAATAGGCGTATATATACACCATTGCAGCTCTTTCTAGCACAGATGCTACATATACCTTCTCGCGAATATACCCAGAGGGCACGATGATACCCAAAGGGCACGATGATTCGCTCCTACAGTCCTTTGTATATTCGAGCCAAGGAGATTAGATAAAAGCTCTTTCGAGCCACTAGCTAGTTCTCATCCATAAACAGCTTGTTTTACAGATAGCGTTCGTGGTCG
>JBALVQ010000156.1:0-2670 GCA_036960915.1 Amphritea sp.
AACTATAACAAGCGCAACCACGCTCGCTTCACTTCGTTCCGCTGAACCTCGTCGCTGACGCTCCTCGGCCCGTGTTGCGAACGTTAATGTCTGCTTTGGGTCGTTTGCTGAAGTTCTATAGGCTAACCTGGAAGGACAGCTATGTGTCAGGAGCGACCAAACAGCACCAGAAGTAGCAGCTCAACGATCAAGTCGCTCTGTGCCAAATCCGGACTTTTAGTGGTTGCGAATTTAGCATTGCACCTGCCAACCCTCAGTTCCAATAGCGGACGCTGAATGTTTACCTATCCGAGCTTCAGCTTACGGCTCCAGTTGACACGAAGCAGCCTCTTCGAGGATGAGTATTTACCATTTATCCTCTCCTAGTAGTGGATCTAAGAGAGAGGATAAGCACACCGGTAAACCACAGCAATAAAGCGAATAAATACGAGAGTTTGCTTGGTATGAGCATGATTGCTGCTACACCTGCTGCGATATAAACAAACGGTATTACTTCATATATAAATTCAGGAAGATGTAGTTTGGATTTAACCTTTCTGGTTTTAATACGAGAACTTCCTTTAGCTGAACGCCAACAGGTTTGTTTTTTGTAGCCCCTGTTACCGCGCTTAACAAATCCATCTCTGGATCGATGTGTAAGTCGAAGATCTCGACACCCTTACCGGGCTGGATGCGTGAGTTTAGAGGTGTTTGTTCGTGGAGGTATACTCTGTCGATACTCCTGATGTCCACAGGATTGATGGCGTTCAGAGCTACACGTAAGCCAAAATCACGCTCGTACGCAGTATCACTCATCAGGTACCTTCCTTGCCCAAACGTAATCAAAAATGTTGCTGTGGATAGTCGAACCATGAGTAGAGCTCCTGTAAAGCTGCTCTGACCGAATTCTGACAGAACCACCTGCATTGCGTTGAGCAGATTGTCCCTTCAAGGATATCAATCGGTTACAAAATTTTAATTTTGAATGCTTGACTCAACAAAAATTCACTGATACCGTTTCCCGCCAGATCACCCCACAAGGGTGCTCTGGGAATCACCCCTCCGACTTACCGGCTGGGGCAATAGAAACAAGATTCAGCCGCTGCTGTGATCCAGCAAAGGTTAAAGGTAAATTACCATGACGTTTCGTCTATCCGTTTTTTCTGGCGCAAGCTGCGTCAACGCTGTAGCAACAGCTTCACCTCCCGAGCGCACTCAGCTCAAACTCAATACTCTGTTATCTCTATCCAGGATTGAACTAGCCGATCGGATTTAATTCGCTCGCGCTCCATTCGTTCAAATTACTTTCTGATTCCATCCTGAAACAGACAGCTCGGCTGTACCTGTTTACACCCGGTATGGGCATCATATGAGGGTAACGGAAGGGCCTATCATCGAATCTATAGTCAACACTCAAAATTCCAGCATACAAGAAATATTTCCATCATACTGTTGCTATTGATCAAAAAACACCCTAACCTGTGCCCAAATTCCAGGATATTGGATTTTAATCCAATAAAAAGTTATCTGACCTCGGTCAGTAGACGGAGACTAGATATGAGCAAGGCCTTTCAGAACCATCTCAGTGAACAGATTCAAACCCTTCATGAGGATGGGCTCTATAAGCGTGAAAGAGAGATCTGCACCGCCCAGCAGACGTCGATACGGGTAGGCGAAGACCAAGCGGTTACCAATTTTTGTGCTAACAATTACCTCGGGCTAGCCAACCACCCGGCGCTGATCGAAGCTGCAAAATCCGGGCTGGATGAGCGTGGCTTCGGCATGGCCTCGGTACGTTTTATTTGTGGCACTCAGGATATCCATAAGCAGCTGGAACAGAAGTTAAGCGCCTTTCTCGGTACCGAGGATAGCATTCTCTACTCTTCCTGCTTTGATGCCAATGGCGGTCTATTTGAAACGCTGTTCGGCCCTGAAGATGCCATCATCAGTGATGCGCTGAATCACGCCAGCATTATTGACGGCGTCCGACTCTGCAAAGCACGTCGCTACCGCTATGCCAACAACAATATGCAGGAACTTGAAGCTCAACTGCAGGCCTCTCAAGATGCACGTTTTCGATTGATCGCAACTGATGGTGTGTTCTCCATGGATGGCACCATCGCCAATCTGAAGGCGATTTGTGATCTGGCCGAGCGCTATGACGCACTGGTGATGGTGGATGACTCTCATGCGGCTGGTTTTATTGGTGAAAAAGGCCGTGGGACTCCAGAGTATCACGATGTCATCGACCGCGTAGATATCATCACGGGCACCCTGGGCAAGGCACTGGGCGGCGCGATGGGCGGTTACACCTCCGGCTGTAAGGAGGTCATCGAGTGGTTGCGTCAGCGCTCACGCCCCTACCTGTTCTCCAACTCCCTAGCCCCGTCCTTGGTCTCCGCATCCATCTGCACACTGGATCTATTAGCAGAAAGCGACGACCTGCGCCAACAACTTAGGGAAAACAGCGCGTACTTCCGCCAGGGCTTGGAGCAGGCAGGATTTAAGCTGGCTGGAGCTGATCACCCGATCATCCCGGTGATGATCGGCGACGCAGCATTGAGCGCCAAAATGGCCGACAGGCTGTTGAACGAAGGGATCTATGTGATCGGGTTCTCCTTCCCGGTGGTGCCCAGAGGCGAGGCCCGAATCCGCACCCAGATTTCAGCCGCCCATAGCCGCGAACAACTG
>JBALVQ010000075.1:0-30333 GCA_036960915.1 Amphritea sp.
AGAACATGACCGGTACGGCCGTCAATGATGCGCCGACCGCCACCAACCTGAATGCCGCCGAAGGCTATACCGAAGACACGGTGCTCGACCTGACCGACATCCTGGTCACGGATGTCGACAGTGCGAATGTGACCGTGACTTTGACCCTGAGTGATATCGCCGCCGGTAGCTTTAGCACGGCCACTTCGGGGGCTGTCACCTCAACCTATGATGCCGCTACCGGCGAGTGGAGCGCCAGTGGTGCCATCGGCGATGTGAATACCTTGTTGGCCGGTGTGGTGTTTGCCCCGGCGCAGGATTACAACAGCAATTTCAGCATTGCGACCAGTGTGGATGATGGCGTGGCCACCCCCGTCACCGGTGTAAAGAACATGACCGGTACGGCCGTCAATGATGCGCCGACCGCCACCAACCTGAATGCTGCTGAAGGCTATACCGAAGACACCGTGCTCGACCTGACCGACATCGTGGTCACGGATGTGGACAGTGCGACTGTGACCGTGACTTTGACCCTGAGTGATGTAACCGCCGGTAGCTTGAGTACGGCGACTTCGGGGGCTGTCACCTCAACCTACGATGCCGGTACCGGCGTGTGGAGCGCCAGCGGTGCCATCGGCGATGTGAATACCTTGTTGGCCGGTGTGTTGTTTGCCCCGGCGCAGGATTACAACAGCAATTTCAGCATTGCGACCAGTGTGGATGATGGCGTGGCCACCCCTGTCACCGGTGTAAAGAACATGACCGGTACGGCCGTCAATGATGCGCCGATCTTTTATTCGACGGAGGTGACTGCTGCGACCGAAGATGCTGCTTACAGCTATACCATTATCACCAGTGATGTGGATGGCGATACCGTTTCCATCAGTGCCACCACGCTACCGGGCTGGCTGACCCTGACAGACAATAATAATGGTACTGCCACCCTCTATGGCACTCCCACCATTGGAGAAGTGGGCGACCACAATGTAGTGTTGCTGGTCAGTGATGGCAGTTTGAGTGACACCCAGAGCTTTACGGTCAACGTGATTGATGTCAACGAAGCGCCATCCATGACGGGAGCGAATAACCTGGCGTCAATAACCGAAGATCCTGTCATTAATCCCGGTACCCTGGTCTCTGATCTTATTGCCGGACAGGCTACTGACCCCGATTTTGATGCTGCGGGTATAGCGGTGATAGCAGTCGATAACAGCAACGGTACCTGGCAGTACAGCATCAATTCCGGTGGTAGCTGGACTGCATTCGGTACGCCTGGCATTACAGCTGCTCTTCTGCTGGCTGATGATGCTAATACTTATGTGCGCTTCGTGCCCGATGCCAACTGGAACGGCACGGTGACTGATGGTATCACTTTCCATACCTGGGACCAGACCAGCGGCACGGAGGGCGGTTCTGCTGATCTGGGTCCCTTTACAGAAACCTTGCGTGATGAATTCACCAATTCGCCTAGCTATGCTAATAACCAGGGCTCCGTCACATGGTCAGGTAACTGGGTTGAGAATGACAGTGCCGGCCCGATGCCAGTCAACACGGGTAACTTCAGTGTAAAACAGGAAATGCTGGAAATTTTTCCTGACACAACGGGTGACTGGATTTACCGTCAGGCCGATTTGCGTGATGCAACCTCTGCCACTCTCTCCTTCTATTACGACAACAACCTGGCGGGCGCCCAACAGATCGATCTACAGGTTTCGAGTGATGGAGGAGGGACGTTTACCACGATAGAGAGCTTCTCTACAGGGTCACATCCTGGTATCGGCACCATCATAGCCGATATCTCTGCTTACACCGCCAGCGACCTGCAGGTTAGATTTTATGTCGCAACCGGCGAGAGCAGTAATCCAAACAATACACTCAAAATTGACGATCTGCAGATCGAATTTGTCAGCAATGCAGTGGGTGGTACAACCGCCTTCAGCACCGATACGGCCAGCAGCGATATTAAAGTCAACCCGGTCAACGACCTGCCGGTAGGTCTGCCGAGTGTCAGCGGCATGGTGCAGGAAGGCCAGACCCTGAGCGCCAATACCGGCGGCATTTCGGATGCCGATAGTCTGGGAAGCTTCAGTTACAAGTGGCTGCGGGATGGCAGCGCGATCAGCGGTGCCAGCAGTGCCAGCTACCTGCTGGGTGGTGCCGATATCGGTGCACAGGTCTCGGTGAAGGTCAGCTACACCGATGGCCAGGGCACTGTTGAAAAGGTGACCAGTGCCCAGACTGCGCTGGTGGCTAATGTTAACGACCTGCCGGTGGGCCTGCCGAGCATCAGCGGCATGGTGCAGGAGGGCCAGAGCCTGAGCGCCAATACCACCGGCATCTCGGATGTCGACGGCCTGGGCAGCTTCAGCTACCAGTGGCTTCGGGACGGCAGCGCGATCAGCGGCGCCAGCAGTGCCAGCTACCTGCTGGGAGGTGCCGATATCAATGCGCAGGTCTCGGTGAAAGTCAGCTATACCGATGGCTACGACACCAATGAAACGGTGACCAGTACCCAGACTTCGCCGGTGGCCAGTGTGTATATCCCGGTTGATGACGATAGCGGCCTGATAGATGAAGACGATGATTTGGTGACTGAAGACAATGAAGCAGCAGTTGAAGATGATGAATTGACAGAGACTGCTTCAGATACGGAAGAGGGATTGATCAATGTGGAGTCTGATCCTGGCATAGCTGCTACCCTTAACGAGGCAGTGCAGCTACCGCCTGTTGACAGCGCTGTGCCGGCGGATGTACTGGTGAATGCGGTGGCGAATGTACAGTCGAATCATACTCCTTATGATCATCCGGGGCCGGCCATTAAGCCGATCCCACCCAAGGCCATTGATCTGCATAACCTGGATATCACCCCTTTTGCCGCGGATGCTTATGAGCCGCTGAAGCAGAGTACGCCGCTGGATAATGCTTCGTTTGTGGCAGGGCTGGATGCGATGAAACAGGATCTGGACGAGGTAATTGAAGAGAGTGAGGTGCGCTATCAACTGGGAGGAGAGACGGCCATCGGTTTCACTATGAGCCTCTCTGCCTGGTTTGTTATCTGGATGTTCCGGGCCGGTTCCCTGCTGGCATGCTTTTTTTCTGTCGTGCCGCTATGGATGCAGTTTGATCCACTGCCTGTTCTTGGTGGAGCAAAGGCTAAAAAAGCTAAGGGGCCGCTCAAGCTGAATACAGGCGAGAGCAACTCCGAGGACGACAGGGTTGAAGAGCTATTCCAGCAGAAGGACTCGCACTGATTGAGAGGAGTATAGGTATGTGGCGTTTTATTAAATCACCACAGGTACGGATAAGTTTTGGCCTGGTAATGCTGACGGTTACTATGCTGTTGATCAGCGATGTGCTCGGCCTGGTTCCGGATCCAAAAAATGCAGAGCTTCGATACCGCAAAGTGATTGCTGAATCAATAGCGGTGCAACTGTCGACTGAAATCGCTGAACGGAAACAGCAGCGAGTTGAAAGCATCCTGCGCTCGATGGTTGAACGCAATGATAGCGTGCTCTCTGCAGCGGTAAGAATGGGAGAGGGGAAGCCCCTGTCTGAATACGGCAATCATGGCAAATACTGGACATTGCGCCCAGGTGACAAGTCAACCCCGACACAGCTGCAGGTGTCCCTGTACAATGAGAAAAAGCTCTGGGGAACGGTAGAGCTGAGCTTTAAGCCGCTAGGTGGCACGGGAGGCTGGCTTTCTTTTCAAAACTCCTTCCTTGGCCTTGTCCTGTTCATGGCCCTGATGGGCTTTCTTTCCTATCTGCTATTCCTCAAGCGAACCCTGAGTGAGCTCAATCCGGATGCCGTTATCCCGGAGCGGGTGCGCAAAGCGCTGGATACCCTGGCTGAAGGCCTTCTGATTATTGATAAAGACAATAATATTATCTTCTCGAACACCAGCTTTGCCAGCAAGCTGAGCTTGTCACCGCAACAGTTGGTTGGCAAGCATAGTAGCAAACTTGAATGGAAAACAGTCTCTGATGATGACGATACAGAGCTTCCCTGGCTGCGTGTACTGGCCGGTCAGGAGTTGCCCGAGGGTATCAAGATCAGATTGAAGAGTGTGCTGGAGGCTGCCTATACCTTTAGTGTTAATGCCTCATCCATTACCACCCCCAGCGGCGAGGTAAGAGGGGTGCTGGTGACCTTCAACGATATTACCGAGATTGAAAAGAAGAACGAAGAGTTACGCCGGACTTTTGGCAAGCTGGAAAAGAGTCAACGTGAAATTACCCGGCAGAACAGGGAGCTACAGGTTCTGGCTACCCGTGACCCACTGACCGGCATATTAAACCGGCGCTCTCTCTCCCAGGGATTCGAGACGCTGTTTGTCGAAGCTCAGGAGCATGGTGAGGAACTGTGTTGCATCATGGTGGATATTGATCACTTCAAGTTGGTGAATGATCGCTTCGGCCATGCAGTCGGGGATATTGTTATCAAGCTGCTGGCTAAGATTCTCACCGAACATTCGCGACCAAATGACCTGGTGGGACGCTATGGCGGTGAGGAGTTTCTGCTGGTATTACCCGGCGTCGGCGCTGAAATTGCTAGCGGTATTGCCGAACGTATACGTCAGGCTGTGGAGCATGAAAAAGGGGGGGGGCAGCTCTCCAGCGCCTTGAGCATTACTTCGAGTTTTGGTGTTGCTACGTTGTCTGACAGGACCAACAGTGCTAGTGAATTGCTTGAACAGGCGGATAAGGCATTGTACGTAGCTAAGGAGAGGGGACGGAATCGGGTGGTTGGCTGGAGCAAAGAGGGCGTACCACAAGAACAGTCTTGTGCTGCAACAGAGCGGCAGGTAGTCGAGGATACCGGCGCCACCTGCGAGCAACAAAACACGGCAGAACAAGGATCATTGGTTAAAGCCGTTGCCGAACGGTTACAAGGGCAGGGCCAGAGCCAACTCCAGAGTCTGGATACCGAAGAGACTATACAAAACCTGGAGTTAGTTCAGGACGCGCCAGACAATGAAGGAATACTGCCAAGTAGCTCAATGTCTTCAGGTGATGATAGCTTTGCTAATAGTGCGTTCCCGCTGGAGCGGATTGATCAGGCCATAAGCTGTGCCCAGCGAAATGGCAGCCAGGTCGCCGTAATGGTTATCGATATCGATGCCCTGCACTACGTGAGTGATACCCTGGGCCACGCAGTAAATCAGAAAATCGGCAAGACCTTTGTGGTTCGTGTTAAACAGATGTTGAACGATATGAATGGGTTGGTGCTGGCCGAGGAAGATGAATTTCAGTTCAGCGTGTCTCAGTTGGGCTTCAATAAAATTGCTGTGATGTTGATGGGGCTTAATCAGAATGAGATTGTGCCATCAATTCTGCAGCGTATTTTTGCGGTACAGAATGAACCTGTCGAGGTGGAAGGTCACGAGTTTTATCTGAACTCGAATATTGGAGTGAGCCTATATCCTGTTGATGGGGAAGATCCTGATACATTGATCAGGAATGCCTGCAGCGCTATGCGGGAAGCAAAACTCAACACCGGACGAAACAACTTTCGTTTTTATGATGATGAAATCAATAAGCGATACCGCAAGCGGATTCGCCTGGAAGCCGAGTTACACAGGGCCCTGGAGCGTGATGAGTTAAGGGTCTTCTACCAGCCAAAAGTGGATTTGAAAACCGGAACGATTGTCGGCATGGAGGCGCTGTTGCGGTGGCGGCACTCGCAATTGGGAATGGTGCAGCCAGATGATTTTATCCCCCTTGCGGAGCAGACAGGGCTGATCGAAGAAATCAGTCAGTGGGTTATAAGCACAGTTTGTCAGCAAATCAGTTTCTGGCAGGAAGCGGGTTATGGCACAGTAAATGTCGCTGTAAATCTATCCCCGTTAGAATTTAGAAATCCGGATCTGGGCGACAAAATCATACAAATTGTGGCCGACTCGGGTATTCCAGCCAACGCCATCGAACTTGAAATTACCGAAACAACGATCATGCAAAATATGAATACGGCTATAGATATCCTGCAAAAACTCAACGATGCAGGGTTCGGTATTTCTGCAGATGATTTTGGCACCGGATATTCATCGTTGAGTTATCTCAAACAGTTCCCGCTCAGCAAAGTTAAAATTGATCGCTCATTCGTTATGGAATTCACCAAAGATCCGAGCGATGCTGCGATTGTCAGTGCAATCATCGCCATGAGCCATAGTTTGGGCCTTCGTGTGGTGGCTGAAGGAGTGGAGACGGAGGAGCAACTGCGTTTTCTGCAGGATCTCCATTGTGATGAAATGCAGGGCTATCTGGTCAGTCGACCAGTGACAACAGAGGATGTAAACGCACTTTTGGCTCGATCTTCCAGTATCCGGAACATGATTCTGGATTACCGAGTCAACTATGTGGGGATATTGGGACAACAGGAGATCGGCTCCGCTTCCGGTATGATCAGTATCCTGAATGACTTTCCGGTAAAGGATATGAGCCCTATCGATGATGAGATTTCTACTGTGCAGGGGCACTGAGCCTCGATCTTACTATTCGATATAAACATAAATCAGGCTGTCTATCGATAGATAGCGAAAATTGATTATACCTGAACAAAGCTCGACTCAGTGGTGTGCTCAGGATCGGTTATTTAGAGTTGACTGCCAGGATTCACCATCGGGCTGTAGGCTGCAAATCCTGCTGCTATATTAAACGTTATGCGATACTTCAGAGCTCGCACATCAATGTTACCTCTTTAAATGTTTTCACCGTTATCTGACTCTACATGCTGTCGCTGTTCGCTCTGGCTAAGAGTTTTGTGATAGGCATTTTAGCCCGAATATTTCATAAAGGCGCTTGAAACAAAGTAGTAAGCTTGATGGTGATTGAAAATGCAGCTTATATTAGATAGTTACATAGTGTAACGATATAACTGATTATTGCTGATCGGTTTTCTGAAAAATCTGGCGTTGCATTTGTCTTGATCTTCCTTGAGCCTTGGAGTGACCAGGGCTTTGCGGAAGATAAAGCCAACTGCTTAACCAGATTTCCCAGAAATTCCAATCCCTTCATAAAATATCCGGGTTAGGTTTGACTGCTTGCTTGTATCCGCGTTCTGTTAGGAGCCACTTTTCGCCACGCATAGTATTTCAGTACATGCTTAAAAATACTTGCGCAGGTTGGTCTACCTTTATAAGGTGCATGATTAAACTATCAGTGGTGCTGACTTAGTTTTGGTTAGTCCCCAGGGCTTGCCGTTACCTGATCGTGCTGTTTAATTCAGGTAAGGCTGCATGACAGAGAGTAATCCGAAATACTAAAGATTTGAGGAGAAGAGCATGACTCTGACCCCTTCCAATATGATGCCGCTTGGCAGTATTGCTCCGGATTTCAACTTACTGGATACAATCAGTAATACCCATAAAAGCCTGCAGCAGTTAAGAGGCGAAAAAGGCACGTTGGTGATGTTTATCTGTAATCATTGCCCCTATGTTAAGCATGTTGATGATGCGCTGGTGCAACTCGGTGAGGATTATCAGGATAGCGACCTTGCTATCATCGCAATCAGTGCCAATGATGTTGCTACATATCCACAGGATGGCCCTGCAGAAATGACCAGGAAGGCAACTACGTTGGGTTATAGCTTCCCCTATCTCTATGATGAGTCGCAGGCAACGGCTAGAGCCTACCAGGCGGCCTGCACGCCGGATCTGTTCCTGTTCGATGAAAACCTAGCCTGTGTCTACCGTGGCCAGTTTGATGATTCCCGTCCCGGCAATGGTGTTCCGGTCACGGGCATAGATCTGCGTACCGCCATTGACTGCTTACTGGCGGCTGAAACCGTTTCACAAGCGCAGAAACCGAGCATGGGCTGTAACATTAAATGGAAATGAAACCGGTACGTTTAGAGAGCTGAGTGCACGGCAGCTGAGGAATGATTATGATAAAAACCGCCGATGAATTAATCGCTGAAGCGCAGGCGCAGATTGACTGCCTGGATGTCTCGTCAGCCAAGGCATTATATGATGCGTCAGAGAATGCCCTTATTATCGATGTGCGAGAGGCTGCCAGTGCGGCCGACTCCAAGCTCAGGACGTCTGTAAATATCTCACGCGGGTTAATCGAACTGAAAGTACAGAAGCTCTGCCCGGATCCTGATACCTTGATATTGACGCACTGTGCCGGTGGTGGGCGGGCATCATTAAGCGCCTTAACACTACAGAAAATGGGTTACACCAATGTCCACGCAATCACCGCAAAGTTTGACGATATAAAGGCCACTTTCGGATAAACGAGTTCATCCTGAACTTACCAGATATTGTCGATTGAACACGCTAGTTTGCGGTTGTAGTAGCCAGGTGTGTAGGAACCGCCATTTAGATAGTGCTACCGTTCAAGCATTGACAGAGCGCTTAGCAGGTATAGGATCTATCTAAGGTATAAATTCCTACCAAGACAGGATATATAGAATACTCTTGGTGGAATATCTGAAAATTATCCCATTAGGAAACTAGTAGTAGAGGATGACCGATGATTACTGTACTCAGGGAAAAAAGAGAAAGAAGGAAAGGGAAATCTATGCAAACAGTAATCAGGCTAATTTCAGCTGTAGCCCTACTGATGACATCGATGGCGGGACTGGCGGAAGATGCACCCGTACCCAGTGTGGTGGTATCAACCGTCGAAATGAGGGATATTACGCCTCAGGTAGGCTATGTCGGGCGCGTCGAAGCGGTCGATAAAGTCGACTTACTGGCGCGGGTCTCCGGCTTTCTGGAGCAACGTAGCTACCAGGAAGGTGGTTTTGTCAAAAAGGGCGACCTGCTCTTTATTATCGAGAAAGACGCCTACGAAATTGCGGTTGCCCAGGCTGAGGCCGATGTTCTTGGTGCTCAGGCCACCCTGAAAAATGCCCGGGCCGACCTGGCACGTAAACAGGAAGTACGTAAGAAACGGCTAATTTCGCAGGCAGATCTGGACAGTGCCGAAGCCCAGGAGACCAGTGCTTATGCCGATCTGTTGCAAGCTCAGGCTTCCCTCAAGAAGGCGGAGCTGAATCTGAGTTATACCGAAATCCACAGCCCTATCGATGGCCAGATTAGCCGCAGTAATTATAGTGTAGGTAATCTGGTCGGACCCGACAGTTCGTCCCTGGCATCGGTAATCAGTACTGACCCTATCTACGTAACCATTGCGATCAGTGAGAAGGAGATGATTGATGCCCGCCGCCGCGGTATCAATCTGGAAAATCCCCCGGTTGCCCCATCCCTGAAACTGTCTGATGGCAGTGATTACCAACATGGTGGTCATTTCAATTACCTTGACACCGAAGTAAACCGCAGTACCGATAGCATGTTGGCCCGCGCGGTCTTCCCGAACCCTGACAATATTCTGTTGCCGGGTCAATTCGTCAGTGTCACGGTGAAACGCAAACAAGCGGAATCCGCCATTGTGGTTCCTCAAATCGCCATGCAGGAAGACCAGACCGGTTTTTTGTACTGGTGGTAAGTAAAGACAATAAGGTTGAAGTACGTCGCGTCATTCCGAGTAGGCAGGTCGAATCCGACTGGATTATCGAAGAAGGACTGACGCCAGGCGAAAGAGTGATAATTCAGGGGATTCAGAAAGTACGCCCTGATATGGTGGTTAACCCTGTTGCCGGGGGGAATTAACCATGTTACCTCAGTTTTTTATCGATCGCCCAAAATTTGCGCTGGTGATCTCGCTGATTATGGTCATTGTCGGCCTGATTGCTATTAGAGTCATTCCGGTTGCCGAGTTTCCTGATATTGCACCTCCCCAGGTAAAAGTCACAACCCAATATCCGGGAGCTAGTAGTGATGTGGTGGAGCAATCGGTTGCAGGTCCTATAGAAGCCCAGGTGAACGGTGTTGACGACATGCTGTATATGTCCTCCACCAGTTCCAATAACGGTAGCTATGAACTGACCATCACCTTTGACGTAGGCACCGATCCTGATATCGCTTCGGTCAACGTACAAAATCGCGTCGCAGTCGCCATGGCACAGCTGCCCTCCGAGGTGACTCAGCAAGGCGTGGTGACCAAGAAGCAATCCACCAGTATGCTGCTGGTGATCAATATGGTGTCGCCGGAAGAAACCCATGACTCACTGTTTCTGAGTAACTATGCCTCGATCTATATGCAGGATCTTCTGGCACGGATTAACGGGATAGGCGAAGTTAGCCAGTTCGGCGCCCAGGATTATGGTATGCGGATCTGGATGAACCCCGATCGCTTAACCGCACTGGAATTGACCACCACCGATATTGCCAATGCGATCCGGGCACAGAATATTCAGGCATCAGCAGGACAGCTGGGGGCTCCGCCGTTTGAGTCCGCGTCTCAGTTTCAGTATACCCTGCAGGCCAAAGGTCGTCTGAAAACCGTTGAAGAGTTCGAGAATATCATCGTTCGCGCCAACGACGATGGCTCATTCCTGCGCTTGCGAGATGTCGCCCGTATCGAGCTAGGCTCACAAACGTATAGCGCAATCTCCAAACTCGATAATAAGCCCTCTGCGGCGATTGCGTTATATCAGTCACCTGGCGCTAACGCACTGGATGTGGCAGAGCAGGTCTATGCTGCGCTGGAGCGGATGAAAGAACGCTTTCCTGCGGATATGGAATATAAGATTCTGTACGATACCACCAAGGCTGTAAGGGCCTCTGTGCAGGAAGTGATTGAAACCCTGTTTATCACCTTTGTCCTGGTGGTGGCCGTAACCTTCCTGTTCCTGGCGGATTGGCGTTCGACACTGATCCCGACCTGTGCAATTCCGGTATCGTTAATAGGGGCAATAGCGGTAATTTATGCTGTTGGCTTCTCGACTAACATGATCACGCTGTTCGCGCTGATTTTGGCTATCGGCGTAGTCGTTGATGACTCCATTGTGGTGGTGGAAAACGTCCAGCGCATTATGCATGAGAAGCAGCTGGCAGCCCGCGAAGCTACCCAACTCGCCATGCAGGAAATCACCGGGCCGGTGATTGCCACTACTCTGGTGCTGCTAGCAGTCTTTGTACCCGTATCCTTTATGCCGGGCATTACCGGCGAGCTATATCGTCAGTTCTCATTAACAATTTGTGCTGCGGTGGTGATTTCCTCCATCAATGCCCTGACCCTGGCACCGGCACTCTGTTCGCTACTACTGAAACCGGGACAAGAGGTAAAAGGAGGACTCAAACTGTTCGCCAACGCCGTCGACAAATCCCGTAACGGTTATGTCCGGGTAGTAGGTTTACTGGTGCGTCACCAGTTTGTAATGCTGATGCTGCTCGGATTTTTTATTGCCGGTACCGCCTATTTCTTTAATAAGGTGCCGACCGGTTTTATCCCGTTTGAAGACAAAGGGGTGTTCTTCGTCAACGTCCAGCTGCCTGATGGCGCATCGCTGCAACGCACCGAAGACGTGAGTGATAAGGTTACCGAGATGCTATTGGCAACCGATGGCGTGACCAATGTGATTGCGGTTTCCGGAGTCAGCCTGTTATCCGGGGCAGCGTCGAATTCGGCACTGATTATTCCGATTCTCAGTGACTGGGATCAACGCACCGATTTTGAGCTGCGTTGGTTTAACATACTGAAGCAAGTCAATGGACAGCTAGCAACTCTGGCTGAAGCCCAGGCCTTTGGCTTCCCGTTGCCGCCCATCATGGGGTTGGGCAGCGGCGGCGGTATCGAAGCACAGATTCAGGATCTCAAAGACGGTACCCCGCAGGAGCTGGCGGCAGCCGTACGCAGCCTGTCATTCGGGGCTAACCAAAATCCAGCCCTGAACAGCGTATTCAGCACCTACTCGGCCAATGTACCGCAACTGTTTCTGGAGGTCGATCGGGAGAAAGCCGAAATTCTGGGCATCTCCGTCAGTGAAATCTTTACCACCCTGCAGGCCAATCTGGGTTCACTGTATATCAATGACTTTAACCTCTACGGTAAGGTCTACCGCGTTATTATTCAGGCCGAAGCCAAAAGCCGCGATAGCATCGACGATATACGTAGTATCAATGTGCGCAATAGCAAGGGTGACATGGTCTCGATGAGCACGCTGGTGGATATCAAGCCGATACTGGGGCCACTGGCGATTAATCGCTATAACCAGTTTAAGTCGGCCTCGCTACAAGGCTCTCCTGCGGCAGGTCGGAGTACCGGTGAGGCGATAATCGCCCTGGAAGAGGTGGCCAAAACAGCACTGCCTGATGGTTATGGTATTGAGTGGACCGGTACCTCCCAGCAAGAGCAGGAAGCTGGCGGCTATGTGTTAATGATTTTTACCATGGCCATTCTGTTTGCCTACCTGTTTCTGGTGGCGCAATATGAAAGCTGGACCATGCCTGTCTCGGTGATGTTGTCGATCGTGATAGGCATATTCGGTGCCATGGTGCCGATGTATCTGCTGCCCTTTCTGGATAACAACCTCTATGCCCAGATCGGTATCGTGTTACTGATCGGTCTGGCCAGTAAGACGGCGATACTGATGGTGGAGTATGCCAAGGCGCGTAGGGAGGCCGGAGCGAGTATTGAGGAAGCCGCCATGGACGCTGCAAGGCTGCGCTTCAGGGCCGTGATGATGACCGCGTTGTCCTTTGTTCTCGGTGTCTTGCCGTTGATCTTCGCTACCGGAGCAGGGGCTGCAAGCCGTGTTTCAGTCGGCTTTGTAGTGGTGTTTGGTATGTTGGCAGCTGTCGCTATCGGCATATTCTTCATCCCGCCGCTGTATGTGGTGTTCCAGTCTATGCGGGAAAAAACCAAGCAATGGGTGTCCGGAGCGGGTAAGGAAAAGCCACGGGAACCACTAGAGGACGCTTAAACTCTGAAAATAAGGGCGTCTGGATGGATGCTCTTAGCTATTCTTATCTAGCTTGATAACCATGATGCAGCGGGCCGGCAATGGGCTGAGTCTTTCTCAGTCTGGTTTATGTGGATAGCCACTAAGTGGGTTACGCGTTAGTGCCATTTCTAATAATTCCTATGTCTAGCCGCCAATAACTTTCTCAGCAGATCTGTAACATCCTGCAGCATTTTTAATCTAATAAAAAAAGACTGCTGGGTAACTCTGATGAAATCTGTGAAAGTAACCGTATTCCGTTGGGCGGGTGCCTGGGGGCCCTTTACGGTAAAGATCCCCTGTGGCGAATGCTCACTCACCAAAGATGTAATTGAAGACACCCTCAACAACGAACTGGAGGGGATTCCTGTTGAGCTGGATATGCGGGACTGGCTGTCTGAATGGTGGAGGCCCCTATTGAAAGGCGGCTGGCACGCCCCGATCGTGATAGTGGATTGGAAAATTATCAGCCAGGGCGCTGCCCTTAACCGTGGAGTGCTTACCCAGGCTGTGATAGAAGCCTACGTCAAAACCGCTTCGGTTGAGGGTAACCACTTGTTTGGCAAAAAAGGATGCCCTCATTGCGTTCGTGCCAAAGGCTATTTAGAGAAGGCTGGCATAGAATTCCGTTATCATGACGTCGTAAAAGACTCCCGATCACTTTACGAGATGCTGGCACGTGTTAAACCAATCGTGGGGCCTAAAACCCCGATCACCGTGCCGCAGATATGGCTGGATGGTGATTATATCGGTGGAGCAGACAAACTCAGCGAGCAGCTTCACCAACGAGTAGAGCCTAACTATGATCGAGGTCAATGCTCTCTCTCGCCTAAAGAACAGACCCGTACTACTTAACTATTTGAATCAAATGATTTTGTTAATCTAATGCTTTAGACCCTGTCCTATAATCTTTTGTAGCATGGTAAGGCCTCACCTATTTATAGTGTTTCAAATCGAACTCAGTCTCAGTAAGTTCTGAATGAACTGTTTGCGGGAAACAATGGTAACTTATCTCTTTTGGCCTGTGCTTCATTACAACGGATAAACGTGTCTGTTTAATTTTTCCTTCCAGTAGCGTCCAGATTTTTTCGCGCGAAAATATGTTCGGAATTGATATCTCTTTGAACGAGACAGACGCTTGATCTTGAAGTGGTAGCGCTTTGTAATACGCCTCTTTGGCACACCAGCTTCGATAAAAACTATCAGCTGGTCCGCTTTCCTGTTGTCTCAGATTTTCCAGTTCTTCATCATCCATAAATGTTTCCGCCAGTTCGAGAAAGTCCCGTTTCTTGCCGGTGGTTTCAAGATCTATGCCTATAGGGGAGTTGTATATAGCAAAGCAGATTAGACCATGGCTGTGGCTCAGGCTGACGTATATATCGTCAGGTAAGTTAAGAATTTCAGGCAGAAAACCGGGTCGTTCAATAAAAGTCCATTGCTTTTCGGGGCACTTAAATTGTCGACTGAAAGCGTGGCGCATCAATGCTCTGCTAAGCAGAAATTCACGTTGCTTGTTGGCGCTTTTGGTTGCTTGAAGTCTTTTTATTTCTGTCGGTGAGAGCAGGGTTACTGTTTCTTGCTCAATTTTTTTTGTCATATCGCCGACCCTGGAAAACCAGAGCCGGAGTGACTGAGAGAAGGGAAGTGGATTATTTAGCAAATTTTATCACGCTACCTGTCAAAGCGACGCCTGCTACAAATGCGCCGGCATGGCACTTATATCGGGTGTTATTTCCATAAGTTTCAAGGATTATATGTATTGGTATTAATTGATTCAATGTAAGAATGACTTGCATCAAGAAGCATGGGCGGTAAAATTTGCGGCACTTCCATTGATGGAAAGAGCGTGTATGGCAGTGAGCCTTATTGTACAGCCTATATGTTATTAAACAGGAGCGTATTACAGGTGGTAACTTTTCAGATTGAATCCTGGTCTGCTATGGCGCCGGGGCTTGAAACGACCGAAGCCTGGAAGCGTTGGCTGCAACATCCTCAAGCGGTGCATGATCCCCTTGGTAAAGTTCCTTTAAAACAGATTCCGCCGATGTTACGTCGCCGTTTCAGTACGCTTGGTAAGTGTGCCGTAGGTGCTGCGCTGCCTCTTCTTGATGAGGCCGAGGCGATGCCGAGTATTTTTGCATCTCGACATGGCGATACGGCACTGACTCTTTCTCTATTGGAGGATATGGGGCGCGATGAGCCGATGTCACCGACAGGGTTCAGTCTTGCGGTACATAATGCGGTAAGTGGGTTGTTTTCAATCGCGCGTAAAGACCTCAGTGAGGTGACCTCTATTGCTGCGATGGAAGGCCTTGTAGTACAGACGTTGTTAGAAGCCGTAGGGCAATTACAGGAATCCAATCGGGTGCTTTGCGTGATTTATGATGTTCCGCTCCCGGACCTTTACCGTCGTTATAGCGATGGTGACTCGTTCCCTTATGCGATTGCCATGATTGTTAGCCGTACTGAAGGTGAAGCTTATAGCCTTATGCAATGTGAGCCTGGAGAGCAGGTTCAGTGTTCAGCGTTACCCGTTTCTCTGGATTCAGAGCCGCTGCGTTTTGTTGGGTTGTTGGCTGATACCGCATCAGAAATGGCGTCAGAAGTTAATGGAGTTACCTGGCGAATAGCTAAGGTTTCCCTCTGATGTTGGTGGCCAAGCTTAATCATGGCTGGCGTTGGATGGGTACCGCGCTGAGCTTTTTTATCTTCGGCCTGGGAGGTATTTTGCTGCCCATTCTAGTGGTGCCGGTATTGTATCTGTTGCCGGGAGATCAGCTGAGCCGCGAGCAGCGCGCGCAAAAAGTTATTCATTTCGCATTTCGGATCTACATAGGGATCATGAAATTCCTGGGTGTTCTAACCTATCAGATTAGCGGGTTGGAAAAGCTTCAGGGCGCAAAATTAATATTGGCCAACCATCCTTCCTTGATCGATGTTATTTTCCTGATAGCCATGGTGCCAAATGCGAGTTGCGTGGTGAAGGGGAAGTTGGTGCGTAATCCTTTTATGCGAGGGCCAATCAAAGCGGCAGGATACATTATCAATGATAATGCCAGTGATGTGATCGCCGCCGCGGGCGAAACTTTTAGGAAAGGGCATGCACTGATTGTTTTTCCTGAGGGTACCCGTACTACACCTACGCAAATGCTTCAGCTTAAACGGGGGGCTGCAAATGTAGCTGTCAGGGCTGAAGCCGATATTACCCCGGTATTAATTGAATGTAGCCCGACAACCTTAACAAAGAGTGATCGCTGGTATCAGGTGCCTGATAAACGGGTACATTTTCGGCTGCAAGTAAAAGATCAGATAGACGTTGGCCAGTATCTTAATAACGTGAGCCCATCAAAGGGAGCCAGGATGCTGACCAGTGATTTAAGTAATTACTTTAATAAGGAACTCGGACAGTATGAGTAACCTGCACCTCGAAGTTAAACAAATGATTATAGAAATCCTCGATCTGGAGGATATTGACGCTGATGAGATCATCGATGATGAACCACTGTTTGTCGAAGGGTTAGGCCTGGATTCAATTGATGCACTGGAGATTGGCCTGGCGTTACAGAAGCGTTACGGCATTAAGCTGAAATCTGATTCAGAAGAAACACGCCAGCATTTTGCCAGTGTGAATGCGTTGGTCGCATTGGTTGAGTCGCAGCGTTCAAATTAAGAGATGAATATGAAGAGTCAGGAAGAAATCTACCTAAAAATAGCATCGATTTTAGAAGAGTTATTTGAAATTGATCCACAACAGATCACCCCTGAGGCTCACCTTTATCAGGATCTGGATATTGATAGCATTGATGCGGTGGATCTGGTCGTCGAGTTGAAAAAAGTGACCGGTAAAAAAATCCAGCCGGATGACTTCAAGGCTGTGCGTACCGTTCAGGACGTCGTTGTGGAAGTGCATAAACTGCTTAGCGCCGGTTGATGAAGCAGCTGCTTAAAGTCGGGGTTATTGTCCTCTCTGTCTGTTATCCCTTCATGGTCTATTGGGGGCTGCAGAATTACGATGCCAAAATTTTGCTGCCCCTGCTGTTGATGTTGTTGGGGCTGAGATGGTTAGTGGGTGGACAAGCATCAGAGCGAAAGGTTGTTATTGCCACTTTATTAGGGGTTGTTGCCGTTGTGCTTGTCTGGGGGCATCAGCTGGGCTTGAAATTTTATCCGGTGTTGATGAACCTGGGTTTTCTGGCACTGTTTGCCAGCAGTTTATTTTCTTCAGCGACGATTGTTGAGCGGCTTGCCCGAATACAGGAGCCAGATTTACCGCCTGAAGGCGTAGTTTATACCCGTAAGGTAACCTGGGTATGGAGTGGCTTTTTCCTGTTAAATGGCTCTGCTGCTGCGATTACTGCTGTATGGGCTTCCGATGAGGTATGGATGCTGTATAACGGATTTATTGCCTATCTGCTGATTGGTGGGTTAGCAGGTGGTGAGTGGTTGGTCCGTCGTCGAGTGAAACGAGGTTGATATGGCTGAATTAACGCCATTGTCCCACTGGTTGAGAGAATTACCGGAAAGCATAGTTGCTGTGCACATGGGAACTGCGCAGGCAACAGCCGATTTTCAGTTGCGAGTACAAAGCTGGATTGAGACGTTGCGGGATCGGCGAGGGGAGCGCTGGGCGGTGTATCATAGCGATGCTTATGAGTTTTTAGCTATCCTGTGTGCCTTGTGGCAATTGCAGCGTACAGCCTGTATTCCAGGAGATAGCCGTCCGGGAACTGTGCAGCGCCTGGAGCCACATGTTGATGGTTTTGTCGGCCAGTTTTCTGCCAGAGAGACCATTGAGGCCATTGGGGGTATTAAGGAGGGCTTTGCCAGTTCGGGCGATAAGCGCTCAGGCAGTCTGCAGTGGATTATCCCTAAGCCTGATTTTATCGCTCTGGAAATATATACTTCTGGATCCACCGGCGAACCCAAACCAATTACGAAAACAATGGCTCAGTTAGAGCGAGAGATTGAGGTGCTGGAATCTCTGTGGCCAAGCCAATCCGGTAGCGTGGTGCTGGCCACGGTGTCCCATCAGCATATATACGGAATGATGTTTCGAGTGCTTTGGCCGTTCTGTACCGGAAGAGCATTTGAGCGAAAGCTCTGTGAATACTCCGAAGATATTCTGCATCAGGGAAGGCATTATTCTGTGTTTACCCTGGTTTCGAGCCCATCTCACCTGGGACGGATAAATACCTCGGTTAATTGGGCCGAGGTAGCAGATCGCTGCAATTACGTTATCTCATCAGCAGCGCCACTGGCGCGGGAAGACAGTCTTAACGTAAGTCAGCTCCTGAAGGCTCAGGTGCGAGAAATTTATGGTAGTTCTGAAACAGGGGCGGTTGCCTGGCGGAGTCAGCAGACTGGTGAAACTGAAGCCTGGTGGCGTGCTTTTCCTGAGGTTAGTTTAAGCCCGGCTGGTGATGGCACACTCTGTATTCGATCGCCCTATCTAGGCACACGAGAGCAATTTAACGTGCCTGATAAGGTGGAATTTGATCAGCAAGGATGTTTCAAGCTGCTGGGAAGGATCGATCGTATTGTTAAGGTCGAAGGGAAGCGGGTGTCTCTGGCTGCGATAGAGCAACGCCTGCTTGCCAGCAGGTTAGTAAAAAATGCCAAGGCACTAACCATTGAACGTAAACGTGTTGAGACCGCTGTTGTAATCCAACTGACAGATGAAGCGGACGTTCTACTGCAGCAACAGGGGCGTAAGTCGCTGATAAAATCCTTTAAAGCGTTACTGGCCGAGCATTTTGAGGCGGTAGTTCTACCGCGCCGCTGGCGTTTTGTTGAGCAAATGCCCTATAACCAGCAGGGAAAATTACCCTTGGATAGTTTACAAGCAATGTTTGAGAAAGAACCGATTAAGTGGCCGCAGATTCTTGAAGAACAAGTAATTGATAGCCAGGTGACACTGCAGTGCTATATACCTGCAGATCTGATTTACTTTGATGGACATTTTGCCAGTAATCCAATATTGCCGGGTATCGTTCAGGTGCATTGGGCTGAGGCATTTGGACGTCGGCTGCTGCCTGTTTCTGGTCGGTTTGAACGGCTGGAAGTGGTTAAGTTTCAGCAGGTTATCCCTCCTGAATACAAGGTTTCGATTGCCTTGAATTATGATGAGGCGAGTAAAAAGCTTACATTCAAGTACGAATCCGAGAAAGGAGTTCACTCCAGTGGCCGACTCTGTTTTGTCTAACAGCATTGATTTCAGGCCTGCTGTATTGATACCGGTCTATGACCATGAAGAGGCGATCGGGCGAACATTGGATGAAGTGCTCCAGTATGATTGCGATGTATTGCTAGTGGATGATGGTAGTGGCGCGGTGTGTCGCGATGTATTGATTGGGCTGAGTGAAAAACACCCGGATCGTGTTGCGTTACTACGCATACCGCGGAATGCTGGCAAGGGGGCGGCAGTAAAGGCTGGCTTTCGAGTGCTGCTTGATGAGGGTTATAGCCATGCTATCCAGGTTGATGCGGACGGGCAGCATGACATTTCTGATTTGCCGGGGTTTCTTGAAGCGGGCGAAAATAATCCTGAGGCCCTGATAACAGGCTATCCGAAGTACGATGAATCAGTGCCCAGGATCAGATTTTACAGTCGCTATCTGACGCATATCTGGGTGTGGATAAATACGCTTTCTTTTGAAATTCGAGATACCATGTGTGGTTTCAGGGTGTATCCGCTGACTGCTGTGTTACAACAGTTAGAGCAGGAATACTGTGGTGATCGAATGGATTTTGATACGGAGGTGCTGGTGCGCTGGGTATGGCGTGGAGGCCGCATTATGAATTTTCCCACTGGGGTCCGTTATCCACTTGATGGTGTTTCTCATTTTGATGTGTGGCGCGATAACCTGTTGATATCTCTAATGCACTCACGCTTGTTTTTCGGGATGTTGCGGCGTTTACCGACTATCCTCTGGCGGAGGTTGAATGGCTAAAGCAGACGTTCACTGGTCCAGAGCCGGTGAGGCCGGGACTCTTCTCGGTATGCAGATCTTATTGCTGGTGTACCGGGTTTTTGGACGCTGGGGCTTTCGCGTTTTCCTGTTTCCGGTGATCAGCTATTTCTTTCTGACCAGGAAAGAGGCGCGCGAAGCATCGACTCAGTATCTGCAGAAGCTACGGCCGCATCTGGCTGCAGAGCAACAAGCCTCGCTAACATCATTCCAGCACTTTTTAATGTTTGGGGAGATTCTGCTGGATAAGTTCCTCGTCTGGATGGGAGGTATATCCAGAGAGGATGTGGTGTTTGAGACGCCTGCAGTTTTTGAGAAGGTGGATCATGAGCGCAAGGGAGGGGTTATTATCGTCTCCCATCTGGGCAATACCGAGGTTTGCAGTGCACTTGCACATCAGTTGCCTGATATTCGCCTGACGCTGCTGGTATACACCCGGCATGCAGAAAAGTTTAATTCGCTGATGAAAAAGGTGAATAGCAGCGCGCGTATCGAGATGTTGCAGGTCACTGATATGTCGCCTGCGACGGCTATGATTTTATCTGAGCGGGTTGAAGCGGGTGAGTATATCGTCATTGCAGGAGATCGGACGCCAGTGACGGGAACGGGGCGGGTTTCAACTGTGAGTTTTTTGGGCGGGGATGCCCCGATGCCACAAGGCGCTTTTATCCTGGCGGGATTGCTGAAATGCCCGGTGTATTTAATGTTCTGTATCAAACAGCAGGCACAGTACCATATCTCCCTTGAACTGTTCTCTGAGCAGCTTAAGTTCTCCCGTAAAGAGCGGCATCAGGCCATCAGCAAAGCGGTGCAAAACTATGCGAACAGGTTGGAACATTATTGTATAAAAGCGCCGCTGCAATGGTTTAACTTTTTTCCATTTTGGTGCGTTGAACCTGCAGAAAAGGATAGTAAGATCGCTACCGAAAGAAACAATCAGGATATTTCATAGAGGACAGTATATGTCCTGATTATATGGGCATAATTGGGTGCTATGCAGGAGTTATACAATGGTTGAAACCGAAGTTGTAATAGAGGTTCCCTTTCACGATGTTGATGTCATGCGTGTGGCCTGGCATGGACATTATGTGAAGTACCTTGAACTAGCGCGCTGTGCGTTACTGGATCAGATTGATTACAACTACCCGCAGATGGAAGAGTCTGGTTACGCCTGGCCGGTTATCGATGTTCGAATACGCTATGCTCATCCGCTATATTTTCAACAAAAAGTGCGTGTCAAAGCGACACTGGTGGAGTGGGAAAACCGTCTGAAGGTGAAGTACCTGATTGAAGACCTGGACACTGGTAAACGTCTGACCAAGGGCTATACCGTACAGGTCGCAGTTGATATCGCCAGTGGTGAAATGCTGTATGCGTCCCCCGATGTTCTCTATCAGAAATTAGGAATTACAGCCTGATGCGCTATTTGCTGATCCTTATCCTGTTGTTATCACCGATAGCTTTGCGTGCCGAGATAACATCACATGCCGAGGTTACTTTTGCACAGCTCGAGCAGATCTCGACAT
This sequence comes from Amphritea sp., assembly GCA_036960915.1. Taxonomy (GTDB): domain Bacteria; phylum Pseudomonadota; class Gammaproteobacteria; order Pseudomonadales; family Balneatricaceae; genus Amphritea. The sequence continues at coordinate 21,263 of JBALVQ010000075.1, forward strand.
CGCCGGAGAGTCTGGATGGACGTTTCTCCCAGGAGAAATATCTTGCGGCACTGGATGCGTCGCTGCTTTCTTCCGGGGTATTCAGTTATCGGCGAGGTGAGTCGATTCGATGGGAAACTCTTGAACCGATCCAGAATGAGTTGTTCATGACACCAACAACCATTGTAAACAGGCAAGGGGAGCAAGAGCTGGTGCGCCTGGAAAAGGACACAAACCCTGCAGTTACAGTGCTTAGCGAAATATTCTTTTCAGTGCTAACGGCAGAGTGGGCAAAGCTCTCGGTGTACTTTGATCTTTCGGGTCAACTCGATGGCGACCAATGGCGTGCCGAGCTTATACCTGTGGATCACAGTGTAATGCAAGTTGTCAGTCGGGTAGAGCTGAGAGGGGATACGCTGTTGCGAGAACTTATATTGCATGAGAGTGGTGGTGATCGAACAACTATACGGTTTGATAGTTTGAGCCAATGAGTAAGCGTTCTTTTAGTCTGCAACTGGCTGCTATTAGCTGGTTATTACTTGTCAGTGTAGTCACTGTACTTGCGCTTCGGCAGGGGCCTTTATTCGACTCCAGCATAATGGCCCTGTTACCCAAGTCGGATCGGCAACCCCTGGTTCAAAACGCTACCGAGCAAATGGCCGAACGCTTTTCCAAACGTCTGATTCTGTTATTGGCTGGCGCGAACGAGGAAAAGGTCCGTACTGCTGTTGGCTCACTGGCAGAAAGCTTAACAGCGCTACCCGAAACCTCCAGTGTGGTCTGGCGGGTTGATGATAATGAGATAGCCGATTATCAAACTGAGCTCTTCCCTTATCGATTTTCTGTGATAGATACGGGGATCAGAAAGTTGTCGTTGTCCGGCGATTATAAGCTGATTAAAGACCGGGCTTTGTTACGCTTGTACAGCCCCCTATCGGTAGGGAAAAGCTCAATTATTGAAGACCCTTTTGGGCTTTTTCCGGCGCTATCGTTAAACCGTTACGGCGGCTTGAATCTTGATGTTTCGCAATCATTACTAAAAGTCACCGGAACTGAATTACCCACCTATATGTTGATGGTGACGCTTGCCGGCGATCCTTTTTCGCCACAGTTACAGAGTAAAATTCTTGATGCTGTAGCGGCGAAAGAGAGCCAGTTAAATCAATCTGGAGTCACTGTCAGTATGTCGGGAATGTTGCTACACGCAGCTGCCGGAGCACAGCAGGCCAAGACTGAAATTTCTACAATTGGGCTCGGCTCTTTGCTGGGTATCATCATTACCATGTTGCTTATCTTTCGGCAGTTTAAGCCGCTAATCCTGATGCTGTTTCCTGTGGCAATTGGTTGTATCACGGCGGCAGCCGTAACCATGCTGATATTCGGCAGAGTGCATCTGGTTACCTTTGCTTTTGGGGCCGGCCTGGTAGGTGTATCGATTGATTATGCGTTGCACTTCCTCTGTGAGCGCAGAGTCTCATCCTCTGGCCATATATTGCGCAAGATACTGCCGGGACTGCTATTGGGGCTGCTTTCAAGTGTTATAGCGTATGCGGCGCAAGCCCTGGCTCCATTCCCCGGATTACGTCAGATGGCTGTATTCTCAGTGGTTGGCTTAAGTGCATCCTGGTTGACAGTCGTGCTTTGGTTTCCGCTGCTAACCCACAGGGATTCAAAACAACCCTTAGCAGTTGCTGATAAGCTCGATGGCGTTCGCAAGCGGTTTCCTCGCATAGAAGGAAATCCTGTACTCATCATGCTGCTACTTATAACTACAGTCGTCGCCGCTAGCTCATTGTGGAATAGCCGTAGCCAGGATGATATCCGCTTGTTGCAAACCTCTCCGACCAGCCTTTTAGCTCAGGAACAAAGTGTACAGAAAACACTGGGCATCAGTAGCAGTTCGCAGTTTCTATTGATTAGTGCCGACACATTAGAGCAGTGCCTGCAAAAAGAGGAACTGCTCATTCCAAGGCTGGAAAAACTGCAAGCGGCGGGTCTGCTCAGTGGCTATCAGGCAGTGTCGTCGGTATTACCATCAATGCGTCGTCAGGCCGAAAATGTAGCCCTGATGCAGAGGTTGTATGATCAGCAGCTAACGCCTTTTTACGGTTTACTTAAAGTGTCGGCCAGTGGGTACTCTGATGCCCGATTAAGTCTTGAACGAGCAGAAAAACTGCGTTTAACGCCTGATGTGTGGCAACAGCAGCAGGGGAGTGAAAGCTGGAAAGATCTTATTGTAAAGAATGATGAGTCAGCGGCCACTGTAATCCGTCTTTCGGGAGCGCTGGACGATGAGGTCAGACAGAAGTTGATGGCTATATCGGATACTGAAAGCGGGGTGTCTTATATTGACCAGGTACAGAATATCTCTGAGCTGATGGGGACTTATCGCAGCCAGATTATTCAATGGGTAATGATGGCATACCTTTGTGTGCTGCTAATTCTACTTCTTCGTTATAAAACTCAGGTCTGGCGAGTTGTGATGCCGCCGCTGTTGGCATCAGTGATTACCCTGGCGGTGCTGGTACAACTGGAACAGGGGATAAATCTGTTTCATTTGATGGCACTGATTCTGGTATTGGGCATTGGTCTTGATATGGGGATTTTCTTAATGGAGACCGGCGAAGCTGCTCATACCTGGTTAGCGGTGTCTCTCTCTACATATACCAGTTTATTAGCATTTGGCCTGTTGGCGTTGAGCGACACGCCGGTATTACATCATTTTGGTTTAACCGTATTAATAGGTCTTGCCCTTGTCTGGTTGCTTGCACCACTCATGCGAAAAGATAATTCTGGAGATATTCATTCATGACAGTTCCACAAGGATGTTTTGATGTTGTTGTTATTGGCGCCGGTCCTTCAGGAGCAGTTGTTTCTGCTTTATTAAACAAGCAGGGTTATCGGGTTCTGGTATTGGAAAAGGAGTATTTTCCGCGCTTTTCGATAGGTGAAAGCCTGCTACCACAGAGTATGGTGTTTCTGGAAGAAGCGGGTATGCTGCCTGCGGTTGACGCCGCAGCTTTTCAATTTAAGAACGGGGCCGCATTTGCTTGTGGTGATCAATATGATTTTTTTGATTTCAGGGAGAAGTTCACTGCAGGGTGGGGGACTACATTCCAGGTACAGCGAGATCAGTTTGATAAAATTCTGGCTGATGAGGCGCATAAGCAGGGTGTAGAAATACGTTATGGTCATACGGTAACCGCTTTTTCATATGAACAGGGTAAAGCTACGCTTACCGTACTCGATGAAGAAGAGCGTTCATACCAAATCGACGCCAGGTTTGCACTGGATGCCAGCGGCTTTGGTCGGGTTCTACCGCGTTTATTGAATCTTGAGCAGCCTTCGAATCTAGCTTCCAGAACATCAATTTTTACCCATATAAAAGATAATATCAGTGATAGCCAATTCGATCGTAATAAGATACTGATTACGGTGCACCCCTTGCATCGTGATATCTGGTATTGGTTGATCCCGTTCAGTAATGGTCGAGCTTCGGTTGGCGTTGTTGCCCCCAGAGAATTCCTGGAGGATATTCAGGGAGATGCGCAAAACAAACTTAGAGCACTTATCTCTCAGGGAGGGAGGCTATCCACAGTACTAAATGACGCTGAATTTGATACCCCTGTGGGTATGATTGATGGTTATTCCTGTGATGTGAAAAAATTATATGGCGGAGGTTTTGCCCTACTTGGCAATGCCAGTGAGTTTTTGGATCCGGTGTTCTCTTCGGGTGTTACTATTGCATTGAAGTCTGCCAGTCTGGCTGCTGCCGTGGTTGATCGACAGTTAGCGGGGATGCAACCTGATTGGGATCAGGAGTTTGCCAGTCCGCTAAAACAGGGAGTCGATACGTTTCGGGAATTTGTTGAGGGTTGGTATGATGGGCGTCTTCAGGATGTTATTTTTGCGACAGAAAAGAGTGAAAAAGTGAAGCGTATGATCAGTTCTATTCTGGCCGGCTATGCCTGGGATCTTGAGAATCCCTACGTAAAGGAAACTTCCCGTTTAAGTACACTGGCCGAGCTATGTCGCAGTTGATAAAAATACTTTTTAGAGACCTTTGCACGATAGTTATTTCACTCCCTAGCGGCGTCAAAAATGTACTCAATCGGTCATTGATGAGTATAAACTCCCTCTTTGCGTGCATTTTTTCCTTGCCAGAAAGCAAAATTCCGGCTCGTGCAAAGGTCTCATTTAGCTTGATACTGATCGCTCTTGTTGGCTGTAGTACGGTAATGCAACAACCGCCAGAGCCGGAAAATTTAAAGTTATTGCCACCTGATCAGGGCCCTGCAAACTCATTGCTAAAGCAGAGGGTTACGATGGAGGCTTGGGGACAGCAGCGGCAATTCCTGGTTGTCACCCGGTTACAGCAGGATCGGGTGAAATTGGTAGCACTTTTACCTACCGGGCAAAACCTGTTATCCCTGGACTACGATGGTGACGAGTTAACTCAGGAAAGCCTTGGTTCGATGGATATTCCTGGTGAAGATATACTGGCAATTTTGCAGTTTTCACTCTGGCCGGAACAGTCAATTAAACAGCATTATCCAAAGAGTGAGGGCTGGATTGTGAAGTTTTCCCCAGAACAAAGAACGTTGCTGACTACTGCAGGTAGAGTACTTCACGTCAGTTATCAGGAAAACGATTTGCTGGTGGATAATTATCTTGATGATTATCGAGTACGCATCCATACGCTGGAGAAAAAGGAGTTATGAGCGCGACCAGATGTTATCTCAACGCGCTTGGTATGCTCTGTTCTGCAGGCGGCTCACCTGATGAGGTGAAAGAAAGCCTGTTAGCTCAACGCAATTGTCTGACTTTCAGCGATGCTTTCAGTGCTGACCAGCCTCTCCCTTTAGGGCTTTATCAGGGAGAGTTACCTGCTGTGCCATTAGCCGAGAAAAAGTGGCACAGTCGTAACAACCAATTTGCATTGGCTGCACTTGAGCAGATCAGTACACAGGTATCCACTGCGATAACTCGTTTTGGAGCTCGCCGTATTGGGGTAGTTGTCGGAACCAGCACCTCAGGTATTGCCGAAAGTGAGCCAGCAATCAGGCAGTGGGTGAATACAGCTGAAGTGCCAGAGTCTTATGATTATGGCCTGCAGGAGATGGGGGCTACCGCTCAGTTTGTGGCTAAAGTGCTTGGCGTGCAGGGGCCTGCTTATGGGATATCGACGGCTTGCTCTTCCGGGGCAAAGGCGCTTGCTGCGGCCCGGCGTTTGATCCGGGCTGGCATTTGTGATGCGGTGATAGCGGGCGGGGTTGATACCTTGTGCCAGCTTACTGTACAAGGCTTCTCTTCGCTTGAAGCGGTAAGCCGAAGCCGTTGTAACCCTTTTAGCAAAAATCGGCAGGGGATTAACATCGGAGAGGGAGCTGCACTTTTTTTGGTGACGGCTGAAGCAATCGGTGTTGAGTTAATGGGCGTTGGAGAGAGCTCCGATGCTCATCATATCTCTGCGCCTGATCCGAGTGGTTCGGGGGCAATGAGATGTATGAATGCTGCGTTGGATGATGCTGATATAAGCGCATCTGAGGTGGGCTATGTTAATCTGCACGGCACCGCTACTGCGTTGAATGATCAGATGGAATCACTGGCCATGGATGAAGTATTTGGTGCGGATACCTGGTGTAGCTCTACCAAACCTTTTACCGGACACACATTAGGTGCTGCTGGAGCTGTTGAAGCCGGTATCTGCTGGTTGGCACTTGAAGGAGTAAAGGGTGGTGATCTGTTACCCGTGCATGTGTGGGATGGTGTCGTTGATCCTGAATTACCGAGCCTTAATTTAGTTACTTCCGAATCAAGGCTGGAAGCTCCATTATGCTATGCGTTAAGTAATTCATTTGCTTTTGGCGGCAACAATATCTCTTTACTGTTGGGACGTATTCAATGAAGTCTGAGTTTAGCGTGGCAGAGCTGGTTCCCCACTCGGGTAAGATGAGTTTACTGGATGCCATTGTTGGCTATGGTGAGGACTGGCTAGAAGCTGAAGTGCATATATCCAGCGACTCGATGTTTGCTGATACCCAGGGTGTTCCTGCCTGGGTTGGACTTGAGTATCTGGCTCAGACGATCGGGGCTTTTGCTGGTTTACAGGAACGCCTGAATGGCGGGAAGCCAAAGTTAGGCTTTTTGCTCGGATCACGGAAATACCAGTGCTCGACGGATTATTTCCCCCTGGGGCATGTTTTATCATTAAGAGTGCAGCGAGAGATGCAGGCAGAAAATGGGCTGAGTGTTTTTCAGTGTGAGTTGCAGGGCGATGGCCTGGACGCATCTGCTCGATTAAACGTGTTTCAGCCAGAAGATGCGGATAAATTTTTACAGGATGCTATGTCATGAAGGGAACAGTTCTGGTTACCGGCTCCAATCGCGGTATCGGTAAAGGCATTGCGCTGCGTTTAGCGAAAGATGGTTATGATCTGGTATTGCATTGCCGCAGTAATCGAGCGCAGGCTGATGCAGTGGCAGCTGAGATCAACCAGTTAGGTAGGGAAGTTCGCATACTGCAGTTTGATATAGCTGATCGTGAGCAGTGCCGGGAAATTCTTGAAGCGGATATAGAACAGTTTGGGGCTTATTATGGTGTTGTGTGTAACGCCGGTGTCGCCCGGGATAATGCGTTCCCTGCAATTCCAGGAGATGACTGGGATCTGGTTTTGAGAACCAATCTGGATGGATTTTATAATGTACTGCATCCCGTTATCATGCCGATGATTCGACGTCGTAAACCGAGCCGTATCGTAACCCTTTCATCTGTTTCTGGTGAAATGGGTAACCGGGGGCAGGTGAATTACAGTGCGGCCAAGGCGGGCATTATTGGCGCAAGCAAAGCGTTGGCCGTTGAACTGGCTAAACGAAAAATAACCGTGAATTGCGTAGCTCCCGGGTTGATTGATACCGAAATGACGGAACAGTTGCCACTGGATGAGGCGATGAAGATGATTCCAATGCAACGTGTCGGGAGCGTGGATGAGGTGGCGGGAACGGTTAGTTTCCTGATGTCGGAAGATGCAGCGTATATTACACGGCAAGTAATTTCTGTGAATGGTGGGATGTATTAATGAAGCGTGTAGTTGTTACGGGAATGGCTGGTTTCTCACCTATAGGGAATGATTGGGAGTCTATTCATAAAAACCTGACAGAGATGAAAACCGGTATTACCCGCATGGATAGCTGGGATAAATATGACGGCTTGAATACCCGTTTGGGAGCCCCGGTTACTGACTTTGAAATGCCCCCGCATTATAAGCGTAAACAGTTACGCAGCATGGGGCGGGTGGCTCAGTTCGGTGTGCGCAGTACCGAGCTTGCTCTGGTGGATGCCGGACTGCTGAATGCAGAAGAACTCCATAGCGGCTCTGTAGGTGTGGCATATGGCTCTTCTTCTGGGGATACCGTGGCTTTTGCTGACTTCGGTAATATGTTGTTAAACCATTCTTCTGATGGCTTGAATGCTAATTCCTATATCAAGATGATGGCCCATACTGCACCGGTGAATATTGGTGTCTATTTTGGTTTAAGAGGGCGGGTGATTACGGCATCCAGTGCCTGTACATCGGGTAGCCAGGGCATAGGATATGCCTATGAATCGATTAAACATGGGCAGCAGCAAGTTATGGTAGCTGGTGGCTGTGAAGGGTTATGTGCGACGCAAGCCGCAGTGTTTGATACGCTATACGCAACCAGTGTACGCAATGATGAAGCGCATCTGTCCCCGCGTCCGTTTGATAAGGATCGCGATGGACTGGTCATCGGTGAAGGTGGCGGTACGCTTATTCTTGAAGAGCTGGATCATGCGCTCTCACGGGGTGCGACGATTTATGCAGAAGTCGTTGGTTTTGGTACTAACTCTGATGGCAGCCATGTTACCCAGCCATCTGCGCAGACTATGGAAACAGCTATCCGCTTGTCTTTGCAGGATGCACAGTTATCCCCGGATGCCATCGGCTATATCAGTGCCCATGGTACAGCTACAGATCGTGGTGATATCGCGGAAAGCCAGGCGACCGCTGAAGTCTTTGGCAATAGCACGCCTATCAGTTCGTTCAAAAGCTTTACTGGGCACACTTTAGGAGCCTGTGGTGCACTGGAGGCCTGGACAACCATTGAAATGATGAACAGTGGCTGGTTTCATGCAACCGCAAATCTTGACAATGTAGATCCCAATTGTGGTGATCTTGATTATATTACTCAAGAAGGGCGGTGGATTGAAACAGAGTATGTGATGAGTAATAACTTTGCGTTTGGCGGGATAAATACATCGTTGATATTCAAGCGTTGGCCTTACTAAACTTAAAGGTTTTAATTGTTATTTAAATCTTCGTTACCTTATTTAGAGTACAGGAATATCTGTGCTTCTGATGTTTGAAAACTAGCCGGTTTTATAAAAAAAATCAGGCTAATACTGAATAATTACAATGGATGTTAAAATGAAAAAAACTTACTTGTTCGCATTACTCGTTACTGTGATTTTTTCTACTGGATGCTCTATTAATCATCCGGTTGCCGATGACTATACTCAGTACCTTGAGAATAATGAAGGGATGAATGTACTTCCAAAGTCAGAGATGGCAGCTGAATATACTGTTGATCAGGCAACTAAAAACCATAGATATGAGTTTAGAGCTGCGACTGTAGGTTATGCTCACTTATGGATTGTGGAGTTTGGAAAAATTCTGGATGCAACATTGAAATCAACGGATGTACAGCTTGCGTTCAACGGGCTGAGTGAGGGCTAGGCAGAAAATAATTCAGAAGGAAATATTATTTACTTTAAACTGGATAACTACGAGTTTAAAAATCATCTCGCTCATGTTTCTCTCAATATCGCATTAGCTAATGATGGCAATGAAGTTTTTAATAAAACGTATTCCGCGAAAGGAAAATCACAGGGAGCTAAGATGTTTTGGGGAGGTCCTTTTGCGATGAAGAATGCGACGCAACAGTCAACTAAGATAGCAATTGATGAAATACTTGAAAGCTTTATTCAGGATATAAATTCACAATCTGTAGCTGCTAACTAGGCTCTGTTGGGGTTAGCAGTTGGTGAGCTATGCTCATAGTATGTTTCTTGC
>JBALVQ010000076.1:0-30159 GCA_036960915.1 Amphritea sp.
TGACCTGCACGTTATCCTGCCCGGCTTTATAATCGCTGGTATATTCCCCCGATGGCGGGCTGGCTTGAACTTTTTGGTTCATAGAACTACTCCAGTTTTTTTTATTATGTTGCTCAGTGCTTCTAGGCGGACCTGCTTTTGAACAGCAGGCAACCATTCAACACCTTTTTTAGTGCCGCACCATCTTACGGAGAGAGCAGTTGAACAGAGTTACTTTTAACGACAGATAGCAGCCATAATTTGACGATTTTCGACAAATAGTAAGAACAGGGACAAACAACAGTTAACTTATATTTCAGAATGGATATGACATCACTCATGAGCATCACCCGGACCGCAGGGTGGCGTACCCTACACTAGAGACTGCAGTTGCAAAGGGATTTAAATTTTGCAGGATTGATTCAGGGACTATTACCCCGCTGAGCACCAGCCAGGCTAATAAGCAGTGTTATTACTGTAATTTCTCTCCTCCCCCCTCACCCCAACCCGGAAATGCGTATCGTAAGATCAGGGAGACAGGATAAAGCTCAGGGTTTTAAAACCGACATGGTAAGGCGGGACACGCAAACCCCCTTTCCATTTTCATCTTTTATACGAATATCCCAAACCTGGGTTGACCGACCTATATGAATGGGGCGCGCAGTGCCATAAACCAAACCCGTTTTTATACTGGAAAGATGGTTAGCGTTTACCTCAAGACCCACACAAGGATGACCAGGTTCAGCAGCCATCTGTGCAGCCATGCTACCAATTGACTCGGCCAGTACGACGGATGCCCCTCCGTGTAAGATTCCCATTGGCTGATGGGTGCGTTGATCCACTGGCATGCTGGCTTTTACAAAATCATCGCCGATTTCAATAATTTCAATGCCCAGATGCTCAACCAGCGTATTTTTCATAAACTGCTGGAGTTGCGGGACCGTCATTTGGGTTTTCCAGATCGACATATTCTTTTCCTTCGGCCTTATTTTAAACTCTCAATCTACCCCGCAGGGCTCAAACCCAAAATAGCAAAAACGTTCAGATAATTGACAAACCTGTGCAAGCTCAAAGCACATTTTTTACCAGACCAAATACGCTGACAAAAATAAGCACCGAGCCTAGCACCCGGTAAAACAACGCCGATTCAGCTTCCAGCATCCGCTGATGGGCCTTCTCGCCAATCAAATGCCCAATAAAGGCACAAGGTAACAACCACAGATGATGAATCAGTTGCAGATCAACACCGGCAATAATAAATGACACCAGCTTGATCAAGACAAGAATAAACCAGAGAACAAATAAGGTATCACGCAGCTGATGTTTAGCGACATGCGAGGCATATACCGCAACGATCAACGGTGCGCCAATCAACGATGTACCGCTGATATAGCCGCCTAAAATGAGAAACAAGGTATCAAGCAACTTACTGTTGCTTCTGAAAGGCCTGTTCAACACATAAGAAACAGCATAGAAAATAACGATAGCAAAGATAATGCTGCTCATCAGGGTAGCTGGCAGTGTAAGCAAGCCCAACACCCCAATCAGCTTGGGAATAATCATCACTTTAAGCGAATACTTAAGATAGCCCCAATCGATCGTGCTCTGAGCAGATTCGCGACTACCAGCCACAGCAATGGTTTTACGCCGGTTCTGCCAGGTAATTAGTATTGAGAATACCATCAGGTGTACACCGATAAGCGGCAAAAATACCAGGGGGTCGTCCACTATAAGTAGCAGAAACGGCAGTGATAAAACCGAACCACCAAACCCCAGGCCGGAACGAACAAAGCCACTCCAGATGAAGAGCAGACCAATTAGTACGTATTGGTATAAAAGCAGATCAGTCATGAGCTGTATGGCACCGGAACATTGAGGCGAAAGAGCGAGCCATCTTAACCGAGGACCACATTTCAGTCAGCTAAAGAATTATTATATTAAAACAACCGTTTAGCGAAATATTCCAAATGCGATACTTAACTTGATCCTGATCTAGAAAACAGTCTTTGTACAGGCGCAGAATAGACAATGAAGAAGAGGCTATACAGGTTATAGCATCTCTACCTTAATCACAGAAGAATAAGAAGAATTAGACCGAAGGAGAACACTCATGGGCCGAATGGTCTTGGGTATTAGCTCTTTATGGCTGCTGCTTGTTATTCTGTCATTCAGCTGGAACTTCAAGGATGCACAATTAGAGCAACGTGAAATTGCCTATCAGGCGGCACGTAGCTTTTTTCAACAAATCCTGATTACCCGATCATGGAATGCTAGCCACGGCGGCATCTATGTCCCGGTTACTGAAAGTACCCGGCCCAATCCTTACCTAGACACAGCAATGCGTGACATCAGGGTTAACGACCAGCTAACCCTGACAAAAATAAATCCTGCATATATGACGCGTCAAATAGCCGAGTTGGCAGCAAAACACCAACGTGATATTCAGTTTCACATAACCAGCCTTAATCCGCTGCGACCTGAAAACAGGGCGAATAAACTGGAAGCTAAAACCCTGGCTGAGTTTGAAAATGGGCTCGAGGAATACGCCCAGCTTGTTATCAAAAATAATCAGCCACGCTTCTTCTATATGGCTCCGCTGGTTACAGATAGAACCTGCCTGAAATGCCATGCAAAGCAGGGCTATCAGGTAGGCGATATCCGCGGCGGTATCAGTGTAACCCTTCCTTATACTGAATATGCAGGCTTGACCCCGCTACTGTTTGGCCACCTGGCTATTGGGATTGTAGGCGTATTTGGTATTGCCGTTGCAGGCAAGAAACTTGAGCGAGCTTATCGCACCATAAAAAATCAGAGCGACACCGACTTTTTGACAGGCCTAGATAATCGTCGCGCCTTTCTGGCGAGGATTCAGCACGCAATTAAGGTAGCCCATAGGGAAAAGAAAGTGCTAGCTCTATTGCTCATGGACCTGGATCGTTTCAAAGAGGTCAATGACAGTTTTGGCCACCCTGCCGGCGACGAACTGTTACAACTGATTGCAAAACGACTACGAGACAACCTGCGTGAAGCTGATACCATTTCTCGTCAGGGAGGTGATGAGTTTGCCCTGTTGCTGGAGGGGCTTTCTGAGACAAAAGATGCAGCCCAAGTCGCCAATAAAATACTGTCACTCTTTGAGAAAACCTGGCAGCTGTCAGGAAATATTGATGTACAGCTGGGAGTCAGTATCGGTATTGCCCTCTTCCCTGCTCACGGAGATAACTATGATGAACTGTTTCAACATGCTGATACAGCCCTGTATAAAGCAAAATCAGCAGGACGCCAGCGCTTTTACTTCTTCAGTGAGAATCCAACTAAAACAGAGAACAATGCTGATTAAAAGAAAAACCTCATAAAACAACAGGTTGACTATCTATATTCAACTATTAATTTACATTGCAACAATGGCCACAGAAGGCACCAGATGCATTAGTCAGATACCCATCGGGGCTCCTGATAAGCCCGCAGATCACTGTAGGAAATATAAAATTACTGTCCCAAGAAAACAAAACCTGCTCTTCGGGGAAGTATGCAGACTTAACCCGGATATTTCATGAAGGGATTGTAGTTTCTGGGAAATATGGCTAAGTAGTTGGCTTTTATGTACAGGATGTACGGTATGTCGCGTGCACATGGACGTGCAATAGCGACGATCTTCCGCCAAGCCCTGGTCCTCTATTATATGAAGAGGCAAGGTTCAAGGAAGATGGGGTCAAATACAACGTCAGATTTTTCAGAAAGCCAATCAGTGGCACTCTGTTATGTACAGGATGTACGGTATGTCGCGGGGACATGGATGTCCGGGAGCGACAACATAGTGTAACTTTCTTATAGTAAGCTGAATATTCAGTCATTATCGGGTACGTAGTACAATTTAACACGTCTTTATGAAATATTCGGGTTAACTTAGGCTATGCTACGCGACTTGTTACTTTCTCGAACATGCTGGACCGGTATATCTATTGGACTACGAATTTAGCTACGACTTGACGGGCGCTTTTTGCGCAGAATTCACCATGGGCCATGAAGCCCTGGGATACTGGTTGACCAACGAACTAGAGGACAACCAGACACTGGCGACCTCAATTTTCAACGCCATTAGTCAGCTGCAAACAAAGCAGCGCTGGGATTATGTACTGGAAGGCACTGAATATAACCTGTTGCTAAGCCGTGATGACGCAACTGTGCGCGCTCATGCTCTGGATTCATCTTTTGATGATGAACTGGAAACAGATCTGGATTTTTATGACGATGAATCAACCGCCAGCTGCGGGCTGGATGATTTTTTGGATATCCTGAAAGCCTGGCTGTTGTTTGTAAACGAAAAGCATTAAATTCTGCTGTCTCAATCATGCAGCTCCGATCAAGTAGCTCCAAGAGGGACAGCTAAATCTCATAATCGGCAGTCAGTATCTCAAGCACATGGCCATTATCATCACAGATCAAGCAGCTCCAATAAAAGGACAGCTAAATCTCATAATCAGCTGTCAGTATCTCCAGCACATGGCCATTAGCATCACAGAAGTAGACGCCACGACCGCCATAGTTATGGTTAATCTGCATATCCGTCAGCGTTGCGGGGCCACTTCCATAGGATATTTTCTCACCTTTGATGCGGTTAAAGATCTCATCAAACTCCTGATCGCTTACCTTAAAAGCATAATGCTGCACATCGAATTGCTCTTTATTGGCAAAATCCAGGGTAAGCGTAGCGTTTACCCTCACTACGCTAAACCGGGCAAACTCTCCTAAATTCTCGAAACCAAAAATCCGGCAATAGAAAGCGGCTGTCGTCTCACGATCATACGCTGCAACAATGGTATGGTTCAGTGTAATAGCCATCACAACCGCCCTTCCTTGCGTAACCGACGTGTTACCAGCCAATGATAGAAGCGACTGGCCAGTGGACGAATAACCGGCAAACCGATGAACCAACCCAGCAGTTTCAATTTAGGTACCCGCGCCATCAACACAATATAGGCATCAAGCTCAGAACGAACCTGTAGATTCTGATCCCTTATATGCAACTCAGTCAGTGCCTTACGTGGGTTGATACCCAGCGCAATCAAGTCTTCATCACGCCCGGTAATATCAAACCACTCAACCGATGAATCACCAGCCTCTGCCATCGCTTCATAGTTATGGCGATCCTGGACACAGCGGGGACAGGCGCCGTCATAATACACTGTAATCTTGCCTTGTTGTGCCATCGAGTTAACCTCACTGCCGAATTATCAAATCCGCAATTTCCCCTCTTTCCCCTCTTGTATAAAGTCTAGTAAAGCGGCCCCTGCCGGTCTAACAATGTCAGGTAGATACGCAGATCAAACTCAAGCTGATGATAATCCGGCTCCATATGCCTACACAGGCTATAAAACGCTTTGTTGTGATCCTTCTCCCGAATGTGCGCCAACTCATGAACGACGATCATCCGCAGAAACGCCACCGGCGCTTTTTTAAATACTGCACCAATACGGATCTCTTTCTTGGCCTTCAACTTGCTGCCCTGTACCCGTGAAATGTGGGTGTGTAATCCCAGGGCATTATGAATGACATCAATCTTGTCATCGTAGATCACCTTATTCAACGGCGCAGACTTACGTAGAAACTGATTCTTAATCTCCAGAGTATAATCATACAGCGCCCTGGACGTTGCTATCTGATGAGCACAGGGATACTTCTGCAACAGGTAATCAGCAACACGCCCCTCAGCCAGCATTGCCTCAACCTTGTCGACCAGGTCCGCGGGATATCCCGCCAGATAGCTACTATTCGATCTTTTTTTACTCACTGCCAACCTCGCGCAATCAAAGCGGCTTGCAGCTGCTCAATGCGTTTACGGTTTACACCAAAATCACTGTGCCCGACACGCGATGCCGAGCGAAAATGCACCTTGTTTTCCGCTGCATCAATTCTCACCTCAAGATCATCTACATACCTCATCAGACTTGATGTAAAGGTAGCGGCTAAATATGCCTCTTGCTTCATAACGACAACGCCACCGGCGACTTCAATTTCCTCTACCAGCTGTTGCATCGAACTATCAATAGCTTGCTGCGGCATAGCCAATGACGAAACATAGTGAGAAGTATTCGTCGCTTGCTCACTGCAGACACAATTGGGTTTAGCTGAACAAACGCTAAGACGGCCTTCAACAAGACCTGGAGGACTGCCGCCTTTTGAGCGTACGCCAAGCATGTAAAAGTATCCAAAAACCAGCAATAAGACGGCCATTATGCCTATCAGAATTGTTTTCATTACCGCCTCCAGCCGTTTTATTTATGTTGATTGTCGAGACACTAGAAAATTAACGTGTTAATTACTACCCGTAGTTTAAACTACTCGCCTGTTAATTTTGTCGGAGCATTTTCTCGCATGAACCCACACGTAATAAACTGGCTAATGATGCTGTGCCTGGTATCTATGTGGGGAACTTCATTCATGTTTATATCCTTAGCTATCGAGGGTGGCTTTACTCCGACAGCGATAACCTCATTGCGAATCTTGTTGGGCGCAGCAATTCTAACCTGCGTTGTCTATTTTAAAGGGCTGCGTTTGCCTGTTGATCTTAGATCCTGGGGCGCTTTTATGCTGCTGGGATTATTTGGCAATGCAGCCCCCTTCTTTCTGATTTCCTGGGGGCAGCAATCAGTCCCCTCCGGAACAACCGGCGTACTGATGGCTGTTATGCCCCTGGTTACGATGGTTCTGGCCCATTACACGGTGCCAAACGAGAGGCTTAATCGCTACAAGATACTTGGATGCATCGCCGCGTTTACAGGAGTATACCTGCTACTGAGCCCATCGATGAATGGCACTACCGCTTTGCTGGGTCAGTTCGCAGTGCTTGCGGCTGCCTGTTGCTATGCCATCAATACCATATTAATTCGCCTGTTACCTACATTTAACCCACTGGTAGGCAGTGCAGGCATGCTGATTAGTGCCATTGTTCTGACCAGCCCACTGTATATGCATTTTGGACTGCAGCTGCCGCAACAGACAGATTGGCTTTCGATCTTCTCTGTTATCTGGATGGGAGTTGTGCCAACAGGTATGGCTTCAATTATCTATTTTCTAGTGGTTGAGCGAGCCGGACCAAGCTTTCTGTCCAATATTAACTTTATAATCCCTGTCGTCGCTTTTCTTTCCGGCACCCTGATTCTTGCCGAGCCTGTAACGGCGCAGAACATCATTGCTTTGGTGATTATCCTCACCGGCATCGCGACGACACGCTTTAGAGTAAGCTAAACCCTCAGGCAATAAAAATCAGGCATATCAGTGTTAAGCAAGTAAAAAAACCAGCGCCTGGTCAGCAGAACAATCAGAATAAGATAACGGTATAATCTCCATAAACTAATACTTTCCCCGCTAGGCCAAGCATAACTTCGCAATCACGCCTCATATTATGCTACTTTTATGCCCAGACTCCCCGGCGAAAGGATATCCCCATGGCGCAATCATCCGCCCTGATTCAGACCCTGAAAAAACAACTTAAAGCGCAAGGAAAAACCTATCTGGATGTCGCAGAAAGCCTTCAGCTGAGTGAAGCCTCTGTGAAACGATTATTTTCAGAACAGAACTTTACCCTGCAACGCCTGGAAACAGTGTCGCAACTGGCTGGCCTTGAGCTTTCTGATTTAATGCAGAAAATGACTAAAGATCAGCAACGGCTCACCCAGCTCAACAGGGATCAGGAAACAGAAATCGCATCCGATCTGGTATTACTGATCGTCGCTATCAGTGTCATCAACGGCTTCAGTTTTGAGGACATCACGACTCAGTATGAGATAGCAGAAACCGAATGCATTCAGAAACTGGCCAAACTGGATCGCCTCAGGATCATCGAATTACAACCAAATAACCGTATCAAGCTACTTATCGATCCCAACTTCAGCTGGTTGCCGAATGGTCCTATCCAGCAATTTTTTCATCAAAAGGTAGAGCAGGATTTTTTCCGCTCCCGTTTTGATAAGCAGAACGAAAAACTTATTGTCCTCAACGGGGTGATGACCCCAGCCACCAACAATGCGCTGCAGAAAAAAATGGAACGTCTGGCCACTGAATTTAACGGTCTGATTCAGGATGACGCCTCGCTGCCCATGGATAAAAAATACGGTAATACCATGGTGCTGGCTATCCGCCAGTGGCAGTACAGCCTGTTTAAGTCTTACAAGAAAAACTAAGCCCTCCGGATAGAATCAATATGATACCCGGATCGACATGCTAGACTAAAAGCATCATATATCGATACTTCTAGTGTATTCCTGTCAGTCCCTCTCCCCTCTTTGCAGAATAGCCCAACCATTACACCAGGCTATTAAATGCGAGAGAGGAACAACATGAACATTGCAAAAACACTCAGAAGCATGATTCTGGGAACGGGTTTATGGCTCACATTGCTAGCCGGTTCAGTCAATGCCGCAGGACTGATGAAGCCGGTAAACAGCAACCTCCCCGATCTGAGCATCCGTGAACACCATGTCAACGTGGTCATCGAAGACAGCTATGCAGTTACCAGCATCGAACAGGTGTTTCACAATCCGCATAACCAATCACTTGAAGCGATCTACTCTTTCCCGGTACCGGAAAAAGCCGCCGTGGGTGAATTCACCTACTGGATTGACGGTAAGCCGGTGACCGGCGAAGTTGTTAAGAAACAACAAGCCCGCCAGATTTATCAGCAGGAAAAACAAGCCGGTAATGAAGCCGCGCTGGTCGAACAGGACGGCTACAAAACGTTTGATATCAGCGTAACCCCGGTTAAACCAACATCAGATGTACGAATTAAACTCGTCTATATACAGCCCGCACATATCGATACCGGCATCGGTCGTTATGTATATCCACTGGAAGATGGTGGAGTCGATGAGCACAAAAACGCATTCTGGAGCCGTAATGAAAACGTTGAAGAGAAGTTCAGTTTCAATATGACCTTACGCTCAAGCTATCCGATCGACTCTATTCGGCTGCCCCAACACCCTACAGCACAGATACAGAAAACCGCGGAACATGAGTGGCAAATCAGCATGGCCAACCAGGCAGCTATGGCCAGCAACCCGATCATATCAGCATCAATAAATAGCGTCGATGACTCAGGTATACCCGCAGGCAGTAATACGTCAGTCAGCACATCGACCAACAGATCTAACAACACGGTTGCCAGCCTGGATAAAGATATTCTACTCTACTGGCGCCACGCCGAAGGCCTGCCGGGCTCTCTGGATCTGATCACTTACAAGCAAGCAGCAGACTCACAGGGAACATTTATGCTGACCTTGACGCCCGGTGACGATCTTGCACCCATTCAGAATGGCCGCGATTGGGTGTTTGTGCTTGATGTCTCGGGTTCCATGCGTGGTAAATACAGTACGCTCGTCGAAGGCGTGCGTCAGGGACTGGATAAACTGCACACCAACGACCGCTTCAAGATAGTACTCTTCAACACCAGTGCTGAGGACTTCAGTAACGGTTTTCAACCAGCTACCCCGCAAGCGATCAAGCCGTTACTCAAGCGCCTCGAACAGTACCAGCCGAACAGTGGCACCAATCTCTATGCAGGTATCGCACGGGGTCTTAAGGGCCTCGATACAGACCGTAGTACTGCCATGATTCTGGTAACCGATGGTGTCGCCAACGTCGGAGTAACCGAAAAACGTCGCTTCCTGGAATTAATGAAAAAAGCCGACACACGGCTGTTTACCTTCGTCATGGGTAACAGTGCAAATCGCCCCTTGCTGGAAGGCATGACCCGGATATCCAATGGCTTTGCCATCAGTGTCTCCAATGCGGATGACATTGTCGGCCAGTTGATGCTCGCCACCAGCAAGATGACCCATCAGGCGCTACGTGATGTTGAGCTGAAGATTGACGGCGTTCGCATCACCGACCTTACACCTGAAGATATCGGCTCTCTGTACCGTGGTGAACAGCTCACGGTGCTAGGTCATTACCGCAAGGCAGGTAATGCCCAGGTGACACTGAGCGCTAAAGTTGGTGGCGAAAAACGCCTCTACAGTAGCCAAATTAATCTACCGCAAAGCAGTAAGCTGCACCCTGAGCTGGAACGGATGTGGGCCTACGCCAGCATCGAGAACCTTCAGGCCGAGATCGATTACCTGGGCGAAGACAGCGACATCAAGCAGGCAATAACCGATATCGCCGTACAGCATGATCTGGTAACCGATTACACCTCGATGATCGTGGTCCGCGATGGAGTATTCCAGCAACTGGGCATTAAGCGCGATAACACGCAGCGTGTAGCCAATGAGCGCATTGCACGGGAACAACGTAGTACGCAGGGTGTACGGGATAACCGGGCTGATAAACAGCAGCCTATGTACGCACCGTCAAAGTCACGCGCCTCTTTAAGTGGTAGTGGCGGTTCAGGTGCCGTGGGTCACTGGGTACTGCTGTTAATCGGTGCTTTGCTACTGGTTCAGTTGCGCAACAATCGTACACGCCGCCATACAGGCAAACGCTAACAGGGGCATAAAATGGATATTCTCAGCAAATACTTTGACGCTCTTGCCGCTCCTAACAGTAAGGGGAAGGTTAAAGAGAAGGCTAAGAGCAAGCCGGTGATCACCCTGTTATTGCTATTACTTGCGGCCGGGGCAACCTATATTCCGGGAGCATTTGAGTTAACGCTGTTTGATCACAGCGCTATCCGCCAGGGTGAATGGTGGCGGCTTGTCACAGGGCACTTCACTCACACCGGCAGCAGCCACCTGATGTGGGACCTACTGGCAGCCGCACTAGCCACTGGCTATCTAGAAATCCATTCGCGAAGACTGGCAATCGCTGCAGTGGTCTGCGGAATTTTCGCCGTGGACATATTACTGCTGTCATCTTTATCCAGCCTAAAGTTCTATTGCGGCTTATCGGGTTTGCTGTTCGCGCCACTCACTTTAACCGTGATTATCTTTGGACTAAAAAATGGCGGATTAAGCGGCTGGTTACCCGCCCTGATCTGCGCAGGAAAAGCACTGTGGGAGCTTATAGGCAGTGACAGTTTTCTGGTTAATTCCGGCTGGCCTGCCTACCCCATGGCCCATCTTGCCGGCATTTGCGGTGGACTGTTTGTTTTACTGACCACCATTTTATACCGCAGCTCGGCTTACATCAGTGAAATGATCCGCTTTGAAATAGCTATTAGCGTGCGACATACCTCGGCACACGGCAGGCCCCTAAATTTGTAATTCGCAAGATTAATGTATGCCGTGTAACTCAAGGGATCGGTGCGGTGCGTGCCTCACCAGCACCCTACATGTTACGATAAAAATCGTAGGGTGCCGGTTTGCATACCCCGCGAAGCGTTCAGCGTGGCCCGCGAAGTGTTTTGGCCATTGGCTATTGCATGCCCCGTGAAATGCTTTGGGTATTGGGTAGAGTTTACGAACCGCACCAAGCTTTACAGGTGGTATTTTAGCGAGGCGAAATTATATAGAACGTATCTCTTCTTCTGTCAGCGGCCGATACTCACCCGGCATTAACGTTCTATCCAGAGAAATCTCCCCCATACTTTCACGGTGCAGCCCGACGACTTCGTTATCCAGGTGTCCAAACATCCGCTTAACCTGATGATAGCGGCCTTCATAGATAGTCAGACGTGAAGTATGGCTGTCTACTAATTCCAGCTGCGCAGGCGAGGTGGTGATATTTTCATAGCTGAAATATATTCCCCGAGTAAACACTTCGGCAGTCTCTGCGGCTATCGGGTCTTTGGTAATCACCCGGTATACCTTGGGGATTTTTTTCTCTGGCTGGGTTATCCGCCGTGACCATTTGCCATCGTTGGTCAGCAACAATAAGCCTGTGGTTTTCAGATCCAGTCTTCCAGCAATATGCAGCCCTTCACGCTCATTACTGGCAATCAAATCAACCACTGTGGTGTGCTCATCATGCTCGGTTGCACTGACAATCCCGGCAGGCTTATGCAGCATAAAATAGAGTGCTTCGCGGGATTGCATTATGCGATCATCAAGCTCTACCCGGGTAAATTCATTAATTACAGTGCGCGGATCACTGACCACCTCACCGCCAACACGGACGCGCAGCTCTGCCAGGATCGCACGCACGGTTTTACGACTATGTTGAGTATTAATTTGCAGGAAACGGTCTATTCTCATAGGTAGATTATTTTCAGTTATTGTGAGTATTGCTATGCAAATTTATGGGTTTCCAACATTTAATGTCCTTAAGGTACTGCTGGCAGCTGAATTCTGCGGTGTTAACTATGAATTTGTGCAACTTAATCCTTCTAAAGGTGAACTTAAAACCCCGGAGTATCTGCAACTTCATCCGCTGGGTAAGGTTCCGGCCCTCAGGGACGGTGAGTTTACACTGTTTGAGAGCGCTGCTATCTGTCGCTATCTGGCGAGTAGCAGTAACACAAACCTCTACGCTGGCAATAATAAACAGAAAGCCCATATCGATCAGTGGATTGACCTGATTACGCATCATGTAGGTCGCTGGCTTGGTGTATTCTTTTTTAACGAGATTGTCCGCGTGAAGTTTCTACAACAAGCGGCTAATCCGGAAGAAATAGAGGAAGCACAAAACTTTCTGGATCTGCATCTGCCCGCCATTGAGTCACAACTGGGTAGATACAGTTTCCTTACCGGTGACGAACTAACCATCGCCGACCTGATTGCATTCGCCTACTTCGATATTACCGAAGTAACATCGGCTTCAATTGAACATTACCCGGAGATCTGTCGCTGGTATGATTCAATAAAACAGTCCGATGAGTGCCGCCAGGCACTCAGTTATTTTCCCAATAAACAGATTTTTTCCTAGCAGCTTGCCTTAACCGCTTGTCTTAATGACTTTTTTGTAAATCTTAGCGCCGCGCTTGTTTGTTTTGACAACTAAGCAAACCAGCGCTGCGCGCCCTATTCCGCGAGGCTCCATTTGATACAGAAGGATTGCGCACAGAAGATAACGGTATAAGCACGATAAAGGGGCTGACATGAATGCCGCCCCTGAATCTAAACTCTGGCTAAGTATGCGTATCGCTATTGGCCAGATAAAACCAGGTATCCAGCACCGAGTCAGGGTTTAATGAGACCGAATCAATACCCTGCTCCATCAGCCACTGAGCGAAGTCAGGATAGTCCGACGGCCCCTGCCCGCAGATACCAATGTATTTACCCTTGCGGCGGCAGCTCTCTATTGCCATGGCCAGCAGTTTGCGTACCGCATCATTACGCTCATCAAACAGATGCGCAACGACGCCGGAATCACGATCAAGCCCCAGCGTCAGCTGTGTCAGGTCATTTGAACCGATAGAGAAACCATCGAAGTACTCGAGGAACTGGTCCGCCAGTAACGCATTAGAAGGAATCTCGCACATCATAATAACGCGCAAGCCATTCTGCCCTCGACTCAGACCATTCTCAGCCAACAGATCCACCACCTGCTTTGCTTCACCAACGGTGCGCACAAAAGGCACCATCACCTCTACATTGGTCAACTTCATCTCGTCACGCACATATTTCAGTGCACGGCACTCCAGATCAAAACACTCCCTAAAGGATTCAGCGACATATCGACTGGCACCACGGAATCCCAGCATCGGGTTCTCTTCATTGGCCTCGAACCCTTCCCCGCCAATCAGGTGACTGTACTCATTGGATTTAAAATCCGACATCCGTACAATCACTTTCTTCGGGTAGAACGCTGCGGCCAGGGTTGAAATCCCTTCCACCAGCTTGGCGACGTAGAATTCAACCGGATCACTGTAACCCGCACTGCGCCGTCTTATCACTTGCTGAACATCTTCAGGCTGGGTGTCGAAATGCAGCAATGCTTTGGGGTGTATGCCGATCATGCGGTTAATAATAAACTCCAGCCTTGCCAGGCCTATACCGGCATTAGGCAGAGCCTGAAAATCGAATGCCCGATCAGGGTTACCGACATTCATCATGATATCAAAAGGCAGCGATGGCATTGAATCAACCTTATTGGTCTGATGCTCAAAATCCAATCGCCCCTCATAAGCCCGCCCCGTGTCACCCTCTGCACAGGAAACTGTCACTTCCTGGTCTTCCTGCAAGCGTTCGGTAGCATTTCCGCAACCGACGATGGCCGGAATTCCCAGCTCTCGGGCTATAATCGCAGCATGGCAGGTACGCCCACCACGATTAGTAATGATTGCAGAGGAGCGCTTCATGACAGGCTCCCAGTCAGGGTCAGTCATATCGGTGACCAGCACATCGCCGTCCTTGATACGATCCATATCGGAAATATCATCCACAATGCGTACCGCACCACTGCCGATACGATGCCCTATAGAACGCCCTTCAACGAGCACCTTACCGGTTTCTTTGAGCAGATAACGCTCGATAACCGTATCCTGATCACGGCTTTTCACCGTTTCAGGCCGCGCCTGTACGATGTACAACTCGCCGTCGTCACCGTCTTTGGCCCACTCGATATCCATCGGTCGACCGTAATGCTGCTCAATTGTCGCCGCAATGCGCGCGAGAGACTGAACATCGTCGTCATTAATGGCGAACTCTGTCCTCTCATCCATTGGCACCCGCACAGTTTCAACCGCCTTACCGTCTTGGCCATACACCATCTTGATCGCTTTAGTGCCCAGGGTGCGACGCAAAATTGCCGGGGCATTCTGACGTAATGTCGGCTTATAAACGTAGAATTCATCGGGATTAACCGCGCCCTGAACGACTGTTTCTCCCAGTCCGTACGCGGCGGTGATAAACACCACATGCTTAAAACCTGATTCGGTATCCAGAGTAAACATTACACCGCTGGTCCCGGTGTCACTGCGTACCATCCGCTGAATACCGGCCGACAAAGCCACTTCATGATGCTCAAATCCATGATGTCCCCGATAAGAGATCGCTCTATCATTATAGAGGGAGGCAAACACATCTTTGATCGCCTGGGTTATATTGCCCAGGCCGCGAACATTAAGGAACGTTTCCTGCTGGCCTGCGAACGATGCGTCCGGCAAATCCTCAGCGGTTGCCGAGGAGCGCACAGCTACACTCAGGTCATCGCCGCCCATCTCGATATAAGCCTGTTCAATGGCGATTTCCAGCCCGGGCTGAAACGGTGCATCCAGAATCCACTGGCGAATACGCGCGCCGGTTTCTGTCAGGGCCTTTACATCATCGGGAGCTAGGGCAGCCAGTTCTGCATTGATCTTTTCATTGAGAGAATTGTGGAGCAGGAAATCGCGAAACGCACTGGCTGTTGTGGCAAATCCACCTGGCACTTTAACACCGACGTCTGACAGTTGGCTTATCATTTCCCCCAGAGATGCATTTTTACCACCGACACGTTCAATATCACCCATACCAACCTGATCAAGCCGAACGATATAATCCTGCAAGGTCCCGCACTCCTCTATAGAACATGATGATTATCATGGCAGTAGTCAGCGTACTGCCAGTCACCAAATAACCACACGCATCATACTAGAATCAGGTACGAAAAGCTGCGGTTACACAGTACTTTATGGTCAGGCAGCACTGGCCAAATAGTCGTAGACCCTGGCAGTGTACAGCCGGGAACAGACAAGCAATAATGGCATCTGCTTAATAAACGTTTGATGTCCGAACAGGAAAATTATCCCACGATGAAACGCACAGCTTTCTTTATCTCAGATGGTACGGGTATTACCGCTGAAGCACTTGGCAACAGTTTGCTTGCGCAGTTTGAAGATATCCAATTCGATAAGGTCACCCTGCCCTATATCGATACCATCGAGAAAGCGCAGGAAGCCGTGATCCGTATTGATCAGATCGCTATCAAGGACGGGCAGCGGCCAATTATTTTCGATACCGTTGTGAATGAGAGCATTCGTGAAGTTATCGCTGCCAGTAAGGCTTATAAGATCGATGTATTCTCAGCCTTCCTTAAGCCTCTGGAGCTAGAGCTGGAAAGTCATTCGTCATACAGTGTCGGCAAGTCTCATGCGATTACTGAAGTGAACCGCTATATGGATCGGATCGACTCGGTCAACTTCGCGATCGATAATGATGATGGCGCCCGCACTCAGCAATACAACAAAGCCGATATCATTCTCACCGGAGTTTCCCGCTGCGGTAAAACACCCTCATGCCTCTATATGGCGCTACAGTTTGGTGTTCGCGCGGCCAACTACCCCCTTACGGAAGAAGATCTGGACAATCATCACCTGCCCGAAGCCCTGGCCCCATACAAGGATAAACTCTACGGTCTGACAATCGATCCGTTTCAACTGGTATCAATTCGTCATGAAAGGCGTCCTAATAGCCGTTATGCCTCACTGGATCAGTGCGAACTGGAAGTGCGCACGGTCGAAAAGATATTCCGTACTGAGCAAATACCTTCGATCAACACTACCCACTTCTCAATAGAAGAGATCGCAACCCGCATCATGGCAGATATGGGACTGGAGCGGAGAATAAACTAGCACAGCAGCGCTGATCGTCCTTACGGCTGCGGCGCAAGGTTGCCTCCTAAGACCTCGTATTCCCCCGGGAAAAAGACACGTAGGCCGCCAACAGCGTATAGAGACAAGCAATTACCATTGCGATTTTTATAACCTGCAGCAGTGCTGGATACTGTGCAGGCCCGATCTCTGTATCACCCAGAATGATATTGAACAGCAGGACCGTAATCGCCATACCAAACATATTGCCAGTGGTACGGGATAGGTTCATCAATGCTGAAGCAATACTCAGCCGATCCCTCTCTACAGAACCCATTGCGGCATTGTTGTTCGGTGGTGAGAACAGCCCGAAGCCTATGCCCAAAGCAATTAACCCGATGATAATGTAGTTGACTGAAGTATCCATATCTATCCAGAAGAGCCACGCAAACCCTGCCGAAAACAGTAAACAGCCACTGGTGGCAATCAGTCGTGGTTCATATCGATCGGATAGACGTCCTGCCAGCGGTGCAAATAAGGCCATCATCAACGCCTGTATCAGCACCAACTGACCCGCTTCTACCGGCGATGCTCCCTGTATATATTGCAGGTAGAGACTCAATAGAAATAGCACCGGATAATGGCCGGCATACATACAGACGCTGGCTCCCATCGAACGGTTTAAAATCCGGTTCTTAGCCAGAAGCCTGAATCGCACCAGTGGCGATGACGACCTGTTCTGCTGCTTGATAAACACCACCAACAACACAACACCGGCTATCAATGATACAAAATTAAGCCACTCAGTCAGCCCCGACAAACCGTAGAAAGTCGCCGTCACACTGAGGAAAAACAGCCCTGTCCCGGTCCAATCCAGCCGCTGTTTAATGGCATCATTGAGACGGCACTCACTCTTCACGTAGATCATAACCAGGGCGATGGCTAGCAACGCAAACGGTACCGGTGCCCAGAAGACACTTCGCCAACCTATAAACTCGGTCAACCAGCCGCCGATTAAAGGACCGCAGGTCAGTCCAAGATAGACCGACGTAGAGGCAAACCCAAGGGCGGAACCGCGATTCTTATCGCTAAATACTGCTGCGATGATTGCCATACCGGTGGCGAACACCAGCGCACTGAATAGTCCCTGCAGGACTCTGATGATGAGTAGCCATTCGATTGACTCAGCCACCAGCACCAACAGCGAAGCAACGGCAAAACCGACCACCCCGATAAGATAGACTTTTTTACGTCCGATCATATCGGCTACCCGACCTGCGGGTAACATCAACACAACACTGCCCCAGATGTTGGCTGCTGGAATCCAGCTAAGCAGTACCGCGTCAGCGTTCAGGTCACTGGCAATAGCGGGTAATGCCATATTCACAGCAGACATTGATTGCGGTATGAGGAATGCAGCAATACAGATACTAGCCAGTGCTAACCAGCGTGCTGAAGGCTTACTGTCGTAATAAGCAGATGACATCATAATTGGAGTTTACCAATCCAGCGGAGATTAAAGGAGGCGCCAGTATAGCAGCAAACAACTTTATATATTAATTACTATACAGTACCTGTTGAACACCCCGTTGGTGTCCTGCTTCGGCCTTCTACTTACCACCCGCCAGATCAATGAAGCTACCGGTTGTATAAGAGGCACCGTCAGAGAGTAACCAGCAGATCGCATTGGCAACTTCTTCTGCACGGCCTCCCCGCTTCATAGGTATTAAATCCTTAAGCCGCTCAATCCGTGCGGGTTCTCCACCATCAGCATGCATGTCAGTATGTATAAAGCCTGGACGTACCGCGTTAACCCGAATGCCTTCATTAGCAATTTCTACCGCTAATCCACGGGTCAAAGTATCAATGGCGCCCTTGGATGCCGCATAGTCGGTATATTCACCTGGCGATCCGGTTCTTGCCGCCACAGAAGAGACATTGACAATGTTGCCGCCATCCCCGCCATGCAACGTCGACATACGTTTTACGGCTTCCCGAGAGCATAGGAAATAGCTGGTAATATTGCTCGTCAGTAACCTGTTTATCCGCGCAGCATCCATCTCATCAAGGCGCATCTGGGGCAGCAGAATACCCGCATTATTAACCAACGCCGTTATGCGGCCAAGATCATGATCGACCTTTTGAAACAGGTGCATTACCTCTTCTTCGATGGAAACATCAGCCTTAATGGCCATTGCCCGAAAACCACTCTCCTGAAGCTCATCAAGCAGCGCCAGGGCCGCATTATCATTACTGCGGTAATTAATACACACGCCATAACCATCTGCGGCCAACATCCGTGCAGTAGCCGCACCTATACCCCTGCCGGAGCCTGTTATGATGGCAACTTTTTCAGTATTCAAGTCAATCTCCCGATGTTTATTGATTGTTTGATTGTTTGATTGTTTGATTGAGAACATTAACAGCAGCTATCAGCCCCTGCTGTATAGATGGGCACGCCAATGAGCACACCAAAGCTCCGTAAAATGAGTTCCATAAAATGAGTTACGTAAAATGAGTTCCGCAAGAGAAGTCTTGTAAGAACAGTATATGCAACAATTCCCCCTGAAGGGGGTTGGCAACGCTCACCTGGCCTCGAACTTATAATTATTACATGCACCAGCGTGCTTAATTGCAGCTTTCGAATAATCTCATACAGCGCATTTGAGAATTAAATCAACGACAAATTCTTTCATGGATATCCAAATGAGATTAACCGATATAGTCTTAATCCATCTACCACAGACTGTGAAGCAGCTGACCGTAAAGAAAGTTTCCTGCAATTCACACTTAAAGAACACCATAAGAATATATTGATAACCAATTGATTAATAATATTTATTTATAAAACTTCAACATTCATCAACCACAATAGACTGTAAATAAAGTGGCAGCTACATACAGATCTGGTAATATCCTCGTTCCAGAAATTGGTGTAATTTTCGCCAACGCCACAGATCTATTTTCTACTTGCCGGTTACCGGCAAGTAGCTGTATTTTCTGGATGAAATCTCTCTTACTGAATTTATAACAGGACAGTTTGCAATGAGTCTTGCAGATAAGGTTTTGGCAGTTAATAACGATCTGCCGATCCGTACCGATAGCCCGGTACACAGCGGTAAAGTACGTTCCGTATACTGGTTGACCGAAGCCGACAGCCGTCGCCTGATTGCCGAAAAAGGCTACGATGTAGCTGCCGATGCACCCCTGGCGATCATGGTTATCAGTGACCGTATCTCCGCTTTCGACTGCATCTGGCATGCAGAAGGCGGCATGAATGGTGTTCCTGGCAAGGGTGCCGCCCTGAATGCGATCTCCAATCACTGGTTCAAACTGTTCCGTGAACAAGGCCTGGCCGATAGCCATATCCTGGATATACCGCATCCGTTTGTCTGGATCGTCCAGAAAGCCAAGCCGGTAATGATTGAAGCGATCTGTCGCCAGTATATCACCGGCTCGATGTGGCGCGCCTACAGCAAAGGCGAGCGTGAGTTCTGTGGCATTCAGATTCCTGACGGTCTTAATAAGGATCAGAAACTACCTGAACTGCTCATCACGCCATCAACCAAGGGGATCCTTGAAGGAATTCCGGGTGTGCCTGCAGTGGATGATGTAAACATCACCCGTAGCGACATTGAAAACAACTTCGAAGCATTTAACTTCCATAAAGAATCAGATATCGAGCTGTACGAAAAGCTACTCAAAGAAGGTTTCGACGTTATTAGCAGCGAACTGGCTAAACTGGACCAGATGTTTATCGATACCAAGTTCGAATTCGGTTACGTGACCGATGCCAGCGGTAACGAGAAGCTGATCTATATGGATGAAGTCGGTACGCCTGATTCCTCTCGTATCTGGGATGGCCCATCCTACCGCGACGGCAAGATTGTGGAAAATTCCAAAGAAGGTTTCCGCCAGCTGTTGCTTAGTCACTTCCCTGATCCTGACATCCTGCTAAATAAAGACCGCATGGATGAGCGTCAGGCTCTGGCTCGTGATAACGCGTTGCCACAGGAAGTGTTGATGGAAATATCGGCTACGTATGTCGGCATCGCAGAAAAGATCATCGGCAAAAAGCTGAATCTTTCTGAAAATCCTAAAGCAGAAATCATCGAAATTCTTCGCGAACAGTATGCTCTGATCGACTGATTTCAAGCTGAAAACAACAAAGGCGCGCAGCTCTTAAGCCGGCGCCTTTTTTAGTTCCAGGTCAATACAGATCAACTACACATCATTCTCCTGCTGTGCCGTAACCTTTGGCTGATCATTATCGAGATCCACCAGCAAAGTAATTGGCCGACAGCAAACCTGACAATCTTCAATGTAGTTCTGACTTCCAGCGGTACAATCAATTTCCACATCAAAAGATTCACCGCAGTAAGGACACTGTATTTCCAGATACTCCAGGCTTTGCATCGTAAGAATTCCCTCCTTAGCGTCAGCTATTCTGAATGATCGATATGCACATCATCCGGAAAAGGGTGCCCTTTACCGGTTTCAATGACACTTTTAAGACTGAGAAGAAAAACTGCCCATTTGGTACTGCAATGCGCCATGAAATCAGAAGCATCCTTCCAGTTCGAATGGCAAAAACGAACGAAGGTTTGCTTATCGCCAGACTCAAGGAGGAAGGATATTTCCGTTCCCTTCCAGGCGTCTGGCATTTCACCTGTATGCTGCCAGCGAACCAGCTTTCCAGGTTGCAATTCGGTAACCTTAAAATCCGGCCCGTTACCATGAAACCTGAAGCTGATAACCGCTCCCACATCACCTGCGCCTGATACATCCCAGGTCCACCACTTAGCCAGTTCTTCATTAGTGGTCAGCGCACTGTATATCTCATCCGGGGTGCCTGCGATGCCAACCCGATGATTGATTTCAGCCATATGCCCTACCCTCCAGTATTAAACCCGAACTAATCGCTGCGACTGTTCGCTCCGGTTTTAATAGAACTGTACTTAATATAGTGAATAGTGGGGAAAGCTGCATTGTTTAGATACATCAGTTTAGATTCATCTAATGAGTGGAAGTAGGCTGAGCCTGTCGCATACTCTGGGCTAGAAACTATAAAGTTGTCATTCGCGCCAATTCATCCGGTAATAGGTAGACAGCCAAAATCAGCGCTGGCACCACATAGAAATACAAGCTCATCGAGAAGTGTATATAGCGGTTGGCGTTGCGTAACTCCATGAAACGATCAACCACCATACGCCCCTTGAAGGCAATACTCAGACAGATCAACAGCGTAACAAGCAGGTTAGTTTCACCAGACTCAGCCAAAAACGCACTACCGATAGTCACCGCCATCAAGGCGCCCCAGATGAAGTTTATAGACTTACTGTTTAGCATGATCAACCCTCCTCTAGCGAAACACATATAAAAGCGGAAACATCACGATCCAGGTCAAATCAATCATATGCCAATAACAGGCAATGGCTTCCAGTCCCTCATGATTCTCTGCCGAATACGCACCGGATTTTAGTCTATAGATTGCCCATAGGATGGCACCGCTGCCCCAACCTACATGCAGGAAATGATTGAAAGTCATGTAGTAGTAAACGCCGAAGAACAGATTAGTCTCTACCTCGATACCATGGGCGACATTCCAGCGGTACTCCCAGTATTTGATAATCAGATAGACAACCCCACAGCCAACGGCTCCCCAGAGCCAGTAAACACAGGCTTGCAACCGATTCTGACGAATAGACAGCATAGCCCGGGCAACAAAATAACTACTGGTCAGCATCGCCAGCGTATTCAATGTTCCAGCCAGGGTATTGAGTTTTAGCGGCCCCTCGCTAAAGATCTCCTGGTAATGCACTTTAGCCACAAAATACACCATGAACATCAGGGCGAATTCACTCATCTCTGAGAAAATGCCGACCCAGACTGCCCCGTTACCGGGTATTCTATTGGCTTTTGGTGGGTATTCTAAAAACGTTTTTTGAGACACTATCGCTACACTGCTCACGTTCACCTCGTTCAAGCATTTGATTTGGCCTCCCTCAAGCTCACTTTACTCTCGAGATAACACCTGTTGCAGTGACACTTGATGAAATAATTCAGTGCACAGTTACCGGCTTAAAGCCCTCAACCCAAAGAGGAAACACTTTCATACGCTTGTCGCGTCTTGATTCACGCTGCAACGCCAGCATGGCATTTCTACAAACTGTTTTTATATCTTCAGCCAGTGACGCCCTGATCCACAAATAGCCGATATCCAGGGGATCACTTTCTACAACTACCGTCAGATCATTTGCTTTAGCCCAACGGTGTGCCAGAGGACCGGCAATCACTGCCGAGAAGACATCACCGTGCAACAAC
Organism: Amphritea sp.; assembly: GCA_036960915.1. Taxonomy (GTDB): domain Bacteria; phylum Pseudomonadota; class Gammaproteobacteria; order Pseudomonadales; family Balneatricaceae; genus Amphritea. Next base: position 22,688 of record JBALVQ010000076.1, read on the forward strand.
ATCGTCATTGAGCCTTCATAACCACCGGTCAGATAAATAGAGTTGCCCCGGGGTTGAACATTCACAGTAGACATGAGCTGCTCAGCCACCTGCCTCCCCATATAGGCATCTTCCGAGATATAGGCAATCCGCTGGCCTTTTAACCCCGCCAGATTTGTAAGCCCGGTACTGGATTTCACCAAAACAGCGCTGGTTAATGGATAATCCTGCCAGGTACGTACAGCTACCAGAGGCTCATAGGGCAGCGATTCTCCACGCTCTTGCGTTGAGGAGAACTTCTGAGAAGAGTTTGAGAGCAGTAACTCAGCTGGCCGGGCATTGAATACCAGATCAGCTAGGTTAATAGATGCGGAGGCGCCTACTGCAACATAGCAGCCTTGTTGCGCCAAATATTTCTCTAAGCTGACAATATTTCCCTGGCTCTGCCGGCCTCCCTCAGCGGAGGTGACATAGAGAGACAACACTTCTGCATTTGCTGCAAAAGCGAATGAGAACAACAGACAGCAAAGCTGAAATCTAAGTAAAACAGCCACCACACATCCGCTCCAGACCACAGGTTAATTTCGGCCTTCAGAGTAGATGAAAATCACCTTTTAAAGCTTGATAACAATCAAGAGCAACTTTTTCACTGATGAAGCGTCAATGTAGCTTTAGTCCTGCAACGCATAGTTAACTGCGCTCTGGGCATGTATTTCGGTTGTATCATACAGCGGTACCTGCGTATCAGACTGCGCCACCAGCATCGCTATCTCGGTACAGCCAAGGATAACCGCCTCAGCACCCTGTTTATGCAATTGATCAATGATCTCAAGATAAGCATCACGGGAGCTGCCCTCTACCTGACCCAGGCACAGCTCGTTATAGATAATATCGTGGACGATCTGGCGACCTTCACTGTCTGGCACCAGCACTTCAATTGAATACTTTTCGCTTAGCCTGGTTTTATAAAAATCCTGCTCCATCGTAAACCGGGTCCCTAACAGACCCACCCGACGAATGCCATCAGCCAGCAGCCTTTCTGCTGTAGCATCAGCGATATGCAACACGGGAATGGATATCGCCTGCTCGATCTGCGCAGCGACCTTGTGCATTGTATTGGTACAGATCAACAGAAAATCAGCACCACCGGATTCTACCGCCCGCGAAGCATTGGCCAGAATATCGGCAGTAGCCTGCCAATTCCCCTGATGCTGGAGTTTTTCAATCTCGTCAAAGTCGACACTGAGCAGACAAATTTTAGCGCTGTGCAAACCGCCAAGCTTAGCCTTAACTCCTTCATTGAGGGCCTTGTAATAATTTACTGTCGACTCCCAGCTCATACCGCCTAACATGCCAATGGTTTTCATACTAAATCGCCTACCTCATCCGATGAAATAACGTCTGCAGCTACTTTCTCATGCCCGGGCAACAATAACCTGTTGGCTTAATTTCAAGTCATCACGCGTAAAATTCAGACTCGGTCTCACAGTCATTGTCAGACAGGGTATAAAGTGGTGCTGTGTGCCAGGAGCGACCAAACAGCACCAGAAGCAGCTGCTCAACGGTCAGGTCGCTTTGTGCCAAATGCGGACTTTTAGGGGTTGCTAATATAGCATTGCACCTGCCAACTCTCAGTTCCAATAGCGGACGCTGAATGTTTACGTATCCGAGCTTCAGCTTATGACACACAGGAGGCATACAGTCTCACCCTGGAAAGGCTCAACCGTATTGATTCATATTATCTAAGCGGACATTGGCTTCGTCAGCATCCTGAAAAGTGAAGGAAATTCAGCGTGGATGTATTCTCCCATCCATATCCGGGATGACAAAGCTGGGATCAATTCGACAGGGTCCGCCAAATCCAGTACCTTCAAGGAAAGTACAGATACCTTGTATGGAAGCCGCTGTAGGCTGCGGGCCTCCTGCTACCCAAGTTCGTAACGCTTCCCAACCGGCGACAACCTCCGCCTCAGTAAAGCCACAATGGGAGGGTACGGCCTCAACCACAATGGCCGTGGTTAAGTTTGAGGCAGGCACTACCTCGGCATACGCCTTTTCGTTTTCGACAATCACCAGGCCGTCCTTGTCAGTGTGCAGCGCTATGATCTTGATGTCGCCAACGCCACCGGTGGGCGTAAAGTGTGTTTTAAGACGATTTTCCGCTCCGGGATTGGGCACGATACGCTGGACGATGTTATCTATCGTTGGGTCGTTGTAGCTAACGCCTTCATTACCTACTCCTGGTATGCCATGCATTTTATGGAGCAAATCATGAATGCCGAAAGTGGCTCTTACTAAATCGGGAAGGAGGAACGTTTCGGGAATCGAAACTTCATTTAGAATCTTGGCAAGACGCGTTTGCTGGCCAGGGGTGCGCAATGCTTCAGGTATAAGGATCCCGGTACAGGCATTAGCCGCAATGGCTATATCTTCATCGGTAAACGGTGAATCAACCGGAAGCCCCATGGCTCCACCTGGGATGAAGGCGCCGGGTATTTCCGCACAGACCACTTCGTAAACCAGTCGCAGGTCCATAAACATGTCCACGTTTCTGCTGCCGGCGACCAAGCCGCAGACAGGATAGGCACCGACCAGGTTGTCAATGTTGGCCGTCTCAACGGACTGGGCGGTCACTAACCCTCCCATCGAAGCGCCGTTTACCAGCACTTGATTAGGGGGGGCGACGTTCTCTTTGAAAATATTGACAAGGTGCCGCAGGTCATTGCTGGTTTTAAACAAGGCCCAGCCTGTATGCTGATAACTGGAGGCCGCGACGGCATATCCTTGTGTCAGCTGCAGGGGGGCAAGCGGACCGAGACCTGCGAGGCTTGCTTGATCATCTAGCGGCCCGATCGGAGACAAGCTGAAACCATGATTCCAGATCACCAGGTCACCGTTCCATAAATCAGGCACAACGATACGGTAGTGGGCGCCAGCATCAGTGACACCGGTAAGCACGGTATCGGCATAGCCCGTTGGCGTATCCATGAGTAAAGCAGCAAGAAATAAAATGCTTAGGCGAATTGGTCGCATCATGACAATCTCCTTGTTTAGTTTCCGTAAATAGGTTCATTCGGCGCCTCTGAGACGAGTACCCAAAACCCCTGTTTGTTCTTGATAATTTGCTGGTTGCCGACAAAGTCCTCCGCCTGCTTACGCACAAAATAGGCACGCCCCAGAAGCAGGGTGCGTTCATACAGGGTTTGTAGATCGAGCCAGGCCTGGGGGTTTTCTGGTCTCAGTTCAGCGGCCCGCTCGAGATGGGGCAATGCCTTTTTATACACCGCCATTCGTGTGAGTAAACGACCATAACTAGAGTGCGCTTCAGCGTAGTTGGGATCGATGGTCAAGGCCGCTTCAAAGAGTTCAAGAGCGTCGGCAATCTCACCAATAGCCACAGCATCCTGAGCCTGCTCGTTGAAACGTATTGTCTCTGCTGAGGGTGTATAAGAATGTATCGGTCTGGAGTCACGTGATTGCAGCCGCGCGGGTCGCTTTTCGGCAGAGCGCTGCTGTCTACTCGACTTTAATGGGAAGGAGGTTATTGATTGGTTCTGAGTACTTTTGGTAACGGCCTGCTCCATTGGTACTGCATAGGGAGCGTCCAATACCCCGTCGCTTAAGGACACCAGAAAAACTGCCATCACAATCGGGAAGGAGGCAAACAGAACAATTAGGCGCATCATGGCTCACTACCCTGACTCACTTGAGGCTTCTGAATCGACCAGTCTTATAAAGACGCTCGGCTCCTTGGTACTCTCCTTGGAATTGAGTGGCTGTTTCCCGCAAAAAACGATTACTAACACAGGCATTTTCACTTTCGATTTTGGCCACGGTATACCTTGAATAAGGTGTATGTTCATGAGGATCTTCTTTGAGATCTGTGCGAGACCTCGTTCGTTAACGAGCTAGGGTTAATAAGCACGTCACTTCAAGCTCGGCTCTCAGTGGTGACTAATATAATTCAGGCACATTTTGCGCCATTAATTTAAAGACTGACAAATCAATTGGTTAGTCTAAAGTGCGAGAAGCGGTGGTGTTGGAATACTGTCAACAGATAGTTACACATTTTAAATGGGATATTGCAGGTCACTAATTTTTTTAAGGCATAACAAGGTGTTAACGATACAACGGGAACTAGACCAGTCGTAAAGAGGATTTGACAGTGTGGGACTCCGCCCCTTTGCCGTTCTGGCTGGTCATAGATGTAAACACCTGAACGTCTGAGAGATGTCGTCAGCGGCTGTATGCTGAACGAATGCTTTTAGCTAGTGACGGATTTTATATTTGAAACTCCTGTACGTCGGCAATTGGCCCTGTCCTGCCGAAAGCTGAAGCTCAGATAGCCCCAGTCCTGATGTCCGCTATGGAGAAATGTGGATTGAAGGTGAGGCTAATGCTAGCCGATCATCATCGTCTGCAACTTCGGACTTTTAGGGGTTGCTAATATAGCGTTGCACCTGCCACCCCTCAGTTCCAATAGCGGACGCTGAATGTTTACCTATCCGAGCTTCAGCTTGCGGCTCCTGTCGACACAGATCGGTCTTTCCTGGTTGGCTTGTTGAACTGCCTCAATCGGCACAAAGCGGACACATCACCTCGGATAGGAATAGGATTGAAAGTCCTTTGCTGTACAGACATAGCTACCCAGTACAGTGATGATAGGGAAGGATGCCTCGAAGAGGTGGCTATCATGCATGTCAGTTGTGCCAAACAGAGCCTTGATCCCAGGCAGGATGAATTGAACATAACGCCAAAGTATGCACAGCACCCCACTGTAAAGGTCTCTATACCACCGTCTTGCAAGCTTTACAGCTTCCGCGCCACCTTCCTACCCGGTATGCCGCTAACCGCTTGATTGCCCATGCCTCTGGAATCGTTGGTACAGTGCTTGCTTTTGTCACTGATATAAAGAGCTGCAGGATTTGGGCCGCAGGAAGTCCTTAGTCGTGGCCAGGCGGCTTCGTTCCATTTGCTTCACACTTAAGGAGGCTCCCATGGTTAAATTTATACGTACCGCTGCGCTCGGGCTGACCACCTGTTTTCTGGGGCTGGCCTTTGCCACCGCTCCCCCCACTTGGGCGATGCCCGACAACCCGTTCGCCGCACTGGCAGAAACCACTAAGCAGCGGCTGGTGTCGTTCATTGACGGCATCCGCGAGCGGAAAATTTCAGAAATGAAGTTTCTCATCACCTTGCACTCCCATTCAGGACGGCTAAGCATCCTCTGCTGGCCCTTGTATTTTCTTACTTGTTGGCTGGCCATTACGTCCCCACTTCTGGCCGAACCTCACCTGAATGTCCGAATTAGTGAAGCAGAAATAAAAAAGCTTGGCCAAAAATATGGTGAAATGGCTGAACGCAGACTAACAGCATGGCAACAACTCATTATCGATATTGCCGTTTACAGCGAAGAAGACAAGCTACGTGAAGTAAACCGATTCTTTAACCAATTGGTGTTTATCGACGACATTAAACACTGGCGCAAAAAAGACTACTGGGCCAGCCCAGTGGAATTTCTTATCACTAACGGTGGTGATTGTGAAGATTTCTCTATTGCCAAGTATTACACTCTACGCCAGGTTGGAATGCCGATGGAAAAACTAAGTATCGCCTATGTTAAAGCGTTGAAATTAAATCAGGCCCATATGGTACTGACTTATTACCCGAAACCTTCAGCAACACCGATGATTCTGGACAACTTGATTCCGGAAATAAAACCGGCGAACCGCCGCCCGGATCTGCTTCACGTTTACAGCTTTAATGGTGACAATCTTTGGCTGTCTAAAAAAGACCGTCGAAGCACCTTAGTTGGTACATCAGATCAGCTAAAACCTTGGGTTTACTTGCGTTCAAGAATGGAAAATCAGGCCATAAACCTGAAGTAATCAGGACTAAGGAGTCGTTCATATCAATAATTAACCAGTTAATGGCCGCTGTATTAACCGTATTGATTGGGCTGGTATCAGGTACTGATCCTAAATCTCCGATTTAATTTATTTTGTGAACTTAAATCGTGCTCTTCGGCCCATGGCAACACTTCATCTTTAAGCTAAAGATAGCGTGTTGCGTTGATCCATTGAATCAACAGTCGTTAGGAGTCTAATTACACCATAGATACCGATGACCGCTCTTGGCACAGACCTGCCGAAAGCTGAAGCTTAGATAGCCCCGGCCCGGACGTCCGCTATGGAAAAAAATGGATTAAAAATGAGGATGAAGCTAGCTGATCATCATCAGCTCCTACGTGTCAAAGGACTAAACCGCTCGCCGCGGTAATGGGTGCCGCAACTAACCACTTACGCTAGCTTCACAACACCGTAATCCCTGGTCGCACTGTCCTATGGGAACAGAGGATATTCTCCCTCCGCTTCTCGATAGGAGCAATATCATGGCCACTTCCAACACAACGATTAGCCGCTTACGCCAGCGCTTTATTGACGATATGAGCCTGCGCAAGTTGGCGCCCAAGACGCAGTCCGGTTACATCCGGGCTGTTAAAAACCTGGCACGATTCCTGGGCCGTTCCCCCTATACCGCGACGCCTGAAGATCTGCGCCGATTCCAGTTGCAGATGGTTGCTGATGGCGTCTCGCGCATCACCCTCAAGCCACGATCACGGCCTTACGTTTTTCTTTGAAGTGACCCTGGACCGCGTGGGCGCCATCCGGTTGATGAGCCACGTCCGTGTCCACCGTAAACTCCCTGTCATCCTCAGCGCTGATGAAGTGACCCGGCTGATCGATGCCGCTACGAGCCCTAAATATAAGGCTGCGCTCGCGGTGGCTTACGGTGCGGGTCTGCGCATCAGTGAAGTGGTGGCGCTCAAGGTGTGCGATATCGACGGCCAACGAAAGATCCTGCGCGTCGAGGAGGGTAAAGGCGGCAAGGACCGCTTCGCTATGCTCTCTCCCGTTTTACTGTCCTTATTGCGTGATTGGTGGCGGATTGCTCGGACACAGCGCTTGATGCTGGACGGCGGCTGGTTGTTCCCGGGGCAAAACCCTATCAATCCACTCACCACCCGTCAGCTCAGTCGCGGATTTCATGCCGCAGCAAAGGCCGCTGGACTCAATAAGCACGTGTCCATGCACTCTCTGAGGCACGCCTTCGCGACTCACCTGCTGGAGCAGAACGTTGATATCCGGGTGATACAAGTGCTACTTGGACACAAAAAGCTGGAGACCACCGCGCTCTATAGTCAAGTCGCTACCCGGACGTTGAGCGAGGTTAAAGGCCCGTTAGAGTACCTGACACTGCAACCACCTGCTTAAGCTCCGGTCATGCCCCAACAACCGCTGGAGGTGGCGGATATCTTTCGTGCCTGTGGCCCTGCCTGGCGTCAGACACGAGCGGGACATCTCAGTCTCGGCCAGCTCAAAGTGATGTCGGCGATCGAACGCTGTCGCAGTGCCGAACTGGGTGGTCACGTACTGTGTTGTGAACGCTGCGCTGAGGTTCAGATCGCTTACAACTCGTGTCTTATGGAGAGT
>JBALVQ010000077.1:0-29376 GCA_036960915.1 Amphritea sp.
AAATCAGAAATTCACCGGCCTCAATGCTTAGATCGATCCCTTTTAATACTTCAGCGGGACCGTATGATTTTTTAACGTTTTGAATATTTAACGTAGCCATGATCGTTACCTTGTTTCTTATTATCAGGAACTCGTACTCTCAAGAGCTCTTATTCACTCAGCTTCTTTACTCAAATTCTTACTTAATTAAGCCTGAAGCCAGGGGTTAGCCCTTAACAGCACCGGCTGTCAGCCCGCGTACGAAATACTTGCCGGCCAGTACATATACCAGCAAGGTTGGCAGTGCAGCGATCATCGCGGCGGCCATATCGACGTTGTATTCCTTAACACCAGTGGAACTGTTAACCAGGTTATTCAGCGCCACGGTGATCGGCTGGGTGTCGCCGCCAGAGAAAACTACTCCAAACAGGAAGTCGTTCCACACCTGGGTGAACTGCCAGATGATGCAGACCACGAAGATCGGGGTCGATAACGGCAGGATAATGCGCCAGAAGATAGTGAAAAAACCGGCACCGTCAATCTTGGCGGCACTGACCAGTTCAGTCGGTACTGAGACATAGAAGTTGCGAAAGAACAGTGTGGTAAAGGCCATACCGTAAACGATATGCACGAATACCAGCCCGGTGGTGGTATTAGCCAGCCCCAGCCAGCCCAGCGTCTGCGCCATCGGCAGGATCACTACCTGGAACGGGATAAAGCAGCCGAACAGCATCAGTCCGAAGAACAGATCGCTGCCGCGAAATTTCCACTTGGTCAACACGTAACCGTTGAGGGCACCAAGAAAAGTGGAGATTAATACAGCCGGAATAGTGATCTGGAATGAATTCCAGAAGAAAGTACCCACCCCTTCACAGCTAACGCCGGTGCAGGCCCCGGACCAGGCCTTAACCCAGGAATCGAAGAGAAATTCCTCGGGCCAGGAGATCAGATTACCGGCACGGATGTCTGTCATGCTTTTGACCGAAGTCAGCAACATCACCACCAGCGGCAGTAAATAAAACAGCACCGCCATCAGCAAAATGGTGTAAAGCGTTACACGGCTGATTAGGGCTGAACGGGATGAAGAGTTGGTTAAATTAGTCATGCTGCTTACTCCTCAGTTCGGAATACATAACTGGAATAGAGAGCGGAATCAGGATTGCCGGGGCGAAACGGAATACGCTATGCATAGGATTAGTCATGCTGCTTACTCCTCAGTTCTGAATACAGATAAGGAATGAGGATGGCCAGAACTGCGCCGAGCATCATCATCGCACTGGCCGAACCCAGCCCAATCTGACCCCGACTGAAAGAGGTGACATACATAAAGGTAGCCGGTAGATCGGTGGAATAACCCGGTCCGCCGCCGGTCAACGCCATCACCAGATCGAAGCTCTTGATGGCAATATGGGAGAGGATAATGAAGGCGCTGAAGAACACTGGTCGCAGGTGCGGCAGAATAATCCGACGATAGATCATCGGCATGCTGGCACCGTCCAGCTGCGCCGCCTTGACGATGGAGCTATCGACACCGCGAAGACCCGCCAGAAACAGCGCCATCACGAAACCGGAAGACTGCCACACAGCTGCGATCACCAGGGTATAGATCGCCATATCAGGATTGACCAACCAGTCGAATTGAAAGCTTTCATAGCCCAAGTCATGCACCAGCTTCTCCAACCCTAGACCAGGGTTGAGGATCCATTTCCAGGCGGTACCGGTGACGATAAAGGAGAGCGCCATCGGATAGAGAAATACGGTCCTGATTGAACCTTCAGCACGGATCTTCTGATCCAGCAGGATAGCCATCACCACCCCGATAAACAGGCATACCAGGATAAACAGGCCGCCGAAAATAAGGATATTGAGAGAAGCTACTGTCCAACGGTCATTGTCCAGCAGTTTCTCGTACTGCAGCAGACCAATAAAGTCGTATTTGGGCAGAAAGCGGGAGTTGGTCAGTGACAACACCCCGGTCCAGATCACGTAACCGTAGATAAACAGCAGGGTGGCGATAATAGTCGGCCCCATCACCAGTTTCGGCAACCAGCGCTGCACAACATCCAGCGGATTGGCGGCGACCATTGGCCGCCCGCCTAGCGCTGGCACAACAGACCCGGAGGCAGGGCTCAGGTCAGCTTCAGGTATATTGCTCGTGTTCATAGGGAGAAACCTCTATGCGAGTTTGGAGAAAGGTACCGCCCATAGGCGGTACCCTGGTAAAAGCTCCCGCAGGAGCGATAGATCTGAGTTAGAAGATCAGAGCTGGAAGATTAGCTCGCCGCCTTAATAGCGCGCGCCAGTCTCTCGGTTGCCTCTTCGGCTGAGAGCGAGTCACTATTAAAGTAGTTGGTGACGACGTCGTAGATGGCGCCTTGAATTGCGGATGTAGTAGACATGCCGTGCGCCATGCTAGGAACCAGGCCACCCGATTCAGCGGTCGCTACAAAGTCATCCATGGAGGTATGGGCACAGCTGTCAAACTTGTCACGCGGCAAGCCCATACGCGCAGGGATTGACCCCTTGTTGAGGTTGAAAGTCTCCTGGAACTGGGGCTCCATGATCAACCTGGCCAGATCGGCCTGAGCTTCTTTGCTGCCAGAATCTTTGACGTCGAACATAGCAAAGCTGTCGATGTTAAAGGTAAAGCCATCCTGGGTGCCCGGAGCGGCCACACACAGGTAATCCTTACCCGGCTGCTTGCCTGCCGCGGCAAACTCACCCTTGGCCCAATCACCCATAATCTGCATCGCAGCCTTGCCATTGATTACCATCGCGGTGGCGATGTTCCAGTCACGACCGGCAGCATCTGGATCGATATAGGCACGTAGTTTTTTGAAGGTGTCGAACACCTCGATCATCTTGGCGCTAGTCAGCACCTCCTGATCATGCTCAACGAAGGCTTTTTGATAGAATTCAGAACCGCCAACACCCAGTGCTACGGCTTCAAACAGGGTGGCGTCCTGCCAGGCCTGACCACCGTGGGCCAGCGGTATATAACCGGCCGCCTTAATCTTGTCGGCTACCTGTAAAAACTCATCCCAGGTAGTAGGCACTTCGACACCAGCCTTGTTGAAGATTTCCGGGTTGGCCCAGAGCCAGTTCACTCGATGAACGTTGACCGGCACCGCCACGTAGTGACCATCATATTTCATCACGTCGCTGACCACGCCGGGCAACAAATCGTTCCAGCCTGCCTTGTCAGCTACGGGATCCAGATTAGTCAGGAAGCCCAGGTCGGCCCACTCTTGAATATCCAGCCCCTTGATCTGAGCTGCGCTAGGCGGGTTGCCGGAAACGGCGCGGGATTTCAGTACGGTCATGGCGCTTTCACCGCCACCACCGGCTACCGCAAAGTCCTGCCACTGGTGACCTTGTTGTTCCACCAACTGTTTAAGAACGGCGGCAGACTTGGCCTCGCCACCCGAGGTCCAGTAGTGCAGCACTTCGACGTTGCCCGCTTGGGCACCCATGCTGATCAGACCGGACAATGCGGCGGCTAATACGGATTTTTTTGCGCGTTTAAGACTCATCGACCTTTACCTTTATTTGTTTTTATCTAGGTTTTGAAGGTTATCCTTGCCCCTTTGAGGGGTAGGTGATTAATTAAAGCACGCCACTTGAAGCGATAGGGTTACGGTACGAAATGAAGTGTAACAAAGTGTTACAGACAACGAGAAAGGGTTACACGCCGGCCGTAAATAGTTATGTAAATGCCAGAACAACTTCAAAACAACCTCACCTTCATTTGTTTGATACATTTCAGGATCGCTCGTTCCCGATTATTAACAGAACAACGAGCCCCGATGATGAATTTAGCTCGTAGCCAGAGATCCATCCGCGCCAGTAACTTCTATTTAAAGGTCTTGTAACGCTTATGACGCTAGTCACAATCGGCAAAGCCGTACCGATGTTCATGCAGTAATTCTGGCTGATGCGATGCCTGGGTTTACAACATACAGAGGGGCTAACTTGCTGCGTCTTAGGTGAGTGGTAACTAACCCGAATATTTCATAAAGGCGCTTGATTTCACGCTGTAGATCTTATAGTTCCTGGTCTTGCCGCTTATATTAGAAAATTACACTATGTAACCGACTTATCGCTGATCGGTTTTCTGAAAAATCTGGCGTTGCATTTGGCTCCATCTTCCTTGAACCTTGGAATAACCAGGGCTTGGCGATCGATCTGCGTTAAAGGGTGGGAATACTTAGATAGAGAAAGAGAACATCCATGTCATTTAATACAAGTCACTTAAAGAGCTTCGCCAGCGAGTTGATCCATAAAATCTGACGCTTCTCGTCGGGTAAAAAACTGCCCCAGACGAACAAAACCAGAGATCACCGTACTTCTGACCTCCACAACACGCCCTTTCAGGTCACGTTGCAGAATCCACTCATCAGGTAATCCATCAAGAATATGACAAGGTGCCAGCCGACCATCCTGTAACCGAGAGAGTTCGACCTGCCCGGTGCCAGCATCCTGAAATGCGGGAACAAAACAAGCCTGGGCATTGCCTTCACTCACACCGCCAGATTCTGCGAATTGGCGATTCTCTTCTACCAGTCGTGGTGCTTGCTGTCGACTATACATCTTAGCCACCTCTTTCATCGATTGACCGTTACTCGGCTCTACACTCCATGTCATCAGTTAGTTACGGTGCTTATTTTAAGAGCCTATGAATAAATCCCTTGCAATTAAAATTGGCGTTTAGCAGCCCCTTTGGAGGGGGACATGATCAGTAAAGCACAGCCCTTTAAGCAATAGGGTTACAGCACGAAATGAAGTGTATCAAAGTGTTACAGACATCGAGGAAGGGTTACAAAAAGAGAGGAAGTTACAGAAAAACAGAAAATCACAAGCAGTCCGTAGTAGGATTTTTCAATGCCGGGGCAATCGCAAATCAACCTCGAGACCACCTTCAACGCGGTTTCTCAGTTGCATATCACCACCCAGAGCATGGACGATATTTCGGGCGATGCCCAGCCCCAACCCGGTGCCACCGGTATTGCGGTTACGCGAAGTTTCCAGCCTGTAATAGGGTTCGAACACATGGTCAATCGCCTCCTCGGGAATACCCGGCCCGCGATCCTTGATACTGATCATCAACTGATCAGGACTGTTCTGAACCACCACCTCAGCCTCCTGTCCGTAGAAGATGGCATTATCGATTAGATTGCCGAGGCAACGCTTCAGCGCAATCGGTTTCCCCCAAAATGCAGGTCCCACCTCCCCTTCAATATTGACCCGGTGGCCGAGGACAGCAGCATCGTCCTGGAGAGCATCCAGCAACGCCATAATATCGATCGGCTGGACCTCCTCATGAATCTGAGTGCCCAGGGAACACTCCAGTGCACCGGCCACCATCTGTTCCAGCGCCTCCAGATCGCGGCTGAAGTTTTCCCGATCCTGCTCCTGCTCGAGCATTTCGGCCCGCAGCCTCAATCGGGTGATGGGAGTCTTTAGGTCATGAGAGATGGCTGAAAACAACCGCTCTCGGTCGACAATAAACCGCTGTATTCGCTGTTGCATTTGATTGAATGCCTGGGCCGTTGCCTGAATTTCCAGTGGTCCCCGAACTTTCAGTGGGGGACGGTCGATATCTCGCCCCAACCGCTCGGCGGCCCGCGCCAGCTTACCCAGCGGACGGGTCAGCCAGCGTACGATCACCCCACCCAGGACCAGCAGGATCACCAGTAAAAAACCCAAAAACAACAGTCGATTGGTGGGCAGGTATTCAGTTTTGAGCAGCAGATCAGGCTTGGGCAGCAACGCCGCCAGGTAGAACCACTCGCCCTCTCCCATATCGATCTGTGCTACCAGTATCGGCGGAGATTGCGAGTCATATATCAGGCTCTGCTGGGACCAGCGCGGCGGCAGGTCCAGTAGCAGGGTTTCATTATTATAAACGCGTAGCGTCTCGGGGCGAGAAAAACTGACCAGAATCTCAGCGTCGTTACCCAACTGCTTACGTAGCCCCTGAACAAAATTGTCCAGCACGATTGCCTTGACCTTGGAATCCTCGATATCCTCGATCGGGATCAAAACCTTGTTGAGAGAAACAAAAAATCGGGTTCCACCCATATCCCGCAGCTGTGACAGCACGATATGTCGATACTGACTGGGTAGGGCCTTAAAAAAGGTAACTGTGGAGGATACGCTAACGGCTAAACCCTGTGCCATGCGCGCAGCCAACGCTTCTTTATCGCGGTCAATTTGCTGCACCCAGACCACATTACTCATCACCTGGGCCAACAGCACACCCAACACCATCACGGTCAGCATGCGACTAATCAGCGAGCTTGGCGTGATCCAGTTAAGCCACTTCAGCCATTTCACAGTTCGCGCTCCACCTCGACCGACAATACATAACCGGCTCCCCGAACAGTCTTGATAATATGAGGGGTCTTGGCATCCTCGCCAAGCCGCTGCCGCAACCTACTGAGTTGAACGTCGATGCTGCGGTCATAGGGGCTGGCCTCTCGTCCCCGGGTCAGCCCAAGCAAGTCATCACGACTCAACACCTGGTTGGGATGCTGCAGAAACAACAGTAACAGATTGTAATCGGCACCACTCAGAGGCATCACCACCCCCGAGGCGTCAATCAAGTCTCGGTTGACAGTATCCAGCCGCCAATTGGCAAAGCGCAGAAAACGGCCTTTGTCTTCGCTCGTGCCTGCCGGATGGCTGCGGCGCAGAACAGCCTTAATACGGGCTAGTAGTTCACGGGGATTAAAGGGTTTGGCAACATAATCATCGGCACCAATCTCCAGCCCGACGATCCGATCGATTTCCTCCGCCGAGGCGGTCAGCATGATGATAGGAACTTCAGATTCGGCGCGCACTCGCCTGCAGAGACTAAAACCGTCTTCTCCCGGCATCATCAGGTCAAGGACAATCAGGTCGATGACCGGTTCAGCCTGTAGATGCTCCATTAAGCGACTGCCATCTTCCAGCGCTAACACCTCATAACCGTTCTTTTTCAGGTAGGACTCAAGCAACTCGCGAATGTCCTGGTCATCATCTACGATCAGAATACGTTTGCTCTGCTCTAATAGAGTCATACTCTCTCGGCCTTGGGTTGTCATTGCTTGTCCCCAACTCGCTATAGCTGCCGGGGTCATTTGTATTTATTGCAGATGCATTCACTCTACTAACTTTAATGTGCATGACAACTGCGGTACCCATCGTCGGGTAAATTAATCGCTCGGATAACGGGTATCTTTTAGGCTATCCTTGATCTTTTTCAGATGACTATGAAAGCCCACACCACGGCGCAAGATCACACCGGTAGCCAGAGCGTCCAGCAAAGTTAGCTGAACAATTCGGGATGTCATAGGCATATAGACATCGGTATCTTCCGGTGTTGGCGCAGCCAGTAATACGGTGCATTCCTTTGTTAGTGGGGAATCCTGGGCCGTGATACCTAAAACAGTCGCTCCACTTTCTCGAGCAATTCGCGCTATCTCAATAAGTTCCCGAGTGCGCCCGGTATAGGAGATCACCACGATAACATCGCCAATATGTGCCGCGGCAGCAACCATCCGCATCATCATCACATCGTCATAAGCCGTTACTGGAATATTAAAACGGAAGAATTTGTGCTGCGCATCCATCGCTACAGGCCCTGAAGCTCCCAGACCAAAAAAAGAGACCTGCTTTGCCTGAACCAGATAATCAACAGCCCGAGCAACCAACGTAGCATCAACCCGCTTACGCGAGGCATCAAGAGCAGCAATGGTCGAGGTAAAGATTTTATCTGTGAATTCCTCCGTCGAATCATCTTGCTCAACACTTCGACTCACATAAGGCGTACCCCCGCCAAGACTCTGAGCAAGTTGGATCTTAAAATCAGGATAACCCGCATTTATAAAATTTCGGCAAAAGCGGTTAACCGTTGGCTCACTCACAGAGGATGCCTGAGCCAGAGCGGCAATACTCATTCGGGTCGCCGCTTTTGGATCACGCAAGATAGCATCTGCAACCTTACGCTCGGACTTATTTAACGATTCCAGGCGCTCATTGATCTGATCAAGTACATTCATACTGTTTGACATATTCGATGGACTTATAAGTGGTTATTTAACTACATTTAAGGTTATGCCTCTGACTATACCTTTGACAGAAGAGAGCATCCAGTAAGAATTTTATGACAAACACGAAAGAAACCTCAAAAAATAAGAAATTTACGTAAAATTACGTGATTTTAGCAAAATTTATATTGTACATACAAAAAAAAACGCATAGCATAGTCAACATATTAGTTTAATAACTACAAATAATAGGTTCAACCATGTCTTCCTACGACACCTTGAGTGATATTGTGATCTTTGGCGCCATGGGCGATCTGGCACAACGCAAGCTATTCCCAGCACTTTACCAACTGGAACGCGAAGGTTTGATCCACAAGGATAGTCGTATCCTGGGCGTAGCAAGAAAAGATATTGACAAGGAAACGTTCATATCCAACTGCAACGAAAGCCTACGCCGCTTTATTAGTAAAGATGAGCTAGAAAAGACAAGCCTTGAGACGTTCAACGCCAAACTTGATTTTTGCCAGATCAATTTTACCGAAGCAGATGGCTATCAGCGTTTACACGCAACCCTTCAGAGCAAGGATGAACGTACACGTATATTCTATTATGCCACCCCAGCCTCCATGTTCGGACCGATTAGCCAAAACCTCAGCGAAGCAAGCTGCTTGAACGAAGACTGCCGCATGGTGATGGAAAAGCCAATCGGACACGACCTCGAATCGTCCAATCAGATCAATGATCAGGTTGCGGAATTCTTTAACGAATCGCAGATCTATCGCATCGACCATTATCTGGGCAAGGAAACCGTTCAAAACCTGATCGCACTGCGCTTTGCCAACCCACTGTTTGGCTCACAGTGGAACCAGAACCATATTTCACATGTTGAAATCACCGTCGCAGAAAAGGTCGGCATCGAAGGTCGTTGGGGGTATTTTGAACAGGCAGGACAGATGCGCGACATGGTGCAAAACCACCTGTTACAGCTGCTGTGCCTCACAGCTATGGATCCTCCAGATGGTTTATCTGCCGACCTGATTCGTAACGAAAAAGTAAAAGTCCTCAAAGCCCTGCGGCCAATCACAGGAGACATGTATAACAGTCACGTGGTTCGTGGTCGCTACACAAAAGGCCTGATCGACGGCCAACCGGTACCAGGGTACATGGAAGAGGAAGGCGCCAACCCTCAGAGCAACACCGAAACCTTTGTTGCATTAAAAGTTGAGATTAATAACTGGCGCTGGGCAGGAGTCCCATTTTACCTACGCACAGGCAAGCGCATGCAGGAAAAAGTATCGCAGATTACTATTCACTTCAAAAAGCAACCTCACTTCATCTTCGATGAAAACCAACGTAATCTGGCACAAAATAAGCTAACCATCCGCCTACAGCCCGAAGAAGGCATCTCCCTACAGGTTCTGAACAAAGACCAGGGATTAGGTAAAGGCATGCGCCTACGTAGCGAGCCCCTACAACTCAACTTCTCTCAAACGTTCGCACAGGACCGTATTCCCGATGCTTATGAGCGCCTGCTACTGGAATTAATTAAAGGCAATCAATATCTATTTGTACGCCGCGACGAAATCGAACACGCCTGGAAATGGTGCGATCAGTTTCTGGAACACTGGAAACTTGAGAACAAAGAACCGCAACCCTATTCAGCAGGCAGCTGGGGCCCAAAAACATCAGACTTGCTGGTAATAAAAGATGGAAACTGTTGGCATGAAGATCAGTGAACTAAAGGTACCTGAGCACATCAAGCTGTGTGCATTCGAGTCCAGAACAGCCCTGACAAATAGCCTGTCAGACCTGATTCAGATGCGCCTAAAAAACGCAATCCGCCAGTCTGGCAGCGCCAGCCTGGCGGTATCTGGCGGCTCAACACCCATACCGCTATTTGATCAGTTGAGCAGCACTCCCCTGGACTGGAGTAAAGTAACGACTACATTAGTCGATGACCGCTGGGTCAACCCGGAACACCCCGACAGCAACGAACAGCTAGTAAAAAAACATTTACTGCACAACGCTGCCGCCAATGCTCGCTTTATCGGGCTTTGGCAGCCAGATACCAGTGCTGAAGCCGCTGTAGATGATTGCCACCAACGCCTCGCAACCCTGAACGGCAGATTAAATACTGTCATCCTGGGGATGGGAAATGATGGCCACACCGCTTCTCTATTCCCCGGCTCCAAAGAGTTGCAAGCTGCACTAACCAGCGAATTGGACTGCGCCGCCGTTAACCCAGGCACCGCACCGCACGCACGCATGACACTCACACCAAAGCGTTTGCTAAACAGTGAGTTACGCATCCTTCACCTGTGCGGACAGGACAAGCTGGAGACGCTGGCAAAAGCACTGAAGGACAATGACCCGCAGACAATGCCGATCAGCCTGTTCCTGCAACACCCATTAACCATTTACTGGGCACCCTGAGTGCAATGCATGCGCTCTATAAAAAAGATTAACCGGTGCATATGACGCCGACCACAGGACTATGTATGAATAAGAATCTACTCTCTCAAGACATGACATCCCAGATTGATAAAATTTGCAGCCTCGCGCCAGTTATTCCCGTTCTAACCATCGAGAGTATTGACGATGCTGTGCCTATGGCTCAAGCCCTTGTCGATGGCGGACTCCCGGTACTGGAAGTCACCTTGCGCACTGCTGCAGGACTGCACGCGATTGAAGCCATTGCACGTCACGTACCCGAAGCAAAAGTCGGAGCAGGAACCGTAATCACTCCGGATGATTACCAACGTGCTGTTGATTGCGGCAGCACATTTATCGTCAGCCCCGGCACTACAAGCGAATTACTGGACTACGGTATCAGCGCCAATATACCGCTTCTTCCCGGCATCCAGACAGTATCGGAAATGATGGAAGGTATCCAACGGGGCTACAAACGCTTCAAGTTTTTTCCGGCAGAAATCTCCGGCGGAACAAATACCCTCAAAGCCTTTCAGGGCCCCTTTGCTGATATTCGCTTCTGCCCAACAGGCGGCATTCGCCCAAATACGGCAGCAAACTATCTTGCGCTCTCTAATGTCATGTGTGTTGGCGGCACCTGGTTAACTCCGTCAGAGCTCGTCGCAGCCCAGGATTGGTCTGCTATCGCCAAACTCGCCCAGCAGACAGTTCACAGCACACGCTGAACAAACAAACCGAGCTAGTCTCTACGCAATACACAGCAAATACCTGTAAGGCCTTGCCCGCCCTTAGGCGGGCTTTTTTTTCATAGACCAATCAAACCAAACCAATAAAGTTAGTTATAGAGGCATAACTCAATGAAACTAAAACAGATAGAGATGCCCAGGCACAAAAGAATTGCTCTTATTGCACACGACAATATGAAGCAAGAACTTCAGGACTGGACACAAAGGCACCTGGATATACTAAAAAACCATCAGTTATATGCCACAGGCACCACTGGCCACTTATTGGAAGACACCCTAAAAACGCCCATCGAAAAGCTCATCAGCGGCCCACTTGGGGGAGATCAGCAAATTGGCGCACTACTCACACAACAGAAGATAGACATGATCGTTTTTTTCTGGGATCCGTTTGAGCCAATGCCCCATGACCCGGACGTAAAAGCCTTGCTACGCGTCGCAGCCGTTTGGAACGTTCCTGTCGCGTGCAATAGAAGCTCGGCTGACTTTATGCTCAGCTCTCCTTTGATGAATCAGACGCATAATTACAAAGTACCCGATTACGATAGTTATCTGGAGCAACGCTTACATGGTCAACACACCCAGAAAACAAAATAATCACCATAAAAAAGCACCTTAGAAACAAACATTTCCGGTACCTAAATGTATGATTCAGTGCATGACCGAAAGAACTAACCTCAATCATGAAGTGGTTTACATCCATGAATTTGGAGCCTCACCGGGAAGGCTTTTCCCCGCTCCTCAATGAGCTAAGCATCAGCACCCCCAACCCTGGCCACCCTGATTCATTGGCTATCATGGATACCGAAGAAATCGTTTTTGATACCTTACATTGGGTATAACGTACTGAAGAAGGGATTAGCATGACGGTGATTATGCAACTGGCTGTGCATGCCTACCAAGTGGAGCCACTACAAACATCAAAAGTACTGTAGCACGGTTGTAAACTGACTTTAAATTCAAGGAGTTTCTGACAGCTTAGTTTTTTTTGCTATAAATGACACACCGCGAACACTCGCAGCCACCCGAACAATGGATCGGGGGATGAACTAACCACCTTTCAGGCATCTTCCTCGTGCATCTGGCCATCGATCAGTTCCATTTTCTCAATAAATTTTTCATCGTGTTTGGCCAGGCGGTAGCTGCCATTAAGCATGTTAACCAGGAAGATACTTTCTCCCTCGCTTACCTCCAGCTGGTCGAGCACGTCTCGTGGCAGTTCCACCCCTAACCCGGTGCCGACCCCTCGTATCTTGAGTTCAATCATTAGACTAATTCTCCTATATAACTATGCATTCAGAACTACGCCAGCCATTTCACAATCAGGCCTATCAACTCAAATTATAGTTGTTCAATTTCCTATAGGTACAACGGGATGGAACAGCCGGGATTGTAATTCGCATATGGGCCAGTGGTAGCTTTTTACACATAGCTGGCTCTGGAAAATCAGAGTTAACACCTTCAAAAGGGTCGACAAAACAACGAGCAGAATCAGCCTTAGCTGTCAGGCCACCTCGTGACCCCAAGCAGCACAATCACCCCATTCAAGTTCGTACTTTCTCACTTAGCAAGACTATGTCGGGAAATCCGCATTGTCAGTCACGTAAATGGCGGGGATGGTTCAATGCATTAGCACTCTCTTACCTGGGGAATCGTTACGAGCCTCTCAACACTTAACAAAAACCCGCCGCATTTCTGCCGCGGGTTTCATACAAAGAAACTTAAATAACTGACGACTAGTAACGCCCGCTAGCCTCACCACCAATCCAGGTTTCAAGCACCTTCAACTGATCATCCAACAACACCAGATCTGCCTGATAACCCGTCGCGATACGGCCATAACGATTGCCCACTCGCAAAAACTCAGCGGGGTAGAGCGATGCCATCCGCAGGCTTTCCTCCAAACTCAGCCCCAATAGTTCCACACTATTGCGCACCGCTGTGGCCATATCCAGGTCAGAACCAGCCAGGACTCCTTCCAAGGTAGCAACACGCCCATTGTCACGTACAATGGTATTACCCATCAGCTCAAAGGTATCCCCCTCAGCGCCCACCGTATGCACCGCATCGGTAACCAGCATCATACGCCCACGAGGCTTAGCCCTGATTGCCACCTTGAGACTTGCCGGATGTACATGGTGATTATCAACAATCAGACCACACCAGCTGTTTTCATCTTCCAGCGCAGCACCCACCACGCCTGGTTCACGGCTATTCAACGGCGACATGGCATTAAATAGATGAGTAAAGCCTGTCATCCCTTCGCTCAGAGCCGCCCGAATCTGTTCGTAGCTGGCTGCAGAGTGCCCCGCCGCAACAATCACTCCGGTTTCCACCAGGTGCCGAATAAACCCTTTCGGCACCTGCTCGGGTGCCAGCGTCACCATTGACGCCCCGAGTTCACCAAGCCCAGACAAAAGCTCTAAGGCATCGCTCTCCGGCGATCTAATCATTTTGGGCGGGTGCACACCTTTGCGCTCAACACTGAGAAAAGGCCCTTCCAGATGCACACCCAGCACACCCGGCACATGCTGCTGCATAGCACTGCGAGTTGCGGCTATAGCAGATTGCATCACCTTCCGACTATCACTGATCAAAGTCGGTAGAAAGCCCGTCGTACCGTATACCCGATGGGCCGCACCGATCGCTCGAATCGCTTCTACACTGGGATTATCATTTAACAGAACACCCCCACCACCATTGACCTGAGTATCGATAAAACCGGGCGCCAATAACTGCCCATCAAGTTCAATCTTGCAGAAATCGGCCGATACCTCCTGCACCGGAACGACAGCCGAAATGATGCAGTCCTCCACCAGAACACTATGATCTTCTACTATCTCTTCACCGGTAAACACACGGCATTTTGTTAAAGCAATTCGCATTATTGACTCCTCATTGCGAGGTTAGCAGCCATCAGAAGAGCACCATCCATTGCATCTCCTTTCGACCGCACCAGATGGGCACGCATTTCTTCAGGCAACCAGGGTTCCATCACGCCACTAACCCCGCCCATCAGGCAGATCTTATCAGCCCCTAGCTCATTTAGACGTTTAAGCAGCACACAAACCTCATGCGCATTAGCCCGTAACAACTCCTCTGCCAGCGCATCCTGTTGCGCAGCATACTCAACCACCTGCGGAACAAAAGAGCCAAAGTCTCTGGGTTTAGCCTGATCTACCCACTCCATCAATTCCAGCGGTGAATTATCGAACCGCCTCATAACTGCTCTGCTCAGCCCGGTTTCTGGCAGCAGGCCATCATACGCCTGCAAGGCATAACGCACCAATTGCAGACCAATCCGGGCACCACTACCTTGATCTGATGCCCGAAAACCCCAGCCACCGATACTTTGGAAGCGCTCGCCTACCTTTGCCACACCACAGGAGCCAGTCCCCAATATCAGAATGCCACCGTCTGCACCGGCATGAGCCCCGAGGCAAGCCGTTGTAGCATCCGTTTCCACCACCACGCCTCGAAACGGGTGTTCATATGCCACTACAGAGTGCTTAAGCTCTTCGGAAACCGCTCCCGCCAAGCCCAGCCCAGCATAAGTATGCGCCAAAATGGACGGGGCCAATCCTGCTTGGCCCAACGCCTCACCCGTTGCAGCAAGAATAGAGTGATAACTATGCTGCAACCCCAGACGCACATTAGCACTGCCCGAGAGCCCTTCCCCCAATACCTTACCGGCGGCATCACATAGCCGCGCGCGACATGAGGTACCGCCACCATCAATACCCAACAACCAATATTGCCGCGTATTCATCGCTTATCTACCAGCTGATCTGTTTCAATGCGTACCTGATGGTAGTATTCCCGCTGACTAAGGTTAGCGGCAGCCTCTTCATCAACAATGACTACCACATCAGAATGCATCTGCAAGGCCGATGCAGGACACCTGGCCGCCAGCGGACCTTCCACCATTGCCTGCACAGCATCGGCTTTTGCTGCCCCTGTTGCCAGCAACAGAACCTTGCGCGCGTCGAGAATAGTACCAATGCCCATGGTAATAGCCAGACTCGGCTGAAATTCATCCGCAGCAAAGAAACGACTGTTATCACTAACAGTCTCCGGCATTAACGTTTTAATGCGGGTACGCGAACTCAGGCTGGAGCTAGGCTCATTAAAGCCAATATGTCCATTAGACCCTATACCCAACACCTGCAGATCAATACCACCGAGGTCCTGGATTAACTCTTCGTAGCGCTTCGCTGCCAGTTCCGGATCTGCCATCCCATCCGGGACATGCGTATTGCCTGTTACGATATCAACATGATCAAACAGGTGCTTATTCATGAAGTAGCGGTAACTCTGGGGATGCGAAGGATCAAGCCCAACATACTCGTCCAGATTGAAAGTCCTGACATCTCGAAAAGATAATTCATTATTCGTGCAGCGTTGAATCAGCTCGTTATACAGCGCAACTGGCGTCCCCCCTGTTGCCAAACCCAACACAGCATGGTGTTTTTTTTCTAACAAACGCGCGTAATAGTCCGCGCCTAACTGGGCGACCTCTTGAGCTGATCTTGCAATGATTACCTGCATTCTATTCTCCCGCCATGAGCAGCATTGTTGTTATTTAACTCATCCTCTTAGCGCGATCTCTTTAAAGACAAAACCTTTAATGGACCGCAGCCCGCAGCCGGGATGCAATACCTAAGCTGCCAACCGCCAAGGACAGTAGCCCAAAGCAATACCTATACAATACCACTAAAACACCACCGTGCAAGCACAAGGCAATATTTGATCAATAAATAACCATTATCTTGCCAAAAACCACCCTTGAATCCATTTATTTCCAAATTGGCATTGCTAAAGTATTTTTTTTGGTCCAGTATTGGTATTGTTCTGGTCGTATCAAGAAATGATTACTCACTAAAACGATACACCGACCCACCTACCAAGTGGGTTAAAGACGAAATTATTACCTGGAGCATAAAAATAATGATTAATCCGCGTATGAAGAAAGCCACTAAGCAGCTCGCAGGTCTGACCCTGAGCGCAGTAATAGCTAGCGCAAGCATGCAGGCTTTTTCTGCCGAGAAACTGGTGATCGAAAGCTGGCGCAACGATGACACCAAGATCTGGAACGACCTGATCATCCCTGCATTTAAGAAAGACCACCCCGAGATCGATGTAGTCTTTTCGCCGACACCTCCCAGCGACTACAATTCAGCCCTTTCTGCAAAGCTACAGGGCGGAACTGCCGGCGACCTGATCTCCTGCCGCCCGTTTGATGTCTCTCTCGGATTGTATAAAAAAGGTCACCTGGAACTTCTGAATGGACTGCCGGGTCTAGAAAACTTTTCTGATGTCGCCAAAAGCGCCTGGATATCCGATGATGGTTCAGAAAGCTTCTGTCTCCCAATGGCTTCTGTTATCCACGGTTTCATCTACAACAAGGAGATCTTCAAGGAACTCGGTTTGACGGTTCCCAAAACCGAAAGCGAATTCTTCAAGGTCCTTGAAACTATCAAGAGCGAAAGCCGTTATGTACCCCTGGTAATGGGTACCTCTGACCAGTGGGAGGCCGCCACCATGGGCTTCCAGAATATTGGTCCTAACTACTGGAAAGGCGAGGAAGGCCGTAAAAACCTACTAAGCGGCGAAGAGAAGCTAAACGATCCTCAGTACGTGAAGGCCTGGGAACACATGGCCAAGTGGCCACCCTATATGGGTCGCGGTTATCAGTCACAGAAATATGCCGATTCCCAGAATCTGTTTACTCTGGGTCGAGGCGTTATCTACCCAGCAGGGTCTTGGGATATTCCGACGTTCAACGAGCAGGCAGACTTCGAGTTTGGCGCGTTTTTCCCGCCAAAACCGGATAATCAGGATACCTGCTACATCAGTGATCACACAGACATAGCCATGGGTATCAACGCAGCCAGTCCGAACAAGGAAGCTGCCCGCATTTTCCTGAGCTGGATGTCCAGCAAAGAGTTCGCCGAAACATATTCGAACCAGTTGCCAGGCTTCTTCTCCCTCTCCAATCACCAGATTGAGATCAAGGACCCGGTAGCACAGGAATTCCTCAGCTGGCGTAGTGAATGTAAACAAACCATTCGTAACTCTTACCAGATCCTGTCCCGTGGCAAACCTAGCCTGGAAAACGAGCTCTGGAACGTCAGCTCACAGGTGCTTAATGGGTCTATGACTCCAGCAGAGGCTGGCGAGCGCGTCGAGAACGGCTTGAGCAGCTGGTACAAACCACACCAGCAATAAGAAACTAAGCCGGAGCCTTTGCCGGCTCCGGCTTATACAAAATAACTAAAGTTTCTGGTGACTCTCTATGACAACTCTCAGCACAACAACCATCAATAGAATAGCGAAGCCGTTCCCCTGGCATATTCTATTCTTTTTAGGACCCGGTCTGCTGGTCTACGTAGCGATCAGTGTGTATCCGCTACTGGATACTCTTTGGCTGGGTTTTTTCCAGGAAAACGAAACCGGCCAACGCAGCTTTGCAGGCCTGAAAAACTATCAAGACCTGCTATTCAATGCAGTCTGGTCCGACCCGTTCTGGAACGCGCTGTGGAATAACTTCAAGTTCTTCTGCATCCACATGCTGGTTCAGAATCCGATCGGTCTGTTCCTGGCAGTCCTGCTAAGCTCGCCACGTCTGCGCTTGAGCAATACTTACCGCACACTGATTTTCATGCCTACCATGCTGTCGGTAGTAATTATCGGTTTTGTCTGGCAGCTATTGCTAAGCCCACTGTGGGGTATTTCCGAAGGTTTCCTCTATAGCATCGGACTGGAAAATCTGTTTGATGCCTGGCTGGGTAAAGAATCCTCCGCCCTGATCACCCTCGCACTGATCTCCGTATGGCAGTTTGTCGGTATTCCAATGATGTTGATCTATGCAGCTCTGCTAAATATTCCTGAAGAGCTAATTGATGCCAGTGTCGTGGACGGCTCCAGTGCCTGGCAGACCTTCTGGAATATTAAACTGCCGTTGATTCTTCCGACTATCGGCATGGTATCCATCCTGACCTTTGTCGCCAACTTTAATGCCTTCGAACTGATTTATGCTGTCAAAGGCGCACTGGCAGGCCCTAACTTTTCAACCGATATCATGGGCACTTTGTTCTATCGCACATTCTTCGGTTTCCAGTTACAGGAAGGCAGCATCACCATGGGCGCAGCCGTCGCGACCCTGATGTTCCTGATCATCCTGCTCGGCGTGGCACTCTATCTGTTCTTTGTGCAGCGTCGCGTCCAGCGATTCCAGCTTTGAGGGAATGATATTATGCTTAATCGATTACAGTTAAAACATCACACCGGCAAGACACTCATGATGCATGCAGTGCTGATCACCTATACGCTGATCGCTCTCTTTCCGATAGTCGTGATTATCATCAACTCGTTCAAGAGTCGCAAGGCGATTTTTAACGACCCACTGAGCCTGCCAACACCCGAGACTTTCAGTATCGTAGGCTTCGAACAAGTACTGCTTCGCTCAAGCTTCGATGTGTTTTTTAGCAACAGCTTGATTGTCACTGTTCTGGCTCTGTTTTTTGTCCTGTTATTCGGCGCCATGGCAGCCTGGGCACTGACAGAATACAAGTTCCGCGGCAACCTGCTGATCGCCATCCTGATCGCCATGGGCATCATGATTCCGATCCGCCTGGGAACCGTCAGCATCCTCAATCTGATGGCCGACCTGAATCTGGTTAACACCCTAACCTCACTGGTGCTGGTGTATATCGCCCAAGGCCTGCCGCTGGCGGTCTATATACTGTCAGAGTTTATTCGCCAAATACCGAAAGAACTGAAAGAAGCAGCCCGCTGTGACAATGTCAGCGAGTATAAGATCTTCTTTACAATTGTGTTGCCGCTGGTACGTCCGGCAATGGCGACAGTCGCGGTCTTCACCATGATCCCGATCTGGAACGATCTTTGGTTCCCGCTAATTCTGGCACCAGGCGATGAGACCCAGACCATTACCCTGGGGGTACAACAATTTGTTGGCCAGTACGTTACCGACTGGAACGCTGTACTGTCCTCCCTGACACTGGCCATTGTGCCGGTACTGATACTGTACCTGATATTCTCCCGCCAACTGATTAGAGGCCTAACCGCAGGCGCAGTGAAGTAATAAGTACAAGAGAAATGAAAACAGTAAAGATTTACTAGCAAAGACAGGCTGAACAACAGAGTCCCAGGTGGACACATAGATAGGTGAGTTATGGCTGACGTAAAATTAAATAATATTAAAAAAAGCTACGATAAAACCGAAGTCCTTCACGGCATTGATCTGGATATCAAACACGGCGAGTTCGTGGTACTTGTAGGCGCGTCTGGTTGCGGCAAATCCACCCTGCTGCGTATGATTGCAGGCTTGGAAGACATCACCAGCGGAGATCTCGAGATTGCAGGCAGTCAGGTTAACAACCTGCCACCAGCTAAACGCGGTATTGCGATGGTATTTCAATCCTACGCTCTATATCCGCATATGAACGTGCTCAAGAACATGTCCTACGGACTTAAGATTGCAGGCAAAGGAAAGGATTTCATTCAGGAGAAGGTGGTTAATGCGGCAAAAATCCTGCATATCGACCATCTGCTGGATCGCCTGCCCCGCGAACTCTCAGGTGGCCAGCGCCAACGTGTGGCAATCGGCCGTGCGATTGTCCGTGATCCGAACGTATTCCTGTTCGACGAACCTCTGTCAAATCTGGATGCCGCATTGCGGGTGCAAACCCGGGTTGAGATCGGCAAGCTACATCAGGAGCTCGGCGCAACCATCATCTACGTGACCCACGATCAGGTCGAGGCCATGACTCTGGGCGATAAGATCGTTGTCATGAACGAGGGGCGGGTTGAACAGTACGGAAGTCCGCTTGAACTGTACCAGCACCCAACCACCAAGTACGTTGCAGGCTTTATTGGTTCACCACAGATGAACTTCCTCAATGGTCGCATCACTAGTATCCAAAGTGACCATGTAGAACTGAAGCTTAGCAATGGTACAACCACCAATGCGTATGTCGACGCCAGCGAACACAGCGTTGGGGATGAAATCACCCTGGGCATCCGCCCGGAACACCTTAACGAAGGCAACGGCGAAGAAACAGCTCTCAGTGGCGAGGTCACATTAGTCGAGCAGCTCGGTGAAGCCAGTTACATTTATATGCGCCTGAACGACGACTCAGAGATAATCGTGCGCGCATCGGGTGAAAGTACCACAACTATTGGCGAGCGAATCAATATTTGCTTCAATGCGCACAGCGCGCACGTTTTCAATAGTGAAGATCGCGCTTTACGTCGCCTTAAAGCCGGCAATGTGAAGTCGACAGCAGAACTGGCCCACCTGAAAGCCGTGGGCAGTAGAAACTAAAGCTGGCAAGATCGCCGTGACTTGCCGGACAGCTCAGATCAAAGGAACATCCGAGAGTGTTGATAACGCCATGAATAAAATTGAGAGCTTGATCCACAAGATATTTGATAGTCACGAGCCGATCTCGCGCGACTCCTCGCCACTGTATTTGCAATTGCAGCAGCGTATCCGCGAGGCAGTCACCGGCGGCATCCTGAAATACGGTGATGCGATTCCGGCAGAACGCGAAATAGCCAGTGCTATGAAGGTTTCCCGCGTGACCGTTCGTCGCGCCATAGACGATCTGGTCACTGAAGGACTGCTAACACAGCGCCAGGGTTCCGGGACTTTTGTCAGCGACCGGGTCGAGCAGCCACTGAACTTCCTCAAGAGCTTCTCCGAAGTAATGGCTGAACTGGGAAAACACCCAGGCGCCAAGTGGCTTGACCGTTCACTCGGGCTGGCCACCGCCGAGGAACAACAGAATCTGCAGCTCAGTCCTGAGGACGAAGTAGTACGGTTTTACCGTCTACGCACAGCTGATGACAAGCCAATGGCTCTGGAGCAAGCCACGCTACCGCGACGTTTTCTGGATAATCCGTTCGACATTTCAGGCTCGCTCTATCAAGCCCTGAATGAACGTGGTTTACGACCGGTAAAAGCCCTGCAACGCTTGCGGGCGATTGCCATTGATGAAACCCGGGCAGAATTCCTGGAAATTCCTGTCAATAGTGCTGTGCTCTATATCGAACGTCTGGGCCTGCTGGATGATGGCACGCCGGTGGAATTTACCCGCTCGTACTTTCCTGGGGATGCCTATGACTTCGTTGCCGAAATTCGTAACCCCACTAGCACCGCAAGTTAAGCCGTATTCCGGTGGAAAACCTCCCCCGGCCCACTGGATACCCGGCAAACACCCCACTATAACAATAAGATTATTGAGGTATTATCATGTCTGGATCCAAGCGTTCCAACTGCTGGCGGGCACTAGAACAACACGCCACAGAGATGAAATCCATCCATCTGAAAGCTCTGTTTGCCCAGGATCCAGAGCGATTTGAGCACTTCTCTGTTGAGGTTCAGAACATTCTGTTTGATTACTCCAAAAATCAAATCAACCAGAAAACCCTGGATAAGTTAATTGAACTGGCTCACGCTGCAGACGTCAAAGGCTGGCGTGAACGCATGTTCAACGGTGAAAAGATCAACTCCACCGAAACCCGCGCTGTGCTACACACAGCCCTGCGCAACCGCACCAATACGCCAGTCTATGTCGACGGCGAAAACATTATGAAAGTGATCAACAGTGAACTGTCGCGGATACGAAAGTTCACCCATATGATTCGCGATGGCGAATGGCTTGGCTACTCTGGTAAGCCCATTACCGATGTTGTCAGTATCGGCATCGGCGGCTCGGACCTGGGGCCGCGCATGGTCACTGAAGCCCTTGCTCCTTATGCAGACAACAAGATTCGTATTCATTTCATATCCAACGTGGATGGAGTCCAGATTGCTGAAACCCTGCGTCCGCTGAATCCTGAACAGGTTCTGTTTATCGTCTCATCGAAAACGTTTACCACCAGCGAAACCATGACCAACGCCAAAACGGCGCGCAATTGGCTACTGGCATCCTCGTTTGACGAACGAGCCGTTGAAAAACACTTTGTTGCGGTCTCAGCCAACCTGGAGGCTATCGAGGAATTCGGCATCAGTGCAGATAATATGTTCCAGATGTGGGACTGGGTAGGAGGACGCTTCTCACTCTGGTCAGCCATCGGACTGCCGATCGCACTGTATTTGGGGTTCGAACAGTTTGAAGAACTGCTGTGTGGCGCGTTCGATATGGATAACCACTTTCGCACCGCACCGTTAGAGCAAAATGCACCGGTATTGCTGGCGCTGGTTGGCCTGTGGAACAGCACCTTTCTCGGCGCCCAGTCCCAGGCTATCCTTCCTTATGACCAGCACCTCGGCCGCCTTGCGGCTTATCTGCAACAGGCTGAGATGGAGAGTAACGGCAAATACGTTAACCAAAGTGGCGAACAGGTCGACTACCAGACAGGCTCAATACTTTGGGGGCAGCTGGGCATCGACGGTCAGCATGCCTTCTACCAGTACCTGCATCAAGGTACCAATATCGTACCGGCAGACTTTATCGGTTCAATAGAAAGTACAGTTCCAGTACGCGGGCACCATGAAAATCTGATGTCCAACTTTTTTGCACAAACCGAAGCGCTGATGAATGGCGTCGATCAGAATACTGTACGCCAGGAACTGACTGAGCAAGGCTTGCCGGAAGAGACCGTCAAACGCTTGCTGCCACACAAAGTCCACCAGGGTAACCGTCCAACCAATACCTTATTACTAAAACAACTGGACCCTCGAACCCTCGGCGCACTTATCGCCTTATATGAACACAAACTGTTTGTTCAGGGAGTTATCTGGGACATCTGCTCCTTTGACCAGTGGGGGGTAGAACTGGGTAAAAAACTGGCCAAGGGAATTTTACCGGAACTCGGTTCTGAGCAGAAAATAACCCACCATGATGCCTCCACTAATGGTCTGATCAACCACTTTAACAAGGTTCGATACGGCGAGCGCTCATAACTTCTCCCCTTCCCTCTCATGTGTGCTACTGCACGTATTAGAGGGATCTGTTAAGTTGTGCTTTCTCCTTTTGATAACAAACCTTATCTGGCTAAGTTTTAGCGCTATACCAAGCTGCCGACCCATATCCCTTAAACAGCGTGACAACCTGTTTATATGACTATTACAACGCCATACATACGTGGGTATGGAAAATAGACAGTTGCGCTTGGCTTTTTTCTTCGTCGATACATATAGATCACCTGCGCCCACACAAGGTTATCCAATCTTATACAGCACAGATATAATAAAATAATAGCGGTAATAGCCGATACAGCAGCTTTAAGGGAGTTTTATTATGGTAGATAAAGCTGAATATCCTGAAATTATTCGATGGGGAATAATTGGATGTGGAAATGTTACCGAAGTTAAAAGTGGTCCTGCTTATCAAAAAACTGAGGGGTTTCAGCTTACTGCAGTGATGAGGCGCGATACGAACAAAGCAAAAGACTATGCAAAAAGGCATGGTGTAAAAAAACATTTCAGTAATGCTGAAGAATTAATAAATAATGATGAAATTGACGCTATATATATAGCTACTCCGCCTGACAGTCATAAATATTATGCACTTAAAGTTGCCGAGTCAGGAAAACCATGCTGTATTGAAAAGCCATTGGCACCTAATTATAGCGATAGTTTATCCATCTTTAAGTCATTCAGAGAAAAGAACTTACCTTTATTTGTCGCCTACTACAGACGTTCATTACCACGGTTTAACCAGGCTAAATCATGGCTAAGCGATGGCCGCATCGGCGAAGTAAGACATGTTAGATGGCACTTAAGCAAACCAGCAAATAATGTTGATTTATCAAAGAAATATAATTGGCGGACAGATTCAAAAATTGCCGCTGGCGGCTATTTTGATGATTTAGCAAGTCATGGGCTTGATTTAATCATTTATCTTCTAGGGAACATTAAGGACGCTATTGGTATAAGTGTCAATCAACAAAAAATATACTCAGCCAAGGACTCTATTTCAGCAAGCTGGATACATGAAAGCGGAGTAACTGGAACAGGCAGTTGGAACTTCGGTTGTAGTATGAGGGAAGATAAGGTTGAGATATATGGAAGTAAAGGAAAGATCGAGTTTTCAGTATTTAATGAAGAGCCTTTGAAACTTACAAGCAATAACCATGAGCAACGCGAGTTTTTTATTGAAAATCCAGAAAACATTCAGCTATATCACGTTCGAAACATCAGGGAACACCTAGCTGGAAATAAAGAGCATCTTTCGACGGGCTTAACAGCAACTCATACAAGCTGGGTTATGGACAAAATTCTTGGGCATGTTTAACTACCCATGTTTAACGACTAAGGATAGCTGTAGCTCTAAGTGATAATTTTGACAAACTGTAATAGCCAAGACTTCACATGTCAGTCAGTGTCCATTTATAGACCTGTAACTTAATCATCTGACACTCTATGGCCACTAGCTTTCCCCGGACAATTGGCAGGTGGTGAGCCTTTGAGCCTTTGATACTTACAAACTATAAGCATTTGCTGTAATCGAATCGCGGATAATACCTGACGAGCACCATGAGTTCCGCCTACCGGGTCCATCGTATCGACGCAGACTGCTCTCTGTAGGAGCGATTCATCGTGCCCTTTGGGTATCAATCGCGAATTCGTGTTAGGTTCTGCGTTGTACGAATAAGCAACAGATTAAAAGCATCAAAAGATAAAGACTACTTAAAACGGGAGCATCTTGGTGCGTTGTGCGTTGTGCGTTGTTCGAAAATCTTCGCGGCTAAAGCCGCTCCTACAAAATAGGTACGCGCCCCTGTAGGAGCGAATTTATTCGCGAGCTGTTTTTCTCAACGAACCTAGCTGGTGGCAGGCATCCAGCTAAACTAAACTGCTAGATATAGGTTCGTCCCGTAACCGAATGCACCGCTGGCAAGGGCGGCAGCAAATGACGTCCAGAGGCAATATGCAGTGCGCAAATTGCGGTTTTGATAATCCGGCTGATGCCAAGTTCTGCGAACAGTGCGGTACCCGGCTGGTGCTGGCTTGTCCGCACTGTGGTCAGGACGTAAGCCCCGGCGCCAAATTCTGTCGGGAATGCGGTGCGTCACTAACCGAGCCCTCCGCCGTAGTGGACATCGGACGCTCGCCCCAGACATCCCCCCCTGTTCAGTACACCCCCAAGCACCTGGCGACGCGTATCAGGGCCGAGCAGGTTGCATTGAAGGCTAGGCGGGGCGCCTCGGGTGAGCGCAAGACCATCACCGTTCTATTCGCGGACATGACGGACTCCACGGCGCTGATTAACGACCGAGATCCGGAGGAGGCCAGCCGACTCATCGACCCGATCCTTGCATTGATGATGGACGCGGTGCATCACTACGAGGGGTATGTGGCCAAGTCACTGGGTGATGGCATCCTGGCCCTGTTTGGCGCGCCCATTGCCTGTGAGGATCACGCCCAGCGGGCGCTGTATGCCGCCTTGCGAATGCAGGATGCGATGCAGCGGCACAGCGACCGGATCCGTCTGGAGGAGGGTATTCCGCTACAGGTTCGGGTCGGGATCCATACCGGCGAAGTGGTTGTACGCTCAATATCCACCGAGGACTTGCATACTGACTACGATCCCGTTGGGCACACGGTAAATATCGCCTCACGGATGGAAGGAATTGC
The DNA here is from genome assembly GCA_036960915.1 of Amphritea sp. Lineage (GTDB taxonomy): Bacteria > Pseudomonadota > Gammaproteobacteria > Pseudomonadales > Balneatricaceae > Amphritea. Next base: position 25,791 of record JBALVQ010000077.1, read on the forward strand.
CGCACCCGGATCGATTCTCGCGAGCGGGGCGACTTACAAGCTCACCGAGGGCTACTTCAAATTCAAGGCATTAGGGGCCACTCAGGTCAAGGGGGTACTCGAGCCACTCACCGTCTACGAGGTGCTGGGAACCGGACCGTTACGCACCCGTTTGCAGGTCGCAGCAAACCGTGGCCTGGCACGCTTCGTCGGTCGCCAGACCGAACTCGAGCAATTGCAGCGCGTGCTGGATCAAACCAGGATCGGACGTGGCCAGGTCGTCGGGATGGTGGGGGAACCCGGTGTGGGTAAGTCCCGGTTGTTTTATGAGTTCAAGCATCGCCTGCAGAATGAATGCCTGGTGCTGGAGACGTTCTCAGTTTCCCACGGCAAGGCATTTGCCTATATGCCGCTGATCGAACTCCTGAAGAACTATTTTCAGATCATTCCCCAGGACAATGAGCGCAGACGCCGCGAAAAGGTGACAGGACGGGTGCTGACGCTGGACCGTAGCCTGGAAGACAGCCTTCCCTATGTGCTGTACTTGCTCGGCGTAGCCGATTCAGCCTCACCGCTCCCACAGATGGACCCGCAAATCAGGCGCCAACGCACCTTCGATGCGACTAAGCGCTTGCTGTTTTGCGAGAGCCTCAAGCAGCCCTTGTTAATTATCTTTGAGGATCTGCAATGGCTGGACCGGGAAACGGAAGCCTTTCTCGACTTCCTTGTCGAGGGGGTCGCCAGCGCCAGAATTCTTCTACTGGTAAACTACCGACCCGAATACCAGCATAACCGGGGGCAAAGGAGCTACTACACCCAACTAAGGCTGGATCCTCTAGGGCAAGCTGAAGCAGAGGAGCTGCTTAGTACTCTGTTGGGTGATGACCCGAACCTGACTCAGCTAAAACCACAGATCATGAAACAGACTGAAGGCAACCCCTTCTTTCTCGAAGAAGTCGTTCAAACCCTGGTCGAGGCACAGGTGCTCAGCGGTGGGGTTGGCCACTATCATCTCGAAATGGAGCCGGCGTCCCTACAGATCCCTGCCACCGTCCAGGGGGTGTTGAGCACGCGCATCGACAGACTGGAAAGCGCAGAGAAGGAACTGTTGCAGACCTTGGCGGTTATCGGTAAGGCGTTTCCCTGGAGTCTGGTTCATCAGGTTGCCGATCTATCCGAGGAGGAGCTGCGTAGTTTGTTGTCCCGACTTCAGTCCAGGGAATTCATCTATGAACAGCCAGCCTTCCCCGAGGTGGAGTACACATTCAAACATGGCCACACCCAAGAGGTAGCCTATGGATCATTGCTCCTGGAGCACCGTCGGCTGCTGCATGAGCGGACCGCACAGGCACTAGAGGCCCTGTTCAGTGACAGTCTGGAGGACCATTGCGGTGAGTTGGCGCATCACTACAGTTGCAGTGGCAACGTGCCAAAGGCGGTGCAATTTCTGCAGCAGGCCGGGCAACAGGCGGCGAAGCGCTCCGCGAACCAGGACGCCATTACACAACTCAAGGCCGCCCTTAAATTGCTGCCGACCTTACCCGACACCCCGGAACGGACCCATTGTGAGCTCACACTGCTGGCCGCCCTCGGCCCGGCCCTCATGGTCACCAGGGGTATGGGATCGCCAGAAGTGGAAAAGACCTACACCCGGGCGTTGACGCTCTGTCGCGAGCTCGGCGAATCGACCCAACTGGTTCCAGTGCTCGTCGGGTTGCGCCGTTTTTACACAATGAAGACCGATTACAAGACCGCTCAGGAACTCGCTGAATGGCTCCTCCGGCTGGCCAGCCAGGACCAGGATCCTGCGCTGATGTTGCAGGCGCACTATGCGATGGGGGCAACCCTGTTCTTTCAGGGCGAACTAAGCCTCGCCCAGACACATTTCGAACAGAGCATCAGACTCTATGATCCCAGCCAGCACCGCGCACATGCGTTCCGCTACGGCACTGAGCCCGGGATACTGGCCCTGAACTTTATGTTCTGGATCCTTTGGTACAGAGGCTTTCCTGATCAGGCTCTGGAGAAATGCGAGGACGTGCTTGCCCTGGTGCGGGAAGCCTCGCCAGCACATGTGCTGGTTGAGCCAATGATTTTTCGCACGGAACTCCATCAGCTACGTAACGAGGGGCCGCAGACCCAGAAGTGGGCCGAGACCGTCATGACCCTGTCTACCGAGGAGGGATTGCCGTACTGGCTGGCGGCGGGATCCATGTTGCGGGGCTGGGCATTGGCCGAGCAGGGCCAATACGAGGCGGGCATTGGTCAGATCCGCGAAGGCTTAACAGCCTATGAGGCGACAGGAGCCGAGAGCTTACGGCCGTATTTTCTTGGCCTGCTGGCGGAATCGTTGGGCCGCGCCGGGCGAATCAGGGAGGCGCTGGAGGAACTCGCGAAGGCACTAGCGTTGGTGAACAAATCGGGTGAGCGCTACTACGAAGCCGAGCTACACAGGCTGACCGGAGAACTCCAACTCCTGTGCCCAGAGTCCGGCGGTGCCGAAACGGCTGAGACCTATTTCGAGAAGGCTGTCGCGGTTGCGAGCCTGCAGGGGGCCAGATCGCTGGAGCTACGCGCCCTGGTAAGCCTGAGCCGGCTTCGGCAGCAGCAGGGCAAGGTTGAGGAGTCGCGACAGCGACTGGCCGAGGCCTACAGCGCCTTCACCGAAGGATTCGACACCCCAGACCTGCTGGCAGCCAGGGAATTACTCGCTCAATTAGCGTAAAAAGTGATTCATAGCAGGATTACTTGATGTGAAGATATGAAGATAAGCGCTGAAAGTGTAAGCAGATGCCCCTACCAGCATAATCGCCAGCTGTTGCTTTACTTCCCTGAATTTCACATAAAACCACCAGCCTTACTTATCAAGCTACCTGATGACCTCGCCCGGCCTCAAGTAGAGCATACCAATCTGTACGACTCACCCGCATGCCACTACCCTGCTGTGCATCTGCAATCCGCTGGTCATTAAAACTGCCCAATACAGGAACCGGAGCCCCCGATATGCGACGCAACCAGGCAACCGCTAAAGCTGTCGGGGAGCAACCATAAAGCGCAGCCATTTCAGCCAAGCGTTCACCCAGCGCCCCCTGCTCCAGCTGACCACCTGCCAGCGGCGACCAGGCCAGCAACTGAATATCATCCCTTTGAAGCGCTTCAGCATCACCGTTAAAAAGAGCCTCTGTATGAGTCAAAGACAACTCAATCTGATTACAGCGCAACTTGTTCTTGAGTACGCCGTTCAGCAACCGCCACTGCTCCGGTAAGAAATTTGATACACCCACTTCTGCGACCTTACCTTCAGAAACCAGTGCATCCAGCGTAGTAGCAGTTTCCGCCACATCCATCAGCGGATCTGGTCGATGCAGAAGGAATAGATCCAACCGCTCGACCTGCAAGCGCTTTAGCGATGCCTCAACCGAACGACGCAGATATTCTGCACTGGTATTGTAATGATTAACCTTCCAGTGCGATTGGTCCCGGCAATCTTTCACAATATCCGCCTTACTGATCAAGCGAACACGGTGTTTCAACCCAGGCACCAACGCCAGCGCTTCACCAAACAAAGACTCACAACGCTGATCACCGTAGATATCGGCATGATCAA
>JBALVQ010000078.1:0-28563 GCA_036960915.1 Amphritea sp.
GCAAGAAACATACTATGAGCATAGCTCACCAACTGCTAACCCCAACAGAGCCTACTGTATTGATGTAAGAAGATACTCAAATTGACTTGATATTAATATCCAGGACTTAAATAAGATGAAGATAGCTAGCAGATTCCACAGGATGGTTTACCCTGCTGTTGCAACCCTGTCCCTGTTTGCCGCAACCACCTGTCAGGCAGATGATGCGCAGACTCAAAAGCTAACCACAACCACGGTCACAGAACAGGTATACATGCTTTCGGGACAAGGCGGCAATATTGGCGTATTTGTCGGTAATGACGGTACTTTCCTGATTGACGATCAGTTTGCTCCAATGACGGATAAAATAGTTGCGGCGATAAAAGCGGTTGGTGGCAGCTATCCAAAATTTTTGATCAATACTCATTACCACGGCGATCACAGTGGCGGTAACGAGAACCTGGGTAAGGGCGGTACACTGATTTTCTCCCACGATAATGTGCGCGCACGTCTGAGTGCAGGATCCTTTATCAAGGAATTCAATATGAAGACGGCCCGAATGCCGGATCAGGGCTTACCTGTGGTTACCTTTTCAGAAGATATCAGCTTTCATCTGAACGGCGACAGGGTGCAAGCAATGCATACTCCTCATGCGCATACCGATGGAGATAGTTTTATTCACTTCAAAGAGTCTAATGTGATTCATGCCGGGGATTTATTTTTTAATGGTTTCTATCCGTTTATTGATGTCGACCACGGCGGCTCTCTCAAAGGGATGATCGCTGCGGTGGATCAGATTTTACTGCTGGCTGATGACGAAACGAAGATTATTCCGGGTCATGGTCCTCTTTCGAGTAAAGCTCAGCTGCAGAGTTACCGGCAGATGCTACAGCTCAGCTATGAGCGGCTGCGCAAGCTCAAAGTGGATGGCAAAACAGCCACTGAAGCGGTTGCAGCCAAGCCCCTGGCTGACCTGGAAGCAGAGTGGGGTGATGGTTTCCTGAAAGGCGATCAATGGATTGAGATAACCTACCCAGGGATATATTAATCCTTCACGAAACATCCGGGGTAAACCTGCATTGATCGATAACTAGCAACCGGGTTCGACCCTGTCTTTTCCTGCGCTGCTTTGGTCTGGATATAACTGCTTTGCTCTTGTCTGAAACGGGCCTGTTGGCACTCATGTGCTGGTGGTCATTTTATATTCTGATCCCAGTATGGGTTATCACCGAATCGCTCAATTAAAAAATCGATCAGGCTTCTTACTTTTTGTGGCAAGTAGCGGGTTGGAGGGTAAACGGCATAAGCATGCATTGAGGGAAAAGAATAGTCATCAAGCAGTGGCTCTAGATCACCAGTGGCCAATGCATCCCAGACGATAAATGTCGGTAATAGGGTGATCCCGTGTCCTGATATTGCCATCTGTTTCAAGGCTTCGCCATTATTGGCTATAAGGTAAGGCTCTAAATTGACGAGATGCTCCTGTTTTTCGCTATCCAGAAAGCGAACTCCTGCCAATGGCAGGCTGGCGTATTTAAGTATTCTGTGATCTTTCAGTTGTTGGGGCGCATCTAGTTTGCCATGTTTTTCGATGTAAGCAGAGCTGGCACAAACTGCGTGTCTGATCGGTGTGATTTTCCTGGCCTGCATCGTTGAGTCTTCCAGTTTGCCGATGCGAATTGCCAGATCAAATCCCTCTTCAATGATGTCCACCTTCCTGTCGGAAAAATCTAGCTCTACGTTCAGTTCTGGATGCTTCTGCAGAAACAGGTCGATGGCTGGGGTCAGATGGGAGATCCCGAAGGACAAAGGGACAGCAAGTTTCAAGGAGCCTGCCAAAACCTGGCTTTTGCTGGATATATCACCGTTCAGCTCATCAACCTCATCAAGCAGCAATTTAACGCGCTGATAATAGTGCCTTCCGGCTTCGGTTAAGCTCGATTGCCTGGTCGTTCTGTTAATTAACTTAGATCCCAGTCGGTTTTCCAATCCAACCAGGCGCTTACTTACCGCGGACTTTGCCAAGCTTAGCTGTTCTGACGCTCTGGTGATGCTGCCAGCTTCAACAATCCTGACAAAGACCTGCATATCTTCCAGCTGTCCCATTCTATTGTTCTCTTTGTGCGCACAATGTTTTCGTATTTTTTGTGTTTTTACGTATTTAGTCAACAGATATGATTTCTATCAACTTATTAAGAGCGACACGCAGTGTGTTTCTCAACAACTAATCGAGTTGGAGAATCAATATGAACAATGTACAAGCATTTGCCGCGCCTACTGGCCGTTTCTTTCTGGCGATTATCTTTTTCATGTCCGGCCTGACCAAGATTACCCAATATGCCGGTACGCAGGGCTACATGGAAGCGATGGGTGTTCCTGGTGGTTTGCTACCACTGGTGATCGCAGCCGAAGTGATTGGCGGGCTGGCTATCATCCTTGGCTGGAAAACAAGGTTTGCCGCGTTCGCTTTAGCCGGTTTCAGCATTCTGTCCGCCGTGTTGTTCCATGCCGATTTCAGTAACCAGGCAGAAATGACTAACTTTATGAAGAACCTGGCTATCGCCGGTGGTTTTCTGGTGCTGCTTGCTCAAGGGCCAGGTGCTTTTGCCTTAGACAATCGTGCCAACAAAGCTGAGCAGTAAGAGCGCTTTATGTCCGCGATTAATCACAAAGCTAAGCGTACCCGGGAGTTGCTTATGGCAGCTCCCGGGGTGGATGCATTTGATGGCGACTTTCAAAATAACCGGTTTTAGGAACAGATCATGGGATTACTTGTAAACGGTGAATGGCGTACCGATTGGTATGACACAAAATCAACCGGCGGAAAATTTGAGCGTAAAGCACCGAGCTTTCGTAACTGGATCACTGCAGATGGCAGTGCTGGCCCTTCCGGCGTCAGTGGCTATAAGGCCGAAGCAAACCGTTACCACCTGTATGTGTCGCTGGCATGCCCCTGGGCACATCGGGCAATTATCTACCGTAAGCTGAAAGGCCTGGAGGAGATGATTTCGATGTCGGTGGTCAACGCCTTTATGGGTGATGAAGGCTGGACATTTGAGCCTGGCGAGCACGTTGTTGCTGACCCGGTTCATAATGCCACGCGGATGCACCAGGTGTATTCCACAGCCATGCCGGATTACACCGGTCGCGTGACGGTACCGGTTTTATGGGACAAGAAAACCCATACCATTGTCAGCAATGAGTCGCCTGAAATCATCCGTATGTTGAATTCTGCATTCGATGCCGTGGGTGCGAAAGAAGGTGATTTTTGTCCCCCCGAGTTGTTGGCTGAAATCGATGAATTAAACGAGTTTATCTACCCCAATATCAATAACGGTGTATACCGTGCCGGCTTCGCTACTACGCAGGAAGCCTATGATGAAGCGGTTAGCGACGTCTTCAATGCGCTGGATGTTCTTGAAACGCGATTATCGGTACGTCGTTATCTGACGGGCAGCATTATCACCGAAGCGGATTGGCGTCTGTTTACCACCTTAGTTCGCTTTGATCCGGTCTATGTTGGCCATTTTAAATGCAACCTGCGCCGTATCGTTGACTATCCCAATCTTTGGGGCTACCTGCGTGATCTCTATCAGGTGCCGGGAATTGCCGAGACTGTCCAGCTTGATTACATCAAGGAACATTATTACGGCAGCCATGAAACGATAAACCCTACCCGTATTGTACCGGCAGGCCCGGTGATTGATTTTAATGAACCACATAATCGTGAGCAGTTTTAGTTGGTGGCACAAGGTGAAATGACATGGGCAAATTAATCAATGGGCAGTGGCTGACTGATGAACAGCTGATCGATTTTGAACAGCGGCAATACAAGGAAGCTGCCGGTCGCTTTCAGCGCGGCACAGCTGTTTTCCGCAACTGGGTTACCAGCGATGGCAGCGCCGGTTCGACCGGTACCGCTGGATTCAAAGCGGAACGAGGACGTTACCATTTGTATGCGGCACTCAATTGCCCGTGGGCACATCGTACCCTGATTTATCGCAACCTGAAGCAATTGGAAGATGTTGTTTCCTTGTCTTTGGTAAAACCGCTGCGCAGTGAGGATGGCTGGGTTTTTGACAGTGATTTACCGCGATTTAAAGATGATCTTTATGGTCTCACGGCGCTGCATCAGCTCTATGTAAAAGCGGAGCCGCATTTTACCGGCAGGGTTACGGTACCTGTGTTGTGGGATAAGCAACAGCAGACAATTGTCAGTACCGAATCATCGGAAATCATTCGCATGTTTAATTCTGCCTTTAACGGGGTTACCGGTGATACGCAGGACTTCTATCCCCTGCACCTGGCCGGCGAAATAGATGAGCTGAATGGCTATATTTTTGCCAACCTTAATAACGGTGTCTATCAGACCGGTTTCGCCCGGACGCAGGAAGCCTATGACGAGTCTGTGGTTAAGGTATTTTCTGCATTGGATGAGCTGGAGCAACGCTTAAGCAAGCAGTGTTTCTTACTGGGAGATAGTCCCACTGAAGCCGACTGGCGGTTGTTGCCAACGCTGGTGCGTTTTGATGTGGGGTATTTCAGTGCCTTTAAATGTAATCTCAAAGCGATTCGTGATTACCCCAACCTGTCCGGGTATCTGAAAGACCTCTGTCGGCAACCGGGTGTTGCCGAGACCGTCGAGCTGGCTATCTATCGCCAGGGCTACCACTCAAAAAGCCCGTTGCGTAACCCTTATGGCATTGTGCCGGTGGGCTTCGAGTCGGATTTTTAGGTACTGGAAGTACAGTATGTCGCAGGCACATGCTTGCACATGGATGTGCTAGGCAGAGCACTGTTGGGAACAAGTGCCGAGATATGCAGGAGCGACGATATATAGCCACTTCATCGCTAATTGATACTTTTTGACAGCAGGGTAGGGCAGCATGACTACATCCAATCAAATCATTACGGGCACCGAATTCAATGCCGCGGCTTCCATGTCGGAGCTGATTAATGAACAGCTCCATCAGGATAGTTTTTTTCATCCGAATCTGGGCGGTATAACGCGGGGCGGGATGTCCAACCATTTTCCGATGACGGTTCTATCATTACAGGGGTTGGCAGCCAGTGATGGGGAGGTTCAGGCGTTCATAAATACCTGGCCCCGTTACCGTACGTTAATTCAGGATGACCTTGCGCTGGTGGACACAGGGCAACTGAAAGCGGAAAACTGGACCGCTTATCTCGGCCAACCGAGGTTTCTGCTGGAATTCCGACGGGTGTTTCTCGATGGACTGAACTCCAGCGACAATAAAGAGATGTATATCGCCACACTGCTTGATTGCATGTCGGACTCCCTGCCTATGGGGCTGTTCCACCCGCTGATCCGGATCAGCTTTGCCTGTATGCATGGCGATAACGGATTGATTGCCGATGCTCTGGCCTACATGGCCATTCGCTATTTAGATCTGTTCCAGTCGTCGTTGGAGCAGTCGCTTTCAGGCCTGAATTCAGATACCGAAGCGGTAGACAGTTGGCAAGCTATCAGCCAGTCAGTTGCCAAAACCAGGGTGAAGGCGCCGGTAGTTGCTGGCTCATTACATATTTGCGAGCAGTTTTGTTCAGAGCCCGACATCCAAGCTGTGGCTTTTAGCAACGGCTTTGATATCAATGATGAAAACCTGGAGTCTCGAATCCAGGAGATCTGTCAGTGCGCTTTACGCCTGTATCTGTTTGAACCGGCCCTGACCACCTTACACGCAGTGACTGCTGCTCAGGCGCTAGCCGATCTGACTTTAAGATGCACCTCGGTAAGCAATAGCAGGGAAGTATTCATTGATCTGTGGCGCCGATATTGGGTTTGGTTGACGGGACTTTATCTTGAGAAAGGCCATCCTGCGCAGCTGCCGGAAATAGACCCGGCTGTTGAGACTGAAATCGATAAGGCTGACTGGCAGGACCTTGCTGCGTTGGCGCGGAAAATACCGGAAGTACATCTGATAAAAATGGTGTTCAGCTGTAAGTGGCTGCATGAGAATGTGGAGGATAGCCATTATTACAAGTTGGCCGTGATCAATATCCTGAGAGAACAAAATGCACACCCTGATTCATCTTATGGTTTGTGTATTTGAGTCTCTGCAATTGATGATAATTATGGTTTTTCCCGAGTATTTATTTTTTTTGAGAACAAAAATGAACTTATTAAACAGTAGTTTACGAAGATCATGCATATTGCTTTTGGGTTTTGTCGGCGCAAGTGATGCGATTGCCCAGTTCCCGGGCGAGCCTAATGACAGGGCCGGACAATTTATCCGTTTAATCGATACTTTGGATGATCCGAATCGAGGATTATGCATTGATGTGCAGGGCCATTTGCAAGGGGTCAATCTGAAAATGCCCCTGAATGTGCACACCTGTAAGGATGGCTTTTGGAATTATGATGAACGCTTCTCGCCGGATACATTTGCCAAGACTAACCTTCTGTTCATGCCGGCGTTCAATGCTTGTTTAACGGCGGTAAAGGTCGAAGAAGGCGCTGATTTGAAAGCTGTACAATGTGATAGCGCATCACCGACCCAGCAATGGCATATGGATGAGGGGGTGATCACACTCAAATCAGCCCCATCACTCTGTATTACCGTTGATAATAAGCCTTCCAGAGTATCTATAGGCACGCGGAATCATCCGGTACGTCATCTAGTGCGCCCGTTGACCATAGAGCAATGCACTGAACAGAGTATTTATCAACAATGGCAATTCATTGCGCCGTCTGATATTCCCGGTATTCGTTACCCTGATGGAAATACTGCAAATTGGTAGTCATCCATATAGGTAATTCATCTGCTTCACTATAGAGCCATTGAACAAGCCCTTTGTGCCTTAGCATGCCCTTTAGACCTGGCCGTTCTATTGGCCCCAGAGAATACAATGGATTTATTTCGAAGCTCTTTAGGTTAAAGTGGCAAAAAAATTATCCTGACTGCGACAAATATACGGCGCTCATCAAATAAAAAAGACTGCTATACAGCAGTCAAAGAGGCAGCAAGGAATAGGCACGCTTACCCTTCTATCGCCAGGTAAAACAGGTGGATGCTCAGTAATCTTTAAGGAGCGTCCCATAACCTTGAAAGGTGTCATTAATGCCAGCCAGGCGCATGACATCCCAGGCCATCGCCTGGTTGCTGGTGATTACAGGTTTGCCGGTGCGACGCTCCAGCGCGTCGATGATGTCTATGGATCTTAAGGCTCCACAGCTGATGAATATCGCATCGGCATCGGGCCTGTCCAGACTTTCGGCAAACCGCATTATGCAATCTGGCGTCACACGGATCATTTCGCTGTCCTTTTCCAACTGCAGGCCTTGAATGTCCAGGATCTCGAAGCCTCGGGATTCCATGTACTCTTTTTCCATCTGGTTGATTTCGTCCAGATAAGGCGTAGCAACGACGATGCGTTTTGCGTCAATCGCTTTCAGGGCACGCATGACGCTGGTGATCAGGCAGGTTTTGGTGGCAGCGGGTGCTCCCTTACTTAACTCCTCGAATACGCGTTCTTCACCAACCACCAAGCTGCCGGAAGTACAGGCATAGGTAATCACATCCAGGCTGCCATCTGGTAACAACAAAGCGGCTGCGTCTCCCAGGCTGGCGGCGAGATTGGTCAGTGTTTCAGCGGTAATGCTGTCGGGAATTGGGGCACGGGTGAAGTGAATACCTACTTCATCGGGTAGTAGGTGATACATGTCATCTTCGATCGTCTGTTCGGTTGCTAATAGTACAAAACCGATCTTGGCCCGAGAGTGTCTTCCCGCGTCAAACTCAACATTAAAATTTATTGATCTAACCATTTGAGTATCTCCGCTACTACCTTTTCGGTAAAAAAGGCAGTTATAAATTTGTTGGTTCTATGTATGGGGTGGCACACTGACACACCTCTTAAACGTTGTTTAAAGAAGTGCCCAGTGTGCCGGGTGCCAGGTTTATTCAGGCTCGCTTACAGCGGCATATACAACCAGTTCAACCAACATCTCTTCGCGTGCCAGCCCGGCGATAATCATCGCAGCCCGGTTTGGGTAGGGGGCTTGAAAATACTCGGCATAGACTCGGTTAACCACGGGTAGATCTTCACGTGCAGTTACATAAATAAGCACCTGAATAACATCGGCCATGCTTGCCTTTGCACATTCCAGCGTATGCTTCAGGTTTTCCAGAGTCTGACGTACCTGAGCTTCAATACCGCCTTCTACGACGTTGCCCTGAGCATCAATCGGAATCTGAGCCGTATATAGAGTTCCGTTGCTGACCGTGGCCCATTCCAATGGTGAGGGCGAGTTATAAAGTTCTGTTTTGATGGTAGTAATCATGTTGATTTTCTCTAATATTTAATTGATGGAGTTATTTCTCATCGCCAGCCATGCGCTTTTCTACTTCACTAACCGCAAGAAAGCCCATCTGGCGAAATGGTTCCGGTGGCATCCAACCAGGCTTGCCAAACAAGCCGGGGATATCCAAAGTTGATTGTTTGCAAGACAGTTGGGCAAGTTCACGGCCCAGCATCCAGCCTTTGAGTATGCCGACACCGTTACAGCCAATAGAGGCGTAAAGGCCGGGTTTTAATTCACCCCATAATGGCGCGCCATTGGATGTCAGGGAGGTGGTACCACCCCAGCAATCCTCCAATTGGTGTGCAGCTGAGATATGCGGGAAACGCTTGCTCAGGCTCTGCTGTAAAATTTGTTCAACTTCTCTACCGCCTTCCTTTTCGTAGCCATACATTCCGCGGATTAGCAGGCGGCCATCATCGGTTGTGCGCAAGGTTGAACCCAGGCGGTGAGCAGGCAGAACCCCCCATTGTCCTGCAGAAGTAATCTTGGCGCGCTCATCACTATTCAGTGGTGCGGTAACACCGGCATAGGTGTAAATAGTCACGCTATGGCCTTTACCAAAACCCAGGTTTTTCGCAAACGCATTGTTGGCCAGATACACTTTAGGCGCTTTCAATACCCCTTTAGGAGTTGTGATTTGCCAGCCTTTTTCATGCTTTTCGACACTCAATGCAGGGCTCTCTGCATGCAGGGTGACATTCGCAGGAAGCTGATGTGCGAGTGCACGAATCAGTTGATACGGGTTAAGTAAGCGGCTGCCAGGCAACATTACGCCAGCCTTGTAGTAATTTGTTCCCGTGATTTGGCGTACTTTCTTAGCGTCCAGTTTTTCGAAGGGTTGCTTGGTGTCGCTCAGGTGCTTAACCAGCAGATCCAGGCTCTTGATTCCCCGCGGTGTCGCTGCGCCTTTGAAAATATGTGTTGGCGATTTATCCTGAGAAGGTAATGCTGCGCGCGCAGCCAGTTCCTGATGTGTTTTACTGTACTGCTGGTAAAGTGTCTGTGCAGCTGCACTGCTCTTAGCTGCAAAAGCATTATCCAGCACAAAACCTGAGTTGCGGCCAGGTGAGCCCGTCCCTATCTGCTCTGCATCAAGCACACGAATATCGTCCTCTGGCCTTAGTTCGGTCAGGTGCTGAGCAATTGCCAGCCCCGTATATCCCGCCCCGATGATGACCGCATCGCAGGATTCTGTACCCTGCAATATCGGGCTTGTTATCGGAGCATCATCGGGTGTAACCCAGCCACACGGGCGCTTATAAGAGGGATAGGTGGACGCGGACATTGTTAAATACCTCGATTGGTTCAGACGTTCTGCGCCGAACAGTTGTTGTTTTAGGTGTAATGAAGTTGCGATCAGGCTCGTGCTATGAGCGTTGAATTGAGTTCTGATAAGTTGTCAAAGACGGATAAGAAGCAGACCTCAATTGTGCATTTCAGTTGGCTAGATCCGGTTGTTAACGCAGTATCGAATCCTGGTGATTCCACCATTTGATTAATCTCTGGTAATGCTTGTCACGGAGGACAAATAGCTACTTAAAAAATAAGCTGTATACAGCTGTGAGGATTAAAGGTTATTTCAAACCCATTTAAAGACTATGTCAAGCGATTATTTGAAATACTGTATACAGCTGGAGAGGGGTAGGCGAAAAATGCAAGATAAGAATAGGGGAGGCGGATCTCGCCAAGGGGAGCTAGACGTTATTATGATTCAGAAGAAGAGAGTGCCAGAAGTAATCCGGCACTGAGTAGGAAATTATTCTCTGATTAGAGTTGGGGCTAGCTAGCCACTTCCACTTCTTTGGGCTGCTTGATTTGTTGCAGAAGATTGATCATACGGGCGATATAGTTACGCTTGGTATAGCCTACAGCGATAATATCGTTGCGCTTTACGGCATTGATTAATTCGTCCAGCTCGTCCTTAAGCGCCTGTACTTCCTCGCTCCAGAAGTGGGGCATCAGTTGATACCAGACTCGGATGGTTTGAAAATAGTAAAGATTATACAGGTGGCGTAGCGCACTGTTGCCGATCAGATTGCTGACCAGGTAATGCAACTCATGGTTGATGCGCGCCATTTCTTCTAGATCATTCTCCAGAGTGTGGAGATGATCAGCACGGTTGCGAATGGTCTGTAGCTTTTCCACCAGCGCAGTTTCACAAGTGGTAGGGCTCATGGTTCCTATCAGCTCAGCCACTTTCAGTCGCATCTCATAGACATCCTTCAGACTGTCGAAATCCGCCTCAGTGACTAAGGTTCCTACGCCGTTCTTGCTTATCACCAGATTTTCGAATTCCAGCCGTTTGATCGCTTCACGAATAGGTGTGCGGCTACAACCAAATTCTTCAGCCAGTTGAGCTTCACGCAAAATTGAGCCTGGGGCATAAGTCAGCAAGCAGATACGCTCGCGAATCAGATCATGAATCGTATCGATGCGCGCACGGGCAGTAATTTTATCTGATTTACCGGGAGATGATGCGTTGATGACGGGGCTCCTGATTTTATTAGCTGGAGTTTCAGAATAAGGCTCCAATGGCCACAGGGTCAATAGCCGCAGGGTCAATAAGAGTAAGGCTTCATGAACCTGAAATTATCAGATGCAATTCACTGTGGTCAATAGCGAGGGGCATTCAGCATCTTTCGATAAGCGGCTCAGATATGCTGTGGCTGTGTATTCTGTTGGATTAGGAACAGAACTCTGGCAATAAAATTACGTTTTACAAAACCTATGGCCGTTACATCATTGCGTCTCGCAGCAACGATTAGTTCGTCAATTTCTGTTTGCAGGGCGGTTACTTCTTGTTGCCACAGGTCGGGTATAAGGCGATACCAGACCCGCGTGGTCTGGAAATAATACTGGTCGTAGACTATACGCAGGGCCTGATTGCCTATAAGGCTGGTAATCAGGTTGTGTAATTCATGGTTTATTCTGGCCAGCTCTTCAATATTCTCTAATTCATCGGTCTGCCTGCGAAGTTTGATTAGCTGGTTCAGATGTTTCTGCCCGCAGCGAACAGGATTCATGACGCCGATTAGTTCGGCTGCTTTGAGGCGCATCTCGTAGATATCGCTCAGGCCTTCTAATTCAATGTCGGTGACTAGTGTACCAACGCCATTCTGGCTAACAACCAGCCCCTCAAATTCCAATTTCTTAATAACCTGGCGAATGGGAGTGCGGCTTAAACCGAACTCTTCTGCCAGCACTGCCTCTCGTAGCAGAGTGCCAGGCATGTAGTGCATCAAGCAGATTCGCTCCCTGATGATTTGATAGATCCCGTCAACACGTTGTCGTGGTGTGGTTTTTTGAGGCGGCTTAGTCATTGTGTCGTAGGGATTGTTTTTTGGTGAAACGGTAAGGAATAATTAGATTATCTAGTCGCGGGAATCTTAACATATCACCCATGGAGTATACAGCTTCGTAGTTTATTTCATAAACACGTATTGACAGCAGCTTAACTCGAGCGTTTAATGATCAAAAATAAGTAGCTGTATACAGCTTAGTGTTTTGTTAGGAGATGATAATGCAAAAATTAATGAAGCGGCGTGCCCAAGAGCTGCAAAAGCGGATTATTGAACGTACCGATCTTGATGGTATTTTGTTGACGGATGAAGATTCCATCGCATACATTGCCGGTTACTGGGGTTATCTGGGTGTAGAGTTTGGCCGTCCTACAATGGTCTGGGTGCCCAGAGATGGGGCGTGTGCTGTCATCACGCCGTTGATGGAATCAGAGATGGGCGCTGCGATGACATGGATTGAAGACGTCCGTCCCTGGGAAGATGGTAAGAACGGTGAGTGGCGCACGGTACTGGAGCAGTTGATTGGTGCTTCATCACGCCGCAAAATCGGTATCGAAACCCTCAAGGTGCAACCACTGATCGGCCATTACCTCAATACCGACCTGACACAGGTTGAGCTTCAGGATTGCACCGCGTTGCTGGGTGAAATGCGGATGATTAAGTCGCCTGAAGAAATTGAGATAATGCGCCAGGCCGGACAGGTTGCTATCGGTATGGTTGAAGGTGGCAAGGCTGTTCTGGCGGAAGGCGTGCCTGAGTATGAGGTCGCGTTGGGTGTTATTGCTGGCGGTACGCGTAAGGCGGCAGGTTTTTTGACCGACAAAGGCTTTGATCAGTTCGTCTCGCCGACAATACATAACCTGCAAATATTCCAGTCTGGTTGTGATACATCCAAGGTCCACCGTCGCTCGAACGTGCGTAAACTGCAGAAGGGTGATCCGGTATATATGTGCTTTTGCGGTATGGTGAACTTCAAACAGTACAAGCTGGGATTTGACCGCGAGTTTTTCATCGGTTCAGTTACCGACGAGCAGGCACGCATCTATGAAATTTCTATCGCGGCGCAAAAAGCAGCCCTGGATGCTATTCGTCCGGGCGTGATTGCTGAAGAGGTGCACTTTGCTGCTGATGATGTTTATCAATCAGCGGGTTTTGCTCCAGGCTACCGTACAGGGCGTTCGATTGGCTGTTCTTTCCTGGAGATGCCTGAGTTTAAAGGCGGTGACAAGACCGTGATTCAGGCGGGCATGACCTTCGCCGTTGATGGCGGGATAACCATTCCGAATGAATTTGGCGCGCGTGTTGGTGACTCCATCGTGGTGACCGAGACTGGCTTCGAATACCTGACACCTTATCCGAAAGATCTGACCATCGTTTGATGGTTAATGGGTTCTGTGGATAAGCCGTTCGCACACTAGTCTGTGCCTTTAAGTAGCTGGTATCTCATCTAATAACTCTGATTATTGGGCATGAGGCCAGCTGTTTTTTTGGACTTAGCGTTGGGTTGGTCGGTGTATATGTGGCGAAGAAGCCGGGCCAAGTCTGGTCTCTTCTTTAGCCGTCCCTCAGTAAAGCTGCGTCGTCCTGACGTAGTTTGATGTAACTCTAGTTGCTTTTATTTCCCTGTATTCCATTGCTAAGCATTGAGTTGTTGGCTAGGGATCTCTGAACAGGTCCATTGTGCTTCTGGTAGGGCTCTGCCGTTCTGGCATGGAAAGGGGGAGCTACTGAGTATTCATTAAATATTCCGCATTGGTGGTACTGTAAAGCCTGGTGCGGTTCGTAAACTCTACCCAAAACGCTTCGCGGGGCATGCAAACCGGCACCCTACGATTTTTATCGAACGAGTAGGGTGAGGCACGAACCGCACCGATCCATATTGAATTACACTGCAAAAATAAATTTTGGGGCTTACTAATTCAGGGGGGGGAAGCGGGCTGGTGGTGCAAAGCTATTTAGCGCCAGTGAACTCAGGAACATATAGGATAAGTGCGGGGCTTCATGCCCCGCTGTTTTTACTTCAGTCTGAATCCGTGTCTGTGTCGAGTTCTGTTAAATTGAAAAATATACGTGTAGCACCGCCAGAGCTATTTCGTACGTATTTTATGCGTTGCTGCGGCTTATCAGCGTTGCTGCTCGTATCTTCTTTTTTGTTGCGGTTTTCTACAAAATGGCGAGGCGTCTGATTCATGATACTCTCCTGAGAACGAATTAAGCCGGCGGTTGGCAGGTTCCAAAGCGGCCTTCCAGCTGATAGGCAAGGTTGAGCAGGGTTGCTTCGTCAAACAGGTTGGCTACCAGCTGCACACTCATCGGTAAGCCACTGCTGTGCAGTCCTGTGGGGAGCGTGATCGCCGGGTTGCCTGTCATATTAAAGAAGGATGTATAGCGAGTGATGGCGTTGCCTGCGGGCTCAGTTTTGCCTGCAGTTTCCACCAGGGTGGTATCAACCGGTGGCGCAATAGTTGGGCATCCAGGAGTGATCAGTACATCGACTTCGTTGAATACAGCCTGCAGTTGTTGCCGGTAACCTTCGATTAGGCGCTTAGCGCGTACATAGTGTTCGGCGAGGATAAATTGTCCCGCGGCAAAGCCGGAACGGAATTCGTCGGAGTACAGCTCACGTTTCTCAGCCAGAAAGTCACTATGGTAGGAGAGCGCTTCGGGTAGCTGAACGGTTAAAGATACCGTTCGGGTATGCTCCATCGAGGGCATTTCCACAGGGATGATCTCTGCACCTTGCTGCTCCAGAAAACCGATCGCCTGATGGGTGGCAGCAAGAATTTCAGGATCGCAATGATCAAAGAAGAAATTGCTGGGAATGCCTATCTTTTTACCGCGGATATCATCAGTAAGGGTGGCTTGGCAGCTGCTTGGTGATGTATTCACGCAACTGGAATCCTGAGCATCGTAAACGCCCAATACGTCCATCAGCAGGGCTGCATCCTTTACATTGCGGGTAAAGGTTCCAACATGATCCAGTGTCCAGCAATAAGGCACGACGCCACGCAGACTGATGCGGCCCAGGGTTGGCTTTAATCCGACAACGCCGCACAGTGCCGCCGGGGCTCGTACTGAGCCGCCAGTGTCTGTGCCCAAGGCGAAAGCGCTCATCCCCAGGGCTACTGCGGCAGCAGATCCACTGCTTGACCCCCCGGCCAGGCGTGATGAGTTGTAAGGGTTGGTAACAGTTCCGAAGTGAGCATTCACCCCGGTGGCTCCATAGGCAAACTCATGCAGGTTGTTTTTTCCCTGCAGAATAGCGCCCTGTTGTTTCAGGAGTTGTACCGTATAGGCGTCTTCCTCGCTGACATGATCTTCCATGACACGCGAGCCACCCGTAGTCTTCAGGCCTTTTGTCTGGTAAAGATCTTTGCAACTGAATGGAATGCCGGATAACGGATGGGTTAGCTGAGTGTATTCCGCTTCATGCAGCGCTTGCTCTTTGCACTGCGAGATGAATACCGGGTTCTGAGGATTAAGCTCTTCAATGCGCTGAAAATAGGCTTGCGCCAGATCAACCGCCGATAGTTCGTTGTTTCTGAGCTTGCTTCCCAGCTCGGCAATGTCTGCATAGATCAGGTTGGTCATGATCTACTCCTCCGGTTTCTTGGATGGTTGTACCTGCCCTGCAGGGGGCAATTCCCCTAATTGCAAGACTCTTAACTGCTCAAGCTCAGTGAGCAGATCCTGAAAGCCTGAGATGATGCCCATTTGCGGAGCCACAAGTTCTTCCAGTTCTGCATCGCCGCATGGGTGGCAGGACAGTTCCTGGAGGACCCGGGATAAGGTCTCCTTTTGAATTAGATGCATAACGACCTCATGATTAATTGCTTTTGTAATGCTGTATACAGCTGTAGAGCGTTTTGATGATTTGACGTCTTTTTCCTTTTCTTGTCAATAGTTGATTGAGATGGGGAGGCTTATATAGAGGCTGTAAAACAAGGATTCTGGCTCCTTCTGTAATTGTTTTGTAATAATTTTTCTTTGTTGCGAATTAACGCTTTATTTATTGCTGTATACATCTTTCGGGTCTGGTAACACTCCATCTAGCGCATGTAAATACCGGTAAACGGAATAGTTCGTGTAACTCAAACAAGTCCATAGTGTTTTTATAAGCTCTAAAGTACCCCAAAACAGCGTATCAAGGCTGCGAACTAACAACTGTCTTCTGAATGCGTAGCCTGAAAAGGCGACGTCATTACGCAGTTGTATTTTCGCAATTATGTTTTCGTCGCTGAGTGTTCCCTGGGTAATCACTGTTCATAGCTAAAGAGAATGAGCAGAACCTATTTAAAGTTTGTTATTGCTTCAGAGCTTGTTATGGCTTTAGAGGCTCTTCTGGTTTAAGACGCTTCCTGGAGTTCAGAAACTTTTCGGATTGTAGAGATAGCGATGGCTACTTTGCTTATCTATTTCGTCTGTTGAGTTAAGGAATTTTGGATGATGTGCGAACTACAGATCAGTGCTGCTTATACAGTGTTTTTCATAGCTGTATTTAGCTTGGCTTTGTTGCTGGTTATTTGAACATAGGAAACCTGAGGCTATGAATAGCATAAAATTTTGTTTTTAGCAGGTTTTAAGCTTGTTTTATTACATTTTATTTGGATTATTTACATATAAATCAATATATTATTGATTTTTTGTGCGAGCTGCCAAGTCTAAATGTGTCAGTAGATTTGAAGGGTTTTTTAAGAGTATTTGTTGACATCAGATTTTCCTAGCTGTATACAGCTATAGCTAAGGTGTGTTTTCTTAAGTAACTTGAGAATTTTGCTTCTGATTAGGTCTCTTTTTGGAAGACTGAAAACGCACCCTGATTAGGGGCGTAAATGATCTCTCTTTTAAGTGGAGTCCAGATTGTTTTACGCCAACTTTAAAACCCTATATGCACAACAAAAAAATTACTCCTGGGGTGAGAAAATGTTCAAAATTGATAAACAATTGAAAAAATCCATTACAACCTGTTCTGCCGTTATTGCCATGTCTTGCTCACTGGGAGTAAGTCAGGCGACAGCCGGAGACGGGCATATCCTGGCTCATATCATGCCGACTGATCATATGTTCCATAAGGTATCGGATAAATTCATCAACGAGCTGGGTACACTCTCCGGCGGCAAGATGAAGATCGAATATCACCCCGGTGGTGATCTGGGTGACTGGAGCACTATCACCGAGCAGGTTATGCAGGGCGCAATCCCGATGACCATGACCTGGGCCAACTCAGAACTTGATCCGCGTCTGGATATTGCCAACCTGGGTTATGTTGCGGATGACTGGGCGAAGGGACGCCAGCTATATGGCCCGGGCAGCAAAATGGAAAAACTGTTCAGTGAGATCTATGCCGATCTGGGAATGGTATTACTGGGTACTGTACCCACTGACTTCACCGGATTTGTGGTACGAAAAGGCTTGGATGTGCCGGTAAATGTTCCTGCTGATAGCAAGGGCTTTAAAATGCGCGTGCCTAACTTCCCGATGGCTATCGACCGCTACCAGGCTTTAGGTTTCTCTGTTGTGCCGATGGCATTCTCTGAAGTCCACACAGCCCTGCAAACCGGCGGTATCGATGGTCGTTCTTACTCTCCACCGTCAGAAGTTCTGATGTTTGCAGATGTACTTGAAGCGTATGTCTTCACCCGTGAGTCTTTTGAAACAACGTTCTGGTTGGCTAACAAGAAGTGGTTCGATGGTCTGAGTGCTGAAGAGCAGGCTTGGGTAAAAGAATCTTCTCGCAATGCTTCCAACTGGGCCTGGGATCAGGCTGAGGGCGAGAGTGCGGCCTGGTTTGACAAGATTCGTGCTGCAGGTATCAAGGTAGTTGAGCTTGATCCGGAGCAGCTGAAAACTTACAAGAATCGAGTGATCGAAGCTGAGTGGCCTGTTATGGAGCGCCTGCTGGGTAAGGATGTAATGGATGGAATCAGAGTAGAAGCAGGTCTCTGATCCTTCCACCTCTATCGCCGCTCCCTTCGGGGAGCGGTGGTTCTATTTCTTATAGTTACAATAAAAAATGAATAGTAGGAGCAGGGGAGTATGAATACTAAAACAACCCACCTGGAAGCCGATCTGGACATTATTCCGGATACCCACCCGGACGCTCATCTGGACCATTATATTGGACCCGAAGCGGTCAAGCTGGTGCCTGATAAGGAACAAACAGACGTGAGTCTTTTTTTTCGGCTAGAGCGCAAGTTTATCGCCTTGATCCGTGGTTTGCTGGTGTTTGTCTCAATCGCATTAGGTCTGTTGATGTTCTCCCAGGTCGTGATGCGCTACGGTATCGAGTCGCCTTTTCTCGGTATTGAAGAGTTAGCCCCGATGCTGGCGCTATGGATCTATTTTCTGGGCATGACCCATGCAACGCGTGAGCGGGAACATATTACCGGCGGCATCGTTACCCTGATTTTCAGCAACCATCGGGTTATTGATGCAATACGCATATTCGGTACGGTGGTTTGCCTGATTCTTACTGTCGTATTCGGTTATTTCGCCTATAAGTATGCGCTGTTCAATTTCGAGCTTGGTCGCAAGAGTCTGTACTTACGTTGGCCTAAGTCTTTGTGGGATTTCAGTATGTTTACTGGCTTTTTGCTGGTTGGCTTTTATTACGTCCTGCAGCTCATCGCTGAAGTCAGAGACTTTAAAAACATAAAAAGTACTAAGAGCTGAGCGGAGTAACGGGCTATGACTATTTTCTTTATTACGGTGTCTATCGTAGTTGTTTTAATGCTGCTGGAGGTGCCGGTCGGTTTTTCCTTTGGCGCAGGGGCCTTGATCTATGGCCTGTCTACCGGCAATGACATTTCCTTCCATGCGGGCTATGGCTTTTCCCAGGTCGCATCTTTTTCATTGCTTGCGCTGCCATTGTTTGTGCTTTCCGGCACCTTGATGACTTCAGGGGGGATTACCGAGCGTTTGCTCAATTTTGTTAACTCCTTTGTTGGCCGCACCAAAGGTGGTCTGGGGGCTGTGACAGTACTCAGTTGTGCCATGTTCGGTGCTATTTCCGGCAGTGCGTCTGCGGCGATTGTGGCAATCGGTAAAATCATGGTGCCGCGAATGGTGAAGGAGGGTTATCCCCAGGGCCATGCGACGTCACTGGTAGCAGTATCCTCGGTATTGGCGCTGATGATTCCGCCAAGTATTCCAATGATTGTATTTGCCATCACCACGCGCATCTCTGTCGCTAAAGCATTCCTGGCTACTATGGGGCCGGGGATCATGTTGGCGCTGGTGTACTGCGCACTGAATTTTTTCTTCCTGCGTAAGAATACGACGATTAGGGTCGAGCCGCCGTTGCCGTTTAAAGAGGTTACGCGGCAGATTGCCCGGACCGGGTTTGAAGCCACTTTTGCCATTATCATGCCGGTGATTATCCTGGGAGGCATCTACAGTGGAATCTGTACGCCGACCGAGGCGGGCGCTGTTGCTCTGGTGTACACCATGATTGTCGGCTTTTTCATCTACCGTGGGATGACACTGCGTGACCTTTATACCTCTACCCTGGATGCAGCAACGCTAACGGGTTCGGTAATGATGGTGCTGTTCTTCCTGTTCATCATGAGTCGTAGCATGGTGTTGGCGCAGATCCCTAATCAGATTGCCGATATTCTCCTGAGCATCTCCGAGAACAAGATCATCCTGTTGTTAATCATCAACCTGTTGCTGTTGATCATGGGCATGATCGTCGACGATATTTCAGGCAGCGTACTGGCAGCAATTATTCTGATGCCGGTAGTGGATAAGATCGGTATCGATCCGATTCATTTTGCCGCTATTGTCGGTACAAACCTGGGCCTGGGTAATATATCGCCACCTTGTGCACCGCTCTTGTATATGGCCGGCGGGGTGACGAAATTACCACTGAATAAATATATCGGACCGACGATGAAGTTCCTGTTACTGGGGCATCTGCCGATGGTATTTGTTGTGACCTTTGTCCCAGAGCTGAGTTTGTACCTGCCTAGCTTACTCGACTAGATGGTTAATCACTGAAACGGACATTGTTTCCGAATCTGATTGTTGTCTGGTAGTCACTTTTACCTTGGCACTCCGTCTCTCCTTGTGCTCAAGTCTTTGCGGTCTTTATGGCCGCTTTTTTTATGTACAGGGATGGACTGTATGCAGCAAGGAGCCATGGATGGCGGTGCAGCGATAAGTACAGGAACTCTTTAACGGGAATAGGGCTCTTTAACAAGAATTGGGTCGCGGGCACATGCTTGCACATGGATGTACCAGGTAGAGCACTGTCGGGAACAAGTGCTGATATGTGCAGGAGCGACGCTGTATATGGTCGCATACTCTTTATCAAGAAATGGGTTGCGAGTGCATGGCGTGTCGCAGTGATACCAGTCTCTTCTCTAAATATATTTAAGTAACTGAGGGTAAATTGCGTGCAGGTCTATGTTGTTTGTGAACAACCACTGTTCCGTTTAAGTGTCAGCGACTAGTAAAAACGATCGACTCCAAAACGATTGTCGCAGAGGTTGAAAGTATAGAAACCTTGGTAAAGCAGCCATTAAATAAGCCTTGTATGGTGATCTGTTGTGGTCGCGCCTCCGATCCGTTGGGGATCTTGAAATTGATTAACAACAGACAGATGCAGGCTGAACAGATAGTGCTTTTTTCTGCATCATTGGGCGCTCGGCACCGTCAGCTGTTCGGGCGGGGCGTTAATCTCATTCTACCGATGTCTATAACGGGCAAGCTTGCCAAAAACTATCTACAGCCTTTGTTATCAGAAAGAAGCAAGGTGGTGTGGCAATTGGCGATGGCGGATATGGAGCTCGTATCCGGATTTATTCCTGATCGTCGCGATCTGACGTCTGCCGAGTATCGTGTACTTGTCCACTTGAGTGATGGCCTGAGTAATGAAGACATCGCCGGTAGCTTGGGCATCCGGCTGAATACTGTGAAAGTCCATTTTGCACGGGCTTGTCGAAAGATGGGGGTTAAAAACCGCACAGCTGCAGCGACAGTTTTTGGCGCGACGTTAGCCGTGAATTTATAGGGTGGTTACAGTTGTGACACTCAAGTCGGCTATGAAAAGAGTATTTTTTGGGATAACACCAGGCGCAGTAAGGCCTGAATAAGTAGATATCTATATAAGAAGATGTTCTTTATTGTATTTGATTTTTTAATTAAATTTGATTTTTGCTTAATATTTTCCTATATAGTATGTGTAATTCTCTTTTCCTCGATCTGAAAATAGATACCTGAAAAGATAGATCCGAAAAAGAGATTCGAAAGCAGAAATACAGATCCAGGTTTTCTGATTTCTTCATAGATATCAAAGGTAGTTGAAATGAATTTCACGTTAAAGCAGCTGCGTTATTTTGCTAAAGCAGGCGAGTTCAGTAGTGTGACCAAGGCTGCAGAAGCACTGCATGTATCCCAGCCATCGATATCTTCCGCCGTTCTGCATCTGGAGGAAGTGACCGGTTTGCAGTTGTTTGTGCGTCATCATGCGCAAGGATTATCGCTGACGCCGGCGGGGCGACAGTTTATCCTCAAGGCTAAGCAGCTGCTTGCCGATGCTGAGGGGTTAGGCCATTACGCCAATACCCTGGGAGAGGATATTGCCGGCTCATTACGCATCGTTAGTTTTCCCACCTTTACGCCGATTCTGCTGCCCTCGTTAATGAAAAAATTCGTTGATACTTACCCGGAAGTAAATATTCAGTGCGATGAAAGTCACCAGAAGGATATTATCCAGAGCCTGATGGACGGCCGCTATGAGCTGGCCCTGACCTATGATCTGCAGATCCCTGCCGATATTGAGTTCGAGCCGATAGTTGAATTCCCACCCTATGCGATTCTGGCCGAGCATCATCCACTGGCAGACCACAAGGAGCTGTCGCTTAAAGAGTTGGCCGAGTATCCGATGGTGCTGCTGGACTGGCCGATGAGTCGGGATTATTTCTTCTCATTATTTTTAAGTCAGGATCTGGAACCGGATTTTGCCTACCGGGCGCAGTCCCTGGGGATGGTGCGTGGCCTGGTGGGTAATGGTTTCGGCTATTCCCTGTTTAACACTCCGCTTGCCACGAACCTGGCTTTGGACGGAACCGTACTAAAAGCGATACCTCTGAGCGGCAAGTTGCGTCCTTTACGCCTGGGTGTTGCCAAGATCTCGCAGTTCCGCCTGACGCCGGTTGCTGATGCTTTTATCAAAATGCTCAAAGAGCGTGCCGCCGATCTAACCGATTCGGTATTCACCGATAAGCGTTTTTATAAGCACTTAAAGTAGTGCTTGAAATAATACTGTTAGGCTGTGCTTGTTCAGCGATCTCTGTTGTCAGGAATCTTAGTTGCCGGGCAAAGGTCGTTAATCCTCCCATACTTGCAACTGCAGTATGGGAGGCGAGTCAACAAATTGTGGGGATAGTGGCAGGTTACGAGCCTCATCCAAAGTTAATAAATTAATTCCAAAAGTATGTTATGTGAAGCTTCTCAAGTGTTATTGGAGCTGCTTCATTGCTATCGAATCAACCTGCTTTTATGAGCGATTTTCCTGTCATCTCCTCGGGCAAAGTAAGTGCCATTCGTTCTACAATTGTCGGCGCTATATCGCAGAGGCTGCCGTCTGTAAGCGTCGTTGATATATCGCCACTAACGTGAATTAGAGGTACCGGTCCGGTCGTGTGGGCTGTGAGTGGTTGCCCGCTTTCCGGATCAAGCATCTGCTCTACATTACCGTGATCAGCTGTGATCAGGCATTCGCCACCTTCTTCCAAAATGGCTGATACAACTTGATCCAGGCAATGATCGAGCGTTTCAACCGCTTTTATTGCCGCTTGAAAGTTGCCTGTATGACCCACCATATCGCCATTGGCGTAGTTGCAGATGATTAGATCGTATTGATTACTGCGGATTGCATCCACCAGGTTTTCGGTCACCTCATGTGCGCTCATTTCCGGCTTCATGTCATAACTGGGGACTTTGGGGGAGGGTACCAGGAGTCTGTTTTCTCCCTCGAATGGCGGTTCCTGGCCACAGTTGAAAAAGAATGTCACATGGGCGTACTTCTCGGTTTCGGCAATGCGTAGCTGTTGCTTATGCTGCTTTGCTAGGAACTCACCAAGACAGTTTTCAATAGGTACTGGGGGAAAAGCGCAGGGCGTATCAATGCTTTCGGCATACTGAGTCAGGGTAACAAAATTGCCGGCAGCGGCTTTATAGGGGCGATTGAAAGCCGAGAAGTCTGTATCGACAAAGCTGCGGGTTAACTGTCGGGCGCGGTCTGGACGGAAGTTCATAAAAATAAACGTGTCTTCCTCTTTAGGAGCTACAGGCGTCTCTCCAGCGGGCCATATGATTGTACCCTGGACAAATTCATCGCTTTCATTACGTGCATAAGCCGCTTCCAGTGCAGCGCTGGCGCTTGGGGCTGTAAACTCCCCTTCCGCTAGAGCTATCAGGCGGTAGGCTTTTTCAGTGCGTTCCCAGCGTTGGTCTCGATCCATTGCATAATACCGTCCGGTGACCGTTGCAATGCGACAGTTACCAAGTTTCTGTAGCGTTGCTTCCAATGACTTGATGGGTTCTAGCGCACTGCGCGGCAGGGTGTCGCGTCCGTCCAGGAAGGCATGCACATACACTGCTGTTGCTCCTCGATCTACAGCGAGTGTACACATAGCCTGGATGTGCTCGACATGGCTGTGAACGCCACCCGCAGAGAGCATCCCAAGTATGTGGACCGCTTTGCCTTTTTGAACGGCCTGGTCGACTGCTTTGATAAGGGTTGAATTATCGTTAAAGCTGCCATCAGAAATGGCTTTATTGATGCGGCTAAAATTCTGATATACGGTTCGGCCAGCACCAATATTCATATGTCCCACTTCTGAATTACCCATCTGGCCGTCTGGCAGGCCGACGGCTTCACCCGATGTGCCGATCGACGCACTCGGATAACTTTCCAGCAACTGATCCCAGACGGGGGTATTCGCTGCATGAATCGCGTTGCCCTCAGGTGATTGACTTTGGCCCCAGCCATCCAGAATAACAAGGACGATAGTTTTTTTATTACTTGGCATGTGGATATCCTGCATTTGTGGGTTTGAGGTTGGTAGGGTCATATGTAAAGCCAGCTCCCGATCAGGTAACTACCGATAAAGCCGATGCTGTAGTCGATGAGTAGTAGTGACTGTATTTCATATAGCGAAAGAAGCTCAGGCCCTCGACTTTACTCATGGCGACGATACCTGCTGCAGAGCCGATAACCAGCAATGAAGCACCTACGCCAACAGCGTAAGTCAGGCTTAGCCATTGTTGTGGCTGCATAACGATGTCTAAACATGAAAACAACAGGTATGGGATAAACGACCAGCGTTGAAACGTCAGAGAGCACTAAATGCATTTGTACTTTGTCACTGAATTTTGACTATGTTCTTACAGCTGGTTCTGGAAGAGCGTCAGTATCCAGGTTATATATTGGATACTGACAGCTATTGAACTACTAAGCGGTTACTGGCCATATACCTCACAGCGTCCGTGATAGGGCGCTTGTTCCTGTAGAGCCTCTTCAATACGCAGTAATCTGTTGTACTTGGCAACACGGTCGGAGCGGCATAAAGAGCCTGTTTTAATCTGACCAGCGCAGGTGCCCACTGCCAAGTCAGCGATGGTGGTGTCTTCAGTTTCACCGGAACGGTGGGAGATAACAGCGCGATATCCCGCCGTTTGTGCCATTCGAATCGCATCCAGGGTTTCGCTAAGGGTGCCAATCTGGTTGAACTTGATCAGGATGGAGTTGCCGATATGCTGCTCAATACCACGTTGAAGTATCTGTGTATTGGTGACAAACAGGTCGTCGCCGACCAGTTGTACCTTATCGCCCAGTTTCTGTGACAGGTAAGCCCAGCCTTCCCAGTCAGACTCGTCCAGTCCATCTTCAACAGAGACGATCGGGTAGTTCTCGGTGAGTTCTGCCAGATAATCGCTGAAGCCTTCTGAATTGAACGTTTTACCTTCGCCACTGAGCTGATATTCGCCGTTGCGATAGAATTCGGAGGCGGCGCAGTCCAATGCCAGGGTAAAGTCGGCTCCAAGCTTGTAGCCTGCAAGTTCAACGGCTTCGTGAATTACAATCAGGGCTTCTTCATTGCTTTTCAGGTCCGGGGCAAAACCACCCTCATCGCCAACGGCTGTGTTCAGACCACGTTGTTGCAGTACTTTTTTCAATGAGTGGAATACTTCTGCACCCATGCGCAGTCCTTCGCGAAAACTGCTGGCGGAAACAGGCTGAATCATGAACTCCTGGATATCCACATTGTTGTCTGCGTGCTCGCCGCCATTGAGAATGTTCATCATTGGCAGAGGCATGCTGTACTGGCCGGGCTGCTTATAGAGTTCGGCAATGTGGGCGTAGAGCGGCAGTTTGCGATCAGCTGCGACAGCGTGGGCGGCTGCAAGGGATACAGCAAGAGTGGCATTAGCACCGAGCTCAGATTTGTTTTCGGTGCCATCCATCTCCAGCAAAGCATCATCAAGAGCTTGCTGGTTACGGGCATCAAAGCCTTTCAGTACTTCGGCTATACGTCCGTTTATGTTACCGACAGCCTGGAGTACCCCTTTGCCGTTGTAACGGCTGTTATCACCGTCGCGCAGCTCCAACGCTTCGCGTGAACCGGTACTGGCGCCTGATGGCGCGCACGCTATGCCTGTCACACCGGAAACCAGCATAACTTCAGCTTCAACGGTTGGGTTGCCGCGGGAATCGAGGATTTCTCGAGCGATAATTTGTTTGATAATACTAGTCATGCTTGTCAGTTCCTTTAGCGGATCGCGCTGAAATCATTGGCGGATTGGTCGTCTTTTACCGGGCTATGTTGATTCAGTTCAGAGTCGGCAGTTTGCTGCGTAATCATCTCCTGTTGCTCGGCGACAGCTGAGCGAAAGTTGTAATCACGAGGCCTGGCGCTGTGGTCGTGGTCTTCTATCGGAGTGTTTAGATTGTGCATGGGCTGCCTCGCTTTATGTGATTTGTTTATCGCTGTTACTGAATGTTACGGCCGACGCATACCGTCTGTAGGGCGGTGCGACTTAAGCGTTGAGTAATCCTTTGTTGTGATTAGCTCCGGAATATCTTTTTCTATTGAAACTCTGGCGTCAGTTCATTGGCTGAGTACAGCCTAAAGGAGGATAAAACCTCCTTTAGTGTCACAGTATATTGCATAAAGAGTCGAAATAAATGTACTTTTTTATGTAATATTACATAAAAATGTTGGTTTTTTTACGACATGGCTATGATGGTTCTCATTTATTACGTAATTATATGCAATAATGATAGGTGTTATATGGTTGTATTTCTCAAAAGACTGAGGGATTGAAATGTCAGAGAGGAAGGTCTGCTCATCCGATACAGTGCTTGGGTATTGGAAGGATAGATGCACAGCAAGCACAAGGCGTTAATGTGATAAGTATCTACCGGCTATTGACAGGTAGAACCTAATAATTAAATAAGAGGGAATACAGCAATGACCAGTTCTTCTCATGTCATAAAAACGGCGGTGATAGGCTTTGGGCTATCAGCCACTGTTTTTCACATCCCCTTTATTCAGGCCTCATCGGCTTTTGAGTTGGTCGCCATTTGTAGTAGTCAGAAAGATGCAGTTCAGAAATCTCTTCCTGAAGTAGCTGTATACGACTCTGCACAATCGATGATTGAGGAAAGTGATGCCGAGCTGATTATTATTACAGCGCCAAATAAAGTGCACTATTCCCTGACACATCTGGCTCTGAGTCATAACAAGCATGTGATCATAGAAAAGCCCTTTGTGACCAGTATTGAGCAGGGTGAGCAGATACTGGAATTTGCACGGTCACAAAATAAAGTTCTGGCGGTTTTTCATAACCGCCGTTGGGATGGCGACTTTTTAACGGTTAAGCATCTGATCAATACCCATCAACTGGGGGATGTGAAATATTTTGAGTCCCACTTTGATCGTTTTCGCCCTGTGGTCCAACAGCGCTGGCGGGAGCAATCAGGGGATGGCACGGGAATCCTGTTTGATCTGGGACCACACCTGATTGATCAGGCGTTGGACCTGTTTGGAATGCCCGATTTGGTTACGGCTCGTTGCCTGGCCTCAAGAGAGAATGCAAAGGTTACTGACTTTTTTAACCTATGGCTGCATTACCCAGACAAGGAGGTGGTATTGCAATCCAGCCCGTTTGCGGCAGCGCCGACGCTGCGTTTTCATGTTCAGGGTACGCAAGGTAGTTACCTTAAACACGGATTGGACCCTCAGGAAGCGCGCCTCAGACAGGGGCGTGTGCCAAAGCAATGGGATTGGAGCGCTGAAACCCCTGAAGAATACGGTGTTTTGCATCATGCCGAAGGGCATTCTGTTGTGCCAACCCACGTGGGTGGCTATCAGCATTTCTTTCAAAACGTGGCGGACACCATTGCTGGGGAGTGTGATCTTGCGGTGGCAACTCACGAAGCGCTGAATTGCCTCAAAATTATCGAGCTGGCGATACAAAGCTCGAGCACAGGTAAAACCCTCGCGGTCGGTTGAGTAGCGGGTAGATTATCTATTTTAAGGG
The DNA here is from genome assembly GCA_036960915.1 of Amphritea sp. Taxonomy (GTDB): domain Bacteria; phylum Pseudomonadota; class Gammaproteobacteria; order Pseudomonadales; family Balneatricaceae; genus Amphritea. The sequence goes on from JBALVQ010000078.1 coordinate 27,157, forward strand.
ATTGTCCATGAAGCAATTGCTACAGACATTGTTACAGCAGGAATCTGACTTGGAATTCAGTCATTTTGATCATGATACGGCCTGGCAGATAGGAACCTGGCTGCAACAAAGAGCCCATTCCTCCCAATTAGCGGTCGCTATTGAAGTGTATGCTTTTGGTCAGGTGCTTTTTTCCTGTGCTATGTCAGGCAGCAGTCTCAACAATTTCGACTGGATTCGTCGCAAGCGCAATACCGTTGTTCAGTTTGGCCATTCCAGCTTTTACCTGGGGCAGTCCAATCGTGCTAAACAGCGAGTATTTGAAGACCAGTCGCATGTGGATGCATTTGAATTTTGTGCCCATGGCGGCAGCTTTCCGATACACATTCAACGCTCTGGCCTGGTGGGAGCTATTACCGTCAGTGGTTTGCCGCAAGAGGACGACCATGCATTGGTGGTTGAGGCTGTGAGGTATTCACTGAGTAGCAATGGCGGATAGAAATTCTGTCACTATGTCTGAGATCGTCTGCAACAAGTCTCAACAGTACCTCAGGTCTCTTTAGCTTCATCAGCTTCCTCTTGGTTGGGCTTTAGACGGCTCTTGAGAGTTAATCCTAAAACTGAGAGGGTCAGGATAAGCGTCAATAAATTTGCCAGGAATACAGGTAAATCCTCCCGTACGAATCCGTATACGACCCAAAGAAAGACACCCAGGGTGAATATAGAGTACATACTGATTGATATTCCGGCCGTATCTCTGCTCTTAATTATCTGCAGCACCTGAGGTACAAATGAGAGGGTGGTACAGAAGGCCGCCCCCATTCCGATTAAAGAAACAATATCGTTCACAGGACAAATCTCAATTTAGAGTATCTGGTTAAATTCAAGTTTTTCACCATCGGGCCCGCGTATTGCGAAGTACTTGCAACCGTTTTCCCAAAAGTCCAGGCGCACAGGGCTATCCTCAATGATATCTGCACCGGTAGCTTTAAGCTCTCTAAAGGCTGCATCGATGTTTGTGACTGAGAAGGCTATATGATCAATCGAACCATCTGTTCGATTACCAATGGCGCCGAGCTCCGAGGCCGGTAGTTGATAGAGCTCAATGACGGCATTTCCCCTGCGCATCATTACTGCAGTTATATTGCCACCCTGTTTTGGAAAGGTTTTCTCCATAAGCGATTCGAAGCCTAGTCGTTGATAGAAGTCCTTAGAGTAATCGATTCTGGTAACCGGAATGCCAATATGTTGTATGCCTTTAAAATTGTTATTAAGGAGTTTTTTCATTGAGACCTCTAAGCAGGGCTTTTCTTGGCGGAGCTTCTTCGGCTTGTTGCAGGCTTAAGTTGAGAAGAAGGCTGTTTGCTTGATAAATGCTGTTTGACAATTTGCATCAATCCTTGGGTGGAGACATCGTAATCGGTACTC
>JBALVQ010000079.1:0-28378 GCA_036960915.1 Amphritea sp.
AGCGTTTCACGGGGCATACAAACCAGCCCTCTACAAAAGATCCACGCTATCTGACAAAGAACCTTTTTTATAGTAGCTAGAACGCAAAGCGGAGCTTTGCTCGCTAGATCGCCGCAAAAAGCGCGGCTAGCTAGTTGCTAGATAAAAGCGTGAGTTTTAAAAATATTAAATACGAAACCTGGTCGTCGAGCGATAAAAAAGAAAACCGCCAATTGGCGGTTTGTAGTAATTCCCGCCTGGGCGGGAATTTGCTTGTTCTGGCCACTAGCTAGCCGAGCTTGCTCAACGTTCTAGCGAGTCGAGCCTGCGAGACGTTCTAGCTACTTCATATTTATCTCAAAACACTGATGGATTCGCGTGTTACGTTTGAAATCAAGATCGATAGTCTGACGTGTAATATCGCGAATAGCATACTGATCAGACAACGCAGGTTCCATTTTGAAACGGCGGTAATTAGTAGAAAATATCAACTTACCACCGGGGCGAAGCAGCCCCGTAGCCAGTTGAATTAGTTCAACATGATCACGCTGCACATCCAACACATCCGCCATACGCTTTGAATTGGAGAAAGTTGGCGGATCCATGAAGATCAGATCATACAACTCACCTTTTTGCGCTTTCAACCAGCGGAAACAATCCTGCTGGACGAACGCATTTGTCGCCTCTGAAAAGCCGTTCAAGGCAAAGTTTTTCTTCGCCCAGTTAAGATAGGTTGCAGACATATCAACACTGGTGGTGGAGCGTGCCTTTCCCTTGGCCGCATGTACTGAGACGGTTGAGGTATAACTGAACAAATTCAGGAAATCCTTGCCCGCCACCTCTTGCTGAATCTTCAGCCGTACCGGTCGATGATCGAGGAACAAACCAGTATCCAGGTAGTCATGCAGGTTAACCAGCAACCGGCAGCCCCCCTCCTGCACCTCCATAAAATTAGCCGTCTGGTCATGCCGCTCATACTGACTGGCGCCCTGTTGACGACGACGCTGCTTAAGCACCACATGATCAGCAGGCATATCCAACAACTCAGGCAACAGATCAACTACTTCTTGCAACCGCGCAAACGCTTTAACCGTATCAACGCTCTTTGGTGGAGCATATTCCTGTAAATGTGCCCAACCGTCATATAGATCGATTGCCACCGCATATTCAGGCAGATCAGCATCATAAATTCGGTAGCAGCTGATATCCTGCCTACGGGCCCACTTACTCAGCTGCTTAAGGTTTTTCCGAATCCGGTTAGCCACCATAGTGGCACCTTCCGAAAGTGGCTTAGCAACTTCAGTCTGACCCGCCTCTCTTGCCGCTTCCTTAGCCACCGCAGCTGCTTCGATAACAGCTAGCTCTTGCTCGGTACGCTCACGGATATTGAACAACATTAGCTGACTCTCGATAGCACCGTTGTACAACTTATAGCTCTTATCGGCGGCCAGCTTCATCATCTTGCAGAGCTCAGGATTACCGGTGAAGACAGCCGCTTGCCAACCCACAAAATCCGCTTTGAGTCGCTCACCTAAATGCTGATACAGGAAGAACAGCGTTGGCTCATCTCCCAGTCGCTCACCATAAGGCGGGTTAGTCAGTAATAAACCATGCTCCGCTTTAGCGGGACGCTCCAGGCGTGAAAGCTCGCGTTTCTCAAAATGGATATATGATTCAACACCCGCACGGTGCGCATTCTCTCGTGCTGTGCCCAGTACCTTGGCATCTGCATCAAAGCCTTCAATTTTTATGCGCAGCGTTGCAAGACCGGCTTCGCGACGCGCATTTGCGTCATCCAGTAGTTCACGCCAAATCGATGCCTTATGCTGAGGCCAATGGATAAAACCAAAATCACGACGCAACAGACCCGGCGCTATATCCGCAGCCATCATCGCCGCCTCGACCAGCAACGTACCAGAACCACACATTGGATCGATAAAGGACTGCCCCTGCGCAGCCAACTCGGGCCAGCGACAACGATAAAGCAACGCGGCAGCCAGGTTTTCCTTCATAGGCGCCTTGCCCGCCTTGAGGCGATACCCGCGGCGGTGCAAACTGTCGCCGGACAAATCAATCGAGATTGTAGCCTGTGCGCGGGACAGGTGAACATTCACCCTCAAATCCGGTCGCACGCGATCGACCGATGGCCGAGTTCCCGTGGCCTCTCGTATCTGGTCTACAATGGCATCTTTTACTTTCTGCGCACCAAAACGGCTATGGTTTATACCCTCGGATTCGCCAGAAAAGTCGACCAGCAATGTACCACTGGAACGCAGATGCTCCAGCCAATTCACCTCTTGAACGCCCTGATAAAGCAGCTCTGCCGTTTCACCTGCAGCCTGATGCAAGACCATCAGTACCCGATTAGCAACCCGGGACCAGAGACAAACCTTATAAGCAGCCTCCAAGCCTCCGGCAAAATAGACTCCGGCAAGCGTTTGCTTGGGCTGCTCCACTTCGAGCGCCAGCAATTCATCAAATAGAACAGGTTCCAGCCCTTTAGGGCAGGTAGCAAAGAATTTCATGGTAAGAGGTCGTTTTATTCGTCAGGGACGCGCATATTAACGGTAAATGCCCTACAGGCCAAACACTAAAGTCTGATTAAGTGCCTTCTTTCACATCCAGGTAGTCATTAAACCATCCCTTAAAGCAGGGGGGGGGGAGGATTTGTCAGTTTTGTCACCATAAGAATAAACAATAGCTCGACTGCAAAGTTCCCTTAGTATTTTTCATTATATGGAAATATAAATGAATTTTTTTCAAACAGGCATTTGATCGCTATATGACCGGTTTAACCTGTTGAAGTCATTCTTTTTTTGCATGCGCGCTATTTATAATTTTACTAACCAGTCAGGGTTAATATAATTTTTTAATTACAAACCCCAAAATAATTGCTTCATTGTGAAGGTCTGTGAAGATCGGAGATGTCTCGCTGTAACATTTCCTGAGTTACAGACACCGCGGATAGAAGAGCATGGGGGTTCATTCTTCAAACAGTGTTCACCCAGCAATTGCTATCTTGCCTTACAATAGCGAAACAAGAGGTTGTCTTAAATGAAGAGACAAAAACGTGATCGTTCCTCAATCCTATACAATCGCGGCTTTCAAGCCGGACTTGTAGGCAAATCTCGTGACGAATGCCCCGTCAATGTTAATGATCTCAGAAGCCATTGGATGAGTGGCTGGCGTGAAGGACGAGAAGCGCACTGGAATGGTCAATCTGGTGTCTCCGCAATTCAAATGAATCCATCTCTACATTAACAGCATCAACGCCTGGACAGGCCCAAATAAAAAAAGGCTCCCATCAGGAGCCTTTTCTCTATCTTTATTAACATCACAAAAGCATTTCTAACTAGCGCTTCAGTTCTGCTATAGCCTTGACCGCATCAGCTATCAATTCAGGTCCGCGGTAGATAAAGCCGGTGTAAATTTGTACCAGACTCGCCCCGGCCTCAATTTTTTCAGCCGCGTCATAGCCGTTCGTAATACCACCCACACCGATAATCGGTAATGCGCCGTCCAGTTCACGCGCCAGCACACGAATAGCTTTGGTTGAGGAATTACGCACGGGTACGCCACTCAGCCCCCCTGCTTCCTGGGCGAATGGCGAACCATCAACCCCTTCGCGAGACAAAGTCGTATTTGTGGCTATCACACCGTCCATCTCATAGGACTTCAAGGCATTTGCAACCAGCGCAAATTCTTCCTCGCTCATATCCGGTGCTATTTTCACGGCCACCGGTACGTATTTGCCATGCAACTGAGCCAGACGCGCCTGCTCTGTTTTAAGGGCATTGAGCAATTCATTCAGCGGGTCACCAAACTGCAAGGAACGCAGGCCCGGAGTGTTGGGTGAGGAAACGTTCACCGTAATGTACGATGCCTTCTCATACACTTTACGCATGCATACTAAATAATCATCCGTAGCCTGTTCGACCGGGGTATCGAAATTCTTGCCGATGTTAATACCCAACACACCATCAAAACGACATTTCTCAATATTGTGCAGCAGATTATCCACTCCCAGGTTATTAAAACCCATGCGATTGATAATTGCCTGGTGTTCAGGTATTCGGAACAGACGCGGCTTAGGATTACCCGGCTGGGGACGCGGTGTCACGGTGCCGACTTCAACAAAACCAAACCCAAGTGCTCCCATACCATCTATAGCAACGCCGTTTTTATCAAGACCCGCCGCAAGGCCAACCGGATTAGGAAACTCTATCCCCATAACCTCAACGGGCAAACTCAGACTCTGAGCCCCCAGGACTTTATTGAGCCCCAGGGTAGCCATCATGTTCATAGTACTGAGAGAAAGATCATGAGAAGTTTCTGGATCCAGTTTAAACAGCAGAGATCGTGCTAATTGATAGAGCATTGGAATTCACATTTGGCTGAATGAGAGCGGCATTATATGCAAAGCAGGTGCCCATGTAAAAAACGGCTTAAATGCTTAAGTCCGTTGAATTTTCTGGAACTTCCCCTGATCGTTAAAACTTATCTGAAAACTGCCGTGAATACCGTCATGCAGTAAAAAAGACTGTAATAAAGAAGAGGGGAAACGTACCCGCCGACCATCCCTGCTTAGCGCAACCACGTCCCTGACACTGCCCCGATAATGGGCCATAAAATCCTCTGCGGATAGATTAATATCGACAACAACCTGATTCATAACTCGCTTAGTATCCCTCTGGGTATAATGCTATGCACAGCATCTTTCTAATAACCTATATGCAATCGGGAAAGCAATCCCGGCTGCCACATAAAATCAATAAGTGTGAAGGATTAACTGCAGGCTTTAGTCAATTCCGCCAGCTCGCTGAGCGCAACTGTAAATATCGCATAATCCTGCTTTTCTACACTCTTAAGATCACTGACCATTCTCAACCAACGTGCCAGCGCCGTTTTATGCTGCTCACACCAACTGGCTAAACAGGCATTCAGATCACCGTTTGTTACTCCGGCATTTAGCAATGCAGTCACAATACTGCGCAGATGGGCATAAATATCATCACGAAACGATTCTCGTGCCTGCGCCTGCCAGTAATTCTCTCTATCCAGATCATTTAAGCTTTGAATCAACCAGTGCAATTGTAAATGCTCACCGACAGCAAACAAGCTTTGCGCAGCTATCTCTACCGAAACCTTCGTTTCTGCTGCAACATCAATAACCCCCAGCACAGCGTACAAACTACGTGTACCGGCCATCACCGCCGCGAGTTGCTGCGGAACTGCAGCATCGGTATAGCGCTGGTACGCTTCGTGCCAATCACTTTTGGGCTGTCCACAAAGCAGGTGTCCCATCTCCCCTGAAACCTTCGCAATTGTCTCTCTGAAGCGGCGCACCTCGGTTTCGTCAACATTTTTTTCAAAAGAGCGATTCAATACAAACCAGCGTGTTGCCCGGCGAATCAGCATCTGCAACTTTTGCATCATTGTCACCTGAATTGCCGCGTCCACCTTAAAATCCAACGCCTCAATTTGTGACCAGAGCTGTTGCATATCAAACACATCCCTGGCGAGCACATAAGCCCGGGTAACATCTTCGATACTGGCACGGGTGAATCCCTGCAGATGGTCAATAAACTTAAACCCCATATAGTTAACCAGATTATTGGCCAACTGCGTGGCTATGAGCTCACGACGCAAATAATGCTGCTGTAGCGCCTGAGGATAGCTATCCACCAGACATGCCGGAAAAGCAGCAGTAATTTCCCGTGATAAAAGCGCATCATCGGCAACAGTGGATTTAACCAACTGCTCTTTAAGTACCGCCTTGCTGTAGGAGATCAACACCGAATGTTCTGGGCGGGTCAAACCGACACCCTCTACCTGGCGTTGTGCCAGTGACTCGTCATCGGGTATAAACTCCAACTTCCGGTCAAGCTTCCCTTCGCCCTCAAGAGATGAGATAAACCGTCGATTCTCGCCCATAGCAGCCACGGCACGCACTTGCTCAAGGCTGATCGCCTGTGCCTGGCGATAATTATTATCCAGTACCAGGCTGGCAACATCCTCTGTCATCTTGACCAGTAACCGGTTGCGCTGCTTTTCGGTCATATCACCGGCCGCCACGATAGCATTCAGTAAAATCTTTATATTCACTTCATGATCAGCACAATCAACGCCCGCGGAATTATCGACAAAATCGGTATTGATACGACCAAGTCCCTGTGCATACTCAACTCTTGCCTGCTGGCTAATACTTTGATTCCCTCCCTCACCAATCACCCGACAACGTAACTCACGGGCATCAACTCGCAGAGCGTCATTGGTTTTATCTCCCACCTCAGCATGGCTCTCACATGACGCCTTGATAAAGGTGCCAATCCCGGCACTCCAAAGCAGATCTACCGGAGCACAGAGTAGTCGGGAGATGAGCTCATTAGGCGTTAACCTGGGTTCGCTAATATCGAAGCAGCGCTGCATTTGCGCACTGATTGCGATCGACTTGGCACGGCGCTTAAAGACTCCCCCGCCCCTGGAGATCAATGTTCTGTCGTAATCATTCCAGCTGGAATCAGGTAGATCAAAAAGACGCTTGCGTTCTTGCCAACTCGCAGCCGGGTCTGGCTCTGGATCAATAAAGATCTGCTGGTGATTAAAACTTGCCAGCAAACAGATATGTTTCGATTGCAACATTCCATTGCCAAACACATCACCGGACATATCGCCGACTCCTACTACGCTAATAGCAGTCGTCGCTATATTAACGCCCAACTCCCGGAAATGACGATCGACACACATCCAGGCACCTCGTGCGGTAATTCCCATTTTCTTACGGTCATAGCCCTGACTGCCTCCCGAGGCAAAGGCATCCCCCAACCAGTAACCGTATTCAGCAGCAAGCTCATTAGCAATATCCGTGAAGTTGGCGGTTCCCGTGTCCGCCTCCACCACCAGGTAGGGATCATCTCCATCATGACAAACCACCTGGGCAGGTGATACCACCTTGCCTTCCACCAGATTATCAGTGATATCCAGCAATGCTCTGACAAAGGTGCGGTAACAGGCACTACCTTCGGCGTACCGCTCCTCCTTCTGCATATTTGCTCGCAACTTTTTAGCGACGAAGCATCCAGCAGCTCCAACAGGAACAATAATCGAATTTTTAACCTGTTGGGCTTTAACCATATCAAGCGCTTCGGTACGATAATCCTCTTCCCGATCAGACAAACGCACACCACCGCGAGCCACCTTGGCACCACGTAAATGCACCCCTTCCAGGCGAGGCGAGAAAACAAAGATTTCATATTGCGGCTTCGGGTCTGGCATCTCCGGAATCGCTACGGGATTAAACTTCAGTGCCAGATCGGGTTTCAACTGTGCCGAGTTAGTTAACTGATAAAAATTGGTCCGCAAAGTCGCTTTGATTAAAGCCAGGTATTGACGAATGACCTTGTCGTCATTGAGGCTGACCACATCAGCCAGCGCAGCAATAACGTGTTCTTCCAGCTTCTGCTGGCTGCTGACGCTGCTTTTTCCTGGTAAAAAACGGGCATCAAACAGCGCCACCAGCAATTTTGCAATCTGACGATAACTGTTAAGCGTGGAGCTGATCGCACTGCCACTGATAGAAAACCGTATCTGCTTCATATAGGCCGCATAGGCCCGCAATACCTTGACCTGTCGCCAGCCCAATCCGGCACTCAAGACTAAGCGGTTAAACTCATCATTGGCTGCAGCACCGCTCCAGATCGCCATGAAGGCATCCTGAAAAACCGACTTCATCCGATCAATATCCACAGCAACAGAATCAGAACAGATTAAATTAAAATCATGTATCCAGATGACCGCTTCACTCGTACTCACCGAGTATGGGTGTTCATCGATCACACGTAATCCGAGATTTTCAAGTACAGGCAGTACTTCAGCCAACGGCAGCGGCATATCCAGATGAAACAACTTGAAATTGAAGCCATCCACCTCCTGCTCCAGAGCCCGATAAAAACTCAGCACAAGCGGATTATCACCACCGAGCGTACTCATGTGCTGAATATCTACCACCGCAGTTCGCACCGTAAAGTCATCTCGATAACTGGTGGAAAAACCACGCCCATAATTATTGAAGGCTGAGATCCCCTGCTCCTCTCCCAACGTTTCAATCAGACCTTCATAGAGTTTATCAGACCAGCTTTTGCTTGCCGCCTGAATTTTTCGTTGTAGGGCGTCAGTATCAATATGCTCAGGTATAACTGTGCCACTGCGCAACACAAAATGGGTTCGCGCCAGAATCGATTCAGAAAAGTAGGTATTGAACTCTGCCTTATTGCAACCCAGCTCATTTAGAAGAATATTCTCGGTCTTGAGGCGAAATTCTGTGCTGTAAATATCCCGGGGAGCATATACCAGACAGGAAACATACTGACCAAAGGGATCACGCCGCAGAAACAAGCGTATCTGGCGGCGTTCATGGATATGCAGGATACCGAACGCCGTCTCATAAAGCTCATCAATGCTGGCCTGGAAAAGATCATCCCGGGGATGGATCTCCAGAATCTGCTGCAATTCTTTCCAGTCATGGCCAAACTTATGACGTTCAGAACGTGTCAGTACCGCATCCACTTTTTTACGCACCACGGGAATCTGACGAGCATTACCTAAATACACTTCAGAGGTATACAAACCAAGAAAGCGGCTTTCACCGATCTCCTTACCCTGCTTATTAAAGCGTTTCACGGTGATGTAATCAGGATATGCTGGCCGGTGAACCCTTGATTTAATCGGTGACTTGGTAAAAGAAAGTAATTCAGGGATCAACGTGAACTGCCCTATATCACGCTGCTTGTCATTAATCAGTTCGGCGCGACAATACTCGTCACAGTACTTGAGTAAACCTAACTGACTGCCGGCATCGGGCAGAAGTTTTTTACTGCGACTACTGCTCAGCTGATATTCGTCATAGCCCAGAAAAGTAAAATGCTCTTTCAGCCAGCAGACAAACTCCCGGGGTTCGGCCATACCTTCAGGCTGTTTTTCGACCGGTATCGCATCATACATCGCCACCAGTTCATCCGCCTTGGCCAGCATCGGCTGAAAGTCCTCGACGGTCATCGCGACCTGATAAAATACATCATACAGAGCCTGCTCCAGATCTTGTAGCTGGGCGAAATCCGTATGCCGGTCCACTTCAACGGTAATCAGGGTTTCATGACAAGAACTTCTGGCGCGACTATTTGCCGACAAAAAACCAGCAAAGTGATGACGTTCATCGCGTTTTAACGTAATAACGGAATTATGTACCGCGTGAGTCCCCAAGTTTCTGCGGTTTAACTCCACCCGCAATGAATCAAGGATAAACGGCAGATCGTCACTCAGTACCTGCACTGTAGTGTGGGTGGATTGCCAACCATGCTGTTCAAATTCAGGATTAAAAACACGCACCTTTGGCTGCCCTGGAATTTTTTCCTGCAGATATTCCCAACTAGATAATACGGCGCCATACAGGTCATCCAGACGCCATTTCAACAGATCCTCATCTGCTATGGTGGAAAGATAGATCGAAGCAAAAGCCGCAACATCCTCTGCGCGCTTTTTAGGCAGCCGCTTGCTGATTTCCTTATCCAGACTCAACAGGATTGCGGCGCTCAAATCCTTGATATTCTGTGTCATGATGAACCTCGGTTTTCGCAGCCCAGCCCCACTCCGAGCAACTATAAAAAACAAACGTTTAGATGACACTGAAATATAATAAGAAAGATATTTCAGTAAGGGTACGGTATCATCCAAAATAACCCTTTATGAGTGTAAAGATAGGCCACATCAGGCCAATGTATCGGAGATTTTTTCAAACAGATGCGCAATCTGATTATCCCTCTGTTAATCCTCAGTGTAGCAATCAGCCAACCGGCAGCAGCACAGGTAAATGTTTATCTGGATCGCTACTCGATCAGCCAGCCTGAAACCGTACAACTCACAATTGAAGTTGATCAACGTACAATTCGACGTCCTGACTTCTCACCACTGACCCGGGATTTTCACTTTCTTGGCAGTAAACAGATGACAATTTCCAGTCACACCAATGGTGACAACCAGTACAAAACCCGCTGGAAAGTACTGCTGCGCCCACGCCATAATGGTGCGCTGCATATTCCTGCCTTGCAGATCAATCAGGAATACAGCCAACCTCTGCTCCTGAACGTTCTCGGCAATACCAATACACCGCAAACTGTCAGTCAGAACAGTTATGTTGAAAGCCAGATCGATGCCGACGAGCTCTATGTCGATAGCCAACTAATCTATACCCAACGGTTGTTTCATCGCGCAGACCTGCCCTCCCTGGCGACCTTTTCTGAGCCTCAGGTTAATGCCGCCGAGGTTGTCCCTCTGGGAGAGGTCAACCGCTATACCGCTCAGGTTAAAGGCGAGGAATACCAGGTCATAGAGAAAAACTACGCTATCTATCCCTCTCAACCGGGACAACTTACGATTGAACCGGCAATTTTCAGCGCGGGTCCCGGTACAACTGAGCTGCAGTCAGCCGCCCACAATATTGCGGTATTACCTAAAGCCCATCAGGAAACACGTGGCTACTGGTTACCCGCCAGAGCATTGAGCATCGAGGAAGAATGGCTTAAACCGGAACCGATGACACCGGGCTCGGACATCATACGAATCATTACCGTGAAAGCGACTGGCCTGCCAGCCAGCGCGCTGCCTGCACTGATGCCATTACGTAATGAATTAGCGACCATTAAGGTGAGCGATGTCAGCCTAACTCAGAAAGCAACGGGCCTCGGCCTGGTCAGCAGCCGTACAGAACGGGTGGTTATAAACGCCATTGAACGCGGTGAAGTCACTCTGCCAGCAATTATTATTCCCTGGTGGAACATCAAAAAAGATCGCACGCAAAAAGAATCTCTGCCGGCGGCAACCCTGCAGATAGACCCGGCTCCAACTGTTGAGTCCAACGTGGTAGCGGAACCAACAATCAGCGCTGCCCCTCTTCCAGCTAATCAGGCTGCAAGCACAAGCATTGAAACCCTTGATACTCTTGAATCACGAAAAACACAGGAACAGCTACTCGCCGCTAAGGATTCCAGCCATTTACTGATCTGGTTACTGGCAATCATAACGATGATTAGTGCCCTGGGGTGGCTGTACACATATGCCAGCCTGCGTAAACTCAAGCAACAGCTGATGAACGCATCTCTGGACGCTGAAGTCGACATCGAAGAGATCCTCCCGCAGACGTCACTAGGGTTAGATGACGCTGATCTACTGAAGATTGAGCTAGCTGAACAAGATGCCTTTCAGGCAATGGTTAGCGCCTGTGAACAGAACATTGCCCTGGAAGCCCGTTTGTTGATGATCGATTGGGCGCGCCACTTCTGGCCTCAGTCTGAAATCAACAACAGCCTGAACCTGAGCGATATCACCAACAGCAGAACACTGGATCTATTGCTCATCGATATGGAAAATCATATCGATGGCACCGAAGCGGGTGACTGGTCAGGCGACCTGCTAGCCGATGCACTGGATAAAATTCGCGAAAAACAGATGCACAAGCGATTACAACGGGTGTGATAACCAGGGGGATCGATGCGCTATAACCGACACTACCAACTGCTCCGCAGCCTTGGCCTTGGCGGCGTATCACCCGAGGAAACCGAGTAGCCCGACATTGGGGTGGACGCCTTGAATGGCCAATGGTACTGGTGGCTTTATTGATACTTCTTGATTGGTATTTTATTGCCAAGGGCATTAGCCACCCACTGCTGAACTTTATCACAGACTGGTTTATCTGGATCTGTTTCATCGCAGAAGCAACAATTTTGCTCAGTAAAGTAGATAATAAACGCCGTTACCTGCGCGAGAACTGGATGAACTCGGTCATCATTCTCGCAGGGCTGCCGGTTGTGCTCGGCTTAACTCCCCCGGTTGCCGGTGCCATGCGGATACTGCGTTTATTAATTATGGTCGAAATCTTCTTCCGGCTATCCCGTGATGCCCACACGATACTTTCGCGTCATCATCTGGGGGCTACCCTGTCTATCTGTTTTATTATTATGCTGGTTTCCGGCGTATTGATTTCGGGAATCGATCCCGCTTTTAGCCGCCCGCTGGATGCTATCTGGTGGGCATGGGTGACTATTACTACGATTGGCTATGGTGATTTGGTACCCAGCACAGGAGAAGGGCGAATATTCGGCGCACTATTGATCCTGATGAGACTAGGCCTGTTTTCGATGATAACGGCCAGTTTTTCGGTATTCTTTATCGAACAGGATGAACGCGAGTTTACCGATAAAGAAGAGCGCAATTTACAGCGGATAGCACTGCTTGAAAAACGCCTGGAAGGCATCGAGGGCAAACTTGAGCAAAGCGTCAACCTGCTGGAACAGATCAAACAGGATAACCGCTCAGAACCTGACAACAAGCCAAACAAAGAGCCCTAGCAGCAACATTAACCTCAATTCCTGCCCGTCAGGCTCCAGACAAAGCTCCCTGTCAAAAATCCCTGCTGCAAATCAATCCAGTACCTCATGCAATGCAGGTAACAAGTCGGGATAAGCAAACTTATAGCCGGCATCCAGCAGACGCTGCGGATACACCCGTTGCCCCTGCAACAATAATTCACTCCCCTCGCCCAGCATCAAGTCCAATACGAAACCAGGCACCCGGAACCAGGCTGGGCGCTGTACAACCTCAGCTAACAACTGCGTAAACTCGGCATTGCTGACCGCACCTGGTGCGGTCAGGTTATAGGCGCCTGAAAAATCAGTATGGGTCAGCAGCATGCAAATTATTTCAACTTCATCGTCGATATGAACCCACGACATCCATTGTTTGCCATCACCAACTGGACCGCCCAGTCCTAACCGGAAAGGCGGCACCATCTTTGCCAAAGCTCCGCCACTGCCAAGTACAACTCCGGTGCGAACAAGACACACTCTGACGCTATCTGCTGCGGCTTCCTGGGCAGTATCCTCCCATTGTTTACACAACTGGTGAGTGAAACCATCCGTTACCGGCGCGGACTCATCGAGTTTCTCATCTCCCATCTGGCTCCCGTAATAACCGATAGCCGAACCACTCACCAATACTTCAGGCTTGATCTCCAGGCGGTTAATCAGATCGATCAGAGCCCGGGTGGTCGTCAGTCGGCTATCCAGCAACTGCTGTTTACGCAGCTCACTCCAGCGCCGGTCAACTATTCCTTCACCCGCCAGGTTAACAATGCCATCGATATGTTCACTGTCATCCAGTTCAGATAGTTGGGTGATAACACGTACCCGCTCACCAAACAGTGTTTTCCCCTTATCTACTGAACGTACCCAAAGTATCAATGAATGATCATATTCCAGCAGACGCGGCACCAACGACTTACCTATAAATCCAGTGGCACCACTCAACAGAATTTTCATCGTCACCTCTTCAGTTACAGGAATGGTTTCTGGAATGGTTGCTGGAGCAGCTATTGAGGCAGTTGTTGGAGTGATTACTGTCCCCTCACCGAACTGTTTAATACATTCGCTGTTGATTTCGCAACAACCTGCCCATATAACAGTAGTCCAGTTTAAGCAGATTAGAGATACAACCATGTTTACCGGTATTGTTCAGGGCCAGGCTACAGTAATTACGACAGAATTGAAGAATCAGTTCATGCGACTCACGCTGGAACTGCCACAACAGCATACCGCTAACCTGCAAACAGGTGCCAGTATTGCCGTCAACGGTACTTGCCTGACGATTACCGGATTTGAAGATAACCGGATTCAGTTTGACCTTATTATGGAAACCCTGAAGGTAACTAATCTGGGAGTGCTTAAACCAGGCGACCGGGTTAATTTTGAGCGCGCAGCCAGGATAGGCGATGAGATTGGTGGCCATCTGCTCTCTGGCCATATTCATGCCCAGGCAAAGATAATCAACATCGAAGCGCCGGAAGATAACCGCATTATCTGGTTTGAGGCCAGCCCGCAATGGATTAAATACATTTTACCTAAAGGATTTGTTGCCCTGAACGGTTGCAGTCTGACTATCGGCAACGTCGAGGAAAACCGCTTTAATGTGTACCTGATACCGGAAACCCTGGCAGTCACAACGTTTGGCGCATCTACAATCGGAGATAAGATCAATCTGGAGATCGACAGCCAGACACAGGCAGTGGTCGATACGGTAGAGCGCTATATGGCACAACGCTAAGCCCTTGACTTAGAGACTTAGAGACTTAGAGACTTAGAGACTTAGAGACTTAGATTCATATAGTAGATCCTTTGGCCAGGAGCTTAAAATGACGTCAAAAAGCCTTCGCTTCAGCCGAAGTTTTTTTGTTTCCCAGATTAACTGAAACCCCGGTCATTCAACTGACCGGCCTATCTAACAACAACGAGTCTCTTTCTCAGCCGCTATATATGGAAAATACAAAGTGAGTAATTAACAACTGGCATTCAGCAAAAGCCGATGCAAAAATTCTCTGGTGTCAGATAAGGATTTAAATGGCATAAAGATTAATAGCTGTATCTATCTGAATACATTTAAAGACGCTGCACCGGTTGTACAACAAGGAAAGGCTGCATCCCCCCCAGCCCTCTTTCCTTGTTTTTATCACTTGCCACTGAACAACAAAGTCACTATGAATAAATCGCAATTGCGAAACACTTGCTGACTGTGTAAAATTTAACCTGTTAATTATGGGTGGGATTTTAAGTGGCTCGAATAACCACTGCAGGAGAGATCTCATGAAGCTAGTCCGCAACATCATCACCCGTTTCGCATTCCTCTATGGCGCTCTTTGCCTGAGCATGTTCCTGTT
Source organism: Amphritea sp. (assembly GCA_036960915.1). Classification (GTDB taxonomy): domain Bacteria; phylum Pseudomonadota; class Gammaproteobacteria; order Pseudomonadales; family Balneatricaceae; genus Amphritea. The sequence goes on from JBALVQ010000079.1 coordinate 14,738, forward strand.
CGGCTTTATCACCGCTATGCGCGCTGGACTGGCCCTGTAATTCCGTTTTCCGGAACCCAATACCGCCCAAAAAATTCAGATGATTACCAGCCTGGCCATGAAGCAGCCTACACATCACAAGCTATAAAAAAACCGCTCAAAAGAGCGGTTTTTAAAAAATAGATCTATGGGTCGATCAATTATTCAGCGTAATTCGAATCCCGTTGCCGTACTGACAATGTACGCTTGCGTACATTCTTTAACAACTCTGCATCATCGATCAATGGTTCACCATAATTCGAATCCAGTTGCAACACTGACAATGTACGCTTGCGTACAGACCTTAACAACTCTGCATCATCGACCAGTGATTCACCGTAAGAGGGTACCATCTGTTTCATCCGGGCCTGCCACTCTGGAGAAGCCATCTGCTCTGAGAAGCAACGCTCAATTACGTCAATCATCGTCGGTGTCGCTGTTGATGCACCCGGAGAGGCCCCCAGCAACGCAGCAAGACGGCAGTCTGCCGATGCAATCACCTCGGTGCCAAATTCCAGCTTGCCGGTACCGTTTTCATCTTTCTTGATAATCTGCACACGCTGACCGGCGTATGACAGCTCCCAATCTTCATCTTTGGCATCCGGATAGAAGCGGCGTAGTGACTCAACCCGATCGGCATGTGATTGCATCACCTCGCTAATCAGGTAACGGGTCAGATCCATATTCTTGGCACCCACGGACATCATTGGCTTGAGGTTATTCAAGCGCACACTCAGCGGCATATCCAGTACCGAGCCTTCCTTCAGGAACTTGGTTGTAAAGCCGGCGAAAGGACCAAACAACATCGCGCGTTTGCCATCGATAACCCGGCTATCCAGATGCGGTACCGACATTGGTGGCGCACCTATCGGTGCCTGACCATAGACCTTAGCCATGTGCTGCTCAACAATTTCAGGCTTGTTGCACACCAGCCACTGGCCACTCACAGGGAAGCCACCGTAGCCATCGCCTTCAGGGATTCCGGATTTCTGCAGTAATGGCAGTGCACCACCACCAGCCCCCAGAAACACGAAACGGGTACGAATCGATTCAGTCTGACCGGTATGGCCATTTTTGAGCTCAACTTTCCAGTCACCGTCTGAATACTGCACCAGGTCTTCAACAGAACGGCTCAGCAGAAGCTCGAAACCGTCCTGCTGTTCGAGGCATTTAACCATGCTACGTGCTAATGAGCCGAAGTTCACATCGGCACCATGACGCACTCGGGTAGCAGCTACCGGCTCATCAGGTGAACGCTTCTGCATCATCAGCGGCATCCATTGGCTCAACACTTCAGGGTCGTCCGAAAACTCCATCTCGGCAAACTGTGGAAAAGCACTCAGAGTTTCGTAGCGCTTACGCAGAAAAGCAACGTTTTCCTCACCCCATACGGCGCTCTGATGAGGCACATTATTGATAAAATTAGCAGGCTCTGGCAGGCAGCCTTGCTCAACCAGATAAGACCAAAACTGCAGGCTGACTTCGAAAGCCGCATTGATCTCAACAGCCTTGTCTGTACTGATACTGCCATCGGAATTCTGAGCGGTATAATTCAACTCACAATAGGCCGCGTGGCCAGTACCGGCGTTATTCATCGCATCGGTACTTTCATGGGCAACGTGATCTAAACGCTCCACCATTGTGATTTTCAGGGACGGGTCCAGCTGCTTGAGCAACACCCCCAACGTGGTGCTCATCGCGCCCGCACCAACCAGTAGCACATCAACAGATTTTGAGGTCATACACACTTCGCCATTCAACAGTAAACAATGGGAGTTGAGACGATTCCCGGAAGCAGCTTGTGGCCGATAAAAAAGCCGTTAACTAATCAGTATAAAGTTATAAGCTTTTGATATTTCCGATAATCTCTCTGCCAGCAGTGGAATTCAGGTAGCCAGTAAAGTACACGACTAAACCACCCCAGCCACATGCTGATTCTGTGGCGCTGATTATACTTATTCCTACGAAAAAATCTTGTGCATTGCAGTAAAAAAGCACTAATCCCTTTGGGTTATTGTCCGTCTAAAGTAGTAGATTCCTCTGCAAAATTAAGCTTCTACAGACTAAAGTATTAGACTAGATGAATCCTCTGCTTTTACTGTTGCTTAATCACTTTTTGCTGCAGTTGCTAACAATTATCTTCGTATGGATCGCTTAAGTAAAAACCACATTGCCTGCGTAAATCGCTAAACATCGCTCCTTATCGTTTGTTATGATCCCTGTACACATGTTCACTATGGAGATTCAGGCATGGCTCACAGTTCAAGGACGGCTGTACTCACTGCTATCGTATCCAACAGCATCGTTACTGTTATCAAGTTTATTGCCGCTACCGTCAGCGGCTCTGCTTCAATGATGAATGAAGCGGTCCACAGTTTGATGGATACACTTAACCAGGCCTTTCTGTTATTCGGCCTGATACATGCCGACCGCCCTGCCGATGATGAATATGCATTCGGTCACGGCCAGAAGAAATATCTGTGGAATCTGTGGAGTGCTATTGGCCTGTTCTCTATCGGTTGCGGCCTGGGCCTGGCTCATGCCTGGCACAGCTACCATGCTCCACTTACGGAAACAGTAACGGAGACCCTGTTTCTGGGCATCAGTATCAACCCACTCTGGTTTAGCCTTAGCGTCTTACTGGTCGCCACCCTCCTGGAAGGCTACTCCTTTTTAGTGGCTCTGAAAGAATTCCTTAACCGTATGAGAGCCGAAGGCCATCAGGGAGCTTTCAGTTATCTGTTGAAATGTGAGGATCCAACCCTGGTCGCAGTAGTGCTGGAAGATTCGGTCGCCATGCTCGGGTTAGTACTGGCAGCAGTGGGTATTAGCCTGTCCGCTGCAACCGGCAACCCGCTGTGGGATATCCTCTTCTCAGCGGCTATCGCCACTATGCTGGGCTTCATCGCCTTTTATCTGGGTTACATCAATATGCGCTTCCTCACCGATATTCGTGACAGTAAAGCCGAACAACTGTTTAACGAGATAGCCGCCAATCACCCCGAAATTGATCGCTGCCATGACATTCGCTCGATTATTCTTGATGAGCAGCACACCGTACTGGTTGCGGAAGTTGAACTGCGCGAAGAAGTCATAGTGAGTGGTTTGCGTGAGCGACTCATTGCACAAAGGCAGGCACTCACCAGCCAGGTGCCAGAGGATAAACAAGTCGATAAGGCACTGTCTGAATATATTGATGCCCGCGCTGCCGTGCAGGTAACGCTGGAAAGAACTGAAGAAATTATCAAGGAGCTGGAAGCAGAGCTGAAAAACCAGCTGGAGCGGGTCAGTCACATTACAATCGAAGTAAAGGGCATTACCGCTGCATAGTTGTCATATAGCCTATTTTTTTCGACCGTACGTATAGGAGAAGGGCTTACTCTGCAGCACCAATGCCCTAAAGCATCGTCTGAGCGTAATGTATCAGGTTATGAAATACGGCAGACTTAGCTGTGCGGTTGCGGTAACCGTGCGGCTGATCCGCTGCGAAACGCACTGCAGTCCCTTTCTCAAGGAGCTGCCACTCGCCATTTAGCAGTAACTCCATGGTTCCCTCCAAGACGATCACATGCTCAGTAACACCCGGCTCGTGAGGATCAGACAAACGCTCATACCCCGCTAACAGGGTCAGCTCAAACATCTCAAAACCGAAACGCGCATCGAACGGGAACAGTGAAGCGACCAACATTTCATCACTGGCTGGCTGCTGCCTCAATTGCGCGGCAGAGCGGAACGTCGTCCCCTGGTGTTCAACAGGCGCCGGCTCGAGGAAAAACGACAGTGATGTATTAAACCCACCGGCAATTTTCCACAAGGTAGCGACTGTCGGGCTGGACTCGCCACGCTCAATCTGCCCCAGCATTGCCTTGCTTACACCGGTTTCTTTCGCCGTACGATCCAGGCTCCAGCCCTTCTGTTTACGGGTAGCTTTAAGCGATTCTGCAAGGTACTGATTCAATTTCTGCATGCCAGACCTGAGCTCCATCACTGCGATTAGATAGTTATTATTGTGCGTTATAGCGCATAAGTGCTAAGATCGTCCAGCACGTACGTTATAACGCACAAATAACCAATCCTTTAAACAAGCCCTTTTAATAAACCAGTCTTATTGCCGTAGTATTTCGGGGAGATGAAATCCATGCGCAAATTATTCAGCCTGTCGCACCTGTCCGCCGGCTTTGTTGCCGTATTAGTCGGCTATACCAGCTCCGCCGTTATAATCTTCCAAGCCGCAGCCGCCGCAGGTGCGTCTGCGGAGCAAATCAGCTCCTGGCTCTGGGCGTTAGGCATCGGCATGGGGCTCACCAGTATCGGTCTTTCTCTTTATTATCGCAGCCCCATATTAACTGCCTGGTCGACACCCGGGGCAGCATTACTGGTCACTGGTCTCTCTGGCATACCGATGAGTGAAGCTATCGGTAGTTTCCTATTCTGCTCCCTGCTGATAACGGTTTGCGGTATCACTGGTTGGTTTGAAAAAGTTATGCAGTATGTCCCGCAATCTCTGGCATCAGCTATGCTAGCAGGCGTGCTGTTGCAGTTCGGACTGAATCTGTTTGAATCGCTGCAATCGCAGCTACTACTGGTCGGCGTGATGCTGGCAACCTACCTGATATCACGTGATCTCTTCCCCCGTTATATTATTCCCCTGGCGCTAACCGCAGGGCTAGGTGTAGCGGCTATTGAGGGCTTACTGAAACTGGAGAACCTAAGCTGGCAACTGGCAAAGCCGGTGCTCATGATGCCAAGCTTTTCACTATCGGCACTCATTGGTGTCGGTATTCCACTATTTATTGTCACCATGGCCTCTCAGAATGTACCCGGCATTGCAGTGCTTCGCGCCAATGGTTATCAAACACCGGCATCTCCCCTGATCAGCTGGACTGGATTTACCGGCTTTCTGCTGGCACCTTTTGGCGGTTTTTCATTCAACCTGGCGGCAATTACTGCGGCTATCTGTATGGGCAAAGAAGCCGATCCAGATCCGGATAAGCGCTACCTGGCATCCATCTGGGCGGGCATGTTCTACCTGCTGACCGGGCTTTTCGGAGCTACCGTTGCCGGACTTTTTGCGGCTTTCCCTGCTGAACTTGTGATGGCTATCGCTGGACTCGCCTTACTGGGCACCATAGGTAACAGCCTGGCGACATCTCTAGCAATGGAAGATGGCAGAGAAGCAGCGCTAATAACCTTTCTGGTAACCGCATCAGGACTGTCATTGATGGGAATTGGCAGCGCTTTCTGGGGACTGTTGCTCGGCCTGCTCGCCTATAATCTCAGGCGGATACCCAAGCTACTCTCCAGAGACAAACTTTCTGTAAAGGCGAACTAGCCTGGAGACATTCAATAATTTGAAATGGATAGAAACAGACAACACCCAATGATGCTCCCACACACCTTTCTCTAGTAGCCACATAAAGAAGAACCCCGCTTTAGAGCGGGGTTCGTCAGCAACCGCCCCAAGGGAGGTATTACCGCAATACAGTTCCTTCAGCCTGCAGCGCCCTCACTATCCAATAACTGCTGTGGTTGGAAGCCCATAATAAAACCGCCCCAATGCTTGCCTGACACGTAGATAGGGAAAGAAAGGTCATTCAGAACTTCGCCTGTATCACGGACATAAGTCTGCAACAAAAACGCTGATGTATGGCTTGCTCTGCGCTGCTCTGCCCGGTTAGCAAAGAACTTACGGCGATGACGGCTCTTAAGGTTATCAACTTCGAAATCGCCAACCATTGGCGCTGATACTTTGGTATGGTGAGCCGGCGCATAGCCATCATTGGTTACACCGATCGCATAGATCAGGCTAGAATTTTCCTTAATGAAACTATCAAACATCGGTCTTAACAGCTTTTCGTATGCATCGACGTAGCTCACATCATATTTTTCCGGCAGCATTCCTTCGTGAGTACGCAGATAGTTTTTATCGAAAATGTTAAAGCCTTCAGATTGCAATTGTTCCAGTCCCTGTTGCATCTGACGTGCCCACTCACGACCCGACTGGATAATATTCTCAAAACTGCCGTAACCAATAATGAAACGTGACAACAGCTCCTGAGTTTCTTCGGTGGACGCTTCCAGTTCACCGGAAAATTCCCTGGACTTCTCCATTTCATTGCGAATCTCACCACTGATACCGGCAATTTTCTGAACGTGCTGATGGGATTCTTTATTGGTATAAGCCAGCTCATCCAGAGCTGAACTGATCGTTGTCAACTGACCATTGACGCCTTCAAAATCATCGACCAGACGTACAAACTGCTCACTGGTGTTACCGATAAAACCTTCCGTATTCTGGATATATTCCAGAATACTGTTGGAGTTGTGTTGCGTATCACCAACCAGTTCGGTCATCACAGAGATATTCTCGTCAATCTCGGAAGTCGCCTCTTTTACCTGCTGAGACAGATTACGCACCTCATCGGCAACCACCGCAAAACCTCGACCAGCCTCACCCGCACGGGCCGCCTCAATCGAGGCATTCAGCGCCAGCAAATTAGTCTGATCAGAGAAGCGTTTCACCATCGTCAGAATCTCAGTAATGTTCGCCGAGCTCTCACTCAGCTTTGCCACAGTATTCTGGAAACTGCGCGCCAATTCGCCTATCGCCTGAACTTGCCCCAGTACCTGTTCCAACTCGCGACTGGAGCTTTTAACTTCTGTGAGGTTATTACTGGTGTACTCTGAGATTTTCAGTGTGTTCTCTGCGACCTCTTCGATCGCCTGGGTAGCTTCGGTGCTTGATTGCAACACCTGTTGCGCCTGCGCTTCCTGTTGATTGACTGCCTCATAAGCGGTGTTGAGCACCTTGCTTAGCTGTGTAGCATTAAGCGCTACCCTGACACTGTGATTACGAGTCCGCGCAATAATTCGCTTAAGGCTCGTAGAAAAAGTGTTGTAGCTGGACGCCATGGTCGATATTTCATCATGGGTAAATTCCGGCAGGGTTGCCGAGATGTCGCCATCCTTTTCCTTGATAGCGCTGAGCACATCGATCATTTTATCGATCGGGCGCAGAAAAAGGTGACGCATAAAGAAAATAGCAAAAAGCGCGACGCCGGAGGCGAAGATCAAGATCCCCCATCCGACCAGATAAAGGCTATCAAACTGCTCTTTTACCTGCACCGAGAGTGCCTGTTCGGTAAGCAAGAGTTGCTCCAGTTGCCCCAGATAGTAACCGCCGATTACCAGAAAAACAGCGGTAGGTAATATCAGGAATGCAACATTGCCAATAATTTTCCGCGTTAAAGTATTAAAAAAGGTCCGTTCAACTGCATCATACACGTTCATATGAACCACTTTTTTTGTTGTTATGGTTAGCGTTTAAGTTTGCCCTGATTTTGCACATAAGCATATGTTTCTTAAGAACAATACCCAAGACTACTGATTTCATGTATAGAGCAACTTGTTGCAGATCAAGTGATAACGAAGGAAGCTGTGAAATAAGTGTATTAAGCCTTAACATGCCCCATCGGATATTGGCTTTTGTACTGATTTTTATAAGAGGGACGTACTAGCCCGGATACATCATAAGAGGGGCTTGGAATTTCTGGCTAATTGATTGGCTTTTATGTACAGGATGTACCTTATTTTAAGAGAAAGAGTTCGCGAGCACATGGATGTACTAGGTAGAGCACTGTCGGGAACAAGTGCCGAGACGTGCAAGAGCGACTATCTTTCGCCAAGCCCTGGTCACTCCAAGGTTCAAGGAAGACGCAGAGGACATAAAGGACTAATTTTCAGGCTCCCTAACTTACCAGTTGAGTCGATAGCCCTCCTGCTTTAACCAGCCTTGCGCCTGCTTGAAGTCCTTACAATAGATTACAACCCGTTGCCAGAACCGAGCCGAGTGATTCATATGTTTGAGGTGGCTCAACTCATGAATAACCACATAGTCGATTATCTCGGGCGGTGCCATTATCAACAGCCAGTTGAAACGCAACTCACCACGGCTGTTGCAACAACCCCACTTGCGCCGGTAACTGCGCACCTTAATCGCTGAGGGCTGCTCATTCATCACCTCGGCCCAGTAACTAACACGCTGTTCGATATAGGCCTGTGCCTGCTGGCGATACCAGCCCTCTAGCTGCTGCTTGATAGATTCGTCGCGGGGACGCCTTAACCGTCCAGACAGATGCAAAACGATACGCTCGGATAACACCTCTACCCGACTGGATTGATTGCTCTCACGAATATGCAGGGAGTAGCTCTGTCCCAGTAACATCAACCGAGAGCCTTCCTCAATCACAGGATCAGCTTCGGGTTCTGGATATTGGGCAAATTCGGCTAAACGCTTTTTGATCCAGTCTTCCTTCTGTGCGACAAAACTGTCTATCCAACTATCGGATACAGCAGTTGGAGCCAGCACCCTGACCTCGTTACGGCGCACTTCGATAGCCACAGTTTTGCGGCGATTACTGCGGCGCACCTGGTAATCCAATGTGCTTTTTCTAAAGAGTGAGAACATTAAAAACCACTGATTTAGCGAGACGGAAGCAGAGAATAACAGCGTTCAATCGCACTATACAGCTGCTTTTCCAGGCGTGGATCATTATCACCAGCATACCGAATCTGCTCATAACGTCGTGCGACAGCAACTATCGAAGCCGCCACATCAGGTATCACGCCAGCAACCCGATGCGCATGATTCATCACTGTTTCTCCCGGAGCTCTGGCAAGCCCTAACCTGGCGAGACGTTGATCCAGCCTTGCCAGCGACTTTTCGATAGGCGCTACCCGCTGACGCGACCTGATCAATAAATTCCAGGCCACTGCGCCCAACACAACAGCCCCTGGTACTAACAGCAGTAATATCAGCTTGAGGACAGAGGCTCCGTTAAGCAGCCCATTAAGAAAGCTTTGCTGATTATGCTGAAAATTAAGTACCCAGCGATTCCAGCTGTAATTCAGCGCGTCGTACTGCCAGCGCAACTGTTTCAGCCAGCCAACCCTCAACAAACCTGCACGCATTGCCGATGCATCGGCAAGAAACCCCTGCTGGAGGTTAAACAGCTCTTCTGCCGGTTTCTCGACTCGCTCCGGTGCCACTGCCGCTGTCGGATCTACCCGCACCCAGCCCTTATCCGGCAACCACACCTCAATCCAGGCGTGCGCTTCGTACTGGCGTATTGTCAATGAGCCATCTACAGGGTTTAACTCGCCCCCCTGATAACCACCGATTATCCGCGCAGGTATTCCCGCTGCACGTAACAGAAATACCGTACTACTGGCAAAGTGACCACAGAAGCCTTGCTGCGTATCAAACAGAAACTGATCGATACGCTCACCTGAAAGCCTTGGTGGTTGTAGGGTATAGGTAAAACGGCTACGGAATAGCTGAAGAATTTCCTGCAGATAAGCCTCTGCACCCAAGCCCTGCTCTAACCACTGTTGCGCCTGTTGCTGGGCTCTGGCGTTACCTCCCTCAGGTAATTGTAGATAACGCTGACGCGCCGCGGCAGTAAGCTGCATCATTTGATAACCGATGGCCGACGTCAGGCTATATTGAGAACGCTGATTCAGAGGCTGATCTGTTAGCAGGGTATAGTCCGGTTGCAGACGCAAAGACGCAGGATAATCAACGGGGATATCCAGTGCATAGCGCCAGCGCTGACCGGTTGGTTCAAGAATCACCTGATAGCTGTAAAGTTGGACAAGAGCCTGCGCGGCTGCTGTTGCCGAAATCTCAGGGAAGTTTGATGGCTCCTTTGACTCAGGACTTTGAAGCCAACGCTGGCCATCGAAAGTATCGTAAACAATTCCACGCCAATAGCGTTCCTCAAGCGCTGGCAAAGAGTCTTCAAAACTCACCCGGAATGCAGTTTCGGCCGAACGCGTCAGACGACTGACATCACCCGGTGCCAGAGTGTCTGACATGCCGGTTCTTCCCTCCCCCGAACCAAGGTCTACCGTCCATAATGGCGGCAGCCGCGGAAACATGATAAACAGGATCAGCATCATCGGCAGGGCCTGTAAATACAGTATTGCCGAGCGCTTTAGCGGTCGCCAGAAGCTGCTGCGCTGTTCACTTTGATAAACACAATTGAGGGTTGCGGTAATCATCACCAGTGTAATCAAAATATACACTGCCATCGGTATCGATTTATTAAACAGAAACGCCGTGACTGACACCAGATAGGCTACGTATAAAACTACCAGCGCATCTCTGCGCTGATACATTTCCAGCAGTTTAAGTAGGAAGGCGACAATCAGCAGTACTACCGTTAGCAACAGGGTTGGTCCACCATTCAGAGATGCTAAAACAGCAAAGCTACTACCGATAATCATCGCCAGCTTGACGGACCAATGGGGAAAGCGCCAGCGGCCGGTATGTACCATTAGCCGCCAACCTATGGTCAGTATAGCGATTGGATAAATCCACAGAGGCAACGTGCCTGTATGGGGAGCAATAACCAATACTATTGTGATCAGCAACCAGGCCATGGTATTGCGGTTTAATTGATAGACCGGTTTCATTACGGCTCGCCTGCAGAGTTAGCCGCCGGGAAAAGCGCCAACGCTTCCAGCACCCGGTTACGATGACTCTCACCAAGCGCTGGTTTAATCTCTATACCGGGTATTATCAGTCCATAGGGAGTTCCCTGTTTCTCCAGCTGTAGTGCCCAATAAGCTAGCCGTGACAGGCGTGCTTCGGTGTTCAATTCAGGCCAGAAGTGCCAGCTTAACCAACAATGTTCAGCGCTGTAATCGACATAGCTTTTAGCATGCAATCCTAACCCACGGGCATAGTGTTTCCAGGCAATATGGCGCGGCGACATGCCCTTCTGGTACTGCTCCAGCCCATCAAAATCCTCGCGACCGGGATGTACAGCCTCGGCACCGTTATCACTATGGCTGTCAGCGTCAGACAACCGCCCACCGGCTATCGGTTTGGGAAATACGATGGTGCTAAGGTCAGCATCCAGCCAGGTCCAGGCTCTGAATAGCCCCAACGGATAGAAGGTCTCAATCAACAGTACGCCGGCTTTTAACACCCCTCGGTGTTCCGCGGGCATATAGAGTGAGACCCTTTGTTCATGTTTTTCCAGCAGGTCGACAGCTATCGGCTCTCCCTGCTCCCAGCGCAGTTGAATATTTTCATACTGGCGCTGGCCACTGGCGGATAATTGTACTTCGAAAGCGGCAGCCTCACCGGCAAAACAGTGGTGCCCTTTGAGAAACGTAATCGTAATACCGGAAAGGTTCGCATAGGTATGGATAATAGTGACCACGAACAGACTGGAGAGCAAAAACGTTGCGCCGTAGGCCAGGTTGTTCTGATAATTGATACCGAGCAACAGCAGCACAAGCAGCAGCGCCACAAACATAAAGCCCGCTACTGAGGGCATAATATAAATCCGTTTTTGACTCAGAGTCAGTTGATGCACACGAGGACTACGCCGTAACGCCCAATGCTTAACTGCTTTTCTCAACCTGTTTTCAACCCGTCGCATCATCCCTTTTGGCATTATTAATTGCTCCCTCAGGCAACTACATTTACCTGGGTCAGTAAGCGCTGCACCAGCGCCGTACCTGAGTAGCTGCCCACATCATCAGCAGCTCGGATACGGTGTCCAATCACCGGGCCCAACAACATCTGAATATCCTCGGGTACGACATAATCCCGACCGTGAATATACGCCCAGCTGCGACTCGCATTCAGTAATGCCAATGCACCCCGAGGTGAGATTCCACAACTAAATTCTGGCGCTTGACGGCTGAGACCCACCAGGCGCTGCAAATAATCCAGGATACTGTCTGATGCCTTTACCCTGGCACAGGCAGCACTAATTTCAACCAAATCCTGCGCTTCAATCACCGCTTTCAACTGAGCCATGCGTGCCCGGGGATCACCGCCAGTTAATAACTCTCTCTCCGCCTTGCTGTCCGGATATCCCAGCTCTATACGCATCAGAAAACGATCAAGCTGAGACTCGGGCAGGGGAAAGGTACCGTATTGGGTGACTGGATTCTGGGTGGCAATTACAAAGAACGGTGTTGGTAACTGATAGGTTTGGGCATCCAGGGTTATGCGCCGCTCTTCCATTGCCTCCAGTAGCGCCGACTGGGTCTTGGGTGAGGTTCTGTTCACTTCATCCGCCAATAAGACCTGGGTAAATACGGGCCCTGGATGAAACTGGAACGTACGACTCTGGGGATCAAAAATAGTCACACCGAGAATATCAGCCGGCAACATATCGCTGGTAAATTGCAACCGTTGATACTCCAGCCCTAGTACGCGCGCTAATGCATGGGATAACGTTGTTTTACCCATGCCCGGTAGGTCTTCTATCAGCAGGTGTCCCCGACTGAAAATACAGGCCAGTGCCAGCCGTACTTGCTGATCCTTGCCATAAAAGACTTGCCCTACAGCCTCTATCGCCAAGTTTATCCGCTCTCTCATGCCCACTCCCTGCCGAACTTACTGGTTCGCTATCACTATAGCTGTAGTCATACAGGATAACGAAGTAGTCATCTGGAGACAAAAAAAATGCCCCTCATAATGAGAGGCTTAAACGTGGAATCCCATGCGATGAACTCCGATCTAACAGCCTCCTTATCCTAGCCTTAGCAAGACAATTGAAAGGATATAGAGACCTGAAAAGGAAAGGGAATCTTCCCAGGAGCTGCTTTGCTTGCACGCAAAAAGTGAGCAATAGTAATGCCAAAGAGGTGGAAATCAGCTGTTATCTTATGAAGTGAGTTATTAAGGCAGATGATCCACAACAAAGCTTGAGCGTAGATAAGACTAATTTGAGCAAATAGCGAAAAACGCATCAATCCTGTGAAGCATTTGAGAACTACACAGATGGACTTTCTGCCACCGCCCTGATGGTAGTTAATGTCTGAAGCTCTGGCCGGCCAGACACGTAACCAGACCAAGATTTCAAACGCAAAAAAGGGCGCCAGGCGCCCTTTTATAATTTATTTGCAATTAATGATGATGTCCGCCGACACCGTGAACATGACCGTGCTCCAGCTCTTCTTCAGTCGCATCACGTACTTCAACCAGCTCAACATCAAACTTCAGTGTCTGACCGGCCAGTGGGTGGTTGCCATCAACGGTAACTGTTTCATCGGTCAATGCGGTAACAATAACAGGCTGTTCGCCCCAAGCGGTCTGAGCCATAAAGCGCATGCCGACCTGGATGTCATCAACTCCGTCAAAAGCACTGCGTTCAACTTCCTGAACAAGCTCATCATTCAGCTCGCCGTAACCTTCCTCAGGTGAAACTTCAACATTCACCTTGTCGCCAGCCTGCTTACCCAGCATCTCTTTCTCAAGGCCTGGTACGATGTTACCCATCCCCTGCAGATATGCCAACGGATCACTTCCTTCTGAGGAGTCCATTACTTCTCCGTCCACGTTAGTCAGGGTGTAATGAATCAGTACAACTTTCTTATCTGCAACTTGCATCGTTTAGTCTCGGTGATGAGGACAAGACAGCACTAACTGACAAAGACCTCAGATTTCTTGAATAGCTTAGGAACCTGCGAATAAGTCCATTATGTTCTCTGCGGGCTATAGAACGGCCAGATGCGCGAAAGACAGTGCAGTGAAATGTCTAGACCTTTTCAAACTGGCTGACAAAGCAGGTGGCCGTTATAGAGCCCGCCCTCATT
>JBALVQ010000080.1:0-28172 GCA_036960915.1 Amphritea sp.
TCAAGGAAGATGGAGCCAAATGCAACGCCAGATTTTTCAGAAAACCGATCAGCGACTTGTCGGTTACGTAAAGTAACTTTCTAATACAAGCTGAGTGTTCAGTAAGCATCAGCCTTACAGCTCTACTTCAAGCGCCTTTATGAAATATTCGGGTCTAATGCCCATATGGACTACATCCATATCAATCCACTCAAACATGGTCTGGTATCCAGGGTGGCGGATTGGCCCTATTCCACTTTTCATCGCTTGGTGGAACAGGGAGTATATAACAAGGGTTGGGCGGAAAGTTCGGTTGCAGATACGTTAGGTTACGAAGATTGAGACGGTTTTGGTGCAATACGCTGCGCTATTGCACCCTACGTAACTGATGAGCATGGATGAAGCCCACACTCCTGCTCAAGGTTAACCCAGCACGTTTATAAGACGCTCGTTGATAATCTCTTGTGCATCAGACACCATCCGGGTCACGAGTTGCTCAACTGTTGGGATCTCGTAGATCAGGCCTGCAGACATGCCTGCCCACCAAATTCCGGCTTCCATATCCCCGGTTTCCAGCACAATAGCGCCTCGCTTACCTGCAACCAGGTCGGCGACGTCGGAGAATTCTGTTCCATGTTGTGTTTCGATTGAGGCTACTTCTGTGGATACCGTATTTTTGTACACCCGGGCGGTGTTTCTGAACTTACGGAAGATCAGCTGGCTATCCAACTCGGTTGCATCCAATAGCTTTTGCTTCATGTTTGCATGAACGGGAGCTTCTTGGGTTGCTACAAATCGTGTCCCCATGCTGACGGCTTCTGCGCCCAGCGCGAGGGCCGCGACCAGGCTTCTGGCATCGCTAAATCCTCCACAGGCTATAACCGGGATGTCCAGTTCATCAACTGTCCGGGGCAGCAATACCAGTGAGGGAATGTCGTCTTCTCCGGGGTGACCCGCCGCCTCGAAACCATCAATAGTGACGGCAGCACAGCCAACCTGCTGGGCTTTCATGGCATGCCTTACTGAGGTGCATTTATGGATCACTTTGATGCCGGCGGCGTTGAACATCGGCATAAACGGTTGCGGGCTTCGTCCGGCGGTCTCAACAACCTTGATACCTGAGTCGACAATAACCTGTGCGTATTCCTCATAGGGGGGAGGTGTCAGTGTAGGCAGGATTGTCAGATTTACCCCGAAAGGTTTATCGGTCATTGACCGGGTACGCTCGATCTCTTTTCTTAATGCCTCAGGCGTTGGCTGGGTGAGGGCGCTTAAAAATCCCAAAGCGCCTGCATTGGCAACAGCGGACACGAGCTCCGCGGTTGATACGCGTTGCATACCACCCTGAATAACCGGATGTTCAATACCAAAAAGTTCTGTAAATCGTGTCTTAATCACTTGTAAGTACCTCGCAAATTGCAATCAATCGGACTGGTTCTGTTTAGCAAACCTGCAGTGTGATTGATCAGCTGCTTTATGTTTTCTTTTCATAGAGGATGAGTTTATAGAGATGCTTTGATAAGGTGTAAGGTCGTAAATGACAATTTTAATGCGAGAATGGACAATATGCCTCGAGTTGCGCTGTTAGCGATGGATGACTGTTACGCTTCAAGCCTGACGGGGTTTATGGACCTGCTGCAGATCGCCAATGCGCATGCCAGGAAACAATTGGGGGATGCCATGGAGCCTTTTGAATGGCAGATAATTTCCATCACTGGTGCTAATGTGAAAGCCAGTGGGGGACTCGCATTAGCTGTCGATTCGGCTCTAGATTCGGACAGTATCTTCGATGTGGTTTATATCCCCGGGGTTTTCTACGGTGGGGCTGAAGCGTTTGATAATTTTCTGAAAGCCCATGCTGTTATTGGTGCCTGGCTGATTTCACAATGGCAGAGGGGAGCGATCCTGGCTGCCAACTGTACCGGCACTTTTCTGTTAGGGGAAGTGGGGTTACTCGATGGCCATACAGCGACTACTACCTGGTGGTTAGAACGGCAGTTCCGCAGCCGCTATCCCAAGGTTAAACTCGATGTAAAACGGTTGCTAACCGAAGACGAAAGACTGGTCTGTGCCGGGGCCATCACCACTCATCAGCATCTCGCGTTGCGGATGGTGGAACGTTTTTTCTCCCCAGCCATCGCCTCGTTGTGCGCTAAAGCACTGCTGGTGGATATCGGCCAAACCGCCCAGGCTCCCTATCTGTCTCTTTCCAACACCATAGATCATGGCGATAAACTGGTCGCTAAAGCCCAATATCGGCTGCAACAGGATCTGCGTAAAAACCTCAGCATGAAGGTGCTGGCAGAGGAGCTGGCTGTCAGTCAGCGAACCCTGATGCGCCGGTTTAATAGCGCGCTCGGTATACGGCCGTTAACCTATTTGCAGAACTTACGGATCGAAGCTGCCAAGCATCTGCTGGAAACGACCGATATGAATATTGAGACGATCATTCATGAGGTGGGCTACGAAGATGCCAGCTCATTTTCACGGTTATTTCAGGAGCGGACCGGCCTTACTCCGTCAGCCTACAGGCAACGCTTTAAACCGGGTTAGGTTTAAAGCGTGTATTCTCGTTTTTCCGCTGGAGTATTGGCCGTCCGGGTCCGGCCCTACATGGGTACAGGCCTGTAGGGCGCCACCTGGGGCGCCATTTCCATTATCGGGATCAATTAACCAGCTCAACCTCACTGGGGCGCCAGGTTTTGTTCAACCATGCCTCAAGTGGGCCATACATTCTCAGTACTGTGAACCAGCTCTTACCCGGAATTGTCTGCAACCAGTTATCCTCAAAGCCTTTTGGCGCCTCCTGCCCAAAGTAGACATCGTAGGAACCATCGGCGTTTTGTTTCAAGCCTTTCAGACTATCGACTGAAGGGAAGCGCTGATCCGTCTGCAATTGCGAGCGGGTCTGCGAATCATAGACGGTCAGGGCCCAGAAATCATTGGCCGGTACATTGGCGGGGATATGTACTTTGTAGGTTTTGGAACCATCAAATGGCTGCTTGTCTGCATCTAAAAAGGTAATCGCATAGTCCGATCCTTTACCGGGAATTTCAACCGCCATGGCCGGTGTGATACCTGTGGCGAAATAGTGGAAATAGCTGCGGGCATCGGAGTTCATGGTGCTGCCATCCTTTCCGGTAAAGAAGACATTCTTGTCGACCCATCCCATATTCCACGCGCTGTCGGCACCTGGATAGACCTCAATACCTTTCATGGTGCCTTCGGTACGCGGGTACCAGACGGTAGAGCGTGCCGTGGCATTGGCAATAGCTACCGCATCGACCAGCAGCTTTTTCATGCGGGCATCGGGGTTAAAAGGCTTGCCTTTTTCAATACCGATAGAGGCGTATAAACCCCGCAACTCAGGGCCGAGCAGCTCCAGAGGCTCTTTCTGGATAACTTCGTTTACCTCTTCGTAGAATTTAAAGTCGTTGGCGTGAATCGTATTGAACGCCTTGCCGTCGGAACTGATGAACTCCATTTCGGGCGGGTTGTCTTTCTTCGTCAGAGGGTAGACGCGCAGATTGTCTTTAATATTTTTCGCCGCCGCTTCTATCCCGTTGGCGATTGAAGCACGCATAACAACCCACACTTCGTAACTATCGGAGGGAACAACAAAATAACCTTCTGGTATATCTCCCTCATAGCCCGGCGGTAACACCAGGAATTTACCGCCTTTACCGCGGTCAGGGCCCAGCGGGCCTATATCACCCAGATAGCGGAACCAGGCATTGTCGATAAGACCAAGCATACCCGGGGGCACTTCCAGTACGGTAGGGCCATCGCGTTCCAGGTCAAGCGTAGGCATCACGTACATGGTTGAGGTATTACCCGTTAATAGAAACGGCTTGGAGTCCAGCATCCGGTCCATGATCAGAACCTGATGGGCCTCAACGGCACCCACTGAATAGGACCCCTTAATCAAGGTGTGCAGGGATGCACCGGGGATGCCTTTCAGAAAGGCGTCGACACCGCGCATGGTGTCAAGGTAGTCATAGACCTTTCGGGAGGTTTCGGGCAGTGGTGCCCCATCGATAAACGCCAATGTCCCGATGGACGTTTCGACCTTGTTCGGAGTTTGAATAGAACTTAAAGCCTCTTTACTGACCTGCGCAACGGCCAGGCTCGTAAACAATAGTCCTGTAAACAGCATACCAAGCCTCAATCCAAACGATAGGGTGGTTGCTGTTGTTTGTTTTCTTATTATTTTCATTGCTTTCATCACCTCTGGTGTGATCTTTAATTGTAGCTACTCGCATTGGTGCCCCTGCCGAGTCAGGGGAAGGCCTTATCGCTTCTGTGGTGATCCGCTCAGGATAAGGCCAGCGTACTCAGCGGCGCTGCAAAATGTTTACATAGCCGGCGCTGCCCAAGCCGCCATTATGCTGCAGAGCTGTGCGGGCCCCTTCAACCTGACGCTCGCCAGCTGTTCCACGCAGGTGCCAGACCAGCTCGGTGAGCTGCGACAGTCCGGTGGCTCCTAATGGATGACCTTTGGACAGCAAGCCGCCTGACGGACAGACCACAACATCGCCGCCGTAAGTGTTTCGACCTTCCATCACGAACTTCTCCATATCACTGTCGGCACAGAGGCCGAGGGCGGAATAGGTTAGGATTTCGTTACTGGTAAAGCAGTCGTGCAGCTCGATAACGTCGATATCCTTGGGGCCGACACCTGCTTGTTCATAAGCTTGCTTCGCCGCATCACGGCTCAAAGCACGGAACATTACGTCCAGAACATTGCTTTCGAAGTACTCTTTGCTGTCGCTGCATACACCCTGGCCGATCACCTGGACGCTTGAATCGATGCCGTGTTTTTTGGCAAAGGCTTCGTTGCAGACGATCACCGCCGCGGCACCGCAACTGGGAGGGCATGCGTAAAGCTTCTTAAGCCCACGGTAGATCGCCGGTGTCTCCATAATCGCCTCGTGGGAGATTGGATCACGGAAGATGGCGTATGGATTATGCCTGGCATGGGTCCGCGCTTTGACAGCAATCTGTGCCAGTACGTCATCACCGATACCCAGCTCCTCTTTCGCGGCATCAACCTGGCAGCCGAACATCACTACCGCCGGAGGCATCTGCATCTCTGCTTCGGACAGGTTCATCAGTCGGCCGACGGCTTCGGTATGACGCTGCAGCGGTGGGGTTTTCTCAGGAAACACCATCTCGAGGGCACCCGGTGTCATCTCCTCAAAGCCTACTGCCAGCGCACAATCTACGGCTCCGGATTTAACCGCCTGGGTTGCCAGATAGAACGCAGACGAACCACTGGCACAGTTGTTGTTGACGTTAAAAATAGGCACGCCGGTGATGCCGACATGATACAACGCAGCCTGTCCTGCACAGCTATCACCATACACGTAACCGGCATAGGCTTGATCGATAAGGCCGTAGTCGATATTGGCATCGGACAAGGCCGCAGCGGTAGCCTTGCCACCCATGACATCGTAGCTTTCACTCTGGCCGGGTTTGTTAAAGGGAATCATCCCGACGCCGGCAATTACAATATTCTCTGACATTGGATCAATCCTCAATTTACTGCGCGGCTTTTGCCTTCCCAGTACACATTACGTAGGTCTTTTTTCAGCACTTTACCGGCCGCACTGCGGGGCAGGTCGGCAATAAAGTCGACAGCCTTTGGCGCCTTTACGCTACCCAACTTATCTTTAGTCAGAGCGATTAGCTCACCTTCGGTGACGGAATAACCGGGCTTTAGTTGAACAACCGCTTTAACAGACTCACCCCATTTCTCATCGGGAACACCAATCACGGCACAATCCTGAACGGACGCATGTTCGGTCAGCACCTGCTCGATCTCATTGGGGAAGACGTTGAAACCACCGGTGATGATCATGTCTTTCTTGCGGTCAACGATGGTGATGAAGCCTTCGTCGCTCTTTACACCGACATCGCCGGTATGGTGCCAACCGTTGGTGCGGATTTCAGCCGTTGCTTGCGGATTCTTGTAGTAGCCCGGCGTCACCAGGCGGCCACGGATACAGATCTCACCCGCTGTGCCATTGGCCACAGGCTTGTCTTCGTCATCCAGGATGGCAACATCATTGAATACCGCTGGGCGGCCAATACTCTGCAAGCGAGCTTCGTTAATGTTGCCCTCTGCATCCATGTAGTCCCAGGGGGCTTTGATGGTGATCGCGGCGGGAGCTTCAGTCTGACCGAAACCTTCGGTCATTACCGGGCCGAACACGTCGATGGCTTCCTTGAGTTTCTCCAGCGAGCAAGGCGCGGCACCGATCAGGAAGTGTTGCAGTGATGAGCAGTCGTAATCACGTACGTTAGGCTGCGCCAACATCATGTAAAGCACGGTCGGCGGCAGGAACAGGTGGGTGATTCCATGCTCCTGAATCTGCTGCAGCACACCCTCCGGACTAGGCGCTGCCATCATGTAGTTGGTGCCGCCACGGGCGAAATGCAAGCATCCAAGAATGCCCGCAGAGTGGGTCATCGGCGCAACCACCAGGTGACGGGTGTCATCGTAGTAGTTCAGGTGGGACCAGTAGTTGGCAAACATGGTTTCTATGTTTTCATGCGCAAGCATTACGCCCTTGGGCTTACCTGTAGTTCCACCGGTAGGGAATATTGCGAACAACCCTTGCGGATCTTCATGCCCCATTTCGAATTCATTGCTGTAGCCTTCCTGCCACTCGTCCAGTGAAGCGATGCCGTCGACTTTGGCGTCGATGCAGACGATTTCTTTAATACCAGCTACCTGCTCCTTGATTGCTCGAGCTTCAGTTTCGTAGTTAGAGTGGAACATCAGCAATTCGCAGTCGAACCGGTCCAGCACATCGACATTGCCTTCCAGGGCGTTACGCGGGTTAACCGGCAGCCAGACCGACTCGGAACGGAACAGGCCCAACAGCGCAATAAAAGAGATATTGGCGTTGGGGCCGAGAATACCGATCTTGGTGCCAGCCGCGTAACCGTGGCCACGGATCGCTGCAGCGATGCGGCAGGTCTGCGACTGAGCTTCGCGGTAAGTGATCTTTTCGGGGCCATCAACAAAAGCCAGATTGTCGGGATATAGGGCCGCGCCATTATCAAACGAATCAATAACTCGCATCGGGACACTCCTGTGATATTAGGGGCGGTTTGACCACTGCCGTGACCAAACCGCAAAAGCGAGAAAAGGGAATGCTTAGATAGTTTCAATCTTCATATTCAGGAAGCCATAACCCTGCAACGCTGCGAACAACTCACGGTGTCCCACGGCCTTAGCCGGAGCCTGGAAACCCACGGCACGAGGAGTGCCTTTAATTAACTGACTGGCGATGTAAGCCTGAACCAGTCCCGTTTGCAGGTAAGCAGAGTTTCCGATGATGGTGCACTTGACCTGTTTGTTGTGACCCACGCCGTAACAGACATCAACGGTACGGTGAATATTGCGGTTTTCACGCGGCGGCATCCCCGGCGTGACGTTGTCGGCCAGCGCATTCAAGGCAGCTTCCTGCTCATCGTTTGGCAGCTGCTTCAGGTTCTCTTCATAGTGCTTGGCGATATCAACAACACCCTGCATCAACGGGCGATTAGTAAAGCCGGTGATAGATTTGCAGTTACGCACCCGCGCATCATTGGCATACCACAATGGCAGGCTACCACCGCCCCAGGGCAGGCCCAGAACCGTCGCGTTCATACCAGGAACAGCAACCTCAGAAACAATGCTCATAGGATTTTCAAGAACAACCAGCTCGCCGTTCTCCAACCAACGCTGGGTGTTGCGCGCTAAATCCATAACAGTACGGGTAGAACCAACGGTCGGCACCCCGGTAGGAATGCAAGCAACATCCAGAGTATCAATACCCGGCTCTTCCAGACAGAATTCTGCGGCGATGTTACCGACCGCATGCATATAAGCGGTAGACGGAGCTAACAGCAGGCCTTTCTCGGCGAAGGCCGCACCGAACTCATCACGCATCGCCAGCATCCACTCCTGTTCACCGGTGGTGTCCAGGTAGTGACAGCCAGCCTGTAATGCCGCTTGAACCACTAAAGTACCGAAACGGGCAAAAGGACCTACCGTATTACAAACTACCTTCGCGCCGCTGAACAACTCAACCAACGCATCCAGGGTGTGTTCAACCTGAACCACTTCATACTCTGCGGTTTCAATACCGGGAACCTGCTGCATCGCCTCTTTACAACGCGCCGCATCGCGGCCAGCAGCAATAAACGGTAACTGGTATTCACGCAGGTACTCAGCAATTAAACGTCCGGTGTATCCGCTGGCACCGTACAAAATAACAGGATTCTTACTCATAACTTTTTCCTTTATATTCTTGTTTTTTCTATAGATGTTTATGTCACAGCCAGGACTTTTCAAGCCTTGGCTGCTGATCAAAAGGGTGTCTGACTTAGTTATTTTCCTGGTAATGCTTGCTCAACAAGGTGCCGCCTTTAAGAGTCAGCACGTTATTCTCGCCGTCGGCGATCAGTGCCGCCCGGGCGTCGCGCAGCAGTTTTTCCAGGGGATATTCTGTGGTCAGGCCGTTACCACCAAACAGTTGCAGAGCATCACTGGTCACTTCAAAAGCGCTCTGGGTAACAAAGGTCTTGCTGGCGATGGAGGCGGCCAGATTGGCGCCATTGGGGCCGTAGTTGTAGGCGAACACACGCTGCGCCATGGCCCGACAGGATTCGACTTTACGGAACAGATCAAAAATACGGGTTCGAACGCCCTGATGCTGGATCAGGGGAGCACCGCCTTGCTTACGCTCATGCACGTATTCCAGTGCGTGTTCGTAGGCGGCGCGGGCGACACCGGTAAAGCTGATACCCATCTCCATATTTCCGAAGGTCAGCGCACCGAAGAAACTTCCATAGGCAGAATCCTGACCTTCCAGTACATAGCTCTTAGGGACCCGGACCTCATCAAAGTAGACTTCCCCCTGACATAATGAACGCATACCGAGTTTTTCCAGCGGCTTGCCTTTGGAAACACCCTCGAGATCGAATGGAACTAGCACGGCTGTGTAATTTAGGCCGTTATCTTTGTTATAAATCCCTTCGCCATAGTCACACTGGCAGTACAGCAGGGCACATTCGGCAATAGGCGTAGCAGAGACCCAGGCAGAAGTCTGACCATTGATGACCAATTCATCGCCTTCAAAGCGGGCAATAATATTCCCCCGGCCCTGATTTGACCCCGGCAACACTTCAGATGCATCAAGATCAACCATATCGCTGCCACGATCGGGCTGTGTTGCCGCCCAACAGCCGCGCAGCTTGCCGAAACGCTCGATCAGTTCCGGGTTACCGCTATTGTAGGCAGCGAAAGCAGGGAACTTCAGTACCATCATGGTCATCGCCAGGCCAACATCACCCCAGGCCAGCTCTTCGAAGATGATCGGTATGATGCGTGATTTTTCTTCGTTGCTCATTGCGCCCAGAGCTTCAAGATCAAGAATGCCGCTCTCTTCCATCTGCTCGAGGTAATCCCACAGCGGGGAATCCGGCGCAACCACGTCGTCAGCGGTCATTTTATCCAGCTGCTCACCGATCGGGCGCATCACTTCTTTAGCGAAACGATTACAAACGTCTTGAATAGAACGCTCTTCTTCAGACAGCGCAGCATCCAAACCAGTCAAACCAAGCACTGGTGCAGTCAATTTATCGAAATGAAACATATAACGACCCCTGATGTTTTAATTATTTGCAGGTTAAAAACGCATATTCCAACGCAATGCATTCGATGGAACAAAATGTCATAGGATTAGGGTACTCAACTGTGGAGGGCTAAACGTCGCTTGAAAGGGTGGTAATCGATTTCACCCTAAAGGGTGGTTTGTAGATAAGGAGTGTGCCGACCCTCTGTAGGGCTGTACCCGGCCAGCCAATACCCTGACTTGGCGCCCTACAGATCTGTACCTCTGTAGGGCGGGAGCTGGTTGGGCCGCATTCGGCCCGCCAAAAGCGTGTGTATTTCGGAGATGGCGCCCCGGTGGCGTCCAACGATGCATATTGTTGATGTGGGTGGTGAGGCTGTCGGTGAAGAGCGGGGCTTTTCCGTAGGACGGCCCGGCAAAAGCTTTTGCTCAATACATTTGGCGCCCCGGGTGACGCCCTACAATGCATGCCATTGCCGGGGGGGGGGGGGGGGGATCACATCACCGTTGTACGATATCTGGAAGCGTGAAAAAGCCATCATAGTAGGGCTCCAGCGGCCCGTAAAAGCGGAAGGCGGCAAACCAGTTTTCGCCCTTGATGGTCGGAATCCAGTTACTCTCTTTACCTTCCGGTGGTTGCGGGCCAAAGTAGATATCGATAGTGCCATCGTCGTTACGCTGCAGCTCGGCATCGCGTGATCCGCGATTGGCAACTTGCTGACTGTTGTTGACAAAGATCCGCGAGTCCACTTCGTAAACCGAAACATCCCAGAACAGATTTACGGGCACGTTTTGTGGCACCTTTAACACATAGTTCCGGCCGCCATCGAGCCACTCTTTGTTACTGTCCCGATAGGTCATAACGTATTTGGTGCCTTTACCAACTAATTTTTTAGTATAGGTTTCGGACATTGAGGTCGCTTCGTAGAAGAACGCCGCCCGCCCTTCGAGCATGTCGTAAAATTCTGTGCGCTGATCGGGGGTGGTATTAAGCAGCTGTTTCCATTGCGAACCTTTGCGCCATTCAGCCGTAGCAAATCGCTTGTCAAACGTAATCGCCTTAAGCATGGATTCACCGACAAAGGCGGCTTCTTCCAGTAGTTTCTGCTGTCGTTCATCCGGCGAAAATGGTTTGCCTTTCTCTATGCCTAAAGGCTGCAACATGCCAAGAAAGAGACGATCACGCTCCTCAACAACTTCCAAACTGTATGCTTCGTGCAGTGTGCGCCAGAAATTCAGTCCCCGTGGCTGGGCTTGATTATAGGTATAGCGCTCAGGGACAATTATTCGCTGAGGAGCGGGGTTTTGCCGCTGGCTGAACGGATAGTGGCGGATGCTGTTTAATAAATTTTTAGCGCTGTCAGGATCAGTATCCAGAATTCGATAGGCAGCCCAGACATGATTGGTCTTGGCATGCACTACATGGTAACCCGGGGCGTTTACCGTCTGACCGGGACCGACAACTACCACTTTTTCACCTTTTCCCTTACCGAAACCGGTGACTCCCAGATCAGTGATGGCCCGTTGCCAGGCGTCGTCAATAAAACCCAGCAGTCGCCCGGGCGGTACCTCCAGTACCATGGGGCCGGTGTTAGCCAGGTTCATGTTGGAAACAATGTAGGGCGTATTGTTATTCGATGTCAGCAAGGGTCTGGCACTGTTCAGGCCCTTTAAATACACAATGTCACCATCACCCGCATTGAGCTGTTGCTCAAAGCCTTGTTTGATTCTCCAATAGGCCACCAAGGGTGTTGCCCAGGTATAGGCACTGACTGCATTACTGAAGTCGTAATTATCAAACAACTTTGTCACGGTATCTTTAGTTGGGTAACCTTTTTCAAAACTGTTGTGAAATTCCAGTGTGCCGATACGTGTATTGTACGTTTGGGTCTCTGCTATCGCCATCAGGCTTGTGGCGCTGGTTAAAATACCTGCTAATAGCCAGGCAAGGGGTTTCACTTTGCGCATTGCTGACACCTTTGTTATTCATGTTTTTTGTTGTGAGAGTTGTTTTTCAGCCGAGACGTAACACCTGCACTGGCTATTTATCACAAGTGACTACGGGTTTATCCATCTCGGAAAAAATCCACAGCCTCTTGCGATAAAGCAGCGCTAACAGGTTGAAATAAGACTCCGGGAAAAGTCGCTTCATGCGCCACGCACGTTTGGCATCCTTCTGTGGGATAACGTATAGCTTGTTCTTACGAATCGCGCGGAGCGTTTGCTGGGTGATCTGGTCCGCAGTAACTGTGGACTTCTCAAGTTCTTTTTTTAGTGAACGGCCCATGCCGGTATCGTGTCCGTCTATCAGGGTTTCACCCAGGTTCGTTTTGAACACCGTGGGGGCTACGACGGTTACGCCAATATTGTGGCCTGCCAATTCGGCTTTGAGGGTTTCGGACAGAGCGATAACGCCTGCCTTGGCGACATTGTAGTTAGCCATTTCAGGGGCACAGGCTATTCCTGCACTGGATGCCGTATTGACAATGTGACCGCCGCCCTGGCGTTTGAGCATGGGGATAAAGGCCTTACAACCGTAGATGACGCTCCAGAGGTCGATGTCCAGCATGCGCTGCCAGCTTTCCAGAGAAATATCTTCCATCGGGCCAGCATCTGCGATTCCTGCGTTATTGATGACAATATCGATACCGCCCCATTTCTTTTCCAACAGTGACGCTGCTTCTTCAAGGGCGTTGTATGAGGTTACATCGCATGGGATGTTCAACGTTTCAACACCCAGTTCCTTAATCAGCCTGCAGGTTTGGCTTAGACGATCCTGATGAATGTCTGAGGCGGCTACTTTCCAACCTTGCTTTGCGAAAGCGATGGCTATCGCGCGTCCAAGGCCACTGGCTGCGCCGGTGATGAATACTCGTTTGTTGGGGAAACGTTTCATGCTGAACTCACTTATTATTTTAATGAGGTTATTGAGACTCTCTGACCGATCTCCCACGACATAAGCGATGCCCGTTGAGCACGGTAGTGATAGCCTCTACTTCAAGTAATTGTAAGTAATAAAAGTGAAGGCTTGATCACCTTAAAGGGTGGTTTGAGAGGGGCTAAATGAAGTGTAAGGAGGCCAGCCAGCTGAAGGGGCGTGCTGATCTCCTTTGTAAGGTGGACTTCGGCTGGGAGAAGCTGTTATGCAGGACAGACCCTTGTCCGGCTCAGGGTAAAGGCGATCTATTCAAACGTTACAGCTTGACGACCTTTTTGTTCTGGAGTGTTTCTATTTCCTGCTGATTAAGCCCAAGCTCAGCTAGAATTTCTTTGCCGTGTGAGCCGATATTTCCACCTGTTTCCTGATATGTGGTTTCGTAACCGGAAAATTTGATCGGACAACCTATTTGCTTCTGAACTCCCTTTTCTGGATGGGGCACCTCGACAATCATTTCTCGTGCGTTTAACTGCGGATGTTCGCAGGCTTCAGTGAGGTTGAGGACGGGCTCTACACAGAGATCAGCAGTAGCAAAGATCTGTTGCCATTGGGCAAATGGTTTTGTTTTGAAGATCTCCTTAAGGTGCTCTTTTAACTGTTGCTGAGAATCGGGTTGATAACCGAGCGTCTTAAGCTCCGGATGTCCGATAAGGTCGCAAAGACCACTGAAGAACTTCGGTTCCAGGCTGCCAACTGAAAAATAGCGACCGTCTTGGGTTTCGTAGTAGTCATAGAATGAGCCGCCATTGAGGAGTTCTGACTCTGCTTCAGGTAGTTTGTGGCCTGCAAGCTCGCCCGCACCACTCATCCCATTTAATGCAAAAGCCGCATCGGTCATGCTGATATCGATCATCTGGCCTTCGCCGGTGATTTCCCGGTGGTGCAGCGCTGCCAGAATACCGATAACACTGTGCAGGGAGCCTCCGGCTACATCAGCAACCTGAATGCCGAGCGGTACTGGCGGCTGATTGGCCCGGCGGGAATAGCTGCTTATGCCTGAGAGGGCGAGGTAGTTGAGGTCATGCCCTGCGCGGTCTTTATACGGACCGGTTTGCCCATAGCCGGTGATAGCGCAGTAAATCAATTTCGGATTTATCGCCTTTAGCGCCTTATAACCGATGCCCAGACGATTCATTACACCGGGACGAAACTGCTCTAAAACAATGTCGTATTCCTTTACTAGCTGGTGAACTATCTCTATCGCTTCAGGCTGCTTCAGATCGAGTGCGATTGAGCGTTTTGAACGGTTCAGATACTGATGCGCAGCCGATGAATCACCGAGTTTAGGTTCCAGCTCCCGCACCAGATCAATTCGATCAGGGGATTCGACTCTTAATACCTGCGCACCCAGATCAGTCAGCATCATTGAGGCATAGGGACCCGGCAGTAATGTGGATAGGTCTAGTACTTTGATGTCGCTTAACATACTCATGGGCAGATCCTTTTATTGTCAGCGCTAACAGGGAGATACAGAGAGGAAAAAAGTGTTGTACGGAAGAGATGTCAGGACATACCTTTGCCGTTCGCTGTATTTTGTTTGGTTATCGTCGATTACATAAGGAGTCCCCCAGATAACCCTGATTGGTATCAGCGTCAGGGGCCAACCTATGCGAGTAGGGCGCCACCCGGGGCGCCATTACCACGGTACCTTGGTTGTTGGCGGGGCCCAAGTTCTAGGAAAAAAGTCCCGCCCTACACTCACGTCACGCTAATTTGCGATGAACCTTTTTAGCGGGGTTCCATCCGAATCGCACCGTCGAGGCGGATGACTTCACCGTTAAGGTAGTTGTTGTTGATGATGTGTGCGGCCAGGGAGGCGAATTCTTCAGGCTCACCGAAGCGCTTGGGGTTCTGTACCATCTGGATCAGCGGGTCGCGGACTTCATCGGTCATGCCTTTCATCATCGGGGTATCAAAAATACCTGGTGCTATGGTCATGATGCGAATCCCCAACTTAGCCAGGTCACGAGCGATCGGCAGCGTCATGCCGACGACGCCTGCTTTACTGGCAGCGTATGCGGCCTGGCCCATCTGGCCATCAAAGGCGGCAACTGAGGCGGTATTGATAATAACCCCACGCTCACCATCTTCGCCCGGCTCATTTTTGGCCATCTGCTCCGCCGCCAGACGCAGTACATTGAAGGTGCCGATCAGGTTGATATTGATTACCTGAGTAAACTTCTCCAGAGCCAGCGCGCCGTTGCGACCAACGGTTTTTCCACCCGGTGCGATACCCGCGCAGTTGATACACACGTGAATAGCGCCAAAGGCCTCAACGGCCTGGGCGATACCGGTTTCAACTGAAGCCGCGTCGGTGACGTCAACTTTGGCGAAGATGGCTTGGCCTTTTAGTTCTGCGACCAGCGCCTGACCTGCTTCTTCGTTCAGGTCAAAGGCGGCAATTTTCGCACCTTGCTTAGCCAGTTGCTGACAGGTAACCAGGCCCAGGCCCGATGCGCCACCGGTAACAACGACTACTTTATTGTTAAAATCCATATTCTGTTCTCTCTATTCTTTACAGGCTCATTGGGCGGGAAACGCTAAATCGGCTTGTCACCCGGGTATGATGTAGGTGTTGTATTAACCGATCTCGCGCAGCAGTTCGCGGGCGATTATCACCCGTTGAATTTCACTGGTGCCCTCATAGATCGAGGTAATACGTACGTCGCGGGCATAGCGCTCCAGTGGGAATTCCTTGATATAGCCGTAGCCGCCCATCAGTTGCAGGGCTGTGTAACAGGCGCTATTGGCCTTTTCCGAAGCAAACAGCTTGGCCATCGAGGCTTCTTTTGAGAAGGGCAGGCCTTTGGCTTTTTTGTCTGCCGCATTCATCAATAACAGGCGAGCCGCTTCCAGATCGGTGAAGGCGTCAGCCAGCATCCACTGCAGTCCCTGGAAGTTGGCGATCGGCTGGCCGAACTGCTGGCGCTCGGTAATGTAGGAGCGGGCGTATTCCATGGCAGCCTGGCCGATACCCAGCGCCAGAGATCCGATGCCGATACGTCCACCGGCCAGCTCACCGACGGCGATCTTGAAACCCTGATTCAGCTCCCCCATCAGGGCGTCTTTAGGAATACGGCAGTTTTCAAATAACACTTCGTTGGTGACTGAGGCATGCTGTCCCATCTTCTTCTCCGCCTTGGAGATGGACAGGCCGGGGATCTCATTTTCGACCAGAAAGCAGGAGATTCCCTTGCCCTGGGACAGGCTCTTATCGGTGACCGCCCAGACCACGAATACACCGGCATACTCGGCGCTGGTGATAAACTGTTTGGCGCCGTTGAGCACCCACTCATCACCGTCCAATACTGCAGTGGTCTTCATGTTGGATGGATCTGAACCGGCTGTAGTTTCGGTCAGGCAGAAGCCACCGGCTGGGTATTCACCACTACAGATCCTGGGCAGGTATTTGTTTTTCTGCTCTTCAGAGGCGATGGCCTGAATCACTTCGGCCACCATATTGGTAACCGACATGGTCACCGCGGTGGAGGCACAAGCCTTGGCTACTTCGGTAACTGCCAGGCTGAACACGACAGTGCCAGCTTCGGTGCCACCATACTGGCCATCGATATTCAGGCCCATGAAACCTAACTCGGCTAATTTTTTCAGGTTCGCAAGGAACAGCGCGCGATCACCTTCCTGGTCCAGTTTTTCCGCAACGGGAGCCAGTTCGGTTTGGGCGAACTTGCGGGCCATATCCTGAATCATGGCCTGGTCTTCGGTTAGCGTCATATCCATCACGTGACTCTCTTTAGGTAAAGGGGCTGAACATATTAGCCCCTGAATAGTTGTTTGTGTATAACTTAGACTATTTCGATGGCGACCGCTGTGGCCTCACCGCCGCCGATGCACAGTGATGCCACGCCGCGTTGCTTGCCCAATCGCTTAAGGGCGTGGATCAGGGTGACCAGAATACGGGCGCCGGAGCAGCCAATCGGGTGGCCCAACGCACAAGCTCCTCCGTGGATATTGACCTTTGCAGGATCCAGCTCCAGTTTTTGCGTCGCCAGTATGGTGACAACGGCAAAAGCTTCGTTGATCTCATACAGATCGACGTCGTCTGAATTCCAGTTTACTTTGTCCAGTAGCTTCTGGATCGAAAGGATAGGGGCAATCGAAAAATCCGCTGGTTTCTGCGCATGGGTCATATGGCCTGCGATGCGGGCAAGCGGTGCCAGACCGCGAGCCTTGGCTTCGCTTTCACGCATCAGCACCAATGCTGCAGCGCCATCAGAGATAGAGCTGGAGTTGGCTGCAGTGACAGTACCATCCTTTTTGAACGCGGGGCGCAGCTGAGGAATTTTTTCCGGATTGGCTTTACCCGGTTGCTCGTCGATAGAAATCAGCTCTTCGCTGTTACGGGTTTTGATGCTGACCGGAGCGATCTCGTTCTCGAACCAGCCTGCTGCGATCGCCTTGTTGGCACGCTTGAGCGATTCAATGGCGAAGTTATCCATCGCTTCACGGCTGACTCCGAAGCTATCGGCAGTTGCCTGTGCGAAAGTTCCCATCAGGCCTCCCTCGTAGGCATCTTCCAGGCCGTCGAAAAACATCGAGTCCAATACCTGGCTATGACCCATACGCATGCCGCCACGGCCTTTAGGCAACAGGTAAGGTGACTGGCTCATGTTTTCCATGCCGCCTGCCACCATCACTGAGCTGGTACCCGCCTTAATTTGATCGTGGGCATCCATGACGGCCTTCATGCCGGAGCCACACATCTTGTTGATAGTGACACAGCCGGCTGATAGCGGTAGATCTGCCCCAAGTGCCGCCTGACGGGCAGGTGCTTGGCCCAGTGCGGCTGGCAATACGCAGCCCATGATGACCTGATCGACATCGGCGGCTTTAAGACCTGAACGTTCAATTGCGGCTTTTATAGCAGTTGCCCCCAGTTGTGGTGAGCGGGTATCGCTTAGAGCCCCCATCAGTCCACCCATGGGCGTGCGGGTGGCGGCTACGATAACGATGGAATCTTGAACTTGTGGCATAGGTCTTCTCTCGATGGGCTCGCCCATTCATCTGATTTATTCGGTCGTATTCTGTATTGCTGTTGGTGCTAATTAAGTCAGGCGTTTTTCCACTGTGGAGGGCGCTTTTCCAGAAATGCGCTTACCCCCTCGGTCTGGTCTGCGGTGTCGAACAGATCGATAAATAGCTCCCGCTCTCGCAGCAGTCCTTTTTCCAGTACCACGCGAGACTCCTGAATCAGCGATTTACAGGCTGTCACGCTGGAAGGGCTCTGCTCGGCAGTTTTTTGGGCCAGCGCCATCGCTTTGTTTTTGGCTTCGCCGCGACCGACCACCTCTTCAACGATACCGACAGCATGGGCTTGTTCGGCTGTTAGTCGTTCACCACAGAGGATTAATCGCTTTGCCCAGCCTTCACCAGCCAGACTCAGCAGACGCTGGGTGCCGCCGGCACAGGGAAGCAGACCCACCTTGGCTTCTGGCAGAGCAACTGAAATCTGTTCTTCAGCAATACGGATATCACAGGCAAGGGCGCATTCCAGTCCGCCGCCCATCGCATAGCCGTTCATCGCAGCAATAGAGACGCCACGAAAACAGCTAAGCGCCTCGAACGCTAAACCGAACAGGCTGGAGATATCGCGGGCATTGCCTTTATCACCATCAGCAAACATGTTGAGATCGGCGCCGGCGGAGAAGAACTTATCGCCGGATCCGGTCAGGATCAGGCTATACACTTCAGGGTTGCCATTGAGTTCTGCAACCAGATTCTTCAGTGCTGTCAGACTTTCACGATCCCAGGTATTAGCCGGAGGGTTGTTAATAGTGACTACAGCCGTGTGATCAATAAACTCAACCAATAACTTGTTAGACATATGCGATACCCGCGATCTCTATTGAGGTGAACAAGCACTTACTATGACTGAAAGTTAAGTGTCATTAAATGACGCTAAATTACAATATAGATCACAAAATGTTACATTGTTGTCTTGTGATTACGACTCCCCGGAGTTGTTAAACCCGTTACAGGTTGCTTATGGCTACGGTTGATATCCACTATGTGCGTGCGGCACTGCGTTGTGCTGAACGAAAAGGCGTTGTGGTCGAAAAATTGATCAACGAGATCGGCATCAGCCAGGCTCAGCTGAATCAGTTCCACGGCAGGGCTCATAGCGATCAGATTACGCGGCTTGTGCAATCGATCTGGTCAGAGCTCAATGATGAGTTTATGGGCTGTACCGAACACCCCTGTAAGCAGGGAGTCTTTGCCCTTATGGCGCGTCATTCGCTGCACTATGAGTCTCTCGAGGCGGTATTACGTCAGGGCATCCATTTCTATAACCTGTTTACCGACGACATACAGATGCAACTGGTACCGCAAGGGGATATGGTTACTTTGGAAATAGAGTTTACTCAGCCGGAACTGGATCCCGATCATTTCTATCAGGAGTTCTGGATGGTGATTTGGCACCGGTTCGCCAGCTGGATTATCGGTAAAAAAATTCCTTTGGAGCAGGTTTGCTTTACTTATAGAAAACCAGCATACGAAAGCGAGCTTAAGCACCTTTTTCCATGCAGGCATCACTTTAATCGCCCGCTGCTCAAACTTTGCTTCAGCAGTGATTTCTTGGGGCTGCCCCCGATTCGAACACAGCGCGATCTGTCCCACTTTCTAAAGCACTCACCTGCGGATCTGATTACCATTCCCGGAGAAGAGCAAAGCTATCGGACTCACATCCGTTCATTATTGCTGCATCAGGAGGGCGAAGTTCTTCAATGCCCTCCTTTTGAGCAGATTGCCGGGGTCTTTAATGTCAGCTCGCAGACACTCAGGCGAAAACTTAAGAGTGAAGGAACTTCCTATCCAAGGATTAAGGATGAGCTGCGTCTTGATCTGGCGATAGAAAAGCTTCGCTCAGAGAAAATTTCAGTGTCAGAAATTGCACGGTTGTTGGGATTTAGTGAGTCACGTTCCTTCACGAGAGCATTCAAGCACTGGACCGGATTAACCCCGAAGGCTTATCTCATGTCAAAAACCGATTAGCAGGGGGGGAGTGGTGAACTCTGCCGTATGTGTCGTTGGAGCAGTTGGATGGGATGGAGTATCGCCTGTAAGGTCTTTAAGCGCATACAAAGTTAACAACCACGGCCTCTAGTGAGCCAACTTATTATGGAAGTTAAAGATGATTTAAGGGTAAAACGAGGCGTTATAAGGTCAATTTACTGTGGATAATTTCTAAGTCTCCTCTTAGTATTGGGCTATTATCACCGGTTTCCTCGTATCCTGTCATGCCGTTTATCCGGACTTTCCTTGGATAGAGTGTAGGTTTTCAAAGTGAAGCATATTAGTAAGGATCAATGATAAGAATGCCTAGTAAGTTCATTCCCATTATCAAGACTAAGTTAGCACCGCCGAGGATTGCTCAGCCAATCCTTGCCCGGCCCCGACTGCTGAAACGCTTTGAAAAGCATATGAAGCAATCCCTTACTTTACTTATGGGGCCTGCAGGCTACGGTAAAACTACACTGATGTCGCAGTGGCAGGAGAGGCTCATATCAGATGGATATAATACGGCCTGGTTGACCCTGGATGATGGCGATAATGTGCCGGATCAGTTTCTCTCTTATTTCTGTAGTGCCTTTAAAAAATTAGAACCATCAATGTCGGTGCAGATAGAGGAATTCGATGATCTTGGAAGTGCCAGGGTTCCACAGTATGTGATTGCTGAGCTGGTAAACGGTCTTGCCGAAAAAGAACAGAAGTACGGTTTGTTTCTGGACGATTACCATTTTATCAATCAGGAGCAGATACATTCCATAATGCAATATCTGCTCTCCAACTTGCCGCCAAATCTTTATATTTATGTGGGCACTCGGGTTGTCCCTCCTTTCTCTCTTTCCCGCTTAAAAGTTGCTGATCAAGTTCACCTGATTGGCAGTGAGTCGTTGCGGTTTGACTCGCAGGAGGCTGAGCAGTTTCTCTCTGACCGAACAAATATTGCGCTTGAACCACAAGAAATTAATCTGTTACTGGAGCGCACCGAAGGTTGGCCTGCTGCTTTACAGCTGGCTTCACCCTCTCTTGCCAGGATGGAGGAGCGTGAGGCCTTTATTGAAAACTTCACCGGCGATCACCGCTCAATAACCGATTTTCTAGCAGAGGAAGTGCTCAACCGCTTACCTGAGAAAACACTGAACGTGTTGTTGCAACTATCAGTTGTTGATCGTTTTTGTAGTTCCTTGTGCACGGCATTAACCGGTGAAGTCGATGTGCAGGAGATCCTGGAAAACCCACAAAGTGATTCTTTTCTTCTGCAGCGTTTTGACGATGAGGTTAGCTGGTACCGGTTTCATCCACTGGTAAGAGGTTTTTTACGTAAACGGCTGGAGGAACGTGAGGCAGCAGGTATCGCTTCCCTCCATGAAAAGGCGGCACAATGGTTTGAACAGCATGGTCTGATCACCGAGGCTTTACAGCACCTGCTTAATACTGGAAAGCAGGATCGTGCCCTCGTTCTTATCGAGCAATCGGCATTTGATATTGTTGAACAAGGGCATCTGGCGCTGCTTATCAGCTTAGTGCGTAAGCTTCCTCAGGGGCAAATAGCAACTTGTGAAAAGATTTTGGTCCCTTTGGCCTGGGCTCAACTGCTTAGCTATCAAAATAACGAGCTGCAACACTTGCTGGATCAGATGGAAGCATTAATTCAACATGCAGATCCTGAGCAACGCAGGTCTATAGAGCTTGAAATTTCTGTTATACGAGCTGCTTTGTATGCCTATGCTGATGATTTTAACGCTTGCCAGGCTTTAGCGAGTCAATGGTCGGCTTACTCGTCTATTGATAGCCCTTTTAACGAAGCAACGATGGGCAATATTCGCGAGTATCTCTGCCTGACAAGTTATCAATTTGATGAGGTGTATGCATGCCAGCAGAGGTCGCAACCATTATATAACCAGCTTGAAAACCCTGGGACTAAAGTTTACGGGCGATTGTTTTCGATACTGGCCCTGATAGAACAGATGCGTATCGCAGAAGCTAAAAACCTGTGCTTTGAAACACTGGAAATTTGCAAACGTTCCAAGGGGAACGGCGCTATTTTCCAAAAGCTTACAACTTTGCTGAAATGCATTATTGCTTATTATTCAGGCCAGTCTGATAAGGCTTTGGCATTGTTTGAGTCAAATTTCGAAGCCCTTAAGCAATATGCGGTTACAGGATTACTGGTTAAAGCCTTCCCGTTGATGGTGCGTGCTTACGAACAACAAAATAACGCTAAAAAGGCCCGGGGCATTCTCTCTCAAATAGCCTTCCTTGGTCGTAGCCGTGGATTGATTCGTATACAGGCATGCGTATTACATGAACAGATAAGAGCTTTGCTGCTTGATAATGAATATGAAGCAGCGTCACGTCTGTTTGAGCAATCGAAGCAGCAGCAATCCCAGGCTGATGAGCTTTCTGTTGTAGAAGAGGAGGCATGCGAGTGGTATCGATTAGCTGAAGGACGTTTGCTTATCGCTGCTGGTAAATCTCAGCAAGCAGGGGATATTTTGCAACAACTTCAGGCGCGTTTTCAGTCTCAGGATCGACGTTTAAGGCTGTTTGAGGTTTATCTCCTTCAGGCCCAATTGGCATCTGTTCAGGGAGATAAGAAAACGGCTCTTGGAAAGCTGGCAACGGCGCTCTCGCTGGCACAGGATGAACAATTCATTCAGCCTTTTGTTGATGAAGGCCGCAACCTTTTACCCCTGTATCAGACGTTGGCAGTAGAAACATCAGGCAGCTCGACGGGCGAACTTTGTTACGCCATTATCGAACGCCTTAATGATGCGCCGAAGCCTGCTTCAAATGTCTCCGTCAGCTTATCTGAAGCGGGCTCGGAGCAACAATTGACTGATCCTTTGAGCAAAAGGGAGCTTGAGGTGCTGCAACTGGTTGCCCAGGGCTTATCAAATCGTGACATTGCCGAGCAGCTTTATCTCTCCATAGATACAATCAAAACCCACCTTAAATCCATCTTCTCCAAGATGGCAGTCGCTCGCCGGACTCAGGCTGTTGGCCTGGGACGGGAGTTAAAATTAATCGATTAGCGGTAGTCTGTGTGGCTTAGCGCCATATAAACAATCATATGCTGTTACCAGTTTGTATTTCATAGCGCTTTGGTTGCAGCTCGTCTCCCAGAATTGAAACAGGCAGATATTGGTAATCCTCATCGTGATGAAGACTGAGTCTGAATTGAATAAGAGGGTGACTACTGCGTGAATGGAAAATAAAACCGCTGCACTAGCCATATTTAGACTTAATCTACTGGCGATATTTGGCCGTTCCCGTTAGCATTGGTAGCAACTTAGTAAAGCCTTTCGGTTAAGAAAAAATACCATGAGCTATCAGGTTCTGGCGCGTAAATGGCGCCCTGCACAATTTCAGGAGATGGTGGGTCAGGAGCATGTCCTAAAAGCGTTGGTTAACGCTCTGGATGATGACCGTCTGCACCATGCTTATCTGTTTACCGGTACCCGCGGGGTTGGTAAAACATCGATAGCCCGCCTGTTTGCTAAATCATTGAACTGTGAGACCGGGGTTTCATCAACACCTTGTGGTGAGTGTTCGGCTTGTCGAGAGATCAGCGAAGGTCGTTTTGTTGATCTGATTGAAGTCGATGCTGCCTCGCGTACCAAGGTGGAAGATACCCGGGATCTACTCGAAAACGTGCAGTATGCGCCGACCCACGGCCGCTTCAAGGTTTACCTCATCGATGAGGTGCACATGCTTTCCACGCATTCCTTTAATGCGTTGTTGAAAACGCTTGAAGAGCCGCCTCCGCACGTTAAGTTTCTGCTGGCCACCACCGATCCACAGAAACTGCCGATGACAATCTTGTCGCGTTGTCTTCAGTTTAACCTGAAGAACATGATTCCCGAGCGAATCGTTGATCATCTCAGCCATGTGCTCAATGCCGAGAACATTAGCTTTGAAGAGCCGGCGCTGTGGTTATTAGCCCGTTCGGCCGATGGCTCTATGCGCGACGCTATGAGCCTTACCGACCAGGCAATCGCTTTTGGTGCCGGTGAGGTTAATGAAGCTGATGTTCGCTCGATGTTGGGTACTATTGATCAGCGTCTGGTGTATCGGCTTGTTGAGACGCTGTCAGTGCATGATGCCAAAGCGCTGTTGACCGCTGTTGAAGATTTGTCGCGCTTCTCGCCGGATTACAATACCGTGTTGGGTGATTTGATCAGTCTGCTGCATCGAATTGCGTTGGCCCAGGTGGTACCGGATGCTGTGGATAATGGCATGGGTGATCGGGAGCAGGTGTTGCAACTGGCATCGCAACTAACCGCGGAAGATGTACAGCTGTTCTATCAGATTGCCCTGATGGGACGTAAAGATTTGCCGTTTGTGCCGGATGCGCGCGAAGGCCTGGAGATGATTCTGTTGCGGATGCTGGCGTTTCGTCCCGCTTCGGTAAAGGCTTCAATACCCTCTGAGCGACCAGTCAATACAGGCTCAGTCAATACAGGCTCAGTCGATACAGGCACTGTTGCGCCAGAGTCGCAAGCAGAGTCTTCAGCTACCGTTCAATCCCGCCAGGTTTCTGAGTTATCAGATCTGCAGCATCAACAGTCAGACCCGACTGCGGGTGTTCAAAATGCATCAGTTCTTCCGGTTATTGAGCCACAGCAGCCGGTTATTGAGTCACAGGTGCCGGTTATTGAGTCACAGGTGCCGGTTCAGGCGCCTGTCGTCGAAGCTTCTATTGAGCCTGTCGTGGAGACGCGAGTAGAGCCGGTAATAGAGTCAGTAGTCGAGCCGGTATTAGTGCCGCCTGTTCAGGCAGCTGCTCAGTCAGAGCAGGTACCGGATTATAGCGCGCCAGCGGATATGTCCTCCGTGCCTGATGGCTATGATGAATCGTATGTGCCCTCTGATAATTTTAGTCGGAGGGCCGATCCTGTAAAAAAGTTTGAATCGGAGGGGGGGCTACCTGTTGAGGTAGCAAGCCCCGCTGTCTCTGGCGCAAACGTAGAAACTATGCCTTGGGATGATCCCGTAGCGGTTGAGGAATTTACCCCCCAAGCTGCTGTCCAACAGGATTCCGCAGTTGTTTCAAGTTCGGTTTCAAATGCGGTTTCAGCTCCGCTGACGGTGCAACCTGAAGTTATCCGTGCCAAGCCGGCTGATGTTATTCAGGCAGGGCCTACTGATGTTATTCAGGCAGAGCCTGATAGGCAATCGGTGAAAGGCTTTGCCGAGCTAAAGCCGGAGCACTGGGTGCTATTGATAGATCAATTAGGTTTGAGCGGTATGACCTACAGTATTGCTGCGAATACTTCTCTGGAGCTGATTTCAGAAGATCTGCTGCAATTTCATTATGCAACCGAACAGAAAGCTCTGCTTAATGATACGCATATCGAGCGTATTCGCAGTGCTATCGGTGATTATTTAAATCATGGGATTGAGGTAAAATTCATCCTGGGTGAGTTTACCCGTGAAACCCCCAGCCAATACCGGGCACGCAAGAAGGCTGAGCGCCAGCGGTTGGCGGTGCAGTCGATAGAGACGGACCCGGTGGTACAGACTATTATTGAACGTTTTAACGGCTACATCGATCTGGACTCTGTTGAGCCGATCGATTAGTACACAGAATATGAGGTAGAGCATGATGAAAGGTGGTATGGGCGATCTGATGAAGCAGGCCCAAAAGATGCAGGAAGAACTGCAAAAAGCTCAGCAAGAAGTTGCCAGGGCAGAAGTTACGGGCGAATCCGGAGCTGGTCTTGTTAAGATTGTGATGAATGGGCGTCATGATGTGAAGAGCATTGCGATTGATGACAGCCTGATGGAAGAAGATAAAGAGATCCTGGAAGACCTGATCGCAGCGGCAGTTAATGATGCGGTGCGCAAGGTTGAAAGCAGCACTCAGGAGTGTATGGCTAAAGTAACCGGTGGTATGGGCATGCCTCCAGGCTTTAATATGCCGTTCTGATTATGTCATTTAGTCCTCTAATTCAAGAACTCATAGAAGCATTTCGTTGTTTGCCGGGGGTTGGGCCTAAGACCGCTCAGCGGATGGCATTTCACTTGCTGGAAAGGGATCGTGAGGGTGCCGGTCGGATGGCTGATACCTTAAATTTGGCGATTGAAAAAGTCGGCCATTGTGATCGCTGCCGTACTCTGTCTGAGCAGGAGTTGTGCGAAATTTGTGCAGATAAAAACCGTGACTCAAGTAAACTTTGTGTGCTGGAATCGCCGGTTGATGTGTTAGCCATTGAGCAAACCGGTAGCTTCAATGGACGCTATTTTGTCCTGATGGGCCATCTTTCACCCATTGATGGTATCGGGCCTGATGACCTTGGGCTTGATAAGTTAATGGCTCAGCTGGATGAGAATCCAATTGATGAAGTGATTCTGGCGACCAATCCGACCGTTGAGGGCGAAGCGACTGCTCACTACATTGCGGAGCAGGTCAAAGTTTTTGATATTAAGGTAACCCGCATCGCGCATGGTGTCCCCGTTGGTGGTGAGCTTGAGTTCGTAGATGGCGGTACTTTAGCGCATGCTTTGGCTGGTCGTCGTTCGCTAATCTGAGGTAACTCTTCTGAGGTAAGAATGGCAGATAATAATTCTTTTTGCTGGCAGCGTCTTGAAAGCGTCGCTGATAATCCTGTTTGGATCGTCGATGATAAGGCATTAGCTGAATATTGCAGCCGCTGGCAAAGCTTGCCGATGATCGCCCTGGATACTGAGTTTATCCGTGTCGATACGTATTATCCGATTCCCGGTTTGATTCAGGTGGCTGATGATCATCAGTGCTATTTGATTGATCCACTGCAGGTTGAAGATTACAGCCCTTTGGTTGAGTTGTTTCGCAATCAATCTGTGTTGAAGGTGTTGCATGCGGGCAATGAAGACCTGGAACTGTTCCTCTACATGCTGGGGGAGCTACCACAACCGATTTTCGATACCCAGATTGCCGCTGGATTTTTGGGTTGGGGCTTCTCGATGGGCTATCAGCGCATAGTTGAGCATGCCTTAGGCGTAAAGCTGGATAAGGGAGAAACAACCTCAGACTGGTTACAGCGTCCTTTGACGGCAGCTCAGGAACACTACGCAACGCTGGATGTTGCTTACCTTCCGTCGCTTTGTCAGATGCAGATGGACGAGTTGAAGCGGCGTGGTATGTATTGCTGGTTGCAGGAAGAAACTGAAGTATTGTTGGCGCAAACGCCGGATAATGACCCGGATGGTGTAAAATACTACCAGCGTTTCAGTCAGGCCTGGAAGCTGCCTGTTGAGAAGATTGCTGCGTTACGTGATCTCACTGCCTGGCGCGAGCGGATCTGCCGACAGCGAGATGTACCGAGAAATCGAGTCTTGCGTAATCAGACGTTACTGGAAGTAATACAGGCCTGGCCTCAAACCGGCTTTGAATTATCACGGCTGCCGGAAATTAAGCCACGTGTAGTGCGCCAGGATGGTGATGCAATTCTTGGCTTTATTAAGCTGGCTGCGCAGTCTGCCTTGGTTAAGCCGCCGGCACCGATTGTTCGACCCTTGAGCTATAAATGGAATAAGCCGCTAAAAGCACTGAAGGCGCAGGCTCGAGAAAAAGCCGCAGATTTGCAAATGGCGCCTGAAATATTGCTGCGAAGAAAGGATTTGGATGCTCTGATCCGAAGTGAAGAAAACGGTAATTTTTCGTTGCCCGTATCGCTGTCTGGTTGGCGTAAAGAAGTTATCGGTGATGACTTGCTAGCAGAGCTGAAAACCTTAAATGAAAAAGATGAATTATTATGAAAAAGATCTGTAGTGTTTTTAAAAGCTCTAAAAAAGATGAGATGTATCTGTACGTTGATAAGCAGGAGAAACTGTCCAAGGTGCCGGATGCTCTGAAAAAAATATTTGGGACGCCGATTCATGTGTTCGATATGCTACTCACACCTGAGAAGGAATTAGCGCGTATCGAGGCGCCTAAAGTGTTAGCTGATATTCAGGAGCAGGGCTTTTTCCTACAGATGCCGCCGGTCAAGGATGATTATATGCTCGATCTGCTTCAGGATCGTCCTGAAACAGGTGTGCGCTAGTGGCTCACGAGGTATTCTGGCGCTCTAAATCGTTACCTGAGATGAGCGCAAATGAGTGGGAATCCCTGTGTGATGGCTGTGCGCTTTGTTGTCTGCATAAGATTGAGGATGAAGACACGCAGGAGGTGTATTACACCAGTGTGGTTTGCCACTTGCTGGATCTCGATACGCTGATGTGTACCAAATATGAGGAGCGCTGCTCTCTGGTGCCTCAGTGCGTAAAACTTCGTCCGGAAGATGTGAAAGAGTTTCATTGGCTTCCACCAAGTTGTGCATATCGCCTGGTTTCTGAAGGCAAGGACCTGCCAGACTGGCATCCACTGATCAGTGGTCGGCGTGAATCAGTTAAAGAGTCAGGTGCTTCGGTATTGAACTGGTTTGAAATTACAGATGATCAGCTCAGTGACGAGGACTATGTTGACTATGTTATTAGCTAGTTCTCATCCATAAACAGCTTGTTTTACAGATAGCGTTCGAGGTCGAGAGGACTAATTTGGCCCTTCTCGGACCTCCTTTGCTCTATTTCAATCCATTTTTCGGCCATTGATAGCTGCTTGATCACCCGCCTACGAT
>JBALVQ010000081.1:0-27903 GCA_036960915.1 Amphritea sp.
TGCGGTATACACACTTTCCAGGCGTGCTCCTTCGGCCACTCGGACACCTCACCACGTTGTTACTTGAGTTGTTTAACGTCGTTCAAGCTTCGACATCGCTCTAAAGCAACAACCTCAGAGGCCGCGTACTTTAATGGAATTTGCCTGCTAAATCAAACCTATCGAAGGCTTTTTTTGTACTTTTTTCAGAATAGCTTTATTGCACAAACAACCGGCAAAATCTGATCGCCCAATAAGAAAACCCCATTCGATAATCAACTTACCGAATGGGGAAAATTTAACCTTTAAAGCTAAGGGGTGGGACAACCCCTTATGGGCTACCGTTCAGTCAGCCTGACGACGCAGGAATGCTGGGATATCCAGAAAATCCATATCATCAGTACCGGTTTTCTTTGTTTCTACAGGCTCAGGCTCAACCACTGGGTTATCCTGAGCGCGTACCGAATCAGCCCGGTTACGCATGACTGTAGGCAACTCCAGCTGGCTGTAATCACTAACAGATGCCGCAGCAGCGGCACGCTTTGGCGCACTGTTTACAACACGAATTTCCTGCTCTTCAGCACGGCCAAGACCTGTAGCAACAACCGTTACCTTAATCTCTTCGCTCATTTCCGGATCGATTACGGTACCCACGACGACAGTAGCGCTTTCGGATGCAAAATCCTCTACCACTTGACCCACTTCAGAGAATTCACCCAACCCGAGGTCCAGGCCAGCAGTGATATTCACCAGAA
The DNA here is from genome assembly GCA_036960915.1 of Amphritea sp. Classification (GTDB taxonomy): domain Bacteria; phylum Pseudomonadota; class Gammaproteobacteria; order Pseudomonadales; family Balneatricaceae; genus Amphritea. The sequence continues at coordinate 735 of JBALVQ010000081.1, forward strand.
TACCGCGGGCGCCCTGCAGGTCGATATCTTCAAGCAGAGGACTACGAATAGCCGCTTCAGCTGCTTCCACACCTCGGTTCTCGCCTTTTGCGGTACCCGTCCCCATCATCGCCATACCCATTTCAGACATTACGGTGCGTACGTCTGCAAAGTCGACGTTGATCATGCCCGGACGGATTATCAGATCGGCAATCCCCTGTACCGCGCCTTTCAATACATCATTGGCGGCATTGAATGCATTGATCAGGCTGCAATTCTTGCCCAGCACCTGCATCAACTTTTCATTTGGAATAATGATCAGGGAATCGACATTTTCCGCTAGTTCCTTGATACCCTCTTCAGCAAGCAATGTGCGCTTTCGGCCTTCAAACGGAAACGGCTTTGTCACCACCGCCACGGTCAGAATACCCATTTCTTTTGCTACTTCCGCGACAATCGGAGCAGCACCAGTACCGGTACCGCCACCCATTCCAGCGGTAATAAACACCATATCAGCGCCGCTAAGCATCTCGGCGATCTGATCGCGATCTTCCAGAGCAGCCTGGCGGCCAATATCCGGATTAGCGCCAGCGCCAAGACCTTTAGTGATCTCAGAACCAATCTGTAACACACTCTTGGTCAATACACTGGTTAGTGCCTGTGCATCGGTGTTGGCACAAATAAATTCTACGCCATCAACATCCGTTGAAATCATGTGCTGGACAGCATTACCGCCACCACCACCAACGCCGATCACTTTGATCACAGCATTCTGTGCTACATCATTTACTAATTCAAACATATCCCTTCCCCTCCAGGTTCAGCGCCCAAACTGCACCTGTTATTATCTTTTTCATTATCATTCTTTTATGCTTCAAACCGCCATTCCAAGCTGGCAGAAACTTGTTCAACTTACACAACCTGTTCTATTTAACAGCCTGTTAAAAATTCCCCTGAAACCAGGTCTTCATCCGATTGAACGCATTTATACGTGGCAGCTCATCCGGCACTTGTACTGGTTCAGCCAGATGCTGTCCACCGTCTTGCTTGGCATATTGAAGCAAGCCAATGCCGGTGGAGTAAATCGGACTATTAAGAATATCGGTCATGCCTCGAACCCCTTTGGGAATAGCCAAACGTACCGGCATATGGAAGATCTCTTCAGCCAGTTCGACTGCTCCTTCCATCTTCGCCGTACCGCCGGTCAATACGATGCCAGCGGCCGCCATATCTTCAAAACCACTGCGACGCAGCTCAGCCTGTACGAGCGTAAACAACTCGTCATAACGCGGCTCTACAACTTCGGCCAGCGCCTGACGAGACAGATCCCGAGCCGGACGATCTCCCACACTTGGCACCTTGATGGTTTCATCCACGTTAGCTAACTGAGCCAGGCAGCAGGCATATTTAATCTTTATATCTTCCGCATGTGTCGTTGGTGTACGCAACGCCATGGCAATATCATTGGTTACCTGATCGCCGGCGATCGGAATTACCGCGGTATGGCGAATCGCCCCGGCGGTAAAGATGGCGATATCGGTGGTGCCACCCCCCATATCCACCATACAGACCCCCAGTTCTTTCTCATCATCGGTCAGAACCGAGTAACTGGAGGCTAATTGTTCGAGTACGCTGTGGTCCACTTCAAGGCCACAACGGCGTACACATTTTTCTATATTCTGTACGGCGTTCACCGCACCGGTCACCAGATGAACCTTGGCTTCGAGGCGCACACCTGACATTCCCAGTGGTTCACGAATGCCTTCCTGATTATCGATCACATATTCCTGTGGCAGAATATGCAGAATCTTCTGATCTGCCGGAATTGCCACCGCCTGGGCGGCATCAATAACCCGCTCCAGATCGTGTTCCAGCACTTCACCATCACGTACCGCAACGATACCGTGAGAGTTCAAGCTGCTAATGTGACTGCCGGCAATGCCGACTGTCACCGAATGGATCTTGCAGCCAGCCATCAGTTCAGCTTCTTCGACGGCGCGTTGAATCGAGTGCACTGTAGACTCAATATTCACCACTACGCCACGCTTCAGGCCGCGAGACTCATGGGAGCCAATGCCCACGATATCGATCGTACCGTCCGGGCCGACTTCGCCCACCAGACAGACTACCTTTGAGGTGCCTATATCCAACGCTACGATCATATTGTTTGCCATTGCTATATCCAGTGAATCTTCATATTTTTTTAGCTTTTCTGCTACAAACCTGGCGATTGAGCTTTTTTTAACCAGCTGCTGTATCAATTTTAAACAATAAAGGTCAAATCCTGCTCTTTAATTCACCCCGTTACGATTAATTTGTACTTACGGTGAAGAACAACCCAATTATTGCTAAAAATTCGTAAATCTTCAAAGGCAATATCTTAGCAATTAATAAAAAAATACAAATTTAGAGACTATTTTAATATATCGGCTAGTTTCTGTCTTCTTTAGGAGAAAATTTCCCTAAATATCAGCCAGTCAGGGCTGATTGCCTTATCGGAAATTACTTATCTATTTTTAACATAATAGCGCATATTCTTGTACAAAAAATAGTCAGAAATCAAAATTAAGTTTTGATTTATAATGTATTAATCAATATTTAATTTTGATGTTTTTTAAAATAATCAAAAATTAATATTGATGCTTTTTGGAAATTTCAAAATTTAATATTGATTTTTCACAAAAAATCAAAATACCATTTCGATTTTTTTAGCCCATCCAGAAGACATATAAATCGCTCTCAAATACGCGCTTATTAATTAGCAGAAAAGTTTGCGAGCTATGATCTTACGAAACTTTAGCAGCTCCCCCAATATTCCGACACTCCCCCTTATTATGGGCTTATCAGAGCCGTTAGAAGCTAAACCCAGGCGACTGACAGAAACAGGTATTCAGCTAAAACTCATAGTACAGAGCATGACAGAGTACTCGATAGCATAAGTAGCCACCGGTTCTGCCGTCAAAGATGGAAGATGCTTTATGAATAAAGTGAAGACAAATTAAGAACAAAGTGAAAAACTTTCTTGAGGGCCAAGCTCTGGCTATGATCTCGCGTTCAAGTATCAATAACGGTCGATTTCGGATTATTCAGTCTTATCAACATTTGTTACAACGTACTGATAGCCAGTGTCCACTGAACGCCAATCATTGAGTTCAGGGGTGCTCTCAATATACTCCCTGATACTGCTTACCCCATCTGCCAGAAAGCTGGTATCCAGAAAGTTATCCAGCACTTCGCTGCCTTGTGATTCTGCCGCTTGAAGGCAGAATGCCAGGTAGCGTGGAAAAGGCAAGATATCATCCCGCCAGAGCTGCCCTTGATAAAACTGCCCTACGCGACGCTGATACTCTGATTCGGTGATACATTTATTAAGTCGGTAATCGTGATCCGTAAAATATGTGCACATTCGCCCTCGAGTAGCCTCCCCGGAAAAAGACACAGTATCCACTTCTATCCAGCGAAAGCGATGTTCGCGCTCATACAGCTCGGCAAACTCTGCCTCGCTACATTCAAACTGGCTACAGATGATATCCACAGCGGGATCAAGCTGTGTAGAACAGGAGGCGAGATACTGACTCGTGGGTAAAGCGCCGTGGCGTGCGATAAACACCACGCCAACCTTGTTAAAGATTCGCTTATATCCTGGTACGCTGACCAGGCGGAAATTTTTCAGGCCCGGCACCGTCTCTCTGGCGGAACGCTCCGAGAGTAATGAACCGTAGCCAACGACAGAGATCATCAGTCGAGTACCTCCAGCTGATCACTGGACGGATCAGACTCAGCGGCGGCATCCGTGAGTTTTTTATCCAGATCCTTGCGGTTCTTAACGCCTAGCTGCTGTAAAGCCGCCGCCTGATTAACCAGATTCCCCCGCCCGCTAACCAGACGTTTATGAGCCATATCATAAGCCTGCTGAGTACGTCCAAGATGCCGCCCTATCTCATCCACCGAAGCAACGAAACCAACGAACTTGTCATACAGCTCACCGCCACGCTTACCGATTTCCTGGGCATTTTGGTTCTGTCGCTCATAACGCCAGATATTGTTAATCGTGCGCAGGGTTACCAGCAATGTAGACGGGCTTACCAGAATAATGTTGCGCTCATAGGCGTAGCTGAAAAGATCCTGGTCTTGCTGTAACGCCAGCAGAAATGCGCCCTCTATCGGCACAAACATCAACACAAAATCCAGCGAACGGATACCTTCCAGCCCCTGATAGGATTTGTCACTCAAGCCACGAACATGGTTACGAATCGATTGCAGGTGTTCATTCAGATAGCCCTCACGCAGGGCCTGATCATCATCCGAACAAAATTTTTCATAGCCGGTCAGAGAGACTTTTGCATCGACGACAACATCTTTTTCATCCGGCAGGCGGATGATCACATCCGGCTGGAAGCGGCGCCCCTCTTCTGTCAGCGACACCTGTATTTGATATTCGTACCCCTTACGCAGACCCGACTGCTCAAGGACTCTCTCGAGAATCACTTCCCCCCAGTTGCCCTGGGTTTTACTCTCCCCTTTAAGGGCATTAGTCAGATTTACCGCATCGGTACTCATCTGCTGATTGAGCTCTTTCAGCTGGGTGATCTGTTCATGCAGGGAGCGACGATCTTTTGCCTCCTTGTCATAAACATCTTCCACCCGACGTTTAAAATCTCCCAACTGTTCGCGTAATGGCGTCAGCAAACTCCCCAATGAGTCTTTATTGGAATCCGTAAACTTTCGGGACTTTTCTTCGAATATCCTATTGGCGAGATTCTGGAATTCATTCTTCAGCTGATCACGGGCTTGCGTCAGCAGCTGCAATTTCTCTGACTGGGCTTCACGTTCGCTTTCAAGCCGACTATCAAGCTCTGCTACCTTCGCCTGCCGCTGGCTGAGTTGACGCTGTACATTTTCGTGACGCTCCTGCAGCTCAGAAAACTGTTCTGTCAGCTCGTCTTTCTGAAGACTGATCTGATGCAGGCGCACCTGTTCCAGTTCAAGACTGCGCAGCCTTTCACTGGTAGTGAATAGCTGTTGCTCAAGATCGTGTTTCTGGTTGTCAGCCAGCTGTTGTTCGGTTGTGAAACGCTCTATCTGCTGATGCAACGTTTGAACTTCCAGCATCTGGGATTGGCGTTGTTCCGCAAAGTCTGCAGCCTGGCGTAACCGCTTTAACTGCAGTAACAACAAACCAAACACCAGACCAACAGCTGCGCCGATAAGAGCGTTTATTAGAGGATCATTAAACAAGGCAGCCAGTTGCGTTTTAGTCATCAGTTATCCGAATTCAAAAAAGCGGTTTACCAGAAATAATACAACATACCCGCAGAAACCAGAGTCAGCGGTAACATCAGGAACAGGTTGATAAGATTACCAAACAAGCGCTGTGTAATTCCTACAGAAATTGCCGGGAAAGAAATAAAAATACTGCTCAAGGGAATCCACCACTCAAGCAGACGAAAACCATAGGCCAACGCACCGATCAGTGTCAGCGCAGCGACATTACCAGCCATGACAACCGTAATCTGTCCGTTGCGGGTCTGTACAAACTTGGGTTTATCCTCTTCAGCCAGCTTATTCAACTGGCCGGCACTCAACGCTGCTGACATAGAGACAAAACCGGTAAAGAGAAATATGAATAACGGATCCACAGGCACTCCTGATTATTGGCAGCATGGGCTGCTGGTGATACAAAGCCTGAATTGTAAGTGATTTTATGCCGCCAACCTATGTTGACATGGCATGTTTGCAATAAAAAATATTACTTATGGAGAGATCCTTATTACACATCTTTATTACATACCCAAATAAACTTTGCCCATAGCTGGTTCGCGATAGGACGGATTGCGCATGAGGTCGCCACTGGGGAGCCTCAAAAGAAGCTTTTCACTGACACCTCCTGAAATGAGCTGCTTTAATGCCCCTGCCGCTAAAAAAGCGATTATCTTCAACAGTGCGGAAAGTGATATTATTCACAGCTAATTTCGCCTCGAACCAAATGGATCTAATCCGCTAGTGTTCTGGGCGAGTAAAGTGATGTAGAGAGAGAAACAATGACCCAGTACCTGGTCGATGAAGCGATTGAAGATTACGCCTTTATCCATACTGGCAAAGAGCCGGAGCTGCTGCAAGAGCTAATCGATAAAACCAACGAGAACATGGGTTGGCCACAGAAGTTGTCCGGCCGCCTGGTTGGCAGAACTTTAAAGATGCTTTGCGCTATACACCAGCCTAAAACTGCCCTGGAAATCGGCATGTTTACCGGCTACTCGGCACTGTCTATCGCCGAAGGGATGCCGGATGATGGTCGCCTGATATGCTGCGAAACCAATCCCCGTGCGATCGACTTTGCGCAAACCTTTTTTGACCGTAGCGAACACGGCCATAAGATTGAAGTTATTTTCGGCCGCGCCCTGGAAACCATTGAAAACATGGATCTGGAGCTGGACTTCTCCTTTATCGACGCCGATAAGCGTAACTATCTGAATTACTATAATCGAGTCAAAGAGATGACTCGCGTAGGCGGCCTGATCGTTCTGGATAATGTCCTCTGGTCGGGTAAAGTCGTGCAGCCGGAATCAGATATCGATGACATCTTAGTTGAAACTAACCGCTTGATTGCCAACGATCCTGATGTAGAAAATGTTTTCCTGACCGTAAGGGATGGTCTGAATGTGGTTCGCAAGATCCGGTAACAGCGCAGGAACAAGCTATGCACTTTATCATTCGTAATGGCCTGGCAGCCTCAACTAAGCATGCCGATGCAACTGACCTGCCGTTGAATATTGAATCGCAGGAGGATCTTGCGGCAGCACACTTAGCCGATACGGATATCAGCATCAGTTGTGCTGCCGAGCTGCTTTCACTCTACGCCAACACCACTGAAACTGAGCCGCTATATAGTCAGCTACAGTTAATCCGCGACAGCTATATTGGAGATCTGGATTGCGTTCAGAGCGTTAATGAGATTAATGGACTGATTATCTGGCTATTGCTTGATAATGGTATTAACGGTATTGGTGAATCATTGGAAGAGACCGCCGACCGGTTAAGTGATCTTGATATCGAATCAGATTCGGATCGTTACACCCGTATTATCTTCCATCTCAAAGACGCTGTAGACCGGCTCTACGAGCTGGAGCTGGATTAGCCGGGTTAGCGGCTGCATTAATGGGATAAAAATTAGAGGAGGTATTCGCGATGCGCAAATGGCTACTGATAATACCTCTTCTATTGATCGTCATACTCTATTTGATATTGCCATCAGTAGCCCAGGCTCTCACCCGTAGCTTGCTCGCCGAACAGGGCATAACCACCCGGCAGATCGACATCCAATATCCGAGCTGGAACTCCCTGTTTATTCCTGCCGCCGAATTTCTTCACACCACTGGTGACCAGCGAATTACTTTCAGTACTGAAAATATCACCATCCGCTATGCCGCTGCGGACTTGCTTTTGCGTAGCCGACTGCAAAGCATCACAGTGGAAAACCTGACGGCAAACATTCGCACCAGCAAAGCCTCGCAAGAGTCCTCCGCAGAAACCTTTACAATCCCGGCACTGTTGCCCGAAGAGTTTTTCAGGCAATCGCCCGTCGACAGCATTGCGGTAAACGCGCTTCGGATTACGATCAACCAGGACAATCAGCCAAGCATACAGATTACCGGTGATGCAGAGCTGAGCGATGTCAGCCTCGCAGTCAATAGTGAAATCAGCTATGGCAACAGTAAACTTCCTTCTCTTCAATTCGAGATCCACAACACTAACCAGCTAGCGATAAACATTGGTGATAAAACTCAGCCCTTACTTCAATCCAAGATAACTCTTCAATCTAAGACTCTTCAGCCTAAAACTCTCCCCTCTGAAACGCTCCCCTCTGAAACAAGCCAGACAAGCTCTCAGCAGCGCCTGAATATACAGGCAGAACATCAGCTGAACCTGGCGGCACTGAGTGAACTGTTGCAGACACCCGTAATGCAGGATTTATTGAATAGCAGCATTGTGCTGCCAGCAATGCAGGGACAATTATGGATAACCGGCAACAGCGAAATCCCCGTAGCCGATACGCTTAAGCCAACTGATCTGTACCAGGCATTAGTCAGCGAACAGCAGCTCAATGCCAATCTAAGCATTGCGCAACCGGTCTCGGAAATTGAGAGGGTGGCACTCAATATCAACGCCAGGCTGAAGCAAAACGACGGCCTGCTGAAGGTTGAACTGCTAACAGCAGAGAGTGATATACAAGGAGTGAATACTGGCAACAAGACTAACAGCCAACTCAAAATTAAGCACCTCAATATAAAACTGGCACCGACAAGCCTATCAACCGAACTGGCACCGCTGCTAAAACAACTCGCTAATAAGCAAATACCCGCGATCAATTTTCCCGAGTTCAATCTGACAATTTCCGGATCGCCGATCAAGCTGAACACACCAGAGTACCCTCTGGAAATTACTTACCAGCCGGCAATCCTCTCCCTGCAAGAGCTGGATGTTACGCAACAGACGGCCAGTGGCACGGTGAAAATAGCTGAAATACAAACCACCACCCCGGGTCAGAAAGTTCCCTCCCTGGCCATCAGCAGCCAGTTTAACCTTACCTCCCAGCAACTGGAGAATAGCTTTACTTTGCAATTACTCGATCAGCGGTTAAGCAAAGGTCAGCTGACAATCAAAGGCAGTAGCCGCACACATTTTCCAGAAGCTACCGGCAGTAACAGCCGCAGCAATAACAAAAGCGATCTGGTAACCACCGCACAATGGAAGATGCAAACACTGCCCTTGGCAGGCATTGAAAAAGTTCTCAGTCAATACATTCCTGATCTGCCACCGGAGCTGGTCATCACCGCCGGTGAATTAAAACACCGCGGCTGGCTGGACTTGAATAAGTACGGCCCAGCCCTGCGACTGCTTCAGGAAGTTAAAGCACTGGATGGTAGCTACGACCAAACGCGTGCCTTTGATGCTGCCTGGAGCTCCGAAACTCTACGTACACACCGCGGCACATTGACTGATAGCGGCAAGCTCAGCATCGGTTTCATCGATATAGGGATACCGATAGAAGCATTTAGCAGCAGTTATCGTTTTAAGCAAAACCGCCACAAACAAACATCACTGCAGCTGGATAGCAGCACGGCCAAGTTTTTGGGTGGCACTATCAACACCCTGCCGGTTAGTTTTGATCCTACGGCACCACGACTGGATACTGCCATTGCCCTGACTAACATCGAACTCGCCGAAATAATCGCGCTGGAGCAACAGCCAGGCCTCACGGGTAAAGGCACTATGAATGGCCAGATGCCGCTTAAGTTTGCAGCAAACCAGCTAACAGTGACAGATGGCCAGATTAACAGCACACCTCAAGGAGGCTGGATCAAGTTTAACCCACCAGAAGAATTCCTGGCGCTGGCGAAAATCAACCCTTCACTGAATATCGCGTTGGATGCACTGCGCAACATGCAATACAGCAGCCTGGGCATAAAACTGGACTATAGCGCCGATGGTACCGCCAATTTCCAAACCCGTTTTAAAGGTTATAACCCGGACTGGAACAATGCTCAGCCAATCGACCTATCAATCAATATTGAGGAGAACATTCCCCAGCTGATAAAAAGCTTACAATTTACCGATGAATTGACGCGCACCATAGAGAAACGCTACCGTTAACGTGCTGCTTTATAAACAGATGTTTCTTAATTGTGCTTTTTGATGGAGAACACCTAATGCACTTACCCAAGACCATACAAACACTATCATTGTGTGGGTTAATACTAATGCTCTCAGCCTGCTCCCCGACAGTGCAGGTGGCGGTTCCTAATGAGCCCATCACCATCAACCTCAACATAAAAATTAAGCATGAGATTCTGGTGAAAGTAGATAAAGAGATTGATGATCTCTTTGAAGAAAACAGCGACCTATTTTAGGATAGAAACATGATAACAATGATCAAAAAAACTTTGACGCTGCTTGCCTTTTTATTGGCTTTCAATGCAACCACAGCGTGGGCAATCAGCCTCAGTGATGCCAAGACCCAGAGAATTGTGGGCGAGCAGTTAAACGGCTATCTAGGCCTGGTTAACAGCAACGCCAGTGGCGAAGTTAAAGCTTTAGTCCGCGATATAAACAGCAAGCGACGCGCGGCTTATGCTGAAAAGGCTCGCAAAGCCGGCGTTGATATCAACGTAATCGAAATCCGTATTGGAGAGCGCTTGCAACAACGTGCTACATCAGGTCAATATATTCAGAACAGTAACGGTCAATGGATTCTGAAATAAACCAACGCTAAGTAAATTCTGACGTCTTAACATGCCTTTCGCAAACAGGTGTTTGCGATTAATATGGCTGCGCCACTTGGGAAAATCAGGGATTCGATAATAAAAATAATCAGCTGTAGGGTATCAAATTGAGCACCTTTGGAATCACTGGTCGACCATCTTACCGAACCAACAACGCACTGGGTTTCTTTATCTGCGCGGCAATACTCGCGTTCGCCAACCTCTATATTGAACCTGTCATCTCATTGGATAACTGTGCACTGTGCACACTGGTTCGGCTGATTCTATTGGTAATGGCTGGCCTGTTTATGCTCGGTTTCCTATTTAACTCAAGCACTCTCTTGCAACGCCTGTTCTCTGTGCTCAATTTTAGCCTGATCATTACCGGCATAGCGACAGTAATACTAAACCTGACAAATGCTACCAAAAATGATTTACAGGCATCTTGTAAACAGGACCCGGTGGCACTGTTCGACAGTCTGCCATTTCAGGACGCCCTGGTTACAACATTAGGCAACGCCAGTAACTGCCCGGATCTGCAATGGAATTTTTCCGGTCTAAGCTTCGCCCATATCTCGCTGGCCACATTTATGGTGTTATTTATTGTCGTCTGGAAACTGGTGACCAAGAAACAAAGACGTAATCTGTTCTGATGATAAAAACACTTGCTCTAATGACTGCTGCGTTAACTATCAGTCAGGCAGTCTATGCTGTTGATGATCAGTCCAATGACAATCCAGGCACCCTCTCCTTCTACCTGGAGAACGACCTGTTTGCTGAAACCGATCAGCAGTACACCAATGGCGTGCGGGTATCCTGGGTTTCACCTGATATCAGTGACTATCTGAATGACGAACAACTGCCAGGCTGGGTGCGCCGCTATAATCGCTTTGTAACGGCCCCCCTGGGACTGTTTGAAGAAGGCCAGCCACCCGCCGAATCCGAGATTTCACGTAACCTGGTTATCACCGTTGGGCAACAGATGTATACCCCTGAGGATATCGATCGTGTTACCGTCGATCCTGATGACCGACCCTACGCTGGCTGGCTTTACCTGGGCGCGGGCTACCACCTCAAAGCTCGCCAGAAGATGGATTCTGCAATCATCAATATCGGTATGATCGGTCCGGCCTCACAGGCCCAGGAAGCCCAGGATTTTATCCACGACCTGCGCGGTTTAGAGACATTCAAAGGTTGGGATAATCAGCTCAGCAACGAGCTTGGCCTGCAACTGGTGTATGAGCGTAAGTACCGTCAACCGGTACAGAACATCGCCGGCGGCCTGCAGTACGACATTATCTATCACGGCGGCGCCAGCCTGGGTAATGTGGCCACTTATCTGAATGGCGGAGCCGAATTCCGGATTGGCTGGCATTTGCCCGATGACTTCGGCACCTCGGCCCTGCGCCCTGGGGGCGACAATAGTGCGCCGGGTAAAAAGGATCGGCGCACCAGCGGAAGCGGCTACAGCCTGGACGAAAACCTCGGCCTGCACGGTTTTATTTCTCTCGATGGTCGCTGGGTACTGCGGGATATATTCCTCGACGGCAACACCTTCACCGACAGCCATTCCGTCGACAAAAAGCCTCTGGTTGGCGACATCGCAATCGGCGCCAGCATGCTGGTCCAAGGCTGGAAACTCTCCTATGCCCGGGTTTTCCGTACCAAGGAATTTGACACCCAATCCAGTAGCCACAGCTACGGCTCATTGTCCGCTTCCTACAGCTATTAGGCACCCTGAACATCGTCGCTCTTTGACATCCTCGGCTTTGGCATCCTGCGTCGCCCTAACTCCTCCATCCATGGAGTCGATGTCACCGCGACATTGCCTACAGGGATGTAGGTATTTAGGCTTTGCAGGAGCACAAAAGCCTGACCGTTCATCCTGAACATCATCGCTCTTTGACATCCTCGGCTTTGGCATCCTGCGTCGCCCTAACTCCTCCATCCATGGAGTCGATGTCACCGCGACATACCGTTCATCCTGAACATAAAAAAACCGAGCCATCACTGGCTCGGCTGTGGAGATCCATTAGGCTCAATATCCAGTAGATCAGAAACCGTTTCATTAGGTTTGAATTTATACCTGTCCATCACTTACAACGAAAACAAGCCTCTTTGGGAACTGCTTGTTAACTCGCGATCTGACACAGACCAATGCTTTACCACCCCTGGTAACAGCTATAAACAAAGCTGAACCCATTAGATAAGTAAAGTCTGATTTTAGAATGCGACACCATATCGCACTAAATGTCGCACTAAATGCCGCACTAAAGGAATATTCAGGAAATGAGGTAACACACCGCAGCCCCAGGTGTCTGAATGACCCAGCGCTCACTATAAGAGTCTGCGTTTCATATACGGGAATATCGACCATTTTCCTAATACATCGATAAACAAAAGACTGTATTATATGCGACCACTTTTTATCGATCTTCGCAGGGCACACACAACATGAGCGCAGACTCTCGCCAGTCACTGGATCAACTGGAACATAAGGACGCATTTATAGCGCGTCATATCGGCCCCAATGCCGTAGAGCAGCATGAAATGCTGGCCGAGTTGGGGGTAGACACACTGGATCAACTCATCCAGCAGACCGTACCAGAAAGTATTCAGCTGAAGGATCCAATCAACCTGCCAGGCAGCCGTACCGAAGAAGAAGTGCTAACAACACTCAAGCAGATGGCTGCCAGGAACGTCGTCAATCGCTCCATGATCGGCATGGGTTACAACGACACCATCGTACCCAACGTCATTCTGCGTAACGTACTGGAAAATCCCGGCTGGTATACCGCTTATACGCCCTACCAGCCAGAAGTAGCCCAGGGTCGTCTGGAAGCCCTGCTTAACTATCAACAGATGGTACTGGACCTGACCGGCCTGGATTTGGCGAACGCCTCACTGCTGGATGAAGCCACCGCAGCTGCCGAAGCGATGACGTTGTGTAAGCGTATGTCCAAGGCCCGCAAGGCGAACACCTTCCTGGTGGATGAAAACCTGCACCCGCAAAGTATCAGCGTCATCGAAACCCGCGCCGAGCCATTGGGGTATGACGTCATTGTCGGTAACCTGGATGAGTTGATTGAACAGCACGAACCATTCGGTGTAGTCGCACAATATCCGGGTACTTACGGCCATGTTAAACACCTGTCGGTACTGATCGAAAAAACCCACGCTAAGAAAGCCCTGTTCTGTGCCGCGGCCGACATTATGAGCCTGGTGATACTCAAGTCCCCCGGTGAGATGGGGGCCGATGTCGTCTTCGGCTCAACCCAGCGCTTCGGCGTACCGATGGGCTTCGGTGGTCCACACGCCGCCTACTTCGCGACCCGCGATGCATACAAGCGCTCCGTCCCGGGCCGCATTATCGGCGTCTCAGTCGACAGCCGTGGCAATCAGGCGCTACGCATGGCAATGCAGACCCGCGAGCAACATATCCGCCGCGAGAAAGCGACCTCCAACATCTGTACTGCGCAGGTGCTGCTCGCCAATATGGCCGGCTTCTATGCCACCTATCACGGCCCTGATGGCCTGAAGACGATAGCCAATCGAATTCACCGTATGACTGATATTCTGGCCACGGGGCTGACTAAAAAAGGTATCAGCCTGGTCAACAACACCTGGTTCGATACTATCACCCTGAATCTGGGTGAGAAGCGTGATGGCGCTTACGAGGCAGCCCTTAAACTGGGTATCAACCTGCGCAAAGTCGGCACCGATCAACTCGGCATCAGCTGCGATGAGAAAACCGGCCGTCAGGAAGTTCTCGACCTGTGGCAGGCAACTCTAGGGGCCGACCACGCTCTGGATATCGATCGCATCGATGCACAACTGGTTGCTAACAGCAGTGACTCGATTCCGCCAGCATTGCTACGTACCTCTGCAATCCTCAGCCATCCAGTATTTAACACCCATCACAGCGAAACCGAGATGTTGCGCTACCTCAAGCGCTTGGAAAACAAGGACATCTCTCTGACCCATGCGATGATCGCATTGGGCTCCTGCACCATGAAACTGAATGCGACTGCCGAGATGATTCCGGTCAGCTGGCCCGAGTTCGGCAACATGCACCCCTTCGCTCCAATTGATCAGGCGGCCGGCTACACCGCAATGATCAATGAACTGGAAGAGATGCTCAAAGCGATTACCGGTTTCGATGCCATCTGCATGCAGCCTAACTCCGGTGCGCAGGGTGAATACGCCGGTTTACTGGCAATTCGTAAATACCATCAGGCTAATAATGATTATCACCGTAATATCTGCCTGATTCCAAGCTCTGCACACGGCACTAATCCGGCATCGGCGGCACTGGCCGATATGAAGGTAGTCATTGTTGCCTGCGACAGCGCCGGTAACGTCGATATGGACGATATGCGCGCCAAGGCAGCACAACACGCCGAAAGCCTGTCTTGCCTGATGATCACCTATCCATCCACCCACGGTGTCTACGAAGAAAGCATCCGTGAGATCTGCAAGATCATCCACCAGCACGGTGGTCAGGTATACATGGACGGTGCCAACATGAATGCCCAGGTAGCGATCAGCCAGCCGGGCGAGATCGGCGCTGACGTCTCCCACCTCAACCTGCACAAGACATTCTGTATTCCGCACGGCGGTGGTGGTCCAGGCATGGGCCCGATCGGTATAAAAGCTCACCTGGCACCGTTTGTTGCCAACCACCCGGTGCAGAAGATAGAAGGACCTAAAGCCGACAACGGTGCGGTATCTGCAGCACCTTGGGGCAGCGCCAGCATCCTGCCAATCACCTGGGTGTATATCGCCCTGATGGGGCAGCCGGGCCTGCGCAAGGCAACCGAGGTCGCGATCCTTAATGCCAATTACCTGTCCAAGAAACTGGGTGAGCATTATCCGGTGCTGTACACCGGCCGTAATGAGCGTGTTGCCCACGAATGCATCATCGATCTGCGCCCACTGAAAGAGAGCTCCGGCATCTCTGAAGAAGACGTCGCCAAGCGCCTGATGGACTATGGCTTCCACGCACCGACCATGTCCTTCCCGGTAGCCGGCACCCTGATGATCGAGCCAACCGAATCCGAATCCAAAGCTGAAATCGATCGGTTTATTGATGCGATGGTAGCTATCCGCAAGGAAATTGCCGATGTTGAAACGGGCAAACTCGATGCAGAACAGAATCCGTTAACAGGTGCACCGCATACCCTGGAAGACCTTCTGGATGAAAGCTGGGATCGCCCTTATTCGGCAACGCTGGGTTCTTTCCCGCTGAGTAGCCTGCGAACCGACAAGTTCTGGCCAACGGTAAACCGGATCGACAATGTGTATGGAGACCGTAATTTATTCTGTTCCTGCCCGTCGATTGAGAGTTACAGCGAAGAGTAAGTTCTGTGAGGTTAATCATGAAACTTGTGACTGTAATTTAAGTTTGTGACTAACTAGAAAAACAAACGGGCCGATCGGCCCGTTTTTTGTTTATGGGTTGTGCACCTGAATGAGTCGTATAGAAGGGCCTACAGGGTGCTGGTTATCAGCATGTGATAATGAAATTGCATGCTTAATAAAGGTATTGTCAACTTAACCACGGCAATCAGGGACTGAACTTTTGGCTCCCCTTGCAGCCTTTATTCCGCGAAAATCTGTACTGCTTTCGGTTGTCGTAGCACCGGGTAAAACAATGTCTGACAGCCGCCACTTGCGGTTCCGTGATCATACTGGTTTTTGATTGTGACCAGCCTGCTGTAGTTTCCACAATAATTTGAATTCACCATGCCTGGCGGTTGTTCATGATTTTGTGCTTACTTTTTTAGTTCCAGACCTGGTGGTGTATTGCTCCACTGATAACCGGCTTTCGCCATCTTCAAGCCAAGCTCATATAGCGCCGTCATATATACCGGATCAAAGCCCTCAGTGGGTTCAAGATCAAAATCGGCCGGGATGTAGGCCAGATTAAAAACGTTGCCGTCTCGTTGGCACAATGTGTAGATCTGGTATAGATCACCAACGCCCTGCGTGCGAATCAACGACTCTATTGAGCGCGATGCAATGGGCAGCAGGTTGCGGGTAACACCATTAAAATCCGGTTCCAGGAATGCATTTCTGATCACATAGACATTGGGATTTCCCTGCGCATCGAGTTTTTGATGATGGCTCGCCAATCGACCGCGGCCGGGTATACAAACACCTGGCTTGCAGTACCGCCATCGACATGCATCTCATCGTAGGTCTGCCCGTTTACCTCAACCGGAATTATGACCGGTGGAAACGCTACCGGGATTGCGGATGATGCCTGCAGAATATCGTGAATCAGTTTTACCCTGCCCGGGTGATTGCTGGCCGCTATTGCACCTATATTCCAAATCACGCCGCGCCCCGCATCCATGTTCATGGTTCCGATAAACAGCCGCCGTCCGCGTTTTTGCTCCTTTGCAATGGCGTTGATTATATCCGCAGTGTAGTATTTTTCTATCAGTGTGCGTAGCGGTGCGGTACCCTCCATGGCATCACCAAAGATCGCAAAGATACCTCGCGTTGTCACGATGTCGTCTGTACTGGTCGTTGTATAAACCAGCTTGAGCTCATCATCATAGTCGCTGCCAAGGAAGGCAAATGGTGCGTCAATGCACCGGTACTAACCCCGGTAACCATGGTAAACTCGGGGCGCGTTCCCGTTTCTGCCCATCCTGCAAGCAATCCTGCACCGAACGCCCCTTTTGCGCCTCCACCTGAGATCGCCAGGTAATTATGAGGTTTGCCATAGATCGCCGAAAAATGCTCTATGAAGTCGGCTTTTGTATAAGTCTTAAAAATATCCGTAGAGAATTTGGGCCATTCATCACTCCAAAACCGCGCTTCGGGTATATCATGAATTTCCGCAACGTTGATCAGTTCAGGGGGTAAAGGGGTGCGCTCAGGGGTCGATGAACATGCGCTCAGCCCCAGCATCCCGGTGCATATGATCAATGCACAAAGTATTTGTCTGTAGGCCATTTTCCACCCCTGTGATTACGCTATTTTTGGAACCAATCCTTGTTAGTATAGGAAGAATAAAGACCCTTGCCCCAAAATCCACGCGGTACTAATGTCAATTTATCGCCAGCATGTGCACTTAATCGATGATTCAGGCATGAAAACTACCCTCATACTGAAATTTGGGCACAGCTCACCTGCGACCAGGTCGCAAAGGCTCGCTCTCTAAACAACAAGTGCGCAGATATGCGGTGGAACATCTCTGGTTTCAGAGATAATAATTGTTACAAATCCGGTGGGCTCATAAACAGGGTGTTAGGCGGCTCCGTGGACTTTGATACCAGCTGAGTGTAAGAATCAAAGTATGAGTATTTTTTTTATAAAAGATTTGAAGTTGGTTGAAGAAAAAGTCAGTGATTTGTTAGCTCAAAAACACATCACTGAAGGCCTAAGAGGCCCAAGGGACTTGTTCGTAGGTTCCTTAGCATACACTTCGGGTACTGACTTATCAGAGTTCGCTGAGATTAAGGTAATGCACCCCGAGGGCATGCCAATTACAGACGTACTGGTTGGACGTCGAAAATCACTAACCTAAAGGTCAACTCGCCAAGAAATCCCCGATGAGAATCCTCTCTAACCAAGCATAGACGTCAGTAAGCGTTGAATATTTTCCGGCTGGAATGGCTTGTCTAATATCGCATTTACACCGGCCTGGGCAACGTTCTCAAGATGCGCATCGCTGGCTTCAGAGGTAACCATCAACACCGGCACATGACTATGGTTCGGAGATTGGCGAACATGCTCGGTCAACTCAAGTCCATTCACTTCCGGCATATTGTAATCGGTCACAATCAGATCAAACGTAGCATCCTGTAATAATTTAATAGCATCAGAACCATCGATAGCCTGGGTAACATTTACAATACCCAGGTTTGTCAGTACACGGATAATCACCTTGCGAGCCATACTGCTGTCATCGACGACCAAAACCCTTAAGGATTCCAGATCGTAATACTCCAACTCAAGAGTCTGCTGGGATAACAGATCCAGGGTAGCCTTAATCGCCTGCCCTAAATGTGCACGGGTAAAAGGTTTTGGCAAAATAGCCACTACCCCCGACTGCTTAAACTCTTCAAGGGCATGGCGCTTGGTTTCACTGGAGATCAGCATAAAGGGTAATTCATCCAGCTCCGCATCATTCCTGATTAGTCTAAGCAAATCCAGACCGGTACCATCTTCAAAATACATTGAAGAAATCACCAGATCAGGCCGTAGCGTACGAATCATAGTGACTGCATCTTCTTTGCAGCCACAGGAATCAATCGTTTCGATGCCTTCTCTTTTCAATTCATTGACTATCAGTTTGCGCTGCATTTCCGATGGTTCAACCAGAAAAATATTCAGATCTGCAAGAGATAAAGATTCCATACAACTTCCTAGACATGTGTAATGTACTGCCGACTCACCCATACAGCAGGCCTGAATAGCTATGCCACCGGCGCTATAGATCTATGATATGGACACCGCAACCTCTCTGTTCAGCCAGAGCCAATAGCGCGATCCCGGGGCCAGATCTAACTCGACAAATTCCCAAGCTGATTCATCATGTCGCATTTAATTTACCGTTTCTAGCAGCAAGTAACCATTTTGGGGGAAGCAGCAATAAACACAACAGCTCCTATAGTAAATGTTTGCTGTTTCAGGGTGGATTCATGTGGTAGGACTACTCTTTAGGTAGAGGAGGCAACATTGCATGTTGAAGGCTTATGAAACGTTTGAATTATGCTGTATTAAGTAATTATCTTGAGCTTTCAGGGCTCAAGAATCTACCTACATTTGGGGCATTGCCGGATTACTTTGTGGTAGATCTGCTAGCAGATGGTGAGTTGTTAAAATTGGACGCATGGGAAAAGCTGTTTAAGTATGGCGAAAGCCCCGATTGCTTTTTCATCATACTCAAAGGTCAGATACGACTTTATCAAGGTGAGTTTTCCGGGAAGAAGTACTTGTTAACCCACAAAGCAGGAGAAAGTACCGGTTTCGCATCGATGCTTGCTCTTCAGCCTCGGGTTGGGGATGCGGTCGCGGATAAAGAGGGCGCGATTGTGCTTAAAATTTCCTCTGAACTCTTCTCATCACTTTATGAGCTGGAAGCTCAGGCTTTCTCTATCCTGTTGCTTAACCTGACCCGTAATATGAGTCGCTCTTTAAGAAGCATTGCTGCCAGTGCGGAGCTAAAGCCTGAAGAAAACAATACCCCTGAGTGATCCCACTTTTCAAAAATCTACACCATGCCAGTAAATCAGGAAATTACGTCTACTTATCCAGCTCTTCTGTACCCCCTTGAAAAAGCGTTAAATACGCTTTCAATTGCTGCCATCACTATGCACATATGGCAAGTAGTTTTAGGCTGAAAACCAGCAATTATATTACTCACAGATTCTGTGGATAACTCTGTTAATAGTACTGGGGCAGATCTCTCCAGCGCCCATCAATACAGGTGGTGACACAAATCGTTCACGTAAACATCATCCTTAAAACAATTCTTTAAAAACAATAGCTTATATATATCAATGATTTTCCATGAGACTTTTATATTTTTTTAATGAACATCTTAATAACTATACTTCACGCTGTGGATTTTATTTTTATTGCGGATCAGAATACGAATATTCAAGGCTCTGACCGAAGTAATCACTTACAACATATTTTTCCTAATAAAGAGCTCTAAATCACTGTCACGCAAGAGTTCCAGAGCCCCCCGTTTTGATAGGACACTCCAGCTGTAAACTACAATGATACGTGCTGTTGGGGATGCCATAAGCAGCATATTGATTAAGCTCGCTACAATTAAACAGTGCAGGTCTTAAAATTAGAAAGGGAATGATTACAGCAAGTAACATCCAAACCAACAGCTGTTCAAAAAACAATCAAAATAGCTTCGTTTAATGGAAAATCGTCTATAATTACTAATGCCAGCACCCATAGTTGTCCCTTTGTTTGGGGGGTAGGTATGCGTAGACTGAAGCTGAATGGTTGATAGTTCCAGCCATCTGGTAAGCATGGCCATCGGTGAAACTAAATCGGTGGGTGAGCCTGGATTCAAGGTTAAAAAAATGTTTCAGGTATCCAGCGCCAGTGCTGTTGGGTTGGAAAACGGTTAAGTGCTCAACAGTATCGAGGTGGTGTCCGTTACCACTATAGAATCTGACGTGGGCCGTTCCTGCATTGCTGGGGAACGGCCTTGCTTTTTATGGCTATTCCCCCTTAAGACGCTATTCCCCCTTAAGACATTGTCGCCAATGATCGAGAGCGCTCATCGGAGGCACCCTAAGTTTAAAAAGGCGCTATCGGTAAACCGGTAGCGCCTTTTAACTGCCTGAAATTCGTAGCTCGAATGATTGTAATCATGACTCTGCCGCTTGTTTTTCAGCCAAAGCCAATTGCTCGGTCATCTGGGTTTTCAATGCAGCCACCCGCTGTTTAAAAGCATTGCGCTTGGAGCGAGCAATCGTCTGCACAACCGGGATCGGCGCCTTCATCGCATTCACTGGCCTATTATTAGCATGCAGCTCATAATGCAGATGGGCACCTGTAGAGCGCCCGCTGTTGCCGGATGCTGCAATCTTCTGACCGCGGGACACCTTTTGTCCCTTGCGTATATAGGCCTTACTCAGGTGCAGATAGCGGGTCTTATATTTCTGGCCGTGCTTGATCTCAATATAGAGGCCGGCATAACGATGACGGACCACCCGGGAAACCACACCATCTCCTGCAGCCAGCACCGGGGTTCCAATCCGCAGGGGAAAGTCGGTGCCATTATGCGGCCGTATTAATCCGGTTATCGGATGCTTGCGTTTCGGATTAAAGTGAGACGATATACGGTAACGTTTTTTTAGAGGGATGCGTTGAAAGGCTTTTTCCAGACTTTCACCCTTGGCATCAAAATAGTTCTCGCCGAACAAAAAGGCCGATACATCACGCACCTGGCCCGCATAAACGAAACCTTCTACTTTACTGCTACCGGTATACTGACCATCAACGTACTGGCGGGTCAGCACCACTTGAAACTGATCTCCGGCGCGCAAGTGTTTACGGAAATTAATTCGCTCTTTAAGCAGACCTGTAACACTGTAGGCTTCTGCCAGGGTTGTTCCGGCGCTCTGCATCGACTGATGCAGCGTTCCCTTCACCGTGCCACTGAAAACTTCGCTACGAAGCTCTCCCTTCTCGATAAGTTCCTTGAATTCAAAGCCTTTATTATCACTGCGCTCAAAGAGAACCTTGTAAGTCAGGCCTGACTTGAAGATAAATTGCTTAAGTTTTTGCTCGTCATCAAAACTGAATCCCAGCTCATGACCCGGCTGAATAGTATCCAGGGCTAGAACGTTGAGGTCGGCCTCCATCAGCTTATACAGGGTGGGTTGAGAAATACGCAGAAAATCAAAAATCGTGCTGAGGGTATCCCCCTGCTGTACTACGTAGGTCAGCTGACTTTCCGGTTCGGGCTCGGGCAGACCTGTTGGCGCCTCTGTCTCAGCAGTTTCCTGACTGACTGACTGCTCGCTGGTAGCCTTTTTTTCAAGCGGTAGCAGTACTGTAGATGACTGTTCTGCAGACCCGTGTTCTAAAGACTGTGGTTTTAAAGACTGTGGTTCTGAAGACTGAGGTCCTGATGAAAGTTGCATAGGAGTCGAAATCGCTGAACTTTCATCAGATTCAAGCAACGCCAGGAGAATCAATAAAGAGGCAGCGACCAGCACTCCGCGCTGTAACGGCGGCAGATGAGAAAAGAGCGCTTTAGCTCCGGCGAATAAGGTATTTAATTTGTTCAACATCATTTCTTTATTCAAAATCAACCATGATTACCGCTGGAGCAAACGGAATGTCTCTAGACTGCGATACATACCACAGGTTCCCAAAGAGGAACCATTATGCCGCATCTGCTCTAAATTATCCCGGTTGGCGAGAGTGATGTTTAGATTATTTGAGGATTGCTGCTATGACAGCCTTCACAGGTCAGGCGCACTGAATTAATAAAAGTATTTGCCTCTGAAATTAATACCCGCAGCTTACATTTTCACTCGGCACAAAACTTTGGCTCAGAGACTGGTAACTCTCCTTGTTCATCGCCTCATAGACGATTTAGTTGCGATAAATTCCTAGGCTATTCTGCTACAATAGCCGGCCTGAATATCCAGTTACTACGGAGCTATCCATTGACTCAGTTTCGCCCCTGTATCGACCTGCACCAGGGTCAGGTAAAACAGATCGTAGGCGGCAGCCTGAATGACCAGGGCGCTGACACCAACTACGTCAGCCCCTATGACGCAGAATACTATGCCAGGCTGTATCGCCAGCATAACCTGACCGGTGGCCATGTAATCGCATTAGGTCCCGGCAATAAGGAACAGGCGCTCAAAGCCCTGTCTGCCTGGCCGCAAGGCCTGCAGTTTGGTGGAGGGGTGAACAACACGAATGCAGCCGAGTTTCTTCAGGCTGGCGCATCCCATGTTATCGTTACCTCTTACCTGTTTGACGGTGGCCAGTTCAGCTGGGAAAAACTCGAGCAGATTAAGCAGGAAACCGGTGCAGAACGGCTGATTCTGGATTTGAGCTGTCGTCGTACAGAGAATGGCTGGCATATCGCTACCGACCGCTGGCAGACAGTAACCGAGACCGCTGTGAATGCCCGGACACTGCAAGAGCTCAGCCAGCACTGTGCCGAGTTTCTGATTCATGCCGCCGATGTCGAAGGCTTACAGGGCGGTATCGATGAGGATCTGGTTAAGCTACTGGGTGAAACCTGCCCGATTCCAATTACTTATGCTGGCGGAGCCCGCTCGCTTCAGGACCTGAAACTGGTTAACAGTCTATCCAAAGGCAAGGTGGACCTGACCATCGGCAGCGCTCTGGATATCTTCGGCGGCCAGGGTGTGACACTGACTGAATGTATCGATTGGAACAAGCAGCGCTGAGCTTAAAAAGCCCAGCATCACAAGGCGTTGATTACTGTACCCCAGGGAAGAGCAGCGCCTTCCCCCTAATGCCCGGAATACCACAGCAGGTAGACGAAGACAGCAGCGCACAAAGCACTTCCCGGACATCGTAGATATAGGCTTAACCCGGCCCTCAGAAATTGATGAATATCGTGTTATCGGCACCGCTGGAATGCCCTAATAAGATATTTCCAATCTACCGGGTAACACTTACATGTTTGACCTTAAAGCCTTCATCATCGGCTGCATTACCGTCGTCATCGTTGGACTAACGATGCAACTGGCATATGTGCTGGTTGCAACCTATATAAGTATTGCCGATAAGGACGGATTCTTTTCTACCTACCAGTCGGAACTGTGGTTTATTACCGCGCTGCTGGTATACAGCCTAACCATGCTAATTGGCGGTGCCGTTACAGCACTGCTCAGTAACAACAACAACCTGCTTACACCAGCCCTGGTCGGTTTATCAACCAGCCTTTTTTCCCTGCTCGCTTCCAGCAGCGGCGACGATATAAGCTGGGTTAGTCTTTTAATGGTGATCGGCAGTGTCTGCTTTTGTATGTTGGGCAGCAAATATACTCTGAACCATTGGAAAACAACTCAGTCATAAGAAGCAACACAAAACCACTAAAGGATTTCAGTGTGATTAACCGGTGCCGAATTTACATACTCGCTGCCCTTCTCAGCCTGATGACGTTGAGCAACACATCCTACGCAGAGCTTAAAGGTGTAAATTCCACCGATTTGCAGGCGATGATAGATCAAGGCGTAACGGTTATTGATATTCGCAGACCGGATGAATGGCAGCAGACTGGCATCATCCCCGGTAGCCGGACGCTGATGTTTTTTGACCAACAGGGTAACTATGATTCACAGCAATGGTTAACAGACTTTCGCCAATGGGTAAGCAGTGATGACCAGCCATTTGTGCTGGTTTGCCGCTCGGGTAACCGCACCGGCAGAGTGGGTCAGTTTCTTGCTGACAAGGTATCGATGGGACAGGTCTATCATCTTGAAGGCGGCATAACCGCCTGGTTACAAGAACAACGTAACGTTGAATCACTCAAGTAAAACAGTCAGTTGCCATTATCCCGCAGTGTCCGGATAATAGCTTTTTAAGGGAATAATACGGGCTTCTGTTGTGCAAAAACTGTTATTAATTCTGGCCTATAGTGCAACACTGTTGCTGGCCGGATGTAGCGAACCAAAACTTAGCCCGTTGTCTGAAAATGGAACAATTCTTGCCTTTGGCGATAGCCTGACGGTGGGCGTGGGCACATCTCCCAACAACAGTTACCCTGCTATATTAGCCGAACTAACCGGCAGACAAGTGATTAATGCAGGCATATCCGGAGAGATGACTTCCGCAGGCCTGCCTCGCTTTAAAGGGCTACTCGAGCAGTCAACACCGGATATTATAATCCTGCTTGAGGGCGGTAATGACATCCTGCGCAATGGCAATCTGACAACAACTCGGCAGAATATCTCGGAGATGATCCGTCTGGCTCATTCCAGAGATATCGATGTGGTATTGATCGGTGTTCCGGAGAAAAAGCTCTTCTCCGATAGCGCACCATTCTATACAGAACTGGCAGAAACCTATGACGTTGTTTTCGCCGACGAAATAATCGCCAAGCTGTTGCGCACTCCCGCGTATAAATCCGACGCCATTCATTTTAATCAGCCGGGCTATCAGAAATTAGCCCAGCATATCTACCAACTGTTACAGGATAACGAAGCGCTCTAAGCCTTACAGAATCATATACATATTACCGGCGCTAAGTCTGAAAATAGTAATTCCAATTTTATTTAATCTATTAAGCATGAGAGAGGTAAATATTGGTAAAGTTATATTCAGCTCTTGCAGGTTACAATCTTCACACTAATTTGACTAATGCCAAGGAATGCAAGGATAGTGCAGTAGACACTTAGGGAACCTTCGAACAAGTCCCTTGCGCCTCTGTCTTTCAGGGAGAGCGGAGATCAAGACAACGATTACAGGCATACTGGTTGTACGTCGAAAATCGTTAACGCCGAGATTCGGTCTCTCTGAAAGCCCCGAAGGGCGGGCTCTAGAACGGCCATTTGCTTTGTCAGACAGTTTGAAAAGGTCTAGACATTTCACTGCACTGTCTTTCGTGCATATGACCGTTCTATAGCCCGCAGAGAACACATTGGACTTATACGCAGGCTCCTTAGGCTCAGCCGGTGTGACAATTGGGATAGTTCGCAAGGAAATGATGCTGTTAGGAATTTTTGTCTTGAGAATTCAGTTGGTAGAGTTGGCCTGATTTTTCTCTGCTTTGGTTTTATCTTTGCTATTCTAGGAAGCAGCGAATCAGATATGGTCTGTAACCTGCCAGGCTTGGTGCTGATAACAGTTGCCAGCGGACCTAACCAGAAGTCCTTGGTCTGATCGGTTTTGCCTGCCTGACATTAAAGCTCCCTGGCAGATAGTCAATAATAAACCGATTACCCTGAGCTGAAACAGATCGAGATACAGTTATGAAAAAATTAAGTAGTGCCTTATTAGTTTGTGCCGTTATCTCAGCTCCCGTATATGCGGGTTTTGGTGATTTTATTAAAGATCTGGAAGAAACAGGCAAAGAGATTCTGCAAGAGCAAAGCTCGCAGCCAGATTCACAGTCAGATAGCACAACCAACAGTGCCGCTCCGCTCGACTACAACACCCTTGTTTCTGGTCTCAAAGAAGCGCTGGATGTAGGCAGTCGTCGCGCTATCGAAGAAGTCAGCAAACCGGATGGCTACTTCAATAACCAGCAGATCCGCATCCCGTTGCCCAATCAGCTAGAGCAAGTCAGCAGTGTGTTACGCCAGTTTGGCCTGGGTGATCAGGTAGACCAGTTTGAACTCAGCATGAACCGGGCCGCTGAACAGGCAGCACCTCAGGCGACGGAAATTATCGTTAATGCCATCAAAGATATGAGTATTGAGGACGCCCAACAAGTTCTCAATGGTCCGGATAATGCGGCCACCGAATACTTCCGTGAGAAAACCTCCGACCAATTGACAGAGCTTTTCCTGCCATCGGTTAAAAACTCGATGAATCAGGTGGGTGTTACCCGTTACTACGGTGAGCTGACTCAGGAAGCGGAGAAAGTGCCTATGGTGGGTGATATGGCACAGGATTTCGATCTGGAGAACTATGTCACTCAAGGGGCCTTGGATGGCCTCTTCACCATGCTGGCGGCAGAAGAGAAACTGATTAGGGAAAACCCTGCAGCCCGTACAACCGACCTGCTTAAACAAGTTTTCAACCTATAAATAACGACTTATACAACTACTATCTATAACTATATGAGGTAAATAATGATATTGAAGAAACTGGCAATTACAGCCTTGCTAACACTCTGTACACTGCTAAACACAGTCCAGGCCGATGAAAATAATCCTGTGGTCGTGATGACAACTTCCGCCGGCGTAATCGAGCTGGAACTGTTCGCTGAACAGGCGCCGCAATCGGTTGAGAACTTCCTGATGTATATAAATAAAGGGTTCTACAAAGGTACTATTTTCCACCGCGTAATTGATAACTTTATGATTCAGGCTGGCGGCTTTACCACCGAAATGGAACGTAAAGAGGCTTTCCCACCGATCATGAATGAATCGATGAACGGCATCTCAAATGACAAAGGAACGATTGCGATGGCGCGTACCAATGATCCGGACAGTGCGACATCACAGTTTTTTATTAACTTGAAAAATAACGACTTTCTGAATGTTCAGGGACGCAAGGCGGGTTACGCAGTCTTTGGTAAGGTAGTCTCTGGTATCGAGATCGTTGAACAGATAGGCAAAGTCAGCACAGGGGTTCAGGGGCCTTACCGTGATGTACCAAAGGAAGCCATTGTTATTCAGGACGTGGTGGTTAAATAGCTAGAACGCTTATCGCTACGCGGCTTATAAGTGGCTAGTGGCTAGTGGCTAGTGGCTAGTGGCTAGTGGCTAGTGGCTAGTGGC
>JBALVQ010000082.1:0-15726 GCA_036960915.1 Amphritea sp.
AGCGAATTGCCGGACACTGGGTGTAACAACTTTTAAGCTGAACAGAGCCTACCCAGTCCTTTATTTCTTTGTACCGATACCATTTTTTTATTCTCCAAATTAAAAACAAGCATTATTAAGTGAATCCAGTTTTTTACTGACTGTCACCTAATCGGCACGCCCCGTTTATAGCATCAGGTAGCGTTTGTATTAATATTAGGGTAGCAGTAGAAATCACATTTAGAGGAGAGGATAAGGGAGTGGTGTAGAGGGATAGCTGTTTGTAAGGCTTATACATTAGCCCTTTTTATTGATCATGTAGAACGAAGCTTTTAATAAAACAAACAGGTAAAACGATATTGCAGCCGTTTGCTAGACCTAATTTCCTGCTCCATTAAGTGCTTTCGTACGGTTGTTTCTTTTCGGGGATAGTCAGCTCACCGGCATAACCGGGAAACAGGTATTCCAGCGCTCCCGGGCGGTATGCACCAACCCCGTCGGCAAAGAACCAACTCTCACCTTTATCCGGAGACCAGGCAATATAAAAAGACTCGAGGATATACAGTTTACCGTTTCGGTATAAGGCTGATTCATAAGGCACGATAGCAACCAGAGCATCATTGATCGATACAATCAAATCCGGCGATTTGAACTCGAAGCTTGTCAGTATGCCCCCCAATGTACGCGGCGATAGCATCCGCTCTACGGCCTGCGCCATCACTGAAATCCCCCCCACGCCTTCGATAATGGTCGGGTGCGTCATCACAGCTACCTGGATGTAATTTCGGCTGTTCATGTAACCAGAGAATCGGGTAGATTCAGCCAGCAGCGAACTCGAATCAGGCGGGCTGACACCCTGGGTTGCACAGCCCGATAGAACGATCAGAACGATGAGTAATAAGGAATGTATTTTTCTCACGTATTACTCCTGTTACAGGCCTGAAAAACAATCCGGCATCGGCTTGCATTACTGCAATCGATTGGCTGAAAAATGATACATCTGAAAGGAAGTTTAGACCAGCATAGCCCTCGTCACATATAAAGTGCTACAGCAGTTATATTGCCAAACTTCAGTGAATCACTGCTCGATGTAACACTTTTTGCCAAAGATTCTCAATTTTTGAGTTTCATTAATTGGAGATGCTTTATTTAGGCTTTATCGTAAGACATCTAATCTCCTTCTTGCTGATAGGGTTGCAAATCAAACAGGCATGCGTAGCGGTGGTTTACAGCCTGTGTTTATCTGATGTTTTAACTGTTGGCAAATTCTTCCAGGGCTTTGCCTGCTAAACGGTATCCCACCCACTCAGCCTGTGGTTTTGCACCGATAGATTGGTAAAACTGTATCGCAGGTTCGTTCCAGTCAAGCACACTCCATTCAAAACGACCGCACTGCCTTGCATAGGCTATTTTCGCCAGATGTTTCAGCAGGGCCTTGCCTGCTCCGACACTTCTGTAATCAGGAGAAACATACAAGTCCTCCAGATACAGGCCATGCTTACCCAGCCAGGTCGAGTAATTAAAAAAGTAGACGGCATATCCAACAGGTACATTATCGACGTTACAAATAACCGCCTGGGTGGTTGAATTAGCGCCGAATAAGCTCTTTTCGATATCGGCTTTAGTAGCAACTACTTGATGCTCTGCCTTTTCATAGGCAGCAAGCTCTGTAACGAACTTAAGAATAAGCGCCGAATCATCGACGGTGGCTTCACGAATATCTATAAGGGACACCTGGTTCTCCTATTTCGGTCAATACGACGGGCATTACATCAGGCTGCTATTAAATAGCACTGATCCGGTTCACTAAAAGCAGACTCTGCATTATGCAAATCAGAATGATAATAAGGAAATAGAAAAAGATGATAAATGAGCAATAGGGAAATTATTGATTAGGCCAGCCCCTTATGGATTTATGAAGCCAGGCTAGTTTGAGAAATAGAGTAGTTTTTATGGGAAGGCTCAGCCATCAGGCGACCTGACAGGTCGGCTGACAACTGATAAGTAGAGTTAAATGTAACGCTTTAGTGCAGCCCTCAGCGTTAGCTACCCCACTGGCGCACGCGGCCAACATCAAGGTGAACGAAGTCACTGCGGGTATACAGACCGACACCGCCGCCCTGCAATGTGAGTGCTGCCCGTTGCAGGTGCTTGACCTCAACGCCAGGGATTCGAATATCGATCGCCTTACCTTGCATATGCAGGCTCTTCTTGGCGACTTTGCTGCTGCGCTGACTCAACATGGCATTAGTTTCAGGTGAGCGATAGGCGGAGATGATATGGAACGGTTTTGAGGCCCCGAGCACGCCTTTCAGATCATGCAGCAATGACAGTAGCTTGGGATCCATATCAAGTACCTGATTGTTGCGATGATCACGCATCAGGTAGTTGATGTCTTGCAGGCCTTCGGGCAGGTATTTTTGCCCGGCAAAAAAGGTGGTTTTTAGAGACTCACCGGTGTGCAGGTTATGAAATGCCAGTGTCTTTTCCTGCTGCGTTTTAATATTGCCTAACGCGCTAGAGGAAACGGCTAATCCGGCTGTCAGGCCAGTCATCTTACGTAAAAACGCTCTTCGGGTATGGGGAAACTGGATCGACATTGTTACTTATCTACTACATGTGAGTTCAAATTAAAGCCTGAGATTATGCCCTAATTTGAACTCATCTGCACAGAAAACAATCAGTTATGTCATTGAAGAATATTCACTTGCTTCTGCTCACGTTTTCTTTGTGCAAGCTCAACCCTGTCATGCCGATAGAGATCATCACGGAAATTTAAAACCCCATTTTCATCAACCCAGGCAGTCCAGTACGTTACATACAGTGGCACCGGCTCAGCAAGCGAAACCTTGTGAGTTTTATCAGTATCAAACAGCGGATCCAGATCTGGGGATTCTGGCTTGCTGGCAAGCATCAGCAGCGCATCGGCCAGATCCCGGGCTTTTTCCAGGCGAATGCAGCCCGAACTAAAGGCCCGTTTGGGTTGATTGAACAAGTGGCGGGTCGGTGTATCGTGAAGGTAAATGGCATATTGGCTACGCGAGATAAACTTAATTCGCCCGAGGGCATTTTTTATTCCTGGCGGCTCCCACAATCGATAATACTTAGCGCCTTGATACATCTCTTCAGGATCTACCTGATCGGTAGGAACAACCACTCTTACGTCACTCCAGCCAGATAAGACTATTAAGTTACGTCTGCTCAGATATGATTTATCTTTCCGCCAGAGTGGCAGGATATCCTTGAAAGCAATGCTCTTGGGAACATTCCAGGACGGATTGATTACCAGGGTTTTGACGGTCGTATTAAACACCGGCGTCTGGCGGGTTTTACGCCCGATAATTGTCTTCATATCCAGCAGAACTTCGCCCTGATCATACAAACGTAGTTTATATTCAGGAATATTAACCTGAATATAGCGTTGCCCTGAATGCGTTAAAAAATCCTCTTGGCGATCCAAATTCAACATAAGAAGATCAGCTCGGTGTCTGGGTGTAATATTCAGTAATCGGCGGCTTTCAGGCCCCAGTATGCCGTCTATCTTGGTACCGTGGCGTTCTTGAAATCTTGATAGTGCTTGATGAAGCATTACATCAAACAACTCAGGCATCTCCGTGTCAGCAGTAACCAGCTCAAGATCGCCGTGCAACAGGAGCTGTCTGCGTAATACAGGTACCTGCCAATGGCTATCATTTAAACGCAGCAATGGGCCTTCAGGAATCATTTCCCATTGCCCTGATAGGTCCATCTCTTCATAAAAGCGAACGGCATCCATCATGGCCGCAAAGGTTATTCCCTTACTGTATATCTCTTCCAGCTGTATGCTTTCTTGTTGAGAATCAGACGGTACTTGGTGCGTCGTAACGGGTACCGTTGCCGAGGCAGTGAAAGGCAGTATCACAACCAATAAGGACAAAATGACAGATAAAAAGTGTTTTTGTTTCATGACTATTTCCACCTACTCTCGAGTGCAATCCGGCTTCGAAGTGGTAGCTCCCCCCGTGCTAATGCACGCGGTACTCAGAGAAAATGAGATAGTGGTGCAGAACGGGTGTTTCGCTAACCGCAGGTGCTTTGATGAGTCCTTATCTTGGCACCCCGTCTGATGTGGTTTTCCTGTTAAGTACAGCTTGGATATTCACTTTATTCAAGTTAGATCGCATTAAAATTGTGCGTTTAAGTATGGTCAGATACCGTATAGCTCTGTTGTTTAAAGCAAAAAAGTCACTCAGAGTTCAATCTAATACGATTTTCAGTATGAAAAACAGCAATCTATACAAAAATACAGGTTGCGAAGGTTATAGGTAAAAAATAGGTTTTCACTCATCAATAATCCACCCGGAGCTCTTCCCGATAACATCTTCCAGGATCGATATTTCACGTGAAAGTTCACGTCCCAGGTTAATCATGAAGAGTCCGAAATCAGCGGGATAATCGACATGCAGATCGAAAAACTGCCCCGAGCTGATCTGTAATACAAGGCTTTGCTCATGTGCTACTTCAGTGCCTGAATAGGGTTTCATAGCAAGCATCACGTCAAAGCCTATCTGCTCACCCTTGGTAAAATGCCGAGTCAGCACATCCTTTCCCTCGCAATGCTTATAGAAAGCAATATCGCCCTTCAGCACGACTGAAAAACCGGTGACTTCCATACCGTACTGGCAAAGGACTTCGCCTTTCTCTACTTGCCTGACATGTCCATTCTGGAGAAGATCAATAACTACCTCATCTGATAGGGCACCTAACGTCGACAGGTCGTGTAGGTAAGGCATCCCTAGGGAATCGATCACTTCAGTTGAGTCTAGCGTTTTCATGACAGCTATCACCCCTTCTGATCATTTAGATATGTGAGCCGCGCGTACTCACAGTATATATGAGCATTTACGCAACTCATCGAGACGTTAACTGGAGAGCAACCCTGTCACATGCGTACAGGCGGATAAAATGTCAGATGGTAGGGGGTAAAGCTATGGGGATTAGGTTCAGCTATCTAAATATGGCAAGCTGAAATAGACGTTCAATAAACAGATGCATTACGGATTCAAAGCGTTTCATGACAAGCATTCTTCGGCAAATGTAGCCGCTTCTTCTCGGGTAAAAAACTGGCCAAGTCTTACAAAGCCGGAGATCACAGAGCTTTTAATCTCAACAACACGACCAGCAATGTTTCTTTCTACAATCCAGCTTTCAGGTAGGCCATCCAGTGAATGAAAAGGTGCGGGATTGCCGTTTCCCAGGCGGGAGATCTCAATGCTACCACTTGCCTGGTCCATGAACGCGGGGCTAAAGCTAAAGTGTGCGTTTTCCTGGCTTATGCCGCCGGTTCCTGAAAATTCAGCATTTTCCTGTGCTAAACGCTTGGGTTGATATTCATTGATTGGCTGGAATGTATAAGACGGATGTGTCACGCGCTTAACTCCTCTTTTGTAGTTTTCTCCAGTCCTTTGATTACCTTCCATAATAGAAACGAAACACAAAGTCCTGAATGGTACTTTGGAACTAAAACCGGTCCTGTTTTAGTCGTATATACAAAGGCCCCTAGTGGAAGAGGCCTTACCAACCGGTAACCAATAGAACAAATGCGGCAGCAATAAACAGGTACAAACCCTGTTGTTTAAACCTGTTATTTGCACCTGTTATTTACTTAGTAATAAGTACGCTTCTCGGCCTGACGTGCCTTAAAGCCATCTGTCAGCTGATACAGCCCACCTTGATTGCTGTTAGCTGCAGCCTTTTCCGCGAAAGTATCCAGACCGAGGGTATCGATGTAACGCAATACACCGCCACGGAAGCGCGGGAAGCCAAGGCCAAGAATCAAGCCCATATCCACTTCAGCAGGCGTTTCAACAACGCCATCCTCCAGGCAACGTACGGCTTCCAGGCACATTGGAATCATCATGCGATCGATAATCTCCTGATCGCTCACCTCAACGCGGCCGCTAGTTCGCTCAGCAATTAATTCAACAGCAAGCGCGGCAGGCTCTTTAAAGCGACGACCACTTTCATCGACACCGTATTCATAGAACCCCTTAGCGTTTTTCTGACCCAGGCACTGCTTTGCCAGCAACGCTTCAACGATGGTTTCGCCATCATGGCCCATACGTTCAGGAAAGCCTTCCTGCATAACCTTATCGGCATGCACCATGGTATCTATGCCCACCACGTCAGCCAGGTAGGCAGGTCCCATCGGCCAGCCAAACTTTTCCATCACCTGATCGATACGCCGAAAATCAACGCCATCTTTCAGCAGACGGTTAAAGCCATTGAAGTATGGAAACAGGATACGATTAACCAAAAAACCTGGGCAGTCATTAACCACAATCGGGGTTTTGCCCATTGCCGCTGCATAGCCAACCGTTTTTGCGATGGTTTCATTGCTACTCTGGCGACCACGGATTACTTCAACCAGGGGCATCAGGTGTACCGGGTTAAAGAAGTGCATGCCACAGAACTGTTCCGGACGCTTGACGCTTTCAGCCAGCAGGTCGATCGATATAGTTGAAGTATTTGATGCCAGCACTGTGTCTTCTGTTACATTGCTCTCAACATCCGCCAGCACAGCGGCCTTCACGGCAGGATTCTCTACTACCGCCTCAACTACCAGATTTACATCACCGAAAGCATCGTAATCCAGCGTCGGAGTTATAGCACCCAGAACACGATCTTTACCCGCTTCGTCCAGACGTCCCTTTTCAATCTGTTTATCCAGCAGTTTACCCGCGGTTTTGCTGCCCAGTTCCAGCGCTTCATCACGTATATCCTTCATGATGATCGGCGTACCTGTAGAGGCCGACTGATAAGCTACACCGCCACCCATAATACCGGCACCCAGTACAGCACTCTGCTTAACCGGTTGCGCCTGCTTAGCCCAGGCTTTAGCTTTGCTCTTCAACAACAGATCGTTCAAAAACAGGCCGATCAGGCTACTGGCTACATCACCTTTGGCCAATTTCACGAAACTATCAGCTTCTGCTTGCAGTGCGTCTTCCAACGATAATGTGGAGGAATTGATAACAGTGTCCAGAATCACTCCGGCTGCAGGATAATTCGGATCCAGCTTATTGGCATAGTTATTACGTATATCTGACAGCTCGCTGCGAATGTTACTGTTATCATCCAGAGGCTGCTGCTTACGTGCACTGTTACGGGTATAACACACCTCGCAAGCAACCGCTTCGCCAAGCATTTTTAGGGCATCTTCCCGCAAGGTATCAGCAGTTACAACGCGATCAACTGCACCCTGATCCAAAGCCTTAGTCGCGTTCTGCGGTTTTCCTCCCAGCATCCACTGCAGAGACTTTTCAACACCAATCAGTCGGCTAAGGCGTACAGTTCCGCCCCATCCCGGTAAGATACCCAGATTGACTTCTGGCAGGCCAACTCGGGCATTGTCTGCCAATACACGGAAATCTGCCGCCAGGGATAGCTCGAAGCCGCCTCCCAGTGCCATACCGTTAATAGCCGCCACGGTTGGATAAGGGAGGTTTTCAAGTGCACAGAAAAGCGCATGGGTTTTATTGATCCAGTCTTTCAGTTCGGCATCGGTAAGTGAGAAATTATCAGTAAATTCAGTAATATCCGCGCCAACGACGAAGGTAGGCTTGGCACTGCTAATGAGCAATCCGTTTATTTCCGTAGCTCTTTTTTGTAACAACTCAACGGCCTCAGCCAACTCGTTCAGAGTAAGAACGTTCAGCTTGTTTACAGAAGAGTCCTTCAGATCCAGTGTAAGTTCTACCAGTCCAGAATCCAGAGTATTAAGGCTTACTGCTTGACCGTTGTACATGTGACGTTCCTTATATAGACCGCATGCTCTGTATAAAACGGGGCTTATCTGACCCCAAAAAGCATAGATATCCTATCAGTGCATACGTGTAATAAAACTGTAAATAGAGGTAAGGAGAAATAGTGTTCCGAACAATAACTGGCTTTGTTTAACAGAAGGGATTGCGGTTTATAAATATTCCAAGAACGTAGCGTTACGTAATGAAAAGACTTGCAATCTATAGCCTGTTGTTAGCGCTTAATGTTGATCGGACCTGTACCCCTTTACTGCTATAGCGATATAGAGAAATCTTTGATAGACCTTATCTTCTCTTTGGCAGCATCGATAAACAATATCCGAAGGAGCTCAATAATTAACATATTCAGACATATATATTCAAAATCTTGAAAATCTGCCCAATGAATAATTCCATGCATATCTTTAACGGACATGAAGGAATCAATCCATGCCATTTCTTTATTCTTGGAGATAAGGACAAGCCCTGAGTGATACCTACCCTGAGTAACGTTCAGAGTGGCCCATGAAATGCTCAGCGTGGCCCACGAAGTGTTTTGGCCATTGGGTATTGCATGCCCCGTGAAACGCTTTGTGTATTGGGTAGAGTTGGCTAGCTCAAGGGATGAAAAATGATGAATGAAGATAATGCCCCTCTTTCATTGTAGAAAAGGGGGCTTTCGATTAGCCAATCATAGCTTAAAGGTTGCAACCATACCTTTAAGCTGTTCAATCTGATCTGCCATCTGATGGCAGGCAGCAACGGTATCCTGAGCACCAGCGGCCGTTTGGGTTCCCACCAGACTTATCGATTGGACATTGCGTTCAATCTCATTGGACACCATTGTTTGCTCCTCTCCAGCTGAGGCAATCTGAGCGTTAGAATCCACAATAGATGTAATAGCTTCCGATATATGCTCCAGTGTACGGCCGACTTCTGAAGAATTGGAAACGGTCTGCTCTACCTTGTCGTGACTGATCTGCATGGCTTTGACTGCGTCACTGACGCCAGCCTGCAGGCGAATTATCAGCTGTTCTATTTCTGCCGTGGATTGTTGAGTCCGTTGCGCCAGGGTTCGCACTTCATCTGCCACTACTGCAAAACCGCGCCCTTGTTCACCTGCGCGTGCGGCTTCAATTGCCGCATTCAGTGCCAGCAGGTTAGTCTGTTCGGCGACACCTTTTATCACATCCAGCACCTGAGTGATGCCATCGCTATCTTTCACCAGGCGGTGGATCACCTCCATGGAATGATCAATATCTTTAGAAAGCTGATCAATATCAGCCAGAGTGGTTTTCACCAGCAGCTGCCCCTGCCCGGCTTTTTTATCAACCTCAGTAGATTCCTGTGATGCGGTGAGTGTCTTATTCGCTACCTCCTGAACGCTACTCACCATCTGGTTGATAGCGCTAGCCACCTGTTCCGTTTCCTGACGTTGCATCTCAATCGCTTCACTGCTCTGTTGAGCAATGCCATCAACAACGCCAGCCTGCGACGCCACTGACTGCACTGTCGTCGTAACCTGTGCGAGCAGATCACGTACCCGTTGGGTCATGCGGTTGAACTCTTTCGCTAACTGCCCCAGTTCATCGGCATTAGTAATCGTAACCTGGGTAGTCAGGTCCCCCTGAGCAACCCGTTCAGCAGAGTTCAGAATTGCCTGGATACTGCGCCGTACCGAAAAATTGAATCCCAGCATCAGATAGTTAGTCACCAAAAATACTGCCAGGATACCCAGTAGCAGCGCATAAAAGCGACTATTTTGCTCACTTTCACGTTGCTGCAAGCGCTGATCAACAAACACTAATGCATTATTCACGAAACTGTAAATCGCCTCTCTGGTATCCGATTCCCGCTTGTAATATTGCTGCCAGTCATGATCTAGTTGTTCTTCCATCAGCAGATCATTGTCAAAGTGATCTGTGGACTGTTTCAACGAACTAACGACACCATCAACGCTGGACATCAGTTCGGTACCATACACCGCCTCTGCAGCAATGATTGGCCGTAGGTTAGTATCCAATCGCTTCTGATCGCTGATAAGGTCATCAAGTAATCTGTTCAAGACTTCCATCATACTTGAGTTGATTGCCCCTGCTTTCACAACCACCGTTGAAAAGCTGCGCAGTTCTCCCTGATGTTCCAGCAGTGGTTCCATCGCATCCAGCACCAATTTCATCAATAGAAAATTGTGGGCGTCCTTATCCTGATAAAGCCCTGTGTGGTAACTCAAGCTATGCACCAGTATCCAGCTTTCCAATACCAGCTGGTTGTGCTTAACAAACAGACTTGCAATATCGAGGGTACCAGCTCCCCATTCACGTTCATTCATTTGCTGTAAGCGGGTAATGGACTGTTCCAGTTTTTCTGTATTCTCAAGTGTGGCAAGGGCTGTTTGTACAATACCAATCTGATGAAGATACGCAGCCTGACGTTTATTTATCGCTGTTTCCAGTGTCAGACTGCTGCCCTGAACGATGAGTAGATCACGCATTTCAGAAGCGATCTCGGTCAGCACCAAGGTTTCCCTGAGCATATTCATTCCCTTCAGTTCCACCTGGGTATTACGCTGCTCAACGGCCAGTTCATCCAGCTGCATATAAGCCAGCCCAAGAAGCGGAACAAGGAACAGCACATTGATTAAAGTGAATTTATAGAGGTAATTCAATCTGTTCATCAGGCCAATGGCCGGTGACAGCAATACACTCAACATACGAAAGTCCTGTTTTATATTTATTGTACGAATGGTTTACCGACAAGACAGCAACTAGTTCGACAACAGCCGCTGTCCGCTCTGAGCTCTGATGACTGAATCCTCACGTCAATCCCCCTTAAAACAAACTCGTAGAAAGACTAAACCCAGGCAAGCAGACTATTTTGAAGGTATTCGAACACCACTGGCGACCACCAAAGGAGTCAAATAATTGATAGTTAAGGACATTACCTGTTTTATTTGAGCTGGCAGAAGCTCTGTAAAAGAATGCTCTTCAACAGATAAAAAAAAGGCCTAAGGGTAACTAACCCCTTAGGCCTGAAGATCCAGTAACAACCAAGAAAGAGAATATTCCGATAAATAGTCAGGGATTCATGTTACTAGAGAAGTGCGAAGTACGGCCCCGCTTCAACACTCAACTCTTAACTCTTAACTCTCTACTCTTTAACTCTTTAACTCTTTAACTCTTTAACTCTTTAACTCTTTAACTCTTTAACTCTCAAACAGGTTTTTACGACAGGTTATGCTCAACAAAGGCAGCAGCCTCTTCGCGAGAAATGCTGCACCGCCATCCATGGCTCCTTGCAGCCCAGTTCTTGTTAGAGAGCAGCCATCTCTGGACCTAAAAGAGGCTCTGCTTTTCAGTAGAGCCTCCCGGGTTCGGATACTACAGGGCTAAAGCACGGCTACTGCTTTATCTATTTCACCCATTACTTCAGTAGGGTCACTCGGATAAGCTAACTGGGTCCACTGAATCAGATGCTTAGGCGCGATATTCTCCGAAACAGAACTGCGGCCAAAGAAACCGGTTCCGATCACCGGACTGGCATTCAAGCCGTTTACCATGCCGCTGTTACCGAGCACGCCCGGGGCATTTACAGTGACCCGACATACCGGCAGGCCAGCACCGTAGCCAACTACAGCATTTGGATCGTTGGCATGTACAACCGCTGAGTGTCCAGCCCCCATCATATCCAGCATCGCAAGAGCTGTCCGGGATGCTTCAGCTACTCCATCCACCCGAATAAAGCCCAGTACCGGGAACATCTTTTCTTTACTCATCGGCTCATGACGGCCAACCTCACTGATCTCGGCCACGATAACCTTAGCTTCAGCGTCTATGGCTATGCCAGCCTGATCCGCAATCCACTGCGCACTTTTACCAATCACAGCAGGGTTAAGTTTACCCTCAGGGAACAGCAGCACCCTGAGTTTCTGCTCATCTACGGCATCACTCACCACATGCGCACCGGCACCGACCAACGCCTGTTTAAGTTCGTCAGCGATCGATTGATCAGCCAGGACTACCGACTCGCAAGTACAGGGAACACTGTTATCAAAACTCTTACTTACAACAATCTGGGCTGCTGCTTTCTGCAGTTCAGCTGTCTCATGCACGTAGCAAGCCACGTTACCAGCGCCCACTCCGATAGCCGGATTGCTAGAGCTGTAGGCAGCGCGGACCATTGCAGGCCCGCCAGTTGCGAGAATCAGGCTGGCACGCTCCGACTGCATCAACTCGCTCACCAATGGAATAGATGGATTGCGCAGGGTCTGGATGATGCCCTTCGGAGCACCGGCCTTTTCCGCCACTTCGGCGAGGAATTCCGCAGCATGGGTACAGCACTCTTTTGCCCCCGGATGCGGACAAAGAATCACTGCATTGCGGCTCATCAGGCTGATCATCGACTTGAAGAACACAGTAGCAACCGGATTGGTAGACGGCGCCAGGGCAATAACCACACCAGCCGGTTTTGGCACCCGCACCAGTTTATTTGCCTTATCCACCTGAACATCAACATAATCTGCAATGTTATTGGCTTCCAGCTGATGTGCCGAGCACAGCATATTTTTTGCTGTTTTATCTGCCACGTTACCGAAACCAGTTTCCCGTACCGCCCACTCGGCATAAAATTCAGCTTTTTCTGCTGCCGCTTCCGCGACAGCTTTTACTACCCGTTCGACCTGGCTTTTATTAAAACCTGCATAAGCATTAGCCGCCTGATGACCCTGGTCAAACAGTTGCTGTACTTGTAAGGATACATGCTGATTATCATTATTTTCCATGTTGATCTCCCGATAATAAATGGCGACAAACTGGATACGTCGCCATGATTTAATTAAAAAAGGTAATTCATGAGTTAATACGTTGATTGATTTAAAACAGTGCCTCAGCACTGGAATAGAAGTTGTTTCATCAGTAGAATACGGCCTTATACTCGAGATATTCTTCAAAACCGTAGCGGCCTAGCTCTCGCCTGTTGCCGGATTGTTTATAGCCACCGAACGGTGCCAGTGGGTTCAGTTCAGCAGCATTTATATGCACCTGACCGGTACGCAATTGCGCCGCGACCCTTGTTGCTCGTTCTTTGTCTGCGGACCAGACGGCGCCGGACAGGCCGTAAATACTGTTATTAGCAATGGCGATGGCATCGGCATCATCCTGGTAGCAGATAATGCTCAGCACCGGGCCGAATATCTCCTCGTGGGCAATGCTCATGTTAGGCTGCACCCGGCCAAAAATTGTCGGCTGCACGTAATAGCCCCTACTGAACCCCTCGGGTGTTTCAACACCACCGGCCAGAAGTTCAGCACCTTCCTCTATTCCTTTTCGAATCAGAAAGCGCACCCGCTGGCGCTGCATTTCAGAAATAATTGGCCCCAGGCCCTGGTTATTGCTTAGGGAATCGCTAAAGGGATCGATTAAGGGCATCTCTTGAAGGGTGTCTACCGCGAGTTCAGCGACTTGTGTGTAGAGTGATTCCGGTACCAGCAAACGAGTATGAGCGATACAGGTCTGGCCTGAATTGAGCATGCAAGAATTCAAAACACCAGCAACAGCTGAGGGCAGATCGGCATCATCAAGAATGATTGCAGCAGATTTTCCTCCCAGCCCCAGCGCAACTCTTTTCACCGTCGCGGCGGCAACTTTACCGATGCGTTTGCCTGCCGCTGTTGATCCGGTAAAGGCAACCATATCCACATCGGAGTGCTGCACCAGTGTTTCCCCGACCTCAGAGCCGTAACCAGTCACCAGGTTAAACACCCCGGCCGGCAGGCCAATCTCATCCAGAATCCTGGCCAGCATAAAAGCGGTCTGCGGCGCCTCTTCGCTGGGTTTCAGTACCACAGTGCAGCCAGCAGCCAATGCCGGCGCAACCTTTGCTATCACCTGTAACAGCGGATAACTCCATGGTGTGATACAGGCGACAACACCGATCGGTTCACGGTGGACTGCTGTATCAACCAGCTGCTCCTTAAATTGATAACGACGGGCATAATCTGCATAGAAGGCCAGCACCTGTAGCGGTAGCTCTACCTGAACACTACGGGCAGTAGCCAATGGCATGCCGACTTCAGCGGTTAGGGTACGGGCGAACTCTTCGCTACGTTGCTGCAGCACCTGATGCAGCTTAACCAACAGTTCAGCCCGTTGTTGCGGGGCGGTTGCCGCCCAACCATCAAACGCTTTACGGGCCGCCCGTACAGCACGATCGGCATCACCGCTGCTGCCCATGGGGATCGATGCTAGCGGCGCTTCGGTTGAAGCGCAGTAGATACTGAATTGCTCCTGACCTGTCGACTCAACCCACTGGCCATCAATATACAGCTTGTCATAGTTCTTCATCGGTTTGTCTCATAACGGCCCTTTCGCGCACTAAACGTGGCCAACTTCTAAGCTAGGTAAATATGAGCGAAGGGTTGGTAACGCTTATCTGCAGTGATAACCACAGTCTACGGCGGTGCCTTGAGGGGCCGACAGATACGAAGCGGACAGGCAGGTGGTGTAATTCGGCCAGATGTATATGAAGCGTACCGATAATAAATCGATTGGTGTCATTCGCTCCATGTACCTACCCTCTTGTATTGCAGCCCAAGAGAATAATTTTGCTCCGTAGGGCGCCACATCTATGTGTCTACATGCACAGCTTTTGGCGGGGCCCAGCCCTAAGAAAAAGTCGCCCTACGGAACTCCCGCGTGAAATAATTACTTCGTCTCTGATACTCTTTAGCTCTAACCAATTAAATCAGGAGACAAGGATGTCTTATGATGCGCTTCGCAAGGGCCGGGTATCCCTGCCTGGCTATGGCTATTTTATCACCACGGTCACTGACCAACGGTCACCGCTGTTTTTCGATTTAGCTTTGGCTCGAATAACGATTCGAGAAATGCGCAAAATTCACAATGATGGCCACCTCAGCTCACTGGCCTGGGTTTTAATGCCCGATCATTTGCATTGGCTGATACAGCTTGGCGATACAGAAAATCTCAGTCAGGTTGTTGGTCGCTTTAAAGCTAACAGCGCCAGAGCGCTTAATCGAGCCAGAGGTTGCAACTATGCTGTATGGCAACGTGGATATTACGATCGTGCTTTGCGCCCCAATGAGAGTGAATTAGAGACTGCACGATACATTGTAGCGAATCCTTTAAGGGCAAAGTTGGTAGAGGATATAGGTCAGTATCCCCACTGGGATGCTATCTGGGTCTGATCACCGTTGGCGCCCCTGGTGGCGCCCTACAGGGATTGTTTTATGGCAATTTACCGAGCCTTAGTAGGGCCGGACCCGGCCGGCCTGTCTGGATGAGATATTGGCTGGCGCCCCGGGTAGCGCCCTACAGGATTGTTTTATGGCAATTGACTGAGCCTTTGTAGGGCCGGACCCGGCCGGCCTGTCTGGATGTGATATTGGCTGGCGCCCCAGGTGGCGCCCTACTGGGATTGTTTTATGGCAATTGACTGAACCTTTGTAGGGCCGGACCCGGCCGGCCTGTCTGGATGAGATATTGGCTGGCACCCCGGGTGGTGCCCTTGGGATTGTTTTATGGCAATTAACTGAACCTTAGTAGGACCGGACCCGGCCGGCCTGTCTGGATGTGATATTGGCTGGCGCCCCGGGTGGCGCCCTACAGGGATTCTTTTATGGCAATTTACCGAGCCTTTGTAGGGCCGGACCCGGCCGGCCTGTCTGGATGCGATATTGGCTGGCGCCCCGGGTGGCGCCCTACAAGGATTGTTTTATGGCAATGAACTGAGCCTTAGTAGGGCCGGACCCGGCCGGCCTGTCTGGATGCGATATTGGCTGGCACCCCGGGTGGCGCCCTACAGGGATTGTTTTATGGCAATTTACCGAGCCTTAGTAGGGCCGGACCCGGCCGGCCTGTCTGGATGTGATATTGGCTGGCACCCCAGGTGGCACCCTACAGGGATTGTTTTATGGCAATTTACCGAGCCTTTGTAGGGCCGGACCCGG